>NZ_JADABY010000044.1 GCF_015672735.1 Citrobacter sp. Res13-Sevr-PEB04-36 | reverse complement strand
CTATAGGGCAGGACCGTCTACCGGGGTGGGGTCAGTCCAACATAGCGATTTAACGCCTCTAACACCGGCGCAGCTTTGCTGTGCCAGAATGCATTGTAGTGGCACACTGAATTTGGCCACCTGAACAGAGGTGATATGCTCACCTCAGAACAACACAGGTGCACCAATGAAAAAAAGAAATTTCAGTCCTGAATTCAAACGTGAATCTGCTCAGTTGGTTGTCGATCAAAATTACACCGTCTCTGACGCTGCTAAGGCAATGGATGTTGGTCTTTCCACGATGTCGAGATGGGTTAAACAACTGCGTGATGAGCGTCAGGGCAAAACGACAGAAGCTTCCCCGATAACGCCGGAACAAATCGAAATACGTGAGCTAAAGAAAAAGCTGCAACATATTGAAATGGAAAGCGATATTCTAAAAAAGGCTACCGCGCTCTTGATGTCAGACTCCCTGAACAGTTCTCGTTAATCGGGAAACTCAGGGCGCGTTATCCAGTGGCCACACTCTGCCACGTATTCGGGGTTCATCGCATAGCTACAAATACTGGAAAAACCGCCCTGAAAAGCCAGACGGCAGACGGGCTGTATTACGCAGTCAGGTACTTGAGCTGCATGGCATCAGCCACGGTTCGGCCGGAGCAAGAAGCATCGCCGCTATGGTAACCCAGAGAGGCTATCAGATGGGGCGCTGGCTTGCCGGCAGGCTCATGAAAGAGCTGGGGCTGGTCAGTTGCCAGCAGCCGACTCACCGGTATAAGCGTGGCGGTCATGAGCACGTTGCCATCCCGAATCATCTTGAGCGACAGTTCGCCGTAACGGAGCCAAACCAGGTGTGGTGCGGTGATGTGATGTGACCTATATCTGGACGGGTAACCATGTATTCGTTTGGGTGAATACGGGTGATTAAATTTATTATATAAAAATTGTATTCATTGGCTATTTGTGAGAAACCCTCTGTAGCCAGAGGGTTGTGTTGAAAAAATGCACGAACTACGAAGTGGATTGAATGGCGATTGTGAGAACTAGTTAAACCAGCTGTCTGATTTTTTCTCTCTGGCTTTCCCTTCGCTTTGCAGGAGATCGCGTCCGCCTTCAGAGATATTTCTGTTGGCATCGGCTTCAGACTGCGTCACGTCGGTTTGCGCCGCCTTGCTTTTCAGTTCCTGATCGATGAACTCGTTTTCTCGTTTAACACGAGCTTCCTCTTTGGCGAGAGCCAGTTTTTGTTTCTGGACTTCTAAACTGCGAAGTTCATCCTCATAACCCTGGTCTCTTTTCTTATCCATAGAGGCTTCGGCGTCACGTTTATCCTGCCGGGCTTGTCTCTCAGCGTTAGCCGCAGCCGCCTTTTTATTCGCGGCTGCCTGGGCGTTAGCACGCCGCTGCTTATCCTGTTGGATCTGCTTATTGCGCTCAGCTACCCAATCGTCGTGCTGTTTTTTTTCCTCGTTAACTCCTTGTTGTTCAGCCTGCGCTACTGCCGAAAGCTGATCCTGCAAAGACGATGAAAACGCTACACTGCTAAGAGTACAGAGAAAGGTAGCCAGAACGATATTTTTCATATGTTCCCCGATCATTAACTTTTTTCAGGGCATTTCGTATTTGGCTGAATTCGAGTCTCGTTGTAGCTGGTAGAGATGACGACAGCCAGACCGGTACTAAACTGACAAGCCTTGCCGACCTGCGTTGAGGTATAAACCTTCGTACCCTCCTTGTAAGTTAACGATACGCCTTCTACCAGAGTTTTATCGTTTACCATTGAACCCGCAGCAGCACCCGCAGTACCGCCTACAACGGCCCCTGTCGCGGTGTTGGTGTTGCTGCGTGAGCCGACATTATGGCCGATTACGCCGCCAGCCACTGCGCCCAGAATGGCGCCGGTTGTTTGTGCTGCACGTTTATTTGCCGTGTTATCGACAGCCACTTTAGCAGGCAGAACCGAAATGATATTGACCGTTTTGGTCTCTTGCTTTGAGTTAAGTTGATCCGTCTGATAAACATCAGCCGCATGTTCGTCAGCGTTGGACTGGCAGCCTGAGAGGGCAAAGCAGGCAACTAATGCTACAGGTAAGGCGCATTTTTTAAAGTTCATTACTATTCCTTGTTAATCACATAGAAAAATCAACGCATTTAATCTTGCTCACTTGCAAAAGTAAACCTATTGGTTTTTAGCGATTTATCGATATTTTTTTGTTTTATAACAATGGGATATATGATTTGTTTTATATTTGCTTTGTGGGTTGTGAATGCGCGTTGCCTATCTTATAAATATGCTTGATAGAGGTGGGTGAAAAGAACAGAATTTAGGGCGTTTTTTGCTCATTAACCTAGAGGCGGTCAATGCTTCCTCTATTAGTGATAGAGGAAGCGGTAGATTAATCGACCAGTTGTAGCTGCGGTTGTGGTTGTGATGAGACGTTTTGCACACGGATATCCATCTGCGGATATGGCAAATCGATATGGTTGGCGTCCAGCGCTTCTTTGATATTTTCCAGCAGATCGTAATACGTATTCCAGTATTCACCGTTACGTACCCAAACGCGAACGTAGAAGTTTAGCGATGAGGCAGCAAGTTCGCCCAGGCGTACGGTCACGCCACGACTCTGATCAATGCGTTCATCCTGCTCGATGATGTGATTAATGACGTGTTTCACATCGGCAATACGGCTCTGATAGCCAACGCCAATTACCAGGTCGATACGGCGAAACGGGTGGCGAGAGTAGTTAATAATATTGTCAGAGATAATCTTACCGTTGGGGATCACCACTTCTTTGCTATCGGCGGTGAGCAGGGTGGTTGAGAAGAGATGCACCTTTTCCACCGTTCCGGTAACCACGCCAATTTGCACGATCTCGCCGGCGCGAAATGGACGTAGGGAAACCAACAGCACGCCAGCCGCAAAGTTGGACAGCGAACCCTGTAGCGCCAGGCCAACGGCCAACCCGGCGGCACCAATGATGGCAATAATGGATGATGTTTCGATGCCAATGCGGCCCAGGGCTGCGACGACAAAAAATGCAAGGATGATGTAGCGGACTAATGCTGTGAAGAACTGGATAATGGTGACATCCACTCTACGCTTTAACAGCAGTTTCTCCAGCCCATGAGAAAGCAGCCGTGAGATAAATTTACCGATAAATAGTAAAATCGCGGCGGCAACGATGTTCCAACCAAATTGAATCACCGCATCGCTGTGTCCGGCGACCCACTCAAAACCGCTTCGTATTTTAGGAAATAATGTAAAACCCTGCATTGTATTACCCTGTTGAATATATTAATGGTCAAATGTTCATATAAACTTTTAATTACATTTTGAATATAAATAAACACACTATTTATATTAGTTAAAGATATTGCTTAGCGGTTGTTTAAACTGTGTTTGTCTTTTTTATGTTCAATATAAAAACATAAAAAGTCAGCGTGAATAGTGCGGCGACGTGAGGCGAAAAGATAGTGCAATTGTGCGGAAATTAAAATTGATTTGCCGGGGCAAGGTGTGGTGTTATAAAAATAGTGACTGAAGGGGACACAAATCCCTTACCGGATGGTTAAATGTCAGACGATTAGCCATCCGGTAAGGAATCTTGAAGCTCAGAGCATCACAAAGGGCGGCGAGCGATTAAGGTTGGTCGGTTTGTGCGGGAGAAGTCTGTTGCGACAAGCTGCTCTGTTGGGATTCTTTCTTATCCTGGTGGTGGTGCCATGCACCGATAGCAGAGTAGACGAAGCGCCCAAAAAAGAAGAGGAAGCTGATAAGCAGTACGATCCGGATCATGCGACTGTTAAATCGGTGTCGTTTTCGTAGGCTGGTAACCTGGCTCACAAAGGGTTCCTTCAAGTGTACCCAGCGATGGGCGATACTTACATTAAGGCACACTGTGAGGGAATGGTCAATTCATCATTATGTAAAAATGCATCAGTTGTTTTATCTCATTATGTTATGAAAGATAATTTTATTATTTGCATTAATAATGGATTAACGATAACAAAAGAGAAAAAAAGTAATAAATGATTAATGAGGAATATTTTTCTTGATATATATCAAACGTCATCCTCAATCGATAACTAGAATCGACGGGCATTGTGATGTTTGTACATCATCGTTTTAAAGCCAGGTGGGATGCCTGTCTGAATACCCCTTCAGGATGTGAGGGACTCTACTGAGCATCTATGAAAATTAATAAAAAGTATATTAGTATTAGAGATAAGTGGTGGGCATTACCTCTCATTCTACCCTCACTGTTGTTGCCTTTATTGAGTGGTGTGAACACCTACGCACATATTAGTACGGGTACTGTCGTTCTTTTTTATCTTCCTTTAGCACTGATGATAAGCCTGATGCTCTTTTTTGGCTGGGCAGCATTGCCGGGGATTATCATTGCCATCGGTTGGTATAAACTCCCACAGGTTGGGACGTTTGAAGCCGCATCAATCATTACGCACTTTATTGTTACTATTGTCCTCAGTTGGGGAAGGTATCGGGTATTCACTCCCCGACGGAACAATGTGGCTCACGGCAACTCTCATCTGATGTTTCAGCGCATATTTTGGCAGGTGTTCTGTCCGGCAACGCTGTTCCTGGTACTCTTTCAGTTTGCCGCGTTTGTTGGTGTGTATGCGACTAAATCCGGCCTGATGGGCGTTATGCCTTTTAATACCGGTACATTGATTAATTATCAGGCATTGCTAACGGGGAACCTTGTGGGTATCCCGTTGTGCTATTTTATCATTCGGGCGGTACGGAATCCTTTTCACCTACGTGGCTATTTTTCTCAGTTAAAGCAGCAGTTTGATTCCAAAGTATCGAAAACAGAGTTTGCAGCGTGGTTGATTGTATTGACAACGCTGATGGCGCTGTTGTGTATGCCGTTAAATGAAAATAGCTCAATATTCAGTACGAATTACACCCTGTCCCTGTTATTACCCGTCATGCTGTGGGGGGCAATGCGTTACGGCTATCGGCTTATTTCACTGATGTGGGCAGTCATACTTATTACGGGAATACATCATTATCAGAGCTACATGCCCTGGTATTCCGGCTACGATACGCAACTGGCGATCACCTCTTCGAGCTACCTTGTTTTCTCCTTCATTGTGAATTACATCGCCGTGCTGGCGACGCGTCAAAGAGGCATTAGTCGACGTACTTATCGTCAGGCGTACTTTGATCCCATGGTGCATCTTCCAAACCTGCGTGCGTTGAACCGGGAACTGAAGAAGGCGCCATGGTCTGTGCTTTGTTTCTTGCAGATCCCCGGCATGGAACCGCTGGTAAAAAATTATGGGATCATGCTGCGTATCCAGTACAAGCAAAAAATAGCGCACTGGGTAGCCCCCTTTCTTGAACAAGATGAATACGTTTTTCAACTGTCTGGTAATGATTTAATTCTGCGTCTTAACACCGAGTCCTATCAGCAGCGCATTGAGGCGCTGGATCAACATATTAAACAATTTCGCTTTATGTGGGATGGCATGCCTTTACAGCCGCAGGTAGGGATCAGTTATTGCTATGTTCGCTCTCCGGTCAATCATATCTATCTGTTATTAGGTGAACTTAGCACCATTGCCGAGCTCTCCCTTGCTACCAACGCACCTGAAAATTTGCAACGACGCGGTGCCATGCACCTGCAGCGAGACCTGAAGGATAAAGTGGCGATGATGAACCGGTTGCAGCAGGCGCTGGAGCACAATCGTTTTTTCCTGATGGCGCAGCCCATTTATGGCGTACGCGGGGATGTGTATCACGAAATCCTGCTGCGTCTGAAAGGGGATGAAGATGAAATCATTATGCCGGATTGCTTTTTACCCGTCGCGCATGAGTTTGGTTTGTCCTCCAGCATCGATCTGTGGGTGATTGAAAATACATTGAAGTTTATGGCTCAGAATCGGGAAAGCATGCCCGCCCGCCGCTTTGCTATTAATTTATCCCCTACGTCAGTGTGTCGTGCCCGATTGCCGATCGATATCGCTCAATTGCTGGCGAAGTATCAGATTGAAGCCTGGCAGCTGGTTTTTGAGGTCACTGAAAGCAATGCCTTAACTAATGCGGAGCAGGCGCAGGCAACGTTGCTGCAATTGCAGATACTCGGCTGCCAGATTGCGATTGATGATTTTGGCACCGGCTATGCCAGCTATGCACGGCTGAAAAATGTAAGTGCCGATATTTTGAAAATTGACGGCAGCTTTATTCGTAATATTGTTTCGAATAGCCTCGACTACCAAATCGTAGCGTCTATTTGTCACCTGGCGCGAATGAAAAGAATGATGGTGGTGGCTGAGTATGTTGAAAGCGAAGAGATACGCAGTGCAGTGATTTCGTTGGGAATTGATTACATGCAGGGCTATCTGATTGGTAAACCGCAGCCGTTGGATGAGATCCTGGAAGAACAGGTGCCAGAAACCCTGGCACCTGCTAAAGACTCACTCGACGATATCGTGTGAACTTTCTTCTTCAATTTTAAGTCGCCAGCCCGTTACGGCCTCCCAGTATTGCTGCTCTTTTTCCAGATCCAGCAATACCAGCGCATTCTGGCTGAACCAGTCGTGCGGAAAGCGCAATGTCCAGTGGTTCTCGTCCGTAATCAGCGTGAGCGTCGGCGGCGTAGTTGTCGCCTGGCGCTGATTATTCAACAATACGCCCAGACGTAACAACTGGATAAGCGGCAGGAACTGCTTCTTCTTGAACAGCGTAAAGCGGGGGAGATCATCCAGCTTAACGGCTTTGCGGTGGTAACGAACCAATGTCGCCATCATCAACTGCTGTTCCTGGTTGAAACCCGGTAAGTCGCTGTTTTGCAGAATATAAGCAGAGTGACGGTGCAGGCCGCTATGGTTGATGTTTAATCCAACCTCATGCAGCATAGCCGCCCATCTGAGTAATGCTTCCAACTGTGGGTTCGCTAGCTTAGGCTGCTGCGTATGCCACTGCTCATACATCTGCATAGTGGTTTCCAGCACGCGCCGCGCCTGTTCACTGTCGATGTTGTACTGGTTTGCCAGACTACTGGCTGTACGGCTGCGTACGTCCTGGTGGCGAAAGCGGCCTTCCATCTCATACAGCACGCCTTCACGAAGCGCACCATCGGAAAGTCGAAGTTCACGAATAGCCAGCGCATCAAAAACGCCGCACAGGATAGCCAGTCCGGGGACAAATACCGCTTTTCGTTCCTCAGACAGTCCCGGCATACTGAGCGCTGCAAAGGAGGTGTGCTTCAGCACTTCGCTGGTCAACATTTCCAGTCGTTCGGGGGTGATGAAGCCATCTTTCTCACCCATCTCTAGCAGTACTTCGTGCGCAGCTTTGATGGTGCCTGATGCGCCCAGCGCCACGTTCCAGCCCTGAATACGAAACTGCCAGGTTAAGGTTTCCAGCTTCTGTGCCGCTGCCATGCGGGCGCGTTGGAAGTTTTCCCGGTTAATAATGCCGCCCGGGAAATACATCTGGGCAAAGCTGACGCAGCCCATCCGACGGCTTTCAACTAGTTTAGGCTCGAAATCTTCGCCGATCACCAGTTCGGTGGAACCGCCACCGATGTCGATCACCAGCTTACGGCCTTTCTCTGGCTGGGTGTGTTCAACGCCCATAAAGATCAGACGAGCTTCTTCGTTACCGGAAATAATCTCGATCGGGTAGGGGATGACCTTTTCCGCACGCTTGAGAAAATCGGTGGCATTCAGCGCCTGACGCAGTGTATGGGTACCCACAATACAGACGCTTGATGGGGGGAAACCCTGCAGACGTTCTGCAAACAATGATAAACAGCTTAATCCGCGCTCCATGGCTTCTTCGCTCAGCTTATTGTCTTCGCCGAGTCCATCCGCCAGATGTACGCGTTGTTTCAGTCGCCCGATAATTTGCATTGCCCCATCAACTACGCGGGCAATGACCATATGGAAACTGTTTGAACCAAGGTCGACCGCAGCAAATTCCTGCGGTCGTGGTGACTTGTCGTGTATTGGCATAGCGTTTATCCGTCATACTTCAAGTTGTGTATGTGTTGGCTGCATTCGTTCACCCCAGTCACTTACTGGCGTAAGTTTCCGGGGGCTTTCTCATTTGCCGCCTTCCCACCACTTGAATTATTTAGGCTAGTGTCAGGTTGCTCGAGTGATTTGATGTAGTCATAAATCGCCAGCTGCGACTGAACTTTACGGCGGTTTCCACGTGGCACATAGCGATTACTCAGCTCTTTATCAATGTAACGGGCTTTTACCGTATCACTAAACAGGATCTCGATAATATCCAGCACGCGCTGCTTGAGGTGTGGGTCCAGCAGTGGCGTGGCGACTTCGATACGATAATCGATGTTTCTCGTCATCCAGTCCGCAGAGGACAGATATACCTGTTTATCGCCACCATTCTCGAAGATATAGACCCGGTCATGTTCAAGGTAGCGGTCAACGATGCTGATCACGCGAATATTGTCACTGATGCCTTCCAGATTCGGGATCAGGGAGCACATCCCGCGGATCAGCAAATTAACCGGCACGCCCGAGCAGGATGCCGCATAGAGACGGTCAACGAGGCCCTTATCGACCAGGTTGTTCAGTTTTAACGTAATGCCCGAAGAGCGCCCCTGCTGTGCATTGGCAATCTCTTTGTCGATCATCTCATACAGCAGACGTCGTGAGTTTTGCGGGGAAACCAGTAGATAATCAAAAGTCACCGGACGATACGGGTTTTCGATAAAGTTGAACACCCGACGTACTTCGTTGGTAATGCGAGAATCGGCGGTAAGCAAAGAGTAGTCGGTATACAGTCGTGCCGTTTTTTCGTTGAAGTTCCCGGTACCGATATGGGCGTAGCGCACCACCTCGTCGCCTTCTTTTCGCGAGATAAGGAACAGCTTGGCATGAATTTTCAGGCCCGGTGCGGAGAAGATGACGTGTACGCCTGCTTCAGTCAGACGCTTGGCCCAATGAATGTTGGCTTCTTCATCAAAACGTGCCTGCAACTCGACGACCACGGTCACTTTTTTACTGTTGTGAGCTGCATGGATCATTGCATCGATGATGCGGGAGTCTTTCGCCACGCGGTAAATGTTGATCTTTATTGCCAGCACGCTCGGGTCAAACGAGGCCTGACGCAGCAGTTCAAGTACGTGCTCAAAAGTATGATACGGATAATAGAGCAGAACATCGCGCTCGCGGATCGCATCAAATCCGTTACGGAACTTCTCGTTATCAAACCAAATATGGCGCAGGCGAGGCAGCGGCTTGTTCACCAGATTGGCTTTGCCAACGTTAGGGAAATTAATAAAGTCTTTAAAGTTATGGTAACGCCCGCCGGGTACGATTGAATCGTAGCGAGAGATCGTCAGTTTTTCTCGCAGAATTTCAACCAGCGCATTGGGCATATCACGCTGATAGACAAAGCGAACAGGCTCCGCGGTCAGACGCTGCTTCAGGCTGGATGACATGAGCTCCATCAGGCTGGATTCCATCTCGTGCACCAAATCGTATTCGGCATCACGGGTCATTTTCATCGAATAGGCGTTCAGCGTATCGTAATCAAAGAACCCTTTGAAAATGTCATCAAGACAATAACGCAAGATGTTGTCTAACAGGATCATCGGTTTGCGGCGGCGCGGCGTTTCCGGCGGCAGATTTACAAAACGGGGAACCTTGTCGGACGGAATTTCCAGCAGCGCATAGCGAATGGTATCACCACGAATGATCTCCACGGCCAGATAGGTATAGTCGTCTTTCAGAAACTGGACTAAATCAGTCTCGCGGTTAATCAGGATCGGCGTAATGTGCTGGCGCAGATATTGCTTGAAGTAATGACGTAACCAGCTTTGTTGATTGACTGACAGCTGGCGCTCATTGATTAAGAATATTTGATTGCGCGCCATCTCCAGCAGTAATTCATTGTACAGGCCGTCGAACTCTTGATCGGCTTTGAGTACGCGGGCCTGGATTTTGCCTAACAGATGGCGGGAGTGAGAGTTAGAACCCTGCTCTTCGCTAATAATAATGCGGCGTTTTAGTTCGGCAAAACGAACTTTATAAAACTCGTCGAGGTTGTTGGAATAGATGCCCAGAAAGCGCATCCGTTCGATCAACGGGTTTGACTTATCAGCAGCTTCCTGCAGGACGCGTTCGTTGAACGCTAACCAGCTAAGCTCTTTCTCGATGTATAGCTTTTCCTGACCCATTACCACTTTTACTCCGTTTCATTCACGGGACACTGCATGATCATTATGGCGAGCATTGCTCTCAGATGTCCAACTGTGCCAGAAAAATATGACAATAAACCGTCTGATAGCGAAGAGAAAGGGGAGAGTAACGCGTAGGCCGGATAAGGCATTTATGCCGCCATCCGGCTTTACAGATTGATTAACCGATTATTCGTCTACAGCATAACCCTGTGGTGAAAGACGATTACCGTCCAGCCAGGCTGCGTTATCGCGCATTTTCAGGCGACCGTCGATAAACCAACTGACGACCAGCGGATAAATAGCATGTTCCTGCGCCTGAACGCGGGCCGTCACATCATCTTCGCTGTCACCTTCAAACACCGGTACTTTCGCCTGCAGAATAACCGGTCCACCGTCCAGTTCATCAGTGACAAAATGAACGGAAGTTCCGTGTTCTTCATCGCCGTTTTCCAATGCCTGGCGATGCGTATGCAGGCCGGGGTATTTGGGTAACAGAGAAGGGTGGATATTCAGCAAACGTTCGGCGTAGTGGGCAACAAACGCCGGACTGAGGATGCGCATATATCCGGCCAATACGATGACATCTGGCGCATAGGCATCAATCTCTTGTATCAGTTGGCGATCGAATGCTTCACGGCTGGCAAACTGGCTCGCCTCCAGCGAATGCGCCGGAATACCGACCTCTCGCGCACGTTCAAGGCCGAACGCGTCGGCCTTGTTACTGAATACTGCGCATACGGTGCCATTGATTTTATTCTGTTTGCAGGCGTCGATTATCGCCTGCAAATTGCTTCCGTTTCCGGAAATGAGCACCACAATGTTTTTCATTCAATAACCACACGCTGTTCGGAATCAGACGCTTTGATGATACCGATTCTCCACGCGTTTTCACCTTTTGCATTCAGCAAGGCGAGAGCATTTTCTACTTCTGCTTCTGGCAGGGCGATAATCATGCCTACGCCGCAGTTGAAGGTGCGGTACATCTCATGCTGGCTGACGTTACCCGCCGTTTGCAGCCAGTTAAACACGGCTGGCCATTGCCATGAGGATTCGTCGATTACCGCCTGGGTGTTATCTGGCAGGACGCGCGGGATATTTTCCCAGAAACCACCACCGGTCAGATGTGCAATTGCGTGCACATCAACCTTCTCGATCAGTTCCAGAATAGACTTCACATAAATACGGGTAGGCGCCAGCAGGTGATCGGCCAGTGATTTGCCTTCCAGTTCGGTTGTTTCTGGGTTGCAGCCGCTGACGTCGACAATTTTACGCACCAGGGAATAACCATTGGAATGCGGGCCGCTGGAGCCAAGCGCAATCAGCACATCGCCATCAGCCACTTTTGAGCCGTCGATGATTTCTGATTTTTCGACCACGCCAACGCAGAAGCCGGCCACGTCGTAATCTTCGCCGTGATACATCCCCGGCATTTCAGCTGTTTCGCCCCCGACCAGAGCACAGCCAGACTGCAGGCAGCCTTCGGCAATCCCGTTAATGACGCTGGCTGCGGTGTCCACATCCAGTTTGCCGGTCGCATAGTAGTCGAGGAAAAACAGCGGCTCAGCGCCCTGCACCACGAGGTCGTTAACGCACATCGCCACCAGGTCAATACCGATGGTGTCGTGGCGCTTTAGATCCATAGCCAGACGCAGTTTTGTACCTACGCCGTCAGTGCCGGAGACCAGTACCGGTTCACGATATTTTTGCGGCAATGCGCACAGCGCACCGAAGCCACCCAGACCACCCATAACTTCCGGGCGACGGGTTTTCTTTACTACGCCTTTGATTCGATCGACCAGAGCATTCCCTGCATCAATATCAACACCGGCATCTTTGTAGCTAAGAGAGGTTTTATCGGTCACTGCCTGGTTCCCCACGTGTTTACTGGTAGTAAAAGTTAAATTCGGCGCAATTCTAACAGGGAAAGCAAACGTTTGCGAGCCTGCTCTGTATAGACTTTTTTATGTCGGATTTTTCAGCATTTTACGTCATTGCTACAGGTCTCTGGTCGCATTGACTTCGCGTCCACCTAAAAATAATGATGGTGCTAGGACATTAGCACGTGCACCTAAGTAATCTTTTTTAAAGTACTAATGTGCCATCCTGGTTGACGATGAATTTTAATATAATTCAATGGGTTGTTAATTATCCTGATTCATCGGGTAGGACGTGTTTTATACTCATCTCCCAGACGCAAATGACTTTGGTTGATCCATATCAAGCGTATGCAGTGTTGCGCCAGAGAGGAAAAGCGGTATAATCCGGCGATTTTTTTTGTGGTTGCCACTCGTCTGAGGAAAGGAGAAGAGTATGAAGATCGTGGAAGTCAAACACCCACTCGTCAAACACAAGCTGGGATTGATGCGTGAAAACGACATCAGCACTAAACGCTTTCGTGAACTCGCCTCGGAAGTTGGCAGCCTGCTGACCTATGAAGCAACCGCTGGTCTGGAAACTGAAAAGGTGACCATTGAAGGCTGGAACGGTCCGGTTGAAGTTGACCAAATCAAAGGTAAAAAAATCACCGTTGTGCCAATCCTGCGTGCGGGTCTGGGTATGATGGAAGGTGTACTGGAAAACGTCCCAAGCGCGCGTATCAGCGTGGTGGGCATGTACCGTAACGAAGAGACGCTGGAGCCGGTACCGTACTTCCAGAAGCTGGTATCTAACATTGATGAGCGCATGGCGCTGATTGTTGACCCGATGCTGGCCACCGGAGGTTCCGTTATCGCCACTATCGACCTGCTGAAAAACGCGGGCTGCAGCAGCATTAAAGTGCTGGTGCTGGTTGCGGCACCGGAAGGTATTGCCGCGCTGGAAAAAGCGCACCCGGATGTTGAGCTGTATACCGCATCTATCGACCAGGGGCTGAACGAGCACGGATACATTATTCCGGGACTCGGCGATGCCGGCGATAAGATTTTTGGTACCAAGTAAATGAATAATTAAAAAGAAGCCGACTTTAAGAGTCGGCTTTTTTTTGAATAAAACAACAACCCAATCGCTAATAACAAACAATAATTCGAGGAAAACACTATGACGCGCCGTGCTATCGGGGTGAGTGAAAGACCGCCGCTTTTACAGACAATCCCGCTTAGTTTGCAGCACCTGTTCGCCATGTTTGGCGCCACGGTACTGGTGCCAGTCCTGTTTCATATCAACCCGGCTACCGTCTTGCTGTTTAACGGCATTGGTACGCTGTTGTATCTCTTTATCTGTAAAGGGAAAATCCCTGCTTATTTGGGGTCCAGCTTTGCCTTTATCTCTCCGGTACTGCTGCTGTTGCCGTTAGGGTATGAAGTGGCGCTCGGCGGTTTTATTATGTGTGGCGTGCTGTTCTGCCTGGTTTCTTTCATCGTTAAGAAAGCGGGTACCGGCTGGCTGGATGTCATGTTCCCACCAGCGGCTATGGGCGCAATCGTTGCCGTCATCGGCCTTGAGCTGGCAGGTGTCGCCGCGGGGATGGCGGGCTTGCTGCCTGCTGAAGGGCAACTGCCTGACTCTAAAACTATCATCATCTCGATGGTGACGTTGGGTGTAACGGTATTTGGTTCAGTGCTGTTCCGTGGCTTTATGGCGATTATCCCTATTTTGATTGGTGTGCTGGCAGGTTATGCGCTGTCATTTGTGATGGGCGTTGTGGACACCACGCCGATTGCCGAGGCCCACTGGTTTGCGCTGCCAACCTTCTACACGCCGCGCTTTGAATGGGTGGCTATTCTGACCATCCTGCCTGCAGCGCTAGTGGTGATTGCCGAACACGTAGGACACCTGGTGGTGACCGCCAATATCGTGAAGAAAGATTTGATTCGCGATCCCGGTCTGCACCGTTCGATGTTCGCCAACGGCCTGTCGACGGTGATCTCCGGCTTCTTTGGCTCCACGCCTAACACCACCTACGGCGAGAACATCGGCGTAATGGCCATTACCCGCGTGTACAGTACCTGGGTCATTGGCGGGGCAGCGATTTTTGCCATTCTGCTCTCTTGCGTGGGTAAACTGGCCGCCGCGATTCAGATAATCCCACTGCCGGTCATGGGCGGCGTTTCGCTGCTGCTTTACGGGGTGATTGGCGCGTCAGGTATCCGCGTATTGATTGAATCAAAAGTTGATTACAACAAAGCGCAAAACCTGATCCTGACCTCGGTTATTCTGATCATCGGCGTGAGCGGTGCGAAGGTTCACATTGGGGCGGCTGAGCTGAAAGGCATGGCGCTGGCGACCATTGTCGGCGTTGCTCTGAGCCTGATCTTCAAAGTGATCAGCCTGCTGCGTCCGGAAGAAGTCGTCCTCGACGCTGAAGATGCTGACAGACCGCAACACTAAGTCTCTGACCGGGCGGCATCGCTGCCCGGTTCTATCGCGACGTATTTCTGTGGTAAACTCAACGCGATTTTATGAAATCCTGGGTTGAGGTATCTCTGAACACACCGGCACAGCTCTCTTTGCCACTTTATCTTCCTGACGATGAAACCTTCGCAAGTTTCTGGCCGGGGGATAACTCCTCTTTACTGGCCGCGCTGCAAAACGTGCTGCGTCAGGAACATAGCGGGTATATCTATCTCTGGTCGCGTGAAGGCGCGGGCCGTAGTCATTTGCTGCACGCAGCCTGCGCCGAGCTTTCTCAGCGTGGGGATGCTGTCGGCTATGTCCCGCTGGATAAGCGTACGTGGTTTGTCCCGGAAGTGCTTGATGGCATGGAACATCTCTCGCTGGTGTGCATTGATAACATCGAATGCGTGGCCGGGGATTCCCTGTGGGAAATGGCGATTTTCGATCTCTACAACCGCATCCTGGAATCAGGGAAAACGCGCCTGCTGATCACCGGCGATCGCCCGCCAAGGCAGCTGAATCTCGGACTGCCGGATCTGGCTTCTCGTCTGGACTGGGGGCAAATCTACAAACTGCAGCCGCTCTCGGATGAAGATAAGCTTCAGGCATTACAATTACGCGCCAGGTTGCGCGGATTCGAACTGCCGGAGGACGTGGGCCGCTTCCTGCTAAAGCGTCTGGATCGCGAAATGCGCACGTTGTTTATGACCCTGGATGAGCTGGATCATGCGTCGATAACGGCCCAGCGTAAGCTGACCATTCCGTTCGTTAAAGAGATTCTGAAGCTGTAAGTACCGCAGCCGGAAAGACTGCGGTGCATCACATTAGCCGACGATGTCCAGTACCTGCTCCGGCGGTCGTCCAATTCGTGCCTGGCCGTTGGCAACTACAATCGGGCGTTCCATCAGTTTCGGGTTTTCCACCATCGCCTGAATCAGCGCCTCTTCACTCAGACTCTCGTCCGCCAGGTTGAGCGATTTATAGAGATCTTCTTTCTGGCGCATCAGCTCGCGTGCGCTGGACATGCCCAGCATCTGCAGCAGATTACGCAAAGTTGCTGCGTCTGCGGGAGTGTCGAGATACAGCACTACTTCCGGCTCCACACCAGTAGACTTCAGTAATTCCAGCGTTTCGCGGCTCTTGGAGCAGCGTGGGTTATGGTAGATTTTAATCGCGTCTGACATGACTTCTCCTTGCATAGCAATACTGCCGGATGGCGGCCAAAAGGCCTTATCCGGCCTACATACCGCGTCTGGCGTAGGCCGGATAAGACGCTACAGCGTCGCCATCCGGCAAGGGGGCGATAATTACATCTTCGTGTACGGTTTAAAGCGCTCTTGCAGCTGGCGTAGCTGGTCGATACGGGCATCGTATCGGGCCTGCTGCTGGCTTCCCAGCTTCACCTGTGCGCTTGCGCTGCTGAGCAGAGAAATGGCCTGGTCAAGACGTCCTGCCAGCGCATAACCTTCTGCGCGTGCTGCCAGTTCCTGATCGCGGTTATTCAGTGTTGCTTCCGTTTGCGCTAATAGATCCCAGCCGTTACTGTCATCTTTATGATTAAACGTATAACGGTTCAGAATAGTTGCCGCTTCTTTGGCCTGACCGGCCTGTAAGTAAGCATTTGCCAGGTTAAGCTGCAATACCGGATTAACGCGCAGGTCGCGGGCGTTTTTCAGGCGATTAATCGCATCGCTGGTTTTCTTCTGGCCGAGATCAATATCGGTCGCCAGGTCAAGATACCAGGCATTGTTCGGATCGGCAGACAGCAGCGGTTGTAGCGCTTTACGCGCTTCATCGTATTTACTGTCTTCCATTGCCTGCAATGCGCGGCCGTATTGTGCCGCCCGTTGTTCACGGACATTGCCCTTTGCCCAGTTATCCAACAGGTCGCTGCTCAACTGGTTGCGGCCCGAATTGTACATACCGAGGGTTCGCGCTTTTGCCAGATAAAAATCTTCCGAGGATTGCACCACTGTCGGACGCATCTGGTTAGCACGGTTACGCGCATCCGCCAGACGGCTTTCTGGCAGGGGGTGCGTCAGCAGAATTTCCGGCGGGCGCGTGGAATAGCGCGCCTGATCGAGTAGTTTTTCCAGAAACGTCGGCATGGCCTGCGGATCAAATCCTGAGCGTTGCAGGACCTGAATACCGATGCGGTCCGCTTCCTGTTCATTTTGCTGCGTAAAGCTGATCATCCCCTGACGGGTGCCGGCCAGCGTACCGGTCAGGGCCGCCATCCCCGCCTGCGGGCTGGCCATCGCCAACAGAATAGAACCCAGCGCACCAACCCATGTCAGCGGGGCAGAGCGTTTTTGGTCTTCCATGGCGCGCGCCAGGTGACGCTGCGTGACGTGAGAAATTTCGTGCGCCATGACCGACGCCAGCTGGCTTTCGTTATCGGAATAGCGGAAAAGCGCAGAGTGCAGCACAACGTTGCCGCCAAAGAAGGCAAAGGCGTTTATTTCATCGTTGTTAATCAAAAAGAAATGGAAGGGGGTTTTGACCGAGTCCGCGTGTGAGACCAGACGCATCCCCAGAGTATTAATGTATTGCGTCAGTAAAGGATCGTTAATTAGCGGCGCACTGCCGCGCAGCTGGCGTACGTAATAGTCGCCCATCTGCATTTCCTGCCCAATGGAAAGCGTGCTCCCTGCTGATGTTCCCATATCCGGTAGGGTGTCCGCAGTGTCAGCAAATGCGGGCGCGACCTGACCAAGGGCCAGTGCGGCAATGAGGGTAGCAACCAGGTTTTTTTTCAACTGCCTGAACATAACCTCTGTCCTGTATTCTTTTTTGAGATAGCCATTTGACCCGTGCTGTGAAGTATCGTTCACCCTCTGCCAGCTTTGGGAGTGTAACTGCGAAATACGACGATGAACACCCAGGAAAAATGTCTTTTCACTTTGCGTAAACAGCAATAAAAAGCGAAGTCTTTTTTGTGACATTTCGATACAATTCGGGATCGCAATCCCGCTATCGAGGTTCATGGAAGGGTTTTATGCTCGAAATGTTGATGCAATGGTATCGCCGCCGCTTTAGCGACCCAGAGGCTATTGCCTTGCTGATTATTCTGGTTGCCGGTTTTGGCATCCTTTTCTTCTTTAGTGGGCTGTTAGCACCGCTGCTGGTTGCCATTGTGCTGGCTTATCTACTGGAATGGCCTACAGTGCGGTTGGAAAACATTGGCTGTTCAAGGCGTTGGGCGACATCCATTGTGCTGGTGGTGTTTGTCGGGATTCTGCTACTTATGGCGTTTGTGGTGATGCCGGTTGCGTGGCAGCAGGGGATCTACCTGATTCGTGACATGCCCGGTATGCTCAATAAGTTGTCTGATTTTGCCGCCACCTTACCACGACGGTATCCGGCGTTGATGGATGCCGGCATCATTGATGCGATGGCAGAGAATATGCGCGCACGTATGCTCAATATGGGCGATTCCGTGGTGAAATATTCGCTGGCCTCGTTGGTCGGATTGCTGACGCTGGCGGTGTATCTGGTTCTCGTTCCGCTGATGGTATTCTTCCTGGTGAAAGACAAAAGTCAGATGCTGAATGCTGTACGTCGGGTACTGCCGCGTAACCGCGGTCTGGCCGGGCAAGTCTGGAAAGAGATGAACCAGCAAATCACCAACTATATTCGCGGCAAAGTGCTGGAAATGGTGGTGGTAGGCGTCGCAACCTGGCTTGGCTTCCTGCTTTTTGGTCTCAATTACTCTCTGCTGTTGGCGGTACTGGTCGGTTTTTCAGTGCTGATCCCGTATATCGGTGCCTTTGTGGTAACCATCCCGGTGGTGGGTGTGGCGCTGTTCCAGTTTGGCCTCGGAACTGAGTTCTGGAGTTGCTTTGCCGTGTACCTGATTATTCAGGCGCTGGACGGCAACCTGCTGGTCCCGGTACTGTTCTCCGAGGCCGTAAACCTGCATCCATTGGTGATTATCCTGTCAGTGGTGATTTTTGGCGGGTTGTGGGGATTCTGGGGTGTTTTCTTTGCCATTCCGCTAGCAACGTTGATCAAAGCGGTGGTCCATGCCTGGCCGGATGGCCAGACTATTGACGAGTCATAGACCCTGTCGCCCGGCGGTGCAATGCTGTCGGGCCAGAACTAGTCCGACCTCTATACACACTTTCTGAATAATCTCCCAGGGTGTCGTTTTTCTCGGTATTTGTCTTTAACTTGACCAATGTGATGTCTTTTTGTCACGCAAGGAATAAGACCAACAGGAGAAAAAATGGGCCACAACACGCACACGCAACAAAAAGTCGGATGGGTTGGCTATCTCGCCTTTTTCGTCACTATCATCCTTTTTTCCGGCATGTTTTCGAAAAGTACCGAGTGGTGGCGGGTGTTTGATTTCACCATCCTCAACGGGGCATTCGGGCAGATAAACTCGGCGGGCGAGACGGCGGTCTCTTTTCGCGGTACTGGCGGTATGGGGGCAAAAGATGGCTTTTTGTTCGCGCTGGAACTGGCGCCCTCCGTCATTCTTTCACTCGGTATCATCTCCGTAACCGAAGGGCTTGGAGGATTGCGCGCGGCACAACAGTTGATGACGCCGGTCCTGCGGCCTTTGCTGGGCATTCCGGGTATTTGCTCGCTGGCTCTGATCGCGAATTTGCAAAATACCGATGCGGCAGCCGGAATGACCAAAGAGCTGGCGGAAGAGGGGATTATTACAGAACAGGAACGCGCCATTTTTGCCTGCTGGCAAACTAGCGGCAGTGCATGTATCACCAACTATTTTTCCTCAGGTGCAGCGCTGTTTACAATGGTCACTGTTCCGGTGATTACGCCACTGGCCGTGATCCTGGTCTTCAAATTTGTCGGCGCGAACCTGCTGCGTCTGTGGATTTCGCAGCTTGAAAATCGCCGTACGCGGCAGGAGGCCTGAGATGACGACGCACGTACGTAAAAATGTCATGGATATGTTTATCGATGGCGCAAGGCGCGGGTTTACCATTGCCACCACCAGTCTGTTACCTAATGTTGTCATGGCGTTTGTGATTATTCAGGCGCTGAAGGTGACGGGGTTGCTCGACATCGTGGGTCGGGTATGCGAACCGGTAATGGCGCTGTGGGGATTGCCGGGTGAATCGGCCACCGTGCTGTTAGCCGCGGTGATGAGTATGGGCGGCGGCGTTGGTGTTTGCGCCAGTCTGGTTGTCGCCGGTGCGCTTTCGGGACATGATGCCACGGTATTGCTACCGGCCATCTACCTGATGGGCAACCCGGTGCAAAATGTTGGACGTTGTCTGGGGACTGCGGGGGTTCATCCTCGCTATTACCCGCTTATTATTGCGGTATGCGTGATTAATGCGCTGCTCTCTATTTGGGTTATGCAGGTTATTGCCTGACAAGGAAGGTTATGAACTGTTCAATTCTTGGTCTGACGCTGTTCCAGCGTGGACACGTTTACGCGCCCGAAGATTTGGGGCAACAGGATATTCTGGTTGCTGGCGGCAAAATTGTCGCCATTGCGCCGTCTATCCCGGCAGGCGATTTTCCCGGCTGTCAGTGTATCAATCTCGACGGCGCGATTGTGTGTCCGGGATTTATCGATCAACACGTCCATCTAATTGGCGGCGGCGGGGAGGCCGGACCGCATACCCGCACGCCGGAAGTGCGTCTGTCACGCCTGGTTGAAGCCGGCATAACCTCGGTGGTGGGATTGCTGGGCACCGACGGAATTACCCGTCATCCGGAGTCGCTGTTGGCGAAAACCCGTGCACTGGAATATGAAGGTATCAGCGCCTGGATGCTCACCGGGGCGTATTCATTACCCTCCCCAACCATTACCGGCAGCATTGAGCGTGATGTGGCGCTAATCGACAAGGTGATTGGGGTGAAATGTGCTGTTTCAGACCATCGCTCATCTGCTCCGAATTCCTCTGTGCTGGCGAACATGGCGGCGCAGTCGCGCGTTGGTGGGTTGTTAGGCCGCAAGCCGGGGATCAGCGTCTTCCATATGGGCGACAGCCCGCGCATGCTGGAGCCGTTATACCAGATCCTCGACTGCTGCGATGTACCGATTACCAAACTGTTGCCGACCCACGTTAATCGTGCAGAACCGTTGTTCCAGGCAGCGCTGGAGTATGCACGCAAAGGTGGTTATATCGACATAACCAGCAGCATTGATGAGCCCGTGGATCCGGCAACGGCCATCGCGACCGCGCTGCGTACCGACGTCCCGCTGTCGCGGATTACCCTGAGTTCAGACGGTAACGGCAGTCAGCCGGAATTTGATGAACATGGCAATCTGACGGGCATTGGTGTGGCTGGATTTGAATCACTGGCACACACGCTGCGCCAACTGGTGACGGTTCATGCCATTCCTCTGGAGCAGGCACTATGTCCACTCACGCGTACGGTCGCAGAATTTTTGGGGCAGGGGCATAAAGGACATCTGGCGGTGGGATGCGATGCGGACATTCTGGTGCTCAACGACGCGCTGGAGGTTTATCACCTGTGGGCGAAGGGCAACGCCGTGGTGAAAGAGAAAAAAGCGTGTGTTAAAGGGACGTTTGAATAAACGAGTTGACGCCGGATGGCGGCGTGAACGCCTTATCCGGCCTACGTGCGTGCATTTGTAGGCCGGATAAGGCGTTCACGCCGCCATCCGGCATTTCACGGTCAGGCGTTTTCCTGCACCCATTTCAGCACGATGTCGTGGTGATTGCTGGTTTTGAAATCATCAAACACATGCTCAATTTTCCCTTCAGCATCAATCAGGAAGCTGATGCGATGAATGCCATCATAGGTTTTACCCATAAATGACTTTTCTCCCCAGACGCCAAACTGCTCACAAACCTGGTGATCTTCATCGGACAGGAGCGTGAAGTTAAGCACTTCTTTCTCCACGAAGCGGGAAAGCTTCTCAGGTTTATCAGTACTGATTCCCAGCACTTCAACGCCTGCTTTTTTTAACTGATCCATGTTATCGCGTAAGCCACAGGCCTGTACGGTACAGCCGGGTGTCATGGCTTTCGGGTAGAAATAAACCAGAACGCGCTGTCCCTGGAAGTCGGTTAAATTTACTTGTTCTCCGTCTTGATCCGGCAAGCTAAATTTCGGTGCGATATCACCGGCTTTCAGTGGGTTCATTACTTAACTCCATTTTGTTCATCATGCTGTGAGTAATTGACGACGTTAATACTGCCTTGCGCATTGAGTTCTGTACAGAGTGCTTTAAAGGCATCCTCAATATTTGCCGAATCGTGTGACGCAGGGCTATGTGCGGTAATTTGAATAAACAGTTGCGCGGCCTTTTCATTCTCCGCCGGTTGGGTGCGAGAAACCAGTTCAGCAATATTCATTTGATGACTGTCGAAAAGGGCGGTGAAGCGTTCAATTAAATGGGGAGAGTCGGGGACATCAACTTGCACCCATACCGTAGCGGGCATCGCTGGACGGGGGCGCGCGGTTGTACGCTTCATCACAATCAATAAATCCAGCTCTGCGCCTTTCAACGGCAAGGTTGATTCAATCAGGGTGATGGCATTCCAGGTGCCAGACAACAGCATGATAAACGTAAACTCGTCACCCAACATGGCCAGTCGGCTGTCTTCAATATTACAGCCACAACTGCTGACATGACGAGTGATGGTGTTCACAATTCCTGGGCGGTCGGCACCCAGCGCAGTAATGACCAGATAGTGTTGCGATGACGATGTCAAACCTGTTCTTCCTTTGAGCGGTGAGGTAATCATAAGGAAAGCATAAAAAAAACATGCATACAACAATCAGAAGGGCTCTGGTCGCTTGCTTTTATTGTCGTACCAAACGTACCATTGAGACACTTGTTTGCACAGAGGATGGCCCATGTTCACGGGAAGTATTGTCGCGCTTATTACGCCGATGGATGAGAAAGGTAAAGTCTGCCGGTCGAGCCTGAAAAAACTGATTGATTATCATGTCGCCAGCGGCACCTCGGCGATCGTTTCGGTTGGCACCACCGGTGAGTCCGCCACCCTGAGTCATGATGAGCATGGCGACGTGGTGATGATGACGCTGGATCTGGCCGATGGGCGTATTCCGGTGATTGCCGGAACCGGCGCCAATGCGACCGCAGAAGCCATTAGTCTGACGCAGCGTTTCAACGACAGCGGTATTGTCGGCTGCCTGACGGTGACGCCTTACTACAACCGCCCAACCCAGGAAGGTTTGTTCCAGCATTTCAAAGCCATCGCTGAACATACTGACTTGCCACAAATTCTGTATAATGTGCCGTCCCGTACTGGCTGCGATATGCTGCCGGAAACCGTTGGTCGTCTGGCGAAAGTAAAAAATATTGTCGCTATCAAAGAGGCCACAGGGAACTTAAGTCGTGTTCACCAGATCAAAGAGCTGGTTTCAGACGATTTTATTCTGCTCAGCGGTGATGACGCGACCGGGCTGGACTTTATGCAGCTTGGTGGTCATGGCGTGATTTCCGTTACCACTAACGTAGCGGCACGTGAAATGGCTGAAATGTGCAAACTGGCGGCAGAAGGGCGTTTTGCTGAGGCGCGGGTAATTAACCAGCGTCTGATGCCGTTACACAACAAACTATTTGTCGAACCCAATCCTATCCCGGTGAAATGGGCATGTAAGGAATTGGGTCTTGTGGCAACCGATACGCTTCGTCTGCCGATGACGCCAATCACGGACAATGCTCGTGATATCGTCAAAGCGGCGCTTAAGCATGCCGGTTTGCTGTAAAGTTTAGGGAGATTTGATGGCTTACTCAGTACAAAAGTCGCGCCTGGCCAAGGTTGCGGGTGTTTCGCTAGTTATGTTGCTCGCGGCCTGTAGTTCTGACTCGCGCTATAAGCGCCAGGTGAGCGGTGATGAATCCTATCTGGAGGCCGCACCGCTTGCTGAGCTTCACGCGCCAGCTGGGATGATTCTGCCGGTAACAACCGGTGATTATACCATCCCGGTGACCAACGGCAGCGGCGCTGTTGGTAAAACGCTGGATATTCGCCCACCGGCTCAGCCGTTAGCATTGGTCAGCGGTGCGCGTACCCAAATCGCAGGCGATACGGCAACGTTGCTGGTAGAAAATGGTCGTGGTAACACGCTGTGGCCGCAGGTTGTTAGCGTGATTCAGGCGAAAAACTACACCATTACCAAACGTGATGATGCCAGCCAGACGCTGACGACCGATTGGGTTGACTGGAATCGTCTTGATGAAGATGAGCAGTATCGCGGACGTTATCAAATCTCGGTTAAACCGCAGGGCTATCAGCAGGCGGTAACGGTGAAACTGGTTAACCTTGAGCAGGCTGGTAAGCCAGTAGCAGATGCCGCGTCAATGCAGCGCTACAGTGCTGAGATGATGAACGTTATCTCTGCGGGTCTGGATAAGACCGCTACCGATGCCGCGAATGCCGCGCAGAGCCGTTCTGCCGCCACTATGGATGTGCAGAGTGCCGCCGATGACACTGGCTTGCCGATGCTGGTAGTACGCGGACCGTTCAACGTGGTGTGGCAGCGTCTGCCAGCAGCACTTGAGAAAGTTGGCATGAAAGTGACCGACAGTACTCGTTCTCAGGGCAGCATCGCCGTGACCTACAAACCGCTGTCCGATAGCAACTGGCAGGAACTGGGCGCGAGCGATCCGGGTCTGGTGTCCGGTGACTACAAACTGCAGGTGGGTGATTTAGACAACCGCAGCAGCTTGCAGTTTATCGATCCGAAGGGGCATACCCTGACGCAAAGCCAGAACGACGCGCTGGTCGCCGTCTTCCAGGCAGCATTTAGCAAGTAATTAAACAGGGCTGGAGCAATCCAGCCCTTTTTTCTGTATAGTGACGCAAACGTGTGCGTCGACAAGAAAACGCAATATTTATCGTTATTTCACACCCAGGAGTAATAAAGATGCAAAAGCAAGCTGAGTTGTATCGTGGTAAAGCGAAGACCGTATACAGCACGGAAAACCCGGACCTGTTGGTGCTCGAATTCCGCAATGATACGTCAGCAGGGGATGGCGCGCGCATCGAACAGTTCGATCGTAAAGGCATGGTGAATAACAAGTTCAACCATTTCATTATGACCAAGCTGCAAGAAGCGGGCATTCCGACCCAGATGGAGCGACTGCTATCCGATACCGAATGTCTGGTGAAAAAACTGGAGATGGTCCCGGTTGAGTGCGTGGTGCGTAACCGCGCTGCAGGTTCCCTGGTGAATCGTTTAGGCGTTGAGGAAGGTATTGAACTGAATCCGCCGCTGTTTGATTTGTTCCTGAAAAACGATGCTATGCACGATCCAATGATTAATGATTCCTATTGCGAAACGTTTGGTTGGGTAAGCAAAGAGAATCTGGCACGCATGAAAGAGCTGACCTACAAAGCCAACGACGTGCTGAAGAAAATGTTTGATGACGCGGGCCTGATTCTGGTCGACTTCAAACTTGAGTTTGGTTTGTATAAAGGTGAAGTGGTTCTGGGCGACGAATTCTCTCCGGACGGTAGCCGTCTGTGGGATAAAGAAACGCTGGATAAAATGGACAAAGATCGTTTCCGCCAGAGTCTGGGTGGCCTGATCGAAGCCTATGAAGCCGTCGCACATCGCCTGGGTGTGAAGTTAGACTGACCCTTCTTCGAGCCGGCGATCGCTCTCCGGCTCATCAATTCCCCCCTGGTTTGATTACTCTTTCTTATGGTAATCCTGTTCCGAACCGCCTACGATCATCATCATAATGAATAAAAAGTTGAGGTGATTATGCGCTGGCAAGGGCGTCGTGAAAGCGACAATGTAGAAGACAGACGTAATAGCTCGGGCGGCGGACCTTCTATGGGCGGGCCGGGTTTTCGTTTGCCAAGTGGTAAAGGCGGCATCATCCTGCTGATTGTGGTCCTTGTTGCCGGTTATTATGGCGTCGATCTCACCGGGTTAATGACCGGCCAACCTGTTTCGCATCAGCAATCCACGCGCTCCATTAGTCCGAATGATGATGAAGCGGCCAAATTTACCTCGGTGATCCTCGCCACGACCGAAGACACCTGGGGACAGCAATTTGAAAAAATGGGCCGTACCTATCAGCAGCCCAAGCTGGTGATGTACCGTGGCGCGACGAGAACGGGATGCGGTGCGGGCCAATCGGTGATGGGGCCATTCTATTGCCCGGCCGATGGCACGGTTTATATTGACCTCTCCTTCTATGACGACATGAAAAGCAAGCTGGGCGCTGATGGTGATTTCGCTCAGGGCTATGTCATTGCGCATGAAGTTGGGCACCACGTGCAAAAGCTGTTAGGCATAGAACCGAAAGTTCGCCAGATGCAGCAGAATGCCTCTCAGGCGGAAGTGAATCGTCTTTCCGTGCGTATGGAGCTACAGGCCGACTGCTTTGCTGGTGTCTGGGGGCACAGTATGCAGCAGCAGGGCGTACTGGAAACGGGCGATCTGGAAGAAGCGCTGAACGCCGCCCAGGCGATTGGTGACGATCGTCTGCAGCAGCAGGGGCAAGGACGTGTGGTACCGGACAGTTTTACGCATGGTACCTCTGAACAACGCTATAGTTGGTTCAAACGCGGTTTTGATAGCGGTGACCCGGCGCAATGTAATACCTTTGGCAAAGGCATTTAAGATCCTGAGGCAAGGATGTCCGATAACACCGCGCTGAATGCGTTAACCGAACACATGGCCCGGGAAGGTATCCGTCGTCTGCTGATTATTAGCGGCGAGGGCCTTTGGCCTCAGGAACGGGCGTTTGCGCTACGCAACACCTTACCCGGCGACTGGTTATGGGTGGGAGCAATGGCCCCTACCGAGCCGTGCTGCACGCCGCAGGCGTTGCAAACGTTGCTGGGGCGCGAATTTCGCCATGCGGTTTTTGACGCCCGGCAGGGATTCGACGTCGCGGCCTTTGCTGCTCTGAGCGGCACTCTGCGTGCCGGGAGTTGGCTGGTGTTGCTGACGCCCCCCTGGCAGGAGTGGCAAACGCATCTGGATGCAGATTCAGTGCGCTGGAGCGACTGTGCGCAACCTATCCCCACGCCGCATTTTGTCGAGCACTTTCAACGAGTCATTACTCGTGACGGGCAAACCCTGCACTGGCAGCAGCATCAGCCGTTTGCACCAGCTCATTTTCCCGCGCGCGCTGGCTGGCAGCCGGCCAACGGCGAACCTCAACCAGAGCAGGCGGTCATTTTACAGCAACTGCTGGAAATGCCGCCCGGTATAGCAACGGTAACTGCCGCACGCGGTCGGGGTAAATCCGCGCTGGCCGGGCAGTTGATATCACGCATGAAGGCAAGCGCCATTGTCACTGCCCCGGCGAAGGCTGCGACGGATGTGCTGGCGCACTTTGCCGGGGAACGTTATCGCTTTATGGCGCCAGACGCGTTACTCACCGGCAGCGACACTGCTGACTGGCTGATCGTGGATGAAGCTGCCGCTATTCCAGCCCCGTTGCTGCATCAGCTGGTTTCGCGTTTTCCACGTGTGCTGTTGACCACCACCGTTCAGGGCTACGAGGGAACCGGCAGAGGGTTCTTATTAAAGTTTTGCGCGCGTTTCCCCCATCTTCAGCGTTTTGAACTGCAGCAGCCCATCAGATGGGCACAGGGGTGCCCGCTGGAGAAAATCGTTAGTGAGGCGCTGGTGTTCGACGACGAAACCTTTTTGCATCCCCCTCTGGGCGATATCCACTTCTCCACCTTTGAGTCGACGGCCTGGCATAGCAACCCGCATCTGCCGCTGGCGGTATACCGGTTGCTCTCCGGGGCGCATTACCGCACGTCTCCGCTGGATTTGCGTCGAATGATGGACGCGCCCGGTCAGCATTTTTTGCAGGCATCGGCGGCTGACGCAGTGGCGGGGGCCGTCTGGTTGGTGGATGAAGGCGGCTTATCCGCTGAACTTAGTCAGGCTGTCTGGGCGGGTTATCGTCGTCCAAGAGGAAACCTGGTGGCGCAATCACTGGCCGCGCACGGTGGTGACCCACAGGCGGCGACGCTCGTCGGACGTCGGGTAAGCCGTATTGCAGTTCATCCCGCCCGCCAACGAGAAGGTATTGGGCAATGGCTAATCGAGCAGGCTCATCACTATTCCACGCAGTGTGACTATCTGTCGGTCAGTTTTGGTTATACGAGTGAGTTGTGGCGTTTCTGGCAGCGCTGCGGCTTTGTACTGGTGCGGATGGGGAATCATCGGGAGGCCAGCAGCGGCTGCTACACCGCAATGGCGCTGTTGCCGATAAGCGAGGCGGGAAAACGCCTGGCCGCAACCGAACATCTGCGCCTGCGTCGGGATGCTGACATTCTGGCGCAATGGAACAACGAGACTATTCCGGTCGTGCCGCTGAAAGAGACTACGCTTAACGATGACGACTGGCAGGCGCTGGCCGGATTTGCCTTTGCGCATCGACCGCTGCTCACTTCGCCAGGCTGTCTGAGTCGTCTGCTCCAGCGCAGCGAGTTGCCTCTCCCGGCATTGCGCGGACGTGTCGACGAGAGGTGCAGCGACGCTGAACTGTGCCAACGACTGAAGGTGTCCGGGCGT
Organism: Citrobacter sp. Res13-Sevr-PEB04-36; assembly: GCF_015672735.1. Classification (GTDB taxonomy): domain Bacteria; phylum Pseudomonadota; class Gammaproteobacteria; order Enterobacterales; family Enterobacteriaceae; genus Citrobacter. The sequence goes on along the minus strand of NZ_JADABY010000044.1, from coordinate 106,413 downwards.
AAAGCGTTGTTGTTGGTTCAGCGGGCTGAGGCCGCGCAGGCGCTCGCTCAACTCGATGCGGACCGGACGCAACGGCTACAGAATCGCATTATGCAATGGCAATTTTTTCACTAACTTCTTCAATTTCCTGGCATGGTCATTGCGATTAAGCGGCGTAGAATTACTCTTATCAGTTAAGGAGATCGCCATGAAACATGACCATTTTGTTGTTCAAAGTCCCGATAAACCTGCGCAACAGCTGTTGCTGCTGTTTCATGGCGTCGGCGATAACCCGGTTGCCATGGGCGAAATTGGTTCCTGGTTTGCGCCGCTGTTCCCGGATGCGCTGATTGTCAGCATCGGGGGGGCACAGCCTTACGGTTCCACCGGCGGCCGGCAGTGGTTTTCAGTGCAGGGCGTGACGGAAGAGAACCGTCAGGAGCGGGTTGATGCCATCATGCCGGTGTTTATTGACATCGTACGCTACTGGCAGCAACAGAGCGGCGTTTCCCCTCAGGCTACCGCGCTGATTGGTTTTTCGCAGGGGGCGATTATGTCGCTTGAGAGCATCAAGGCCGAACCGGGGTTAGCATCGCGGGTGATTGCCTTCAATGGCCGCTACGCCAGCGTGCCGGAGGTGGCGACGACCGCCACAACGGTGCATTTGATTCACGGCGGGGAAGACCGGGTGATCGAACTGTCTCACGCCGTTGCCGCGCAGGAAGCATTAATTCGTGCCGGTGGGGATGTGACGCTGGATATCGTCGAGGATCTCGGCCACGCCATTGACGATCGCAGCATGCAATGTGCACTCGATCATTTGCGTTTTACCGTACCGAAGCACTACTTCGATGAAGCATTGAGTGGCGGTAAACCCCACGATGATGATGTGATTGCCATGATCTGATTGATCACCGTAGGCCGGATAAAACGCGAAGCGTTGCCATCCGGCACGTAATGCCCGGTGGCGCTAACGCTTACCGGGCCTACGGGACTTATCGGCCTACTAATTATTTCTTCGGCTGATCCTTGTTCGGCCAGTCATCGTCATCATCCCATTTATCGTTAAAGTCACGATGCGGGGGAAGCTCCGGTTTATTGGCGAGAAATTTTTTATGGTCAACGCGCTTGAGATCTTTGATAACGTTCAGCAGTACGCCTACCAGAAAAACCAGTACTAAAATCCACCAATACTTTGCCAGCAAGTCCATGCTCATTTCCTCTTGCAGGAACGCTCATCAGGCGACGAGCTGCTCCATGATACGTTGATACATACGGGCAAGCAGCTGCAGGTCGGCGGCATTAACACATTCATTAATTTTATGAATGGTGGCATTGACCGGCCCAAGTTCTACTACCTGCGCCCCCATGCGGGCAATAAAGCGCCCGTCGGATGTCCCGCCTGTAGTCAGTAACTGCGGTTTAATTTCATTATAGTGCTCAATGGCATTGACTACCGCATCTACCAGTTTACCGCGCTCCGTCAGGAACGGTTGACCGGAAAGCCACCAGTCAACGGTATAACGCAACTGATGCTTATCCAGCAGCGCCAGCACCCGCGATTTGATCATCTCATCGTTGAGTTCGGTGCTGAACCGGAAGTTGAACTGGACAAAAAGCTCGCCGGGGATAACGTTATTGCTACCGGTTCCTGCCTGAATATTGGCAATCTGCATGCTGGTCGCGGGGAAAAATTCATTGCCCTGATCCCATTCAATGCTTACCAGTTCATTCAGCATTGGTGCCGCGCGGTGCACCGGGTTATCGGCCAGATGTGGATAGGCCACGTGCCCCTGAACGCCGTGAATCGTCAGGTTGCAGGTCAGTGAACCCCGACGCCCGTTTTTGACCACGTCACCGACGATTTCCGTACTGGATGGCTCGCCGACCAGGCAATAGTCCAGTCGCTCGTTGCGGGCCATCAGCGCTTCAACCACCTTTACGGTGCCATTTTTCGCACTGGCTTCTTCGTCAGAGGTGATTAAAAATGCCAGACGGCCTTTATGGTTAGGGTGCTGAGCGACGAAACGCTCTGCCGCGACAACCATTGCCGCCAGCGATCCTTTCATATCCGCAGCGCCGCGTCCGAACAGCAGACCGTCGCGGATTGTCGGTTCAAATGGCGGATTGATCCAACGATCAACATCACCGGCAGGCACGACGTCAGTGTGACCGGCAAACGCCAGCGTCTCACCGTGTCCGCGCCATGCCCAAAAATTCTGTGTGTCACCAAAATCCATACGCTCAACGGTAAAACCTACCGCGCGCAGGCGCTCAATCATTAACGCCTGGCACCCTGCGTCATCCGGGCTCAGAGAAGGACGGCGAATAAGCTGCTGTGTCAGCTCAATAACCGGGCACGACATAGACTACACCTCATTACAATCATTAAAAAACTGCATATAACTGGATTCACTAAAACCCAGCAGCATAGGCTTACCCGGCGCGCAGAGCAATGGGCGTTTGATTATTGCTGGCATTTCAATCATCAACGCGGCGGCGGAGTCCGCAGTGGTGATGTGGCTCCGCGTGGCTTCATCCAGTTTGCGCCAGGTGGTTCCGCGCGTATTGAGCAGCGGCTCCCAACCTAGCTCGTTGATAAAGGACTGCATGAGTGCGTTATCCAGACCGTCAACGCGATAATCATGGAAGCGGTAGTCAATACCGCGTTCCTCCAGCCAGCGTCGGGCTTTTTTAATCGTATCGCAGTTTTTAATGCCGTAAAGGGTAATCATTTGAATCCTTATTGACGTAATTTGAATATTTATTCTTGTGCTGTGTTATTCCAGATAATACATATTGTCACTCAATCGTTATAGAAAAATATAACATTGTTGAACAACAGTGAATAATGATTCCTGAAAGTTCCAGAACCTCGGCTGGCGTGAAATTCAGAATTTACCGCTTTGCATCCGACTGTTTTTCCATCAGAATTGGCAAAGTAGTAGATTATGTATGAATATTTCAAAATATTGCCGTAAGTCACATAAAATTTATGGGTATAGCGCATAGTGATGACATACACCCCACACACGGGAGGATGCAATCACAACCATTGGTTAAATTGTCTTCTTTTAATGATGATGATTCCGTAGAATGCCCATAATAATAAGAGAGGTTGTTATGATTGAACGTGAACTGGGGAACTGGAAAGACTTTATCGAAGTCATGCTTCGTAAATAAATTTCTGGCAGATATCCTGATCCCGTAAGGGATAAAAAAAGGCGACTCATGATAAGTCGCCTTTTTTGTGTCCTGATTATTCCGGGCGTGGTTTCAACGGAAAGCGTCTGCGTACCAGCACAAAAAACAGCGGCACGAAGTAAATTGCCAGAAGAGTAGCAGAGATCATCCCACCCATTACGCCGGTTCCCACTGCATGCTGACCGCCGGAGCCTGCGCCGCTGCTGATGGTCATCGGTAATACCCCGAAGATAAACGCCAGTGAGGTCATCAAAATCGGCCGTAAGCGCTGGCGACAGGCATGCAGCGTGGCATCGAGCAGGTCGTGTCCTTTTTCATTCATCTCATTGGCGAATTCAACAATCAATATCGCATTTTTCGCCGACAGCCCGATAACCGTTAATAACCCGACCTGGAAATAGACGTCGTTTTCCAGACCGCGCATCCAGGTCGCCAGCAGCGCGCCAATCACCCCCAACGGCACTACCAGCATGACGGAGAACGGTACCGACCAGCTCTCGTACAGCGCAGCCAGACACAGGAACACGACTAACAGCGAAATGGCGTACAGGGCAGGGGCCTGAGAGCCCGAGAGCCGTTCCTGATACGACATCGCCGTCCACTCGAGGCCAAACCCGGTCGGGAGCTGATGCACCAGCGATTCCATCACGTCCATTGCCGTCCCGGTACTGACGCCGGGCGCGGCTTCGCCGACGATCTCAACGGCAGAGTAGCCGTTGTAGCGTTCCAGACGCGGTGAACCGGTTTCCCAGCGCGAGGTGGCAAACGCCGAGAACGGCACCATACCGCCGCTATTATTGCGCACGTACCACAGGTTGATGTCGTCAGGGAGCATGCGATATTTCGCCGCCGCCTGCACGTAGACTTTTTTCACACGACCGCGGTCCATAAAGTCATTGACGTAACTGGAGCCCCAGGCTGTTTGCAGCGTGTCGTTAATATCATCGATAGAAACCCCCAACGCTTGTGCTTTGCGCTGATCGATATCAATTTGCAGCTGCGGACTGTCGTCCAGGCCATTATGACGTACGCGGGTCAGAGACGCGTCCTTCCCGGCAAGCTCTATCAGTTTGTCCCGCGCGGCCATTAAGGCGTCATGGCCCGCACCGGCGTGATCCTGCAACTCCATATCAAAACCCGCAGAGCTACCCAGACCGCTGATGGCCGGAGGGCTACTGGCAAAAACGCGCGCCTCTTTAATCTGGTTAAACGCTTTGGTGGCGCGTTCGATAATGGCAAATGAAGTACCGGTGGTGGTGTCACGCTCGTCCCAGTCTTTTAAGCGGACGAACATGCGCGCTACGTTCTGCCCGTTCCCACCAGGGCCAGAGCCGACGGTTGAGAAGACCGACATGATGTTGTCTTTTTCATGGGTGAAGTAATATTTCTCGACTTCTTCGACCACTTTTAACGTCTGCTGTTGCGTGGAACCGCTGGGCAACTGTACCGAGGTGGTAAACATACCGCGGTCTTCCAGCGGCAGGAACGAGGTTGGCAGGCGCAGGAACAGGAATACCATGCCGCCGAGCAGCAAGCCGTAGATCAGGATCCAGCGCAGGCTGCGATGCAAAATTCGGGCAACGCCTTTTTCGTAACGTTCAGCGTTGCGGTTGAACATCCGGTTAAACCAGCCAAAGAACCCGGTCTGACCGTGATGTTCGCCCTTATGCAGTGGTTTGAGCAATGTGGCGCACAGGGCCGGGGTCAGGATCATCGCCACCAGCACCGACAGCACCATTGCCGAGACGATGGTAATTGAGAACTGGCGGTAAATTGCCCCGGTGGTGCCGCCGAAGAAGGCCATCGGGATAAACACTGCTGACAGCACCATGGCGATACCCACCAGCGCACCCTGGATCTGCCCCATCGATTTTCGCGTGGCTTCACGTGGCGAGAGGCCTTCCTCACTCATGATGCGCTCAACGTTCTCTACCACCACAATGGCGTCATCGACCAACAAGCCGATCGCCAGCACCATCGCAAACATCGTTAGCGTGTTGACGCTGTAGCCAAAAGCGTAGAGCACAGAGAAGGTGCCCATTAACACCACCGGGACGGCGATGGTCGGGATAAGTGTCGCGCGGAAGTTTTGCAGGAACAGGTACATCACGAGGAAGACCAGCGCGATGGCTTCCAGCAGCGTTTTTACCACGTCGATAATCGACGCTTTGACGAAGGAGGTGGTTTCATACGCCACCTTGTATTCCAGTCCGTGCGGGAAATATTGCGACAGCTCATTCAGGCGATTGATAACCAGATTCGCTGTCGCCATTTCATTGGCGCCAGAGGCTAATTTCACCCCCAGGCCGGAAGCAGGGTTACCGTTAAAGCGGCTTAGATAATCATATTTCTCCGCGCCCATTTCAACCGTGGCAACGTCGCCCAGTTTGACTTCGGAACCGTCCTGATTCACGCGCAGCGTAATCGCGCGGAATTCATCCGGCGTTTGCAGCAATGACTGGGCATTAATCGTCGCATTCAGTGCCTGTTTGTCCACCGAAGGCGTGCCGCCAAGTTGGCCGACAGCAATTTGCGCATTTTGCGACTCGATAGCGTCGGTGACGTCTTTGGCGGTCATCTGAACGCTGTTCAGCTTGGCCGGGTCGAGCCAGATACGCATGGAGTATTGGGAGCCGTAGGCGTCAATATCCCCCACGCCATTAATGCGGCTGAGCGGATCCTGAATATTACTCGCCACGTAGTCGGCGATGTCCTGCTTGTCCATGGAGCCGTCGGTGGAGACAAAGGCGATAGTCAGGATATTGGTATCCCCGGTTTTACGTACCGTCACCCCTTGATCCTGTACCGCCTGCGGTAGCTTACGCATCGCCGACTGCAGCTGGTTTTGCACCTGTTGCACGGCTTCATCAGGATCGCTTCCGGCCACAAAACTTAGCGTCACTGTTGCCTGACCGGTCCCGCTGCTTTGCGAGGACATGTACATCAAATTATCGAGGCCGGTCATGTTCTGTTCGATAACCTGGGTTACGGTGTTTTCCAGGGTTTGTGCTGATGCACCAGGATAGTTTGCGGTAACACGCACGTTTGGCGGCGCCAGATCGGGATATTGCTCAACGGGCAGCGAAAAAATAGCCAGGGTTCCTGTGAGACACAACAGGATAGCTAACACCCAGGCAAAAATGGGGCGATCGATAAAAAAATTCGCCATTAAAAGAGGACCTCGTGTTTCTGCGTATCGTTATCGGTATGACTTGCTTCACTGTAGCGGCAAGGTACGGGCCAAACGTGGAGAAAAAAAGAAGATAATGTAAATTATCATGCGCGTTTACAGCGTACCTTTCGTGCCAACGCCGTCTGGCCTGGATACAGGCTTTCCGGCGCTTTGCCGTTCTTTACGTTTGCTGACTTTCCGTCTCTGCCGATCGAAAACTGATACTGACCAGCGTTCCTCCTCCTGAAGGTTGGGAGAAGGTCAATGTACCGCTGAGTCTTTCCGCGCGCTCACGCATAATATTTAAACCGTAGTGCCCCGCTGGTTCTTGCGGTTCACCGATGCCGACGCCGTTATCGCGGATATACACGGTATGATTCCCATCCGGTGCGGTCACGCAACTGACGGCAATTTCGCTCGCACTGGCGTGTTTAATGGCGTTCAACACCGCTTCGCGGATGATCTGCAACAGATGCACCTGCATTTGCGCATCCAGCGCCAGCGTCGGTAACCGGCAATCGAGCGTCAGTTTAGCCGATGTTTGGTTTTGCAGCGTTTCCAGCATTTCATGCAGGGCTGAGGGAAGATCGGCTTGCTGCAAGGTCAAGCGGAAAGTGGTGAGCAGCTCGCGCAGTTGACGATACGCATCGTTCAACGCCTGGGAGAAATCGGCCATGATACTCTGCGCCGGGGCGTTATCTTCCGGGATTGAACGCTTCAGTAGCGTTAACTGAATGCGTAAATAAGAAAGCACCTGCGCCAGCGAGTCGTGGAGTTCACGCGCGATGGTCGCTCGTTCTTCCATTAACAACAGCTGCTGAAAATGTTTTTGCGCCTGGTTGAAGTACAGGCCGCGTCCCAGCATGGTTGACACACTATTAAGCAGCGGCGTAGACGCACTCACGTTAGGGCTTTGCCAGTGTAGTTCGCCATAGACGGTGTCCTGCATGGTGACCGGCAGGATCTGCATCGGCAGTTCGGGGCTTTTAGTCCCTTCGCTAATCCGCCAGTTATCACCGACGGTGAGTTCCAGGAAATATGCGGCGTCGTGCTCGCGGACAATTTGTAAAATATGGCGGAAGCAGTGCACGTCAATTTGGCTGGTATTCAGTGCCTGGGAACACTGATACAGCACCTCCAGGCGGCGATTGGCTTCGTGAAGATCGTGTGTTTTCTCCGCCACGGAGGCTTCCAGCGAGCGGTACAGTTTATGTAACTCACTCGACATCTGGCTAAACGTCTTCGCCAGCAGCCCCAGTTCGTTGGGTAAGCCGGTATCCAGAGCCGGGATATCAAACTGACCGTGTTCAATGTGCTGGCTGGCCATCACCAGCTTATTCAGCGGACGGACCACCTGCTGGCGAATCCGCCGCAGAGTAAAGAACACCAGCGTGAATATGCCGATCCCCCCCGCCAGCGAAATACCAAACACCAGCATGACTTTACGCTCAGCATAATGCTGCAGCGCCAGCACGAAGAGGTCTATTTGATCGACATAATTGTTGATATTAGCCTGATACCAGTGCAAATCGCCGCTTATCAATCGGGCGTTCATTTCCAGCCAGTTTGCATGCAGACGTCCATAGCGGCTTTTTACCGCTTCTGGAACATACCAGGCGTTTAGATTTTGTAATGCCGGCGCGTTTAACGCCTGCTGAAAAAGCTGGCGGTGGGCGTTGATCTGCGGGCTTTGGCTTTGCAGGTCATACCCCAGCCGATAGCTTTGCATACGCAAGGAACCGGCAATATTAATTGCCTCCGCGTCGCGCAAACTGCTGGTTAGCGTAAGCAGCGCAATACCCGTAGAGAGAATTGATAGCAGCACGATGTAGAAAAAAGCCTTGGCTAAACTGGCCGAGACAGGACGCTTTACCGTCACTCGCACATCCTCACACAATACGTGTCGTGCCTGGATGCAGCCCGAACGATTCAGTGTATTTGGTAAATGTTAATAAAATCGCCATGAAACAGAATGGTAACTGAAACACAATTTCATATGCGATGAAATAAATTGATCTGCCACAGGTTCTGGATAAATAGTTGTGCTTTCTGGGCAAATGGACATTGCCGCTCGCTTCAGGGTCGGTTAATAACAACAGTCATATATACCCGTCATACTTCAAGTTGCATGTGCGTTAGCTACGTTCGTTCACCCCAGTCACATAGTTATCTATGCTCCTGGAGATTAATGAGGGACATCCATGTCCCTCACCGGAGGCCAGCCTTTGGCTGTTCAAATTCGTTCCTGACGAATTTGTCACTCACTTGCCGCCTTCATGCAACTCGAATTATTTTGGGGATAAAGAATAAGGTTTTTGCAACCAAAAAAGAAGGAAGCCATGAATCGTTTTATTATGGTCAACAGCCAACAGTGCCTGGGATGCCACGCCTGTGAGGTCGCCTGTGTCATGGCGCATAACGATGAGCAGCATGTCCTGAGCCAACGGCATTTTCAGCCGCGCATTACCGTCATCAAACATCAACATCAGCGCAGTGCAGTGACCTGTCGGCACTGCGAGGATGCGCCCTGTGCCAGAAGCTGTCCTAATGGTGCAATAAGTCACGACAATGACAGCGTACAGGTGAACGCGAAAAAGTGTATTGGCTGTAAATCCTGTGTCGTAGCCTGTCCTTTTGGCACGATGCAGATCGTACTCACTCCCGTGGCGAAAGGAAAGGTGAAAGCGACCGCGCATAAGTGCGATTTGTGCCAGGGACGGGAAGAGGGACCGGCCTGCGTCGAGAATTGTCCGGCGCAGGCGCTACAACTGGTGACGGAAACATCGCTGACAGGCCTGTCAAAAGCGCGCAGGCTGCGCGCAGCCAGTCAGGAGTGTCAACCCTGGCATGCGATTGCTACCGAAATAACGCCGCATGTCACCAATAAAGTTGAACAAATGCAGGCCACGCCTGTGCGCGGTGAGCCCGATAAACTGGAAATTGAAGCCCGCAAAACCAGCTTTGATGAGATTTATTTGCCGTTCCGTACGGTGCAGGCTGAACGGGAAGTCTCCCGCTGCCTGAAATGCGGTGAGCACAGTATTTGCGAGTGGACGTGTCCGCTGCACAACCATATTCCCCAGTGGATCGAACTGGTGAAAGCCGGAAACATTGACGCTGCGGTCGAGCTTTCGCACCAGACCAACTGTCTGCCGGAAATCACCGGACGCGTCTGCCCGCAGGACCGGCTCTGCGAAGGTGCCTGCACGGTACGTGATGAACACGGTGCGGTCACCATTGGCAATATTGAACGTTACATCTCCGACCGCGCGCTGAGCAAAGGGTGGCGACCGGACTTAAGCCATGTACAGAAAGTCGATAAACGGGTCGCCATTATCGGTGCCGGTCCTGCGGGTCTGGCCTGTGCGGATGTGTTAGCCCGCAACGGCGTCAGCGCCACCGTCTTCGATCGCCATCCAGAAATTGGCGGCTTACTGACGTTTGGTATTCCGGCCTTCAAACTGGATAAATCATTGCTGGCGCGCCGTCGCGAAATCTTCAGTGCCATGGGTATTCATTTCGAGCTGAACTGTGAGGTCGGCAAGGACGTGACGCTGGCCGCGTTGCTGGAAGACTACGATGCGGTGTTCGTGGGTGTCGGGACCTATCGTTCGATGAAAGCGGATCTGCCGAATGAAGACGCGCCTGGCGTGTATGACGCGCTGCCGTTCCTGATTGCCAACACCAAACAGGTGATGGGACTGGATGAACTGTCGGAAGAGCCGTTTATTGACACTGCCGGACTGAACGTCGTGGTGCTCGGCGGCGGCGATACGGCCATGGACTGCGTACGTACCGCGTTGCGCCATGGCGCAAGTCAGGTCACCTGCGCTTATCGTCGGGATGAGGCCAACATGCCTGGCTCGAAAAAAGAGGTCAAAAATGCCCGCGAAGAGGGGGCTAACTTTGAGTTTAACGTCCAGCCGGTTGAGCTGGTGCTGAATGCCGAAGGGCGTGTCAGCGGCGTGCGTTTCTTACGTACCCAGCTCGGTGAGGCTGATGCACAGGGGCGTCGTCGTCCGGTTCCCATCGCCGGGAGTGAATTTGTGATGCCTGCCGATGCGGTGATCATGGCGTTTGGCTTTCATCCACACGGCATGCCGTGGCTGGAGGCGCACGGCGTGAAGGTCGATAGCTGGGGACGTATTGCTGCTGATGTTGAGAGTGCCTACCGTTATCAAACCACGAACCCGAAGATTTTTGCCGGGGGGGACGCGGTGCGCGGAGCCGATCTGGTGGTGACGGCGATGGCAGAAGGGCGTCATGCCGCGCAGGGGATCGTCGACTGGTTGGGTATAAAATCAGTTAAATCTCACTAAGCTGGGGTCAAGACAAACCCGGTTTCACGGCGTAGTATTATTGCTCACTTCTCGCCGTGGAGCCGGTATGTCGCAAAAAATTACCCTCATCAAAGACAAAGTCCTTTCCGATAACTACTTCATCCTGCGCAATATCACCTATGAACTGACCCGTAGCAACGGCGAGGTCATCCGCCACAAACGCGAGGTTTACGATCGCGGTAACGGGGCCACCATCTTGCTGTATAACCCGGAGAAAAAGACCGTGGTGCTGATCCGCCAGTTTCGCGTCGCGACCTGGGTCAACGGCAACGAAAGCGGACAGCTGATTGAAACCTGCGCCGGACTGCTGGACAACGACGAGCCGGAAGCCTGCATTCGCAAAGAGGCGATAGAAGAGACCGGGTATGAAGTGGGTGAGGTGCGTAAACTGTTTGAGTTGTACATGTCGCCGGGCGGCGTGACCGAATTAATCCACTTTTTTATCGCGCAGTACAGTGACAGTCAGCGGGCAAATGCCGGCGGCGGCGTTGAAGATGAAGATATTGAGGTTCTCGAGCTCCCCTTCACGCAGGCGCTGGAAATGATCAAAACCGGCGAGATCCGTGATGGTAAAACGGTGTTGTTGCTGAATTATTTGCAGTCGTCACATCTCATGGACTAATGATCGAGATTTATATTTCTTTACAAAATAACGGCCAATCCGACGATTCTGATTGAGCCTCGCCAGTCGCGCAAGGAAGATACGGCTCAGGTTGTTGGTTTTGACTTCGGGGTTGTACCGTCCATGCGCTATCGCGTTATTTTCATCTTTCTGCTCGGTTTGCTGCCGGTCCGCTTTTTGTGGGCGGCTCCTGCGCAGCAGGCATTTTCCGACTGGCAGGTGACCTGCAATAACCAGAATTTTTGCGTGGCGCGCAATACCGGTGAACATCACGGCCTGGTGATGACCCTAAGCCGCAGCGCCGGGGCGCATACCGACGCGGTGCTGCGCATCGAACTGGGGGGGTTGGACTCTCCAGATGCTAAAGAGACGGAGATTGCGCCGCGTCTGCTGCTCGACGGCGCACCGCTGCCGTTGACCGGTGAACACTGGAACATTACGCCCTGGCATCTGATGACTGACGATCCTGCCACTATTAGCGCCTTTTTACAGACCGTGCAAAACGCGCAGGCTATTACCCTGCAAAAAGGTGTACAAGCCCTGTCGCTGACAGGGCTGAAAGCTGCACTGCTGTTTATTGACGCGCAGCAAAAACGTGTAGGCAGTGAAACCGCCTGGATCGAAAAAGGTGACGAACCGCCGCTCAGCGTGCCACCGGCACCTGCCCTGAAAGGCGTGGCCATCGTTAACCCCACGCCAACTCCGCTGTCTCAACAAGAGCGCAACGATCTGCTGGATTACGGAAACTGGCGGATAAACGGGTTACGCTGCTCGCTCGATCCGATGCGCCGTGAGATGAGAGTCTCTGCGTTAACGGACGACAAAGCGCTGCTGATGATAGGCTGCGAGGCTGGGGCGTATAACACCATCGATTTGGCATGGATTGTTTCCCGCAGTAAACCGCTGACCTCCCGCTCTGTGCGGTTGAGTCTGCCATTTAAAACGGATGCAGAAAGCAATGATATGGAGTTGACCAATGCTGTGTTCGATGAAAAATCGCGCGAGCTGATTACGCTCGCCAGGGGCCGCGGATTGTCGGACTGCGGGATCCAGACGCGCTGGCGTTTTGACGGCCAGCGTTTTCGTCTGGTGCGTTATGCGCAGGAGCCAAGCTGTGATAACTGGCATGGCCCCGACGCCTGGCCCACATTGTGGATCACCCGTTAAGCACCTTATGTGCTTTTTCGACAATGTTCTCCACCGTAAAGCCGAAAAACGGGAATAATTTGTCCGCCGGGGCGGATTCCCCATAGCCGGTCATGCCAACAATCGCGCCTTTCAGCCCGACGTATTTGTACCAGTAGTCGGCAATGCCCGCTTCGACCGCCACGCGCGCGCTGACGTTTGCCGGCAGGACCGATTCACGGTATGCCTCATCCTGGGCGTCGAAGATATCCGTTGAGGGCAGGGAGACCACGCGAACGTTGTGCCCTTCCCCCGTCAATTTCTCCGCCGCCAGCAGGGTGATCTCCATCTCTGACCCGGTAGCAATCAGGATAATATCCGGCTTCCCGCCGCCGTCTTTCAGTACGTAGCCGCCGCGGGCAATCTCTTTGACCTGCTCAGGCGTGCGTTCAACCTGTGCCAGGTTCTGCCTGGAAAGGATCAGCGCCGTGGGACCGTTATGGCGCTCAACGGCCAGCTTCCAGCCCACCGCCGCTTCAACCTGATCGCACGGACGCCAGGTGCTGAAGTTGGGCGTCAGGCGCAGGCTGGCGAGTTGCTCCACCGCCTGGTGAGTCGGACCGTCTTCCCCCAGACCAATCGAGTCGTGGGTATAGACCATGATTTGCCGGGCCTTCATCAGCGCTGCCATGCGTGCGGCGTTACGGGCGTATTCGACAAACATCAAGAAGGTGGCGGTATACGGGACAAACCCGCCATGATGGGCGATGCCGTTGGCAATGGCGGTCATGCCAAATTCACGCACGCCGTAGTGAATGTAATTCCCGGCCGGGTCGTCTTTCAGCGAGGTTGATCCTTTCCAGATGGTCAGGTTGCTGGGAGCGAGATCGGCAGAGCCGCCAAGCAGCTCAGGCAGCATTGGGCCGTAAACGTTGAGGGTGTTTTGCGATGCCTTACGGGTGGCAATTTTGGCCGGATTGGCCTGCAATTCGCTAATGTATTTCTCGGTGCTCTTTTCCCACTCTTTTGGTAACTCACCACGCATCCGACGGGTAAACTCTGCCGCCAGTTCCGGGTGTGTTTGTTGGTAAGCTGAGAATTTTGCTTTCCAGTCCTGCTGGGCTTTTTCGCCTTTTTCCCGCGCGTCCCAGGCGTGGTAGATCTCCTTGGGGATGTGAAAGGCGGGATGATGCCAGCCCAGCTTCTGGCGGGTCAGTGCCACTTCTTCTTCACCCAGCGCCGCGCCGTGCGCCTCTTCTTTTCCGGCCTTATTCGGCGAGCCAAAGCCAATTACCGTCCGGCAGATAATTAACGACGGCTTATCGGTTACGCTTTGGGCTTCCAGAATAGCTTTCTTCACCGCCTCAGGATCGTGTCCGTCTATCTCGTGCACCACATGCCAGTGATACGCTTCAAAGCGCTTCGCGGTATCGTCGGTAAACCAGCCTTTGGTCTCGCCATCAATCGAGATGCCATTGTGGTCGTAAAAGCCGATCAGCTTGCCCAACCCGAGCGTTCCCGCCAGCGAACAGACTTCGTGAGAAATCCCCTCCATCAGGCAGCCGTCGCCCATAAAAACATAGGTGAAATGGCTGACAATCTCATGGCCCGGCTGATTAAACTGCGCGGCCAGCGTTCGTTCGGCCACCGCCAGCCCGACGGCGTTCGCCAGGCCCTGACCCAACGGCCCGGTGGTGGTTTCCACTCCCGGCGTGTAGCCCAGTTCCGGGTGTCCGGGCGTTTTTGAATGCAGCTGGCGGAAGTTCTTTAACTCTTCCAACGGCAGGTCGTAACCGGAAAGATGCAGCAGGCTGTAAAGCAGCATTGAGGCGTGACCGTTGGACAAAATAAACCGATCACGATCGTACCAGTGAGGATCGCTCGGATTATGGCGGAGAAAATCGTTCCACAGCACTTCGGCGATATCGGCCATGCCCATCGGTGCGCCGGGATGTCCGGAGTTGGCTTTCTGGACCGCATCCATACTCAGCGCACGAATGGCATTGGCAAGCTCTTTACGGGTCATAGGAAATACTCCTTGAAAAGTAAAGCGTTAGAGCGTGTGTTGATTCACACTTTTGGAGAATTTGCAGGCGTTGTCAGCAAAAAGCATAGCAGACAGGCATGGTATTGCTGGCTTAAGCAGGTAACATGGCTGTTATAAATTGATAACAAATTCTTTCTTTGAGTAGTGAGAGTTTGGAGACCTTCAAAGTTTGCGCCGCTAACTGAGGTGATAATGTGCGGCTCAATATACCCGTCATACTTCAAGTTGCATGTTCGTTGGCTACGCTCGCTCACCCCAGTCACATAGTTCGCTATGTTCCTGGGGATTCACTCCCTTGCCGCCTTCATGCAACTCGAATTATCTAGGGTATAGAAGGGTTACCTGCGCACTTTTTTGATCGATACGTGAAAGGAACAACAAGATGGATGACCAGTTAAAACAAAGCGCCCTCGATTTCCACGAATTTCCAGTACCAGGCAAAATTCAGGTTTCTCCGACCAAACCCCTTGCCACCCAACGTGACCTCGCGCTGGCCTATTCACCCGGTGTTGCGGCCCCGTGTCTGGAGATTGAAAAAGACCCGCTGGCAGCCTACAAATATACCGCGCGCGGCAACCTGGTGGCGGTGATTTCCAACGGTACTGCGGTACTGGGGCTGGGCAACATTGGTGCGCTGGCCGGCAAACCGGTGATGGAAGGGAAAGGCGTTCTGTTTAAGAAATTCGCCGGGATTGACGTGTTCGATATTGAAGTCGACGAACTCGATCCGGATAAATTTATTAACGTGGTGGCGGCCCTTGAGCCGACGTTTGGCGGCATCAACCTCGAAGATATCAAAGCGCCGGAGTGCTTCTACATTGAGCAAAAGCTGCGTGAGCGCATGAATATTCCGGTATTCCACGACGACCAGCACGGCACGGCCATCATCAGCACCGCCGCGATCCTTAACGGCCTGCGGGTGGTGGAGAAGAATATCTCTGATGTGCGCATGGTGGTGTCTGGTGCGGGCGCGGCGGCGATTGCCTGTATGAACCTGCTGGTGGCGCTGGGTATGCAGAAACACAACATCGTGGTCTGCGACTCCAAAGGCGTGATTTACAAAGATCGCGAACCGAACATGGCTGAAACCAAAGCAGCCTACGCGGTGGAAGATGACGGCAAGCGTACACTGGATGACGTGATTGACGGGGCTGACATCTTCCTTGGCTGTTCCGGTCCAAAAGTGCTGAGCCAGGAGATGGTCAAGAAAATGGCGCGTGCGCCGATGATTCTGGCGCTGGCCAACCCGGAACCGGAAATTCTGCCGCCACTGGCGAAAGAAGTGCGTTCCGACGCCATTATCTGTACCGGTCGCTCCG
The DNA here is from genome assembly GCF_015672735.1 of Citrobacter sp. Res13-Sevr-PEB04-36. GTDB lineage: Bacteria > Pseudomonadota > Gammaproteobacteria > Enterobacterales > Enterobacteriaceae > Citrobacter. The sequence continues at coordinate 90,605 of NZ_JADABY010000044.1, read as the reverse complement.
ACTACCCGAACCAGGTCAACAACGTCCTGTGCTTCCCGTTCATCTTCCGCGGTGCGCTGGATGTGGGTGCCACCGCCATCAACGAAGAGATGAAACTGGCGGCGGTACACGCCATCGCGGAACTGGCACATGCTGAGCAGAGCGAAGTGGTGGCCTCCGCCTATGGCGATCAGGACCTGAGCTTTGGCCCGGAATATATCATTCCTAAACCGTTTGACCCGCGCCTGATTGTCAAAATTGCGCCGGCGGTAGCGAAAGCTGCAATGGACTCCGGCGTGGCAACGCGCCCGATTGCCGACTTTGATGCGTACATCGATAAGCTGAGTGAGTTTGTCTACAAAACCAACCTGTTCATGAAGCCGATTTTCTCGCTGGCACGCAAAGCGCCGAAGCGCGTGGTGCTGACGGAAGGAGAAGAGGCGCGTGTGCTGCATGCGACCCAGGAATTGATCACCTTAGGCCTGGCGAAGCCGATCCTGATTGGCCGTCCGAGTGTGATCGAAATGCGCATCCAGAAACTGGGGCTGCAGATCAAAGCTGGCGTTGATTTTGAGATCGTCAACAATGAATCCGATCCGCGCTTTAAAGAGTACTGGAGTGAGTATTACCAGATCATGAAGCGCCGGGGGATCACCCAGGAGCAGGCGCAGCGTGCGGTGATTGCCAACACCACGGTGATCGGTGCGATCATGGTGCAACGCGGTGAAGCGGATGCGATGATCTGCGGCACGATTGGCGACTATCACGAGCACTTTAGCGTAGTGAACGCGGTATTCGGTCACCGCGACGGCGTGCATACGGCGGGGGCGATGAATGCGTTGTTGCTGCCAAGTGGCAACACCTTTATTGCCGATACCTACGTTAACGATGACCCGACGCCGGATCAGCTGGCGGAAATCGCCGTGATGGCGGCCGAAACCGTACGGCGTTTTGGTATCGAACCGAAGGTGGCATTGCTGTCGCACTCCAACTTTGGCTCTTCCAACTGTCCGTCGGCCAGCAAAATGCGCGCTGCGCTGGAGCTTATCAAGGCGCGTGCGCCAGAATTGATGATCGACGGTGAGATGCACGGTGACGCCGCGCTGGTAGAAAGCATCCGTAATGACCGCATGCCGGACAGCCCGCTGAAAGGCGCCGCCAATATTCTGGTGATGCCGAATATGGAAGCGGCGCGTATTAGTTACAACTTACTACGCGTGTCCAGCTCAGAAGGCGTAACGGTCGGCCCGGTGCTGATGGGTGTGGCGAAACCGGTTCATGTATTAACGCCGATCGCTTCTGTTCGTCGTATCGTGAATATGGTGGCGCTGGCGGTTGTAGAAGCGCAAACACAGCCGCTGTAATTTCACTTTAATTAATTCCGGCGCGGGTTTCTCCCGCGCCTTTTTATTTCCCCTTTCTTAGTGATCTCCCTCACCTTTTAAACCTGGTTGCCGAATTTTGTTATTTACTCTGACGAAAAATTGCCACGATGGGGTCAGTTTTAGCAGAGGCGGTGAGCAATGGAAAAAGAACGCATCATCCAGGAATTTGTGCCGGGGAAACAGGTCACGCTGGCGCATCTGATTGCGCACCCCGGTGAAGAGTTGGCGAAAAAGATCGGCGTTCCCGAATCTGGCGCCATTGGCATCATGACCTTAACGCCGGGTGAAACGGCGATGATCGCCGGTGACTTAGCCTTGAAAGCGGCGGATGTACATATCGGTTTTCTCGATAGATTTAGCGGTGCGCTGGTGATCTACGGCTCTGTAGGTGCAGTGGAAGAGGCGTTGCTCCAGACGGTGAGCGGTCTGGGTCGGTTATTAAATTTCACTTTGTGCAACCTGACAAAAAGTTAATCAGAGGCGGCGATGAAACGTATTGCGTTTGTCGGTACGGTGGGGGCGGGAAAAACCACGCTCTTTAATGCGCTCCAGGGAAATTATTCCCTCGCCAGAAAAACACAGGCTGTCGAGTTTAATGAAAACGGCGATATCGACACTCCGGGAGAATATTTTAGCCATCCGCGCTGGTATCACGCCTTAATTACCACGCTGCAGGATGTTGATACGTTGATTTATATACACGCGGCAAATGATTTAGAAAGTCGCTTACCTGCCGGGCTGTTGGATATCGGCGCCAGTAAACGACAAATCGCCGTTATCAGCAAAACGGATGTGCCGGATGCCAATGTCGCCGCAACGCGACAATTACTTCGCGGGATAGGGTTTCAGGAGCCGATTTTTGAGCTCAATAGCCACGACCCAAGCAGTGTGCAGCACCTGGTGGATTATCTGACTGAGCTCAGCCAAAAGGAGGAAAGGGCAGGTGAAAAAACTCATCACAGCTAACGATATTCGTGCGGCCCACGCACGCGGTGAACAGGACGTATCGGTTGTTCTGCGCGCCAGCATCATCACCCCGGAGGCGCGCGAAGTTGCGGCGCTGCTGGGCGTCACTATCACGGAATGCGATGAATCCGCACCGGCAGCCGTATCAACGTCTACGGCAGCACCTGCTGCGGCGGATGACGGCAAAACGGAAAGCCAGCGTATTCGCGAAACCATCATTGCGCAGTTACCAGAAGGACAGTTTACCGAAAGCCTGGTCGCGCAGTTGATGGACAAAGTGATGAAGGAAAAACAGTCGCTGGAGCAGGGCGGAATGCAGCCGAGTTTTGCCTCGGTGACCGGTAAAGGTGGCGTCAAAGTCATTGACGGCAGCAGCGTCAAGTTTGGTCGTTTTGATGGTGCTCAGCCGCACTGCGTCGGCTTAACCGACTTAGTCACTGACCAGGACGGGAGTAGCATGGCCGCCGGGTTTATGCAGTGGGATAACGCATTTTTCCCATGGACGCTGAACTACGACGAAATTGACATGATTCTGGAAGGCGAGCTGCACGTTCGTCATGAAGGCGAAACCATGATTGCGAAGGCCGGGGATGTGATGTTTATCCCGAAAGGTTCCAGCATTGAGTTTGGTACGCCGACGACGGTGAAGTTCCTGTATGTGGCCTGGCCTGCGAACTGGCAGTCCTGCTAAGGCGGATGTATGAAGGATTTCATTACCGAAGCATGGCTCAGAGCGAATCATACGCTCAGCGAAGGGGCTGAAATTCATCTCCCCGCTGACGCTCGCCTGACGCCGTCTGCCCGGGAGTTGCTGGAAAGTCGTCGACTGCGCATTAAGTTTATCGATGAGCAGGGAAGCCTGTTTATCGACGACGAGCAGCAGCAGCCGCAGCCGGTGCATGGTTTAACCAGCAGCGATGCACACCCGCAGGCGAGCTGCGAGCTGTGTCATCAACCGGTGGCGAAGAAACCTGACACGCTGACGCATCTGACAGCGGACAAAATGGTCGCCAAAAGTGACCCGCGCCTGGGATTTCGCGCGGCGCTGGACAGCACCATTGCGCTGGCCGTGTGGTTACAGATTGAACTGGCCGAACCGTGGCAGCCGTGGCTGGCGGATATCCGCTCGCGCTTAGGCAACATTATGCGCGCCGACGCCATGGACGAACCTCTGGATGCGCAGGCCATTGTTGGCTTAAGCGACGGAGATTTACACCGGCTCTCGCATCAACCGCTGCGCTACCTGGACCACGACCATCTGGTGCCGGAAGCCAGCCATGGTCGTGATGCTGCACTGCTTAATTTGCTGCGCACCAAAGTCCGTGAAACGGAAACGGTGGCGGCGCAGGTGTTTATCACCCGTGGTTTTGACGTGTTGCGACCAGACATCCTGCAGGCGCTAAACCGTCTTTCGAGTACGGTTTACGTGATGATGATTTTGAGCGTGGCGAAGCATCCACTGAGCGTCAACCAAATCCAACAGCGATTAGGGGAGAAGTCATGATCATTGAACGCGCTCGCCAACTCGCCAAACGCTCACCTGCTCGGGTGGTGTTCCCGGATGCGCTGGATGTCCGGGTGCTAAAAGCCGCGAACTACCTGCATCAGCACGGTCTGGCTCGCCCCATTCTCGTCGCCAGCCCATTTGCATTGCGCCAGTTTGCCCTGAGCCACCGTGTGGCAATGGACGGTATTCAGGTTGTTGATCCGCAAAGCAATGTGCAGATGCGTGAAGAGTTTGCCCTGCGCTGGCTGGCCCGTGCGGGCGAAAAAACACCGCCGGATGCGCAGGAGAAGCTCAACGATCCGCTGATGTTTGCCGCCGCGATGGTCAGTGCTGGTAAAGCCGATGTCTGTATTGCTGGCAACCTGTCGTCAACGGCAAACGTGCTGCGCGCAGGATTGCGCATTATTGGCTTACAGCCGGGTTGCAAAACGCTGTCGTCGATTTTCCTGATGCTGCCGCAGTATCTCGGACCGTCATTAGGATTTGCCGATTGTAGCGTGGTGCCGCAGCCGACCGCCGCACAGCTGGCGGATATTGCCATCGCCAGCGCGGAAACCTGGCAGGCGATTACCGGTGAAGAGCCGCGCGTGGCCATGCTGTCGTTTTCAAGTAATGGCAGTGCCCGTCATCCCAACGTCGCTAACGTGCAGCAGGCGACGGATATCGTTCGTGAACGCGCCCCGCAGCTTACCGTCGACGGTGAACTGCAGTTTGATGCCGCTTTTGTACCGGATGTCGCCGCGCAAAAAGCGCCCGCCAGTCCGCTACAGGGCAATGCCAACGTGATGGTTTTCCCGTCGCTGGAGGCAGGTAATATTGGTTATAAAATCGCCCAGCGCCTGGGAGGGTATCGTGCCGTAGGCCCCTTAATTCAGGGACTTGCCGCACCGCTTCACGACCTCTCTCGCGGCTGTAGCGTGCAGGAAATTATCGAACTGGCGTTGGTGGCAGCTGTGCCGCGTCAGACTGAAATGAGTCGTGAAAGCGCCTCGCAAACACTGGTTGTTTAGGTCCCGTTCTGGACCCCTTCTACTAAGAGGAAAACACAATGGAAGCATTAGGAATGATTGAAACCCGGGGCCTGGTTGCACTGATTGAGGCTTCTGACGCAATGGTTAAAGCGGCACGCGTGAAACTGGTTGGTGTGAAGCAGATCGGTGGCGGCCTGTGTACTGCCATGGTTCGTGGTGATGTGGCCGCTTGCAAAGCAGCTACGGATGCCGGTGCTGCTGCTGCGCAGCGTATTGGTGAGCTGGTTTCTGTACACGTTATCCCGCGTCCGCATGGCGATCTGGAAGAAGTGTTCCCGATCAGCTTCAAAGGCGACAGCAGCGATATGTAAGTCGTCCATGTGACGCCACTGGATTGTTAAGAGAAAGCTGGCGTCACCCTCTCTCCTTTTCACATTACCTTCTGCGGAGGGTAGGGGGAGGTTTTACCTGAAATATGCCACGGAGGCGGGTATGAAACTGGCAATCGTCACAGGACAAATTGTTTGTACCGTACGCCATCAGGGGCTCGCGCACGACAAGTTGCTGATGGTGGAAATGATTGATGCCCAGGGAAATTCCGACGGGCAGTGTGCTGTTGCTACCGACAGCATCGGGGCGGGAACCGGAGAGTGGGTGCTGCTGGTCAGTGGAAGCTCTGCCCGCCAGGCGCACAGTAGTGACTCATCGCCTGTCGATTTGTGCGTGATTGGCATTGTCGATGAAGTGGTGGCAGGTGGTCAGGTGATCTTCCATAAATAAGGCAGAAAATCATGAATCAACAGGATATTGAACAGGTCGTGAAAGCGGTGCTGCTGAAAATGAAAGACAGCAGCCAACCCGTCAGTGCCGTTCAAGAAATGGGCGTCTTTGCCTCCCTGGATGACGCAGTGGCGGCAGCAAAACTGGCACAGCAGGAGCTGAAAAGCGTCGCTATGCGCCAGTTGGCCATCGCGGCTCTACGTGAAGCAGGCGAAAAACACGCCAGAGAATTAGCGGAATTTGCCGTCAGTGAAACCGGCATGGGACGCGTTGAAGATAAATTTGCCAAAAACGTGGCGCAGGCACGCGGCACGCCGGGCGTGGAATGCCTGTCTCCACAGGTACTGACCGGCGATAACGGCCTGACGCTGATTGAAAACGCGCCGTGGGGCGTGGTGGCATCGGTAACGCCGTCAACCAACCCGGCCGCGACCGTCATTAATAACGCCATCAGCCTGATTGCGGCGGGTAACAGCGTGGTCTTTGCGCCGCATCCGGCTGCAAAAGGTGTTTCTCAGCGTGCGATCGGTTTGCTTAACCAGGCGGTAGTCGCTGCGGGTGGTCCGGCAAACCTGCTGGTGACCGTTGCCAATCCGGATATCGAAACCGCTCAGCGTCTGTTCAAGTACCCAGGCATCGGCTTGCTGGTGGTGACCGGCGGCGAAGCGGTGGTGGAATCTGCACGTAAGCACACCAACAAACGTCTGATTGCTGCAGGTGCGGGTAACCCGCCAGTGGTGGTGGATGAAACCGCCGATCTGGCGCGCGCCGCGCAGTCCATCGTTAAAGGTGCGTCGTTTGATAACAACATCATCTGCGCCGATGAAAAAGTTCTGATCGTCGTGGATAGCGTTGCTGACGAGCTGATGCGTCTGATGGAAGGTCAGCACGCGGTCAAACTGACCACCGCCCAGGCTGAACAACTGCAGCCGGTGCTGCTGAAAAACGTCGATGAACGCGGTAAAGGCACGGTTAGCCGTGACTGGGTCGGACGCGATGCAGCCAAAATCGCCGCGGCGATCGGCCTGAATGTCCCGGAGCAAACCCGCTTGTTGTTCGTCGAAACCTCAGCCACACATCCGTTTGCAGTGACTGAACTGATGATGCCGGTGCTGCCGGTGGTGCGGGTGGCTAACGTTGACGAAGCCATTGCGCTGGCGGTCACCCTTGAAGGCGGTTGTCACCATACGGCGGCGATGCACTCACGCAACATCGACAACATGAACCGTATGGCTAACGCCATCGACACCAGCATTTTCGTCAAGAACGGACCGTGTATTGCCGGTCTTGGGCTTGGCGGCGAAGGCTGGACCACCATGACCATTACTACGCCAACCGGGGAAGGGGTGACCAGTGCGCGCACGTTTGTCCGCCTGCGTCGCTGTGTATTGGTGGATGCGTTTCGCATCGTATAAGGAGTGAAAGAGATGGCGCATGACGAACAACTGTGGCTCACACCCAGACTGCAAAAAGCAGCAACGCTGTGTAACCAGACGCCTGCCGCGAGTGATTCACCGCTGTGGTTGGGCATTGATTTGGGGACCTGTGATGTGGTGTCGATGGTTGTCGACAGTGAAGGACAGCCGGTTGCGGTTTGTCTGGACTGGGCCGACGTCGTGCGTGACGGCATCGTTTGGGATTTTTTCGGTGCCGTGACCATTGTTCGTCGCCATCTCGATACGCTCGAACAACAACTGGGTTGCCGCTTTACCCATGCGGCAACCTCGTTCCCGCCGGGAACGGATCCGCGTATCTCCATCAACGTGCTGGAATCTGCCGGACTTGAGGTTAGCCATGTGCTGGATGAGCCCACGGCTGTGGCGGATCTGCTTCAGCTGGATAACGCAGGCGTGGTGGATATCGGCGGTGGGACGACCGGTATTGCCATCGTGAAGCAGGGCAAAGTGACCTATTCCGCCGACGAAGCGACCGGCGGGCATCATATTTCTCTGACGCTGGCCGGGAATCGTCGTATTCAGCTGGAAGAGGCCGAACAGTACAAGCGCAGCAACGGCAAAGAAATCTGGCCGGTGGTGAAGCCGGTGTACGAAAAGATGGCGGAAATTGTCGCCCACCATATTGCCGGGCAGGGCGTCAGGGATTTATGGCTGGCCGGTGGGTCCTGTATGCAGCCGGGGGTTGATGAGCTGTTCCGTAAGCGTTTCCCGGAGCTGCAGGTGCATTTACCGCAGCACAGTCTGTTTATGACCCCGCTGGCGATTGCCAATAGCGGAAAAGTAAAAGCGGAAGGAATCTATGCAAGCTGAATTGCAGACCGCGCTCTTTCAGGCATTCGATGCCCTGAATCTGCAACGCGTAAAAACGTTCAGCGTTCCACCGGTCACGCTATGTGGACTGGGGGCGCTCAGCACCTGCGGGCAGGAAGCGCAAACGCGCGGGCTGACGCACATGTTCGTTATGGTGGATAGCTTCCTGCATGAGGCGGGAATGACCGCCTCACTGGAACGCAGCCTGGCGATGAAAGGCGTGGCGATGACGCTGTGGCCGTGCCCGGTCGGTGAGCCGTGCATCACTGACGTTTGCGCGGCGGTGGCACAGCTGCGCGAGTCAAAATGTGACGGTGTCGTGGCCTTCGGCGGCGGCTCGGTACTGGATGCCGCCAAAGCTGTCGCGTTGCTGGTAACCAACCCAACGCAGACGCTGGCAGACATGACGGAGAACAGCGTGCTGCGTCCTCGTTTGCCGCTGATTGCCGTGCCAACCACCGCCGGAACCGGGTCAGAAACCACCAACGTCACGGTGATTATCGACGCCGCTACCGGACTGAAAAAAGTGCTGGCCCACGCCACGCTGATGCCGGACGTCGCCATTCTCGATGCGGCGGTAACGGAAGGCGTACCGCCGCACGTGACGGCAATGACCGGCATCGATGCGCTGACCCACGCAGTGGAAGCCTACAGCGCGCTGAACGCGACGCCGTTTACGGACAGCCTGGCGATTGGCGCGATTGCGATGATCGGCAAATCGCTGCCGAAAGCGGTGGGTTACGGCCATGACCTGGCCGCGCGCGAAAGCATGTTACTGGCTTCCTGCATGGCGGGGATGGCTTTTTCCAGCGCAGGTTTGGGCTTGTGCCACGCGATGGCGCACCAGCCGGGGGCTGCGCTGCACATCCCGCACGGACAGGCTAACGCCATGCTGCTTCCTACGGTGATGGGGTTTAACCGCATGGTGTGCCGTGAACGCTTCAGCCACATCGGGCGGGCGTTAACCAATAAGAAATCAGACGATCGTGACGCGATCAGCGCGGTAATCGAGCTGATAGCCGAAGTGGGCCAGACCAAACGGCTCGCTGACGTGGGCGCGAAACCTGAGCATTACAGTACCTGGGCGCAAGCCGCACTGAACGATATTTGTATACGCAGCAACCCACGAACCGCCACGCAGGAACAGATTATCGACCTGTACGCGGCGGCACAATAAAGCATACCAGGACGTAGGCCGGATAAGGAGTTCGCACCGCCATCCAGCAACAACGCGACATCATTGCCGATGGCGTTGCGCTTATCAGGCCGACAAAACACCTGGCAAATGGAGATAGGGCTATGGGAATTAACGAAATCATCATGTACATCATGATGTTCTTTATGCTGATTGCCGCCGTGGACAGGATCCTGTCGCAGTTCGGCGGTTCAGCGCGTTTCCTCGGTAAGTTTGGTAAGAGCATCGAGGGATCGGGCGGTCAGTTTGAAGAAGGTTTTATGGCGATGGGCGCACTGGGTCTGGCGATGGTCGGTATGACTGCGCTGGCGCCGGTACTGGCGCATGTGCTCGGACCGGTAATTATTCCGCTGTATGAAATGCTGGGCGCGAACCCGTCGATGTTTGCCGGAACGCTGCTGGCGTGTGATATGGGCGGCTTCTTCCTGGCGAAAGAACTGGCAGGCGGCGATGTGGCTGCATGGCTGTACTCTGGCCTGATCCTCGGGGCAATGATGGGGCCGACGCTGGTCTTCTCCATCCCGGTTGCGCTGGGAATTATTGAACCGTCTGACCGTCGTTATCTGGCACTGGGCGTACTGGCCGGTATCGTGACCATTCCGGTTGGCTGTATCGCAGGCGGTCTGGTGGCAATGTACTCCGGGGTTGAAATCAACGGGCAACCGGTGGAGTTCACCTTCGCGCTGATCCTGATGAACATGATTCCGGTGCTGATCGTCGCCATCCTGGTGGCGCTGGGGCTGAAATTTATCCCGGAAAAAATGATCAACGGCTTCCAGATCTTCGCCAAGTTCCTGGTGGCGCTGATTACCATCGGCCTGGCGGCGGCGGTTATTAAGTTCCTGCTTGGCTGGGAGCTGATCCCGGGTCTCGATCCTATCTTCATGTCTGCGGGTGATAAGCCCGGCGAAGTGATGCGCGCCATCGAAGTGATCGGTTCTATCTCCTGCGTGCTGCTGGGTGCCTACCCGATGGTACTGCTGCTGACCCGCTGGTTTGAAAAACCGCTAATGAGTGTCGGCAACCTGCTGAAAATCAACAATATCGCCGCTGCTGGTATGGTGGCAACGTTGGCGAACAACATCCCGATGTTCGGCATGATGAAAAACATGGATACCCGCGGCAAAGTGATCAACTGCGCGTTCGCGGTCTCTGCAGCCTTCGCTCTGGGCGACCACTTAGGTTTTGCCGCAGCGAACATGAACGCCATGATCTTCCCGATGATTGTCGGCAAGCTGATTGGTGGCGTGACGGCGATTGGCGTGGCGATGATGCTGGTGCCAAAAGACGAAAACGTTCCGGCCGTCGTCGACGCGGAAACTGCAGAAGCAAAAGCGGAGGCGCAATCGTGAATACTCGCCAGCTACTGAGCGTCGGTATCGATATCGGCACCACCACCACTCAGGTGATTTTCTCCCGCCTTGAGCTGGTTAACCGTGCGGCAGTGTCGCAGGTGCCGCGCTACGAATTTATCAAACGCGAAATTAGCTGGCAAAGCCCGGTCTTCTTCACACCCGTCGATAAGCTGGGCGGGTTGAAGGAAGCTGAACTTAAAGCGCTGATCCTGGCCCAGTATCAGGCGGCGGGTATTGTGCCGGAAACGGTTGATTCCGGCGCGATCATCATCACCGGAGAAAGCGCGAAAACCCGCAACGCCCGTCCGGCGGTGATGGCGCTCTCCCAGTCACTGGGTGACTTCGTGGTGGCCAGTGCCGGTCCGCACCTGGAATCGGTGATTGCCGGTCACGGTGCCGGTGCACAAACTCTGTCTGAGCAGCGTCTGTGCAGCGTGCTGAATATCGACATCGGCGGCGGGACGTCAAACTACGTACTGTTTGATGCCGGAAAGGTCAGCGGCTCTGCGTGCCTGAACGTCGGGGGACGACTGCTGGAAACTGACGGTCAGGGGCGTGTGGTCCATGCGCATCAGCCGGGACAGATGATCGTCGACGAGGTTTTTGGTGCCGGTACCGACGCTCGAACGCTTAATGCCGCACAGCTTGTCCAGATCGCGCGGCGAATGGCGAATCTGATCGTGGAAGTGATTGACGGCACGCCTTCTGCCCTGGCGCAGGCGCTGATGCAAACCGGTTTACTGCCTGTGGGCGTGAAACCGGATGTGATTACGCTTTCCGGAGGAGTGGGCGAGTGCTACCGCAACCAGCCTGCCGATCCGTTCTGTTTTTCTGACATTGGACCGCTGCTGGCGACGGCGCTGCATGAACATCCGCGCTTGCGTGAGATGAACGTGCAGTTCCCGGCGCAAACCGTGCGCGCCACGGTGATTGGCGCCGGGGCGCACACGCTGTCGCTGTCGGGCAGCACCATCTGGCTGGAAGGCGTGGCGCTTCCGCTGCGCAATCTGCCGGTGGCGATTCCGGTTGACGAAGCTGATTTGGTGGCGGCCTGGCAGCAGGCGCTGATGCAGCTCGATCTTGACCCGAAAACAGACGCCTATGTGCTGGCGCTGCCCGGGTCACTGCCGGTGCGCTACGCCGCGCTGTTAACGGTCATCGACGCGCTGCTGGCCTTTGTCGCGCGTTATCCGAATCCGCATCCCCTGCTGGTGGTAGCCGAGCAGGATTTTGGTAAAGCCCTGGGCATGCTGTTACGCCCACAGTTACAGCAACACCCGCTGGCGGTCATCGATGAGGTGATTGTTCGGGCGGGGGACTATATCGACATTGGTACGCCTCTTTTTGGCGGATCGGTTGTGCCGGTGACGGTGAAATCACTCGCATTTCCTTCCTGAGGGAACGACTTATGAAACTAAAGACCACATTGTTCGGCAATGTTTATCAGTTTAAGGATGTAAAAGAGGTGCTGGCCAAAGCCAACGAACTGCGTTCGGGGGATGTGCTGGCAGGTGTCGCCGCGACAAGCTCACAGGAGCGCGTGGCGGCCAAACAGGTGTTGTCGGAAATGACGGTGGCGGATATCCGCAACAACCCGGTGATTTCCTATGAAGAGGACTGCGTCACGCGTCTGATTCAGGATGACGTCAACGAAACGGCCTATAACCGCATCAAAAACTGGAGCATCAGTGAGCTGCGCGAGTATGTGTTGAGTGATGAAACCTCTGTCGATGACATTGCGTTTATGCGCAAAGGGTTAACGTCAGAAGTGGTCGCTGGGGTGGCAAAAATTTGCTCCAACGCGGACCTGATCTACGGCGGCAAAAAAATGCCGGTGATCAAAAAAGCCAACACCACTATCGGCTTGCCGGGCACCTTCAGCTGCCGTTTGCAGCCGAACGACACCCGTGACGATGTGCAGAGTATTGCCGCGCAAATCTACGAAGGACTTTCTTTCGGTGCGGGCGATGCGGTGATCGGCGTTAACCCGGTAACCGATGACGTGGAGAACTTAAGCCGCGTACTCGACACCGTGTATGGCGTGATCGACAAATATAACATTCCTACCCAGGGCTGCGTGCTGGCGCACGTCACCACGCAGATCGAAGCGATTCGTCGTGGCGCGCCGGGCGGGCTGATTTTCCAGAGTATTTGCGGTAGCGAGAAAGGCTTGAAAGAGTTCGGCGTTGAGCTGGCGATGCTGGACGAGGCGCGTGCAGTGGGCGCTGAGTTCAACCGTATCGCCGGGGAAAACTGCCTGTACTTTGAGACCGGGCAGGGGTCTGCGCTTTCTGCTGGCGCTAACTTCGGTGCCGATCAGGTGACGATGGAAGCGCGTAACTACGGGCTGGCACGCCACTACGATCCGTTCCTGGTGAATACCGTTGTCGGCTTTATCGGGCCAGAGTATCTCTACAATGACCGCCAGATTATTCGTGCCGGTTTAGAAGATCACTTCATGGGGAAACTGAGCGGCATTTCGATGGGCTGTGACTGCTGTTACACCAACCATGCCGATGCTGACCAGAACCTCAACGAAAACCTGATGATTCTGCTCGCCACTGCAGGCTGCAACTACATCATGGGCATGCCGCTCGGTGACGACATCATGCTCAACTATCAGACCACCGCGTTCCACGACACCGCGACTGTGCGCCAGTTGCTGAACCTGCGTCCGTCGCCGGAGTTTGAACGCTGGCTGGAAAACATGGGCATTATGGCAAACGGTCGCCTGACCAAACGGGCGGGCGATCCGTCACTGTTCTTCTGATGACGCGGGGATGACACACGATGGATCAAAAACAGATTGAAGAAATTGTACGCAGCGTAATGGCGTCAATGGGAGAGTCACAGCCGCAGGCTCCAGCACCGTCAGCGGAAGCGAAATGCAGCACCACGCAGTGCGCCGCACCAACGGGTGAAAGCTGTGCCATGGATTTAGGTTCAGCCGAAGCGAAAGCGTGGATTGGTGTTGAAAATCCACACCGCGCGGAAGTGTTGACGGAACTGCGTCGCAGCACCGCTGCACGTGTCTGTACCGGTCGAGCTGGCCCGCGTCCGCGCACCCAGGCGCTGCTGCGCTTCTTGGCTGACCACTCACGCTCGAAAGATACCGTGCTGAAAGAAGTGCCGGAAGAGTGGGTGAAAGCGCAAGGTTTGCTGGAAGTGCGCTCGGAAATCAGTGACAAAAACCTGTACCTGACCCGCCCGGATATGGGCCGTCGTCTGAGTGCGGAAGCGATTGAAGCGCTGAAGTCCCAGTGCGTGGCGAACCCGGATGTCCAGGTGATTGTCTCTGATGGCCTGTCTACAGATGCCATCACCGCCAACTACGAAGAGATCCTGCCACCGCTGTTGTCTGGCTTAAAGCAGGCCGGGCTGAAGGTTGGCACGCCGTTCTTTGTCCGCTATGGCCGCGTGAAAATCGAAGATCAGATTGGTGAGTTGCTGGGAGCGAAAGCGGTGATCCTGCTGGTCGGTGAACGTCCGGGATTAGGCCAGTCGGAAAGTCTCTCCTGCTACGCGGTCTATTCACCGCGCGTAGCGACCACCGTTGAAGCCGACAGAACCTGTATTTCCAACATTCACCAGGGCGGTACGCCACCGGTTGAAGCGGCTGCGGTAATCGTGGATTTGGCCAAACGCATGCTGGAGCAAAAAGCATCCGGCATCAACATGACCCGTTAAGGAGGCATCATGCCAGCATTAGATTTGATTAGACCTTCAGTCACCGCTATGCGCGTGATTGCCTCGGTAAATGACGGTTTTGCCCGCGAACTTAAATTACCGCCACATATACGTAGCCTCGGACTCATCACAGCAGATTCTGATGACGTGGCGTATATTGCCGCAGACGAAGCGACAAAACAGGCGATGGTCGAAGTGGTTTATGGCCGTTCGCTGTATGCCGGTGCGGCGCACGGACCCTCTCCAACAGCAGGCGAAGTGCTGATTATGCTCGGTGGACCTAACCCGGCGGAAGTTCGTGCAGGTCTGGATGCGATGGTTGCCAATATTGAAAATGGCGCCGCCTTCCAGTGGGCCAATGATGCAGAAAATACGGCTTTCCTGGCCCACGTGGTATCGCGTACCGGTTCGTATCTTTCCGCCACCGCGGGATGCGTACTGGGCGATCCGATGGCGTATCTGGTGGCTCCGCCATTAGAAGCGACATACGGGATTGATGCCGCGCTGAAATCTGCCGATGTACAGATTGTTACCTATGTGCCGCCACCGTCAGAAACCAACTACTCAGCGGCATTCTTAACCGGTAGCCAGGCCGCCTGTAAAGCTGCCTGTAACGCCTTCGCCGATGCTGTTCTGGATATTGCCCGTAATCCAGTCCAGCGCGCGTAAGAGAGGTTGCAATGATCAATGCACTGGGATTACTGGAAGTGGAAGGCATGGTGGCAGCCGTAGACGCGGCGGATGCCATGCTGAAAGCCGCGAACGTGCGTTTGCTTAGCCACCAAGTGCTCGATCCTGGCAGGCTGACGCTGGTAGTGGAAGGCGATCTGGCCGCATGTCGTGCAGCGCTGGATGCTGGAAGCGCAGCCGCACAGCGTACAGGTCGTGTTGTTAGCCGCAAGGAGATTGGGCGGCCGGATGATGACACCCAGTGGCTGATCGGCGGTTTTACACGCCAGCCGAAAAAACCAGAACCGAAGAAACCAGAACCGAAGCCGGAAGTGACATCAGACGTGAAACCAGAGAAGACGCAGGAAACACCGGTGTCCTCTGAGTCCTCTGATGAATTACTGGCGCTGTTAACATCGGTCCGTCAGGGAATGACGGCAGGGGAAGTGGCCGCGCATTTTGGCTGGTCACTTGATAAAGCCAGAATTGCGCTGGAACAGCTCTTTTCTGCCGGAGCGTTGCGTAAACGCAGTAGTCGCTATCGCTTAAAAAATTAACCTGTCGGAGGGCCGGGGGCTTCGGTGAAGCTTCCGGCTTCAAAGGTCATGAAAAAGAAACGTACTGCAAACCTGCACCATCTTTATCATGAAGTATTACCCGAAGACGTTAAACTTACGCCGAAAGTGGAAGTGGACAACGTTCATCAGCGGCGAACAACGGATGTGTATGAGCACGCGCTGACCATTACCGCCTGGCAGCAGATCTACGACCAGCTGCATCCTGGTAAATTTCATGGCGAGTTCACCGAAATCCTGCTTGATGATATTCAGGTGTTCCGTGAATACACCGGGCTGGCGTTGCGTCAGTCCTGTCTCGTCTGGCCAAATTCATTCTGGTTTGGCATTCCGGCTACACGCGGCGAACAGGGGTTTATCGGCACCCAATGTCTGGGCAGTGCTGAAATTGCGACCCGTCCGGGCGGGACGGAGTTTGAACTGAGTACGCCGGATGACTACACCATTCTTGGCGTCGTGATCTCTGAAGAGGCGATCGCCCGTCAGGCTAACTTCCTGCACAACCCGGAAAGGGTGCTGCATATGCTACGCAACCAGTCGGCGCTGGAAGTGAAAGAACAACATAAAGCTGCGCTGTGGGGTTTTGTGCAACAGGCGCTGGCAACGTTTAGCGAGAATCCTGAGAATCTTCGCCAACCTGCAGTGCGCAAAGTGTTAGGGGATAACCTGCTGCTGGCGATGGGCACCCTGCTGGAAGACGCTCAACCGATAATTACTGCCGAGAGTATCAGCCATCAGAGTTATCGTCGGCTGCTGTCGCGTGCGCGCGAATATGTGCTGGAAAACATGTCGGAGCCGCTGACCGTGCTCGACCTGTGCAATCAGCTGCATGTCAGCCGAAGGACGTTGCAAAATGCCTTCCACGCAATCCTCGGGATTGGGCCGAATGCCTGGCTAAAACGTATTCGTTTGAACGCGGTGCGCCGTGAGCTTATCAGCCCGTGGTCGCAGAGTACGACGGTAAAAGATGCCGCGATGCAGTGGGGGTTTTGGCATTTAGGACAATTTGCCACCGATTACCAGCAGCTGTTTGCTGAGAAGCCGTCGTTGACGCTGCATCAGCGTATGCGCCAGTGGGCGTGATGAGATTATTGTGCCGGATGCGACGCTTTGCGTCTTATCCGGCCTACGGGTTGTAGGCCTGATAAGCGTAGCGCCATCAGGCAATTACACCCAATCACGGACTTGAATAAACTCGCTAAGGGCGGCTTCCGGGCTGTTCGCTTCCGGCTGCCAGTCATACTCCCAGCGCACCAGCGGCGGCATCGACATCAGAATGGATTCTGTACGCCCGCCGGTCTGCAGACCAAACAGCGTGCCGCGATCCCACACCAGGTTGAACTCCACGTAGCGCCCACGACGATAAAGCTGGAAGTTACGCTCGCGCTCACCCCAACTCATCGCTTTGCGCCGCTCAACGATCGGCAGATACGCGTTGGTATAGCCTTGACCAACCGCCTGCATAAAGTCGAAACAGTAGTCGAAATCCGGGGTATTCAAATCATCGAAAAACAGTCCGCCGATGCCGCGCTGTTCGTTGCGATGCTTAAGGAAGAAGTAGTCATCGCACCACTTTTTGTAACGCGGGTAAACGTCATCGCCAAACGGCTGGCACAGCTCAAGCGCCGTGCGGTGCCAGTGAACGGCGTCCTCTTCAAAGCCGTAGTAGGGCGTTAAATCAAAGCCACCGCCAAACCACCACACCGGATCGGCACCGGGTTTCTCAGCGATAAAAAACCGCACGTTAGCATGACTGGTGGGAATGTACGGGTTGAGCGGATGCACTACCAGTGACACGCCCATGGCTTCAAAGCTGCGCCCGGCCAGTTCTGGTCGATGTGCCGTTGCCGAAGCTGGCATCGCGTCACCATGGACATGGGAAAAATTTACGCCCGCTTGTTCAAAAATCCCACCGTTACGCAGCACCCGGCTGCGTCCACCGCCACCCGCTTCGCGCTGCCAGTTATCTTCAACAAATTCAGCGCCGTCTACGGTAGACAGTTGCTGGCAAATATTATCCTGCAGGCTGAGCAGGAACTGTTTAACGCGCTGGGCATCGGGCTTCATGATTAACGTTTCTTCGAGTGAGCTTTCTGGTTATCAAACCAGTGGAAATAGCTGATAACGCCATTGGCGATGGCGGTGGCAATTTTCTGCCGAAATGCGGTGGTGCCCAGCAGGCGTTCTTCTTCCGGGTTGGTAATAAATGAGGTTTCTACCAGCACCGAAGGAATGGACGGCGATTTTAGTACCACGAAGGCGGCTTGTTCTGTACTGCGGCTGTGCAGACGGTGTACCGGCTTAATCTTCTTCAGAATATGCGACCCTAAGGTCAGGCTGTTTTTTATGGTATCGGTCTGAACCAAATCGAACAGCACCTGCTGTAGCAAATGATCTTTGTCGGTGGCCTTTTTCCCTGCGACTTCATCCGCGCGGTTTTCACGATCGGACAAATACTTTGCCATGGCGCTACTGGCGCCACGATTAGACAGAGCAAAGACCGACGCGCCCGCCGCGCTGGGGTTAGTAAAACCGTCGGCGTGGATGGACATAAACAGATCGGCGCCGTGCTTGTGGGCTATCTCGACGCGGTCATACAGCGGAATAAAGGTATCGCCGGAGCGGGTTAGCCGGGCATCGATCCCCTGGCTACGCAGGATGGACCGCACGTTTTTGGCAATCGCCAGCACCACGTGTTTTTCCTTCGAACCGTTGCGACCAATCGCCCCGGTATCAATGCCACCGTGACCCGGATCGAGTACCACAACGCGTTTCGCGCCTGATTTTTTCGCTTTCGGTTTACTGTGACCATTGCTGGTTTTTAGCGCCTCTTCTTTAGCGATGGCTGGCGACATACCTGACAGCGTCAGGGCAGCCAGCCCGGCTTTCAGCACCTGGCGGCGCGATGTGAGAGTTTTTAGGGGTTTAAAAGTGCTCATACGGCCTGAGTTGTAATAAATAAGTTCCAGATGTTATATCGTATCGCGTAGTCCGTTGCGACGGATCGGGATAAGAATTGTTTTACTTTTCATTTCAATACGTGACAGTTGCGTATTATGCCATTTTTTCCGCCGCTTCGCGTCAGATATTGGCTAAATCAGTTGTTCGCGCCATAATCACTATTTTTAGGGCTAAAAAGGGTCTCAATACCATGGAGATACGCGTATTTCGCCAGGAAGATTTCGAAGAGGTCATCACCCTCTGGGAGCGCTGCGACCTGCTGCGTCCATGGAACGATCCGGAAATGGACATTGAGCGCAAAGTGAATCATGACGTCAGATTGTTCCTGGTCGCCGAGGTGAACGGTGAGGTAGTGGGCACGGTGATGGGGGGTTACGATGGTCATCGCGGATCCGCGTATTATCTCGGTGTACACCCTGAGTTTCGCGGTCGTGGCATTGCTAATGCGCTGCTCAACCGGCTGGAGAAAAAGCTCATTGCCCGCGGATGTCCGAAGATTCAAATTATGGTGCGTGACGACAACGACGTTGTGCTGGGCATGTATGAGCGTCTGGGGTATGAACATGCTGACGTACTCAACCTGGGCAAGCGCTTGATTGAAGATGAAGAGTACTGAGTTTCATCCCGCCGACTATGACGCACACGGTCGTTTACGCCTGCCTGTTTTGTTCTGGTGCGTGCTATTGCTTCAGGCGCGTACTTGGGTGTTGTTTGTGATCGCGGGATCTTCACGCGAACAAGGCAACTCTTTACTGAATTTGTTTTACCCCGATCACGATGCGTTCTGGCTGGGATTGCTCCCCGGTGTTCCGGCGGTGTTGGCGTTTTTACTCAGCGGGAGACGCTTTGCCTTTCCAGCTCTATGGCGCTGGCTGCGCGGATTGTTGATCCTGGCTCAGCTGGCTCTGCTCTGCTGGCAGCCGTTGCTGTGGTTGGGTGGCGATCCGGTCAATGGCGTTGGTCTGGCGCTGCTGGTGGCAGATGTTGTCGCCCTGGTCTGGCTACTGACAAATCCGCGTTTACGAGCCTGTTTTAGTATCGAAAAAGAATAACGGCACTTTTTTATGAAGTCAGACTCCAAGCAACGTTAATTAATAAAGAAAGGATGTGAGATGAAATCGCTGCGTTTGATGTTATGCGCGATGCCGCTGGTGCTGACCGGCTGCTCGACGCTCTCGTCGGTGAACTGGTCCGCCGCAAATCCGTGGAACTGGTTTGGTTCTTCCACGGAAGTCACCGAGCAGGGCGTGGGACAACTCACCGCCGCAACGCCGCTGGATGAGAAAGCCATTGCCGATGCGTTGGACGGGGATTATCGCCTGCGCAGCGGGATGAAGACAGATAACGGCAATGTGGTACGCTTTTTTGAAGCGATGAAAGATGACAAGTTGGCGATGGTTATCAATGGTGACCAGGGAACCATCAGCCGTATTGATGTACTGGACAGCGATATTTCGTCAGCATCCGGTGCAGAAATCGGTACACCGTTTAGTGACCTTTACACCAAAGCGTTCGGTAATTGCCAGAAAGCGACCGGCGATGACAGCGCAGGTGTTGAGTGTAAAGCTGAGGGAAGTCAGCATATTAGCTACATTTTTTCCGGCGAGTGGAGCGGTCCTGAAGGCATAATGCCTTCTGACGATACGCTGAAAGACTGGAAAGTGAGCAAAATTATCTGGCGGCGTTAATTTGCGTCTGAACAAATCGACAGACTAAAAAAACAGGTAGAATAACGCCCATCAATGCCACGAGGTCGTGGCATCTTTTTTTCAGGAGGAACAATGTCTCAGGTTCAGAGTGGCATTTTGCCAGAACATTGCCGTGCGGCGATTTGGATTGAAGCCAATGTAAAAGGCGACGTTGAGGCTTTGCGTGCAGCCAGCAAAACGTTCGCTGATAAGCTAGCGACCTTTGAAGCGAAATTCCCGGATGCCCATCTGGGCGCAGTTGTGGCTTTCGGCAACAAAACCTGGCGTACACTGAGCGGTGGCGTAGGGGCTGAAGAGTTAAAAGACTTTATCCCTTACGGTAAAGGTCTGGCGCCGGCAACGCAGTATGACGTGCTGATCCACATTCTTTCTCTGCGTCATGACGTGAATTTCTCCGTTGCGCAGGCGGCCATGGAAGCCTTCGGTGACTGCATCGACGTGAAAGAAGAGATCCACGGCTTCCGTTGGGTGGAAGAACGCGACCTGAGCGGTTTCGTTGACGGCACGGAAAATCCGGCCGGGGAAGAGACGCGTCGTGATGTTGCGGTCATCAAAGACGGCGTGGATGCGGGTGGCAGCTATGTGTTCGTGCAGCGCTGGGAGCACAACCTGAAGCAGTTGAATCGCATGAGCATCCACGATCAGGAAATGATGATTGGTCGCACCAAAGAGGCTAACGAAGAGATCGACGGTGACGATCGCCCAGCCACCTCTCACCTGAGTCGCGTGGATCTGAAAGAAGACGGCAAAGGCCTGAAAATTGTTCGTCAGAGCCTGCCATACGGTACCGCCAGTGGTACACACGGTCTGTATTTCTGCGCTTACTGCGCACGCCTGTACAATATTGAGCAGCAGTTGCTGAGCATGTTCGGCGATACCGACGGTAAACGTGATGCGATGCTGCGTTTCACCAAGCCAGTGACTGGGGGCTATTATTTTGCGCCGTCTCTGGACCGCTTAATGGCGCTGTGATTTTTTGCCGGATGACGGCTTTGTCTTATCCGGCCTACAAAGACTTTTTGTAGGTCGGCTAAGTAAAGTGCCCCCGGCAGTCCCGCTTTCTCCGTTACTCGTGTTTTAACGCCGCATAAATCTGATCAACCACCCAGCCGTAGGTCGCAATCGGCATCAAGCCACTGTTAAACATGTTCGGGTTCTTGTGCGGATCGGCAACTGGCGAGTGCGGTTTATTGCTCAGCATGACAATCGCCATCCGATTAACCGGATCGATAACGGTCAGCGTCCCAGTCCATCCGGTGTGGCCATAAGCCTGCGAACTGGCCAGTGTGCCGAATGTCGGCGTCATGGAGGCATTGCCGTTAACCCGCCAGCCAAGGCCAAAAGTAGCATCTTCCTCTGAACCCCGGGTGAACGTTTTTACCGTGTGCGGATCAAACAGCGTCACGTTGCCGTATCCTCCGCCATTCAGCATTGTTTGCATCAATACCGCAATATCGCCTGTGTTTGAAAACAACCCCGCATGCCCGGAAACACCGCCCATCGAGTAGAACGCTTTTTCATCATGCACCTGACCCCATAATGTAGTGGTACGGATATTTGGAAAATGGATCACGCCATCCCGGGTATTGCCGTTCAGCTCTGTTGCGGCGATCTGCTGCTGGTTGAATCCTTTCTGTAGCGGGTTAAAGACGGTATGCGTTAAACCGAGTGGGCGATAGATTGTCTGTTCGACATAACGATCGAGCGGCTCATTGGTGATGGACTCCACGATAAACCCAAGCAACATATAATCCACATCGCTGTAGATATGTTTGGTGCCTGGACGATATTCCAGCGGCGTGCGTTTAATCATCTCAAGCGTGGTGGCCTTGTCCTGGGAATACAATTTGCCAGCGACGTCTTTGTTCGGGTATTGCGGATCGGCCGGGAAGCCACCGACATGATGCAAGAGATCCGAAATTCTCAGCGTACTTTTCCCTTTAATGGCATCCTCCGGACGATCGCCAAAACCAGGAATATACTTTGATATAAGATCGTCCGGCCGTAATTTCCCCTCAGACATCAGTTTTTGTAGCGCAAAATTTGTGGCGTACATTTTTGTGTTTGACGCCAGATCGTACAAGGTGTCCGTCGTGGCCTTGACTGGCTGGGTCATTAGGGTGCTGCCATCGTATTTCTTCGCGTAACCCCATGCCTTACGGTAAACAATATGATTGTCTTTAACGATCAGCAGGTTAACGCTGGGGTATCCGTCATTGACCTGCTGCGCTATCCAGTTATCAAGCTGATTAAGTCGTGTAATATTAAATCCTGCATTTTCCGGGGACATTTCGGTTAATACGGGAAATGGTGCGGCGTTGGCGGTTAAGCTAAGAGCCAACAGGGAAGCAAAGCATAATCTTCTCTTCATGATATCAGTCCAGATTCACGTTACGGCAGCCAAAGAGAACAGTGAAAACAAACCCGCCAAGATATGAAATCAGCATGCCCCCTGCATACACCGCCATGGCAGGCAGAATACCTTGTGCAGACGTCATTAACGGCAGTGCAACCAGACCGGATGGGCCAAAGGCGCTGTTTAATCCCATCGGAAGACCTGTCCAGGCCACCAGTCCGATGAAAAGCCCTCCTGCAGCACCGCCGAGGCAAGCGGTGATAAACGGCTTCATTCGCGGTAGCGTAACACCGTAAATCAGCGGTTCGCCGACGCCCAACAAGCCGGGAATGATCGCCCCACGAACCTGGCTGCGTAACGCGCTGTGTTTTTCAGCCCGCCAATAGAGCGCCAATGCCGCGCCGACCTGGCCTGCGCCAGCCATCGACAGGATCGGGAACAGGCTATTGAATCCCTGGCTGCTCATCAATGCCAGATAGACGGGAATGAATCCCTGGTGCACGCCGAAAACCACTGAAACCAGAAATAGACCGGCCAGAACGGCGCAGCCCAGCGGGTTGCTGTTGAGGTGGATAAAGAGCCAGGACATGCCTTCAAACAGCCAGCCGCCCAACGGCATAATGATCAAATAGGCCAGCGTGGCGGTAACCAGCAGAGTTAACATCGAGGTTAGCAGCATATCCAGATCGTCAGGCATAAATCGGCGAATAAGACCTTCGATACGCGCGCTTGCCCAGGCGGCGATCAGCACGCCGATAATGTTGCCGCGCGGGTCGATCGGCATGCCAAAGAAATCCTGAATACCGGAGAAATAACCTGTGGTGGCTGCGGGGTTGTAACCCAGCAGGAACAATGAGGCGATGATAGCCCCGTTAACGCCTGTGCCACCGAAAGCCTGGGCGGCGTTATAACCAATCAGAATGACGAGGAAAGTGAATAGTCCCTTACTGAACACTTTCATAAAGTTAAGCGCGTCGGGAAGCATACCTTGCGCATCGGCCGGGACATGCATGACCGTTCCAAGGAGCGTGGCAATGCCTAACAGCAGTCCGGCGGCGATAAAACCCGGAATTAACGGGGTAAAAATGGTGGCGAATTTCGACAGAAATTGTTGAATACCTGAGGTTTGCTTCGCTTTTAGTTGGCTTTTGGTTTTGGCGGCAATGTCTGCCGCTTGCATGACGGTCTCGTTGCTATCAGCCAACAGCGCATTCATGGCGTCTGCTGCCCGCTGTGCTTTACCGGGGCCAAAAATAACCTGCACCTGATTTGCGGAAAGCACGACACCTTTCACACCTTCAAGGGTCTTGATTGCCGGATCGACCTGATTGCTGTCATGCACCGCCAGGCGTAAACGCGTCATGCAGTTCCCGCAGGTGGCAATATTACCCGGGCCGCCGACCTGGGTAATAATGGCGTTCAGGAGATCATTACTGATTTCTTTTGCCATTTGCTTTATTCCTCTTCCAGTACCTGGCGAATGAAACCGCCATGTTGCTCAAGACGCAGATTGGCTTCCGTTGCGTTGAGATTTTTCAGTAGCATGACGATCGCGGTTTTACAGTGACGGCCACAGGCGAGCAGTGCGGCTTCAGCCTGCTGTCCGCTGCAACCTGTTGCATCTTTCACAATATTGACCTGACGCAGGTTAAGTTTTTGATTCGTGGAGACAACGTCTACCATCAAGTTGCCAAACACTTTTCCGGATTTGATCATCAGGCCAGTAGAGAGCATGTTGAGAACCAGTTTCTGGGCCGTGCCTGCCTTCATGCGAGAGGATCCACTTACCACCTCAGCGCCGACAACCGGGGTGATGGCAATCTCTGCCGCCTCTGAGACTGCGCTTCCAGAATTGCAGGAGATGCCTATTGTCCGACAACCGAGTGTGCGTGCATAGTCCAGCCCGGCAATAACATACGGCGTACGACCGCTGGCCGCGATACCGACCACGACATCTTTTTCACTTAATGCGATGGTTTTTAGGTCGTTGACCCCAAGCTCGCCATCGTCTTCAGCGCCTTCAATGGCATGCTGAAGCGCCTGATCGCCACCGGCGATCAAACCAATCACCAGCCCGGGCGCTACGCCATAGGTGGGGGGACACTCGCTGGCGTCAAGAACACCCAGGCGACCGGACGTTCCGGCGCCAGTATAAATCAGTCGTCCGCCCGCGCTGACCTGGGCATAAATAGCATCGATAGCCGCAGCAATATCAGGCAGAACTTGCTCTACGGCGAGCGGAACAGTTTTATCTTCATCATTGATGATGCGGCACATCGTAAGGGTGGAAACCCGGTCAATTTCCAGAGACGCGGGGTTAACGCTTTCGGTAAT
Source organism: Citrobacter sp. Res13-Sevr-PEB04-36 (assembly GCF_015672735.1). Taxonomy (GTDB): domain Bacteria; phylum Pseudomonadota; class Gammaproteobacteria; order Enterobacterales; family Enterobacteriaceae; genus Citrobacter. The sequence goes on along the minus strand of NZ_JADABY010000044.1, from coordinate 65,909 downwards.
CATTTTTTCGAGTTGCATATTACTTATCGCCTTACAGGTTTAGCGCCCATTTAAGGAATGCTTTTTTCTGGGAATCGTCAGCTTTCAGATACAGTTGCTGCAACTGAGAGAGTTGATCCTGTGAAGAGAAGGATGCCGCAGCAGGGGAGGTGGCCCGTGCCGGTGAGGGTATCATTGTCACGTCGTTGTTGACGATGGCGCTGAGGTCGGTAAAGACAGTGATGCTGTCACGATCGAGAACTTTGATGTCAAACGGCACAGGTTTTCCGGCAGCAGTCAGCGTGAATACCGGCTTTTGCGCCATCATGCTTGCTTCTTTTTCATCTAGTGGTTTGCCTGCGGATAGCTGAATATCGACATTACCGGAAGCGTTGAACGAGACGATATACGGATTAGACGTGACCCTGCCCCGGTTGTTGTTTACCGATTCCGGATTGGCTGGACTGTCGAATTTCACCACCATTTTTTGCGTGCCATCAGTTAGCGCCACATCTTTACTAAAAATGCTGACTTTAGCTGAGCGGGCGGCCAGTACACTGACATTATCCCCAATAAACAGGTGTGGCGCGGCAGGCGCCTGGCTGCAAAACAATAATGCAGCCGCGGACAAAATATATTTCTTCATTTTTAACGCTCGCGGTAAAGGGGAATCAGAATTCATAACGTAAGCCAAGATGGAAATAGTCATCTGCCGGGTTGCTGCCGCCGAAGGAGACGTCATTACCGTTTGTACGTTTTTTCCCTTCTTCACCATTACGCCAGGAGTAGGACGCAAACACGGAACTGCGTACGGTGAGTTTGTACTGGGCTTCGAAGGTGGTGTCGCGAAGTTTTAATCCGTCACCATCCTCATTTTTAAGATGACGATAACCGGTACGTAAGGCCCAGTCCGGACTGACATTCCAGACCAGTGTCGCTTCGTAATCCTTATCGGTACTGTCAGGAGAGCCGTCAAGATAAGTGACTTTATCCTGAGCAAAGAGCAGACCGAACATGAAATCACCCAGGTAGTAGCGGGTACCGATGCCATAAAAAGCGTACTTGTCGGCGTTATCATCTGACTGCATGGAGGTTTCGTCGTGGCTGGCTTTCTCCGCCTGACCTGCTATCACTGGCTGGAGACGTCCAAAATCGCCCATATCGAGCGTATAGCGAAGCGCGGCGTTATAGCCATAATCCAGATCGGAGGTGTTATTACCCAGAATATAGGCAGTAGAGAAATCAAAATTTCCGAAAGTGTTCTGATACTGAATCGTACCGTCCTGACGGAAAACCTGTACTGCTGTCGGGTCAACAAAGTTGGCCTGTCGCGCCATTGCGACATCGGAACTGGCGAACACATCACCGATATCTGTGAACATTATCAATCCGGATGAGACGCGACCACCGGTTATTTTGCCGTATTCTGCAAAATCAATTCCAGCCCATACATAACGTGCTGTGAAATCATCCGGATCCTCTGCACTGATGTTGTTCGCATACTCTGCTGCATTGACCTGGTACTGAGTAAAACCAATCACAGCCAGCTTGTCATTGATTGCCTGACGCGCGGAAAAGCCGATACGGGCGTCAAAATCACCCGATGTATCTCCTGATTTTTTATCTGAAATGTTGAATCCCAGACGCCCATAGAGATCGATATTCGATCCGTCATTGGCCTGGTAGATCACGGCGGCATGGCTATACCCGGTTACAAGTAAAGTCAGGGCTGTCAGAGATTTCAAAGTAAGTTTCATTATGATTATCCTTTTCAGTATGTTGTTTTTTATTGCCATAGAAAAACAAAAGGAATCATATATTCTTTGCTTTTAATGTAAATGGAATCATTGAATCATAATACAAATAATGTGAGGACTATCAAACTCTCGCCAGCGATGTGTTATCCTGCGAATACGGCGCTGGAATTAATGATTCCATGATTATGGGAGTTAAAAGGGCATGTTTTATCTGGCAAAAATGCGCAATGCTGAAGGCGAACTAACAGAAAACGAAAGAAAAATATCCAATTTCCTTTTAGCTCATGTTAGCGAGCTGAAAACCGTTTCCTCTCGTAATATGGCGAAACAGCTGGAAGTCAGTCAGTCGAGTATCGTGAAATTTGCCCAAAAGCTTGGTGCGAATGGGTTCACTGAACTCAGAATGGCGCTTATTGAGGAGTACAGCGCCAATAGGGAAAAGAAACATGACAAGGCCCTGCATCTGCATAGCACGATTACCAGTGAAGACAGTCTGGAGGTGATGGCCCGTAAGCTGAACAGGGAGAAAATAGTTGCCCTTGAAGAGACCTGTAGCCTGATGGATTTCGAACGTCTGAAACAGGTAATTAACCTTATCAGCCAGGCCCAACTAGTTCAGATTACCGGGGTTGGGGGATCGGCGCTGGTCGGGCGTGATTTATCCTTTAAGCTGATGAAAATTGGCTGCCGCGTTGCCTGTGAGGTCGATACTCATGTTCAGGCGACAATTGCCCAGGCATTGCGCAAAGGCGACGTGCAAATCGCCATTTCTTACAGTGGCTCGAAAAAAGAGATTGTGCTTTGCGCTGAAGCTGCGCGTAAGCAGGGGGCGACGGTTATTGCGATCACCTCGTTGGCTGATTCTCCGCTGAGGCGACTGGCCGATTACACGCTGGATACGGTATCGGGTGAGACCGAATGGCGCAGTTCGTCTATGTCCACCCGAACCGCACAGAACTCGGTAACGGACCTGCTCTTTGTCGGTATGGTGCAATTGAATGATGTGGAATCGCTGCGTATGATTGAACGCAGTAGCGAGCTGATTAATCGTTTAGATCGCAGCTAGTGCTATCACCGAGGATTTACCAAATTAGTGAGCTGTTCCTCAGCACTGATTTGTTATTGCTGTATCTTTTGCGTGAATGAAGCGGATGCTTCATATTCAAAAGGAGAATATTGAAATGGGAAAACTCACGGGCAAAACAGCATTGATTACGGGCGCATCTCAGGGTATTGGCGAAGGGATTGCCAGAACGTTTGCCCGCCACGGTGCGAATCTTATCTTGCTGGATATCTCCGATGAGATTGAAAAACTGGCCGATGAACTTGCTGGACGCGGTCACCGCTGTACGGCGGTTCATGCGGACGTCAGAGATTTCGCATCTGTCACAGCGGCGGTAAAACGTGCCAGGGAGATCGAGGGAAAAATCGATATTCTGGTCAACAATGCGGGTGTGTGTCGTCTCGGCAGCTTCCTTGAAATGAGCGATGAAGATCGCGACTTCCATATTGATATCAACATCAAAGGCGTCTGGAACGTGACGAAAGCCGTTCTGCCGGAGATGATTGCTCGCAAGGATGGGCGCATCGTGATGATGTCATCCGTAACCGGCGATATGGTGGCCGACCCGGGCGAAACGGCCTATGCGCTGTCGAAAGCCGCGATTATCGGCTTGACCAAATCTCTGGCGGTAGAATACGCGCAATCCGGCATCCGCGTTAATGCGATTTGCCCCGGCTACGTGCGTACGCCTATGGCGGAAAACATCGCGCGTCAGTCTAACCCGGACGACCCTGAATCGGTGTTAACTGAAATGGCGAAAGCCATTCCGCTGCGTCGCCTGGCGTGTCCACTTGAAGTCGGTGAACTGGCGGCGTTTCTGGCGTCTGATGAGTCCAGCTACTTAACCGGCACGCAAAACGTGATTGATGGCGGCAGTACCCTGCCAGAAAGCGTTAGCGTCGGCGTCTGAGTGATGCCTGTCTCCTCCCCGCGAATAGGGGAGGAGTTACCCCTTAGAGCTATCCCATTAGGCTATTTTATTTGCCAGTTTGGCCCTGGGCAGTGCTCAAAATCCTCACGAACTTCATATACGCTCCGGTTTTTCCGCGCTGTTCGTGTCCAAACTGCCTGCAACAATTACACCTACTGGGATAAGCTCTTATTCTCTTTTCAACTTTCAAATCATCAAACGGTATATAAAACCGTTACTCCTTTTACTCCCGTTATAAATATGATGGCCATAAGAAAGTCATTAAATTTATAAGGGTGCGCAATGGCCGTTAACTTACTGAAAAAAAGAACCCTGACGCTGGCGGCGCTGCTGCTGGTTGGTCAGGCGCAGGCAACGGAACTGCTGAACAGTTCCTACGATGTGTCTCGCGAGCTGTTTGCCGCCCTTAACCCGTCGTTTGAACAGCAATGGGCGCAGGATAATGGCGGTGACAAGCTGACGATTAAACAATCTCATGCCGGGTCATCAAAACAGGCGCTGGCGATTCTGCAGGGGCTGAAAGCCGATGTCGTGACCTATAACCAGGTTACTGATGTGCAGATCCTGCATGACAAAGGCAAACTTCTCCCCGCCGACTGGCAAAGCCGTCTACCGAATAACAGTTCGCCGTTCTATTCCACAATGGGCTTCCTGGTGCGTAAGGGGAACCCGAAAAATATCCATGACTGGAATGATCTGGTGCGTTCTGACGTCAAACTGATTTTCCCGAACCCGAAAACCTCCGGTAACGCGCGCTATACCTATCTGGCGGCGTGGGGCGCGGCGGCAAAAGCGGACGGCGGCGATAAAGCCAAAACTGAACAATTCATGACTCAGTTCCTGAAAAATGTTGAAGTCTTTGATACCGGCGGTCGCGGTGCTACCACCACCTTTGCGGAACGCGGGCTGGGCGATGTGTTGATCAGCTTCGAATCAGAAGTGAACAATATTCGTAAGCAGTATGAAGCGCAGGGTTTCGAGGTCGTTATTCCTAAGACCAATATTCTCGCCGAATTCCCTGTAGCGTGGGTCGATAAAAACGTGCAGGCCAACGGCACCGAGAAAGCGGCGAAAGCCTACCTGAACTGGCTGTACAGCCCGCAGGCGCAGACCATCATCACGGATTACTACTACCGGGTGAATAACCCGCAGGTGATGGACAAGCTGAAAGATAAATTCCCGCAGACCGAGTTGTTCCGCGTAGAAGAACAGTTTGGCGCGTGGCCTGAAGTGATGAAAACGCACTTTGTCAGCGGCGGTGAGCTGGACAAACTGTTGGCGGCGGGGCGTAAGTAAATGTTTGCTGTTTCCTCCCGACGCGTGCTGCCCGGCTTTACCTTAAGCCTGGGCACCAGCTTACTGTTTGTCTGCCTGATATTGCTGCTGCCGCTCAGTGCGCTGGTGATGCAGTTGGCGCAAATGAGCTGGGCGCAGTACTGGGAAGTGATTACCAATCCGCAGGTGGTTGCGGCTTATAAGGTCACGCTGCTGTCCGCGTTTGTGGCCTCGATTTTTAACGGCGTGTTTGGCCTGCTGATGGCGTGGATCTTAACCCGCTATCGCTTTCCTGGTCGCACGTTGCTGGATGCGTTAATGGATCTGCCGTTTGCGCTACCCACGGCGGTGGCGGGCCTGACGCTGGCCTCGCTGTTTTCGGTTAACGGTTTCTACGGCGAGTGGCTGGCGAAGCTGGATATTAAAGTAACCTACACCTGGCTCGGTATTGCGGTCGCCATGGCCTTTACCAGTATTCCTTTCGTGGTGCGCACCGTACAACCGGTGCTGGAAGAGTTAGGCCCGGAGTATGAAGAGGCGGCAGAGACGCTCGGCGCCACGCGGTTGCAGAGTTTTCGTAAAGTGGTACTGCCAGAGCTGTCTCCGGCGCTAATCGCGGGTATCGCGCTCTCGTTCACCCGCAGCCTGGGGGAGTTTGGTGCGGTTATCTTCATCGCCGGGAATATTGCCTGGAAAACGGAAGTTACCTCGCTGATGATTTTTGTTCGCCTGCAGGAGTTTGACTATCCGGCCGCCAGCGCGATTGCGTCGGTGATCCTCGGGGCATCGCTGTTGCTGCTGTTTTCGATTAACACCCTGCAGAGTCGCTTTGGTCGACGTGTGGTAGGTCACTGATGGCAGAGATTACCCAATTGAAACGCTATGGCGTGCCCCGCATCAACTGGGGGAAATGGTTTCTGATCGGCACCGGTATGCTGGTCTCCGCGTTTATTTTGCTGGTGCCGATGATTTATATCTTCGTGCAGGCGTTCAGCAAGGGATTAATGCCGGTATTACAGAACCTGGCCGACCCTGACATGCTGCACGCTATCTGGCTCACAGTGCTGATTGCGCTGATTGCGGTACCGGTGAATCTGGTGTTTGGTGTGCTGCTGGCATGGTTAGTCACCCGCTTTAACTTCCCCGGCCGCCAGTTGTTGCTGACGTTGCTGGATATTCCGTTTGCCGTGTCACCAGTGGTTGCCGGTCTGGTCTATCTGCTGTTTTACGGCTCCAACGGCCCGCTCGGTGGCTGGCTGGATGAGCACAACCTGCAGGTGATGTTCGCCTGGCCGGGAATGGTGTTGGTGACAGTGTTCGTGACCTGCCCGTTTGTGGTGCGAGAGCTGGTGCCGGTAATGTTGAGCCAGGGCAGCAATGAAGACGAGGCGGCTATTTTACTCGGCGCATCCGGCTGGCAGATGTTTCGCCGCGTGACGTTGCCAAACATTCGCTGGGCGCTACTGTACGGCGTGGTGCTGACCAACGCCCGCGCGATTGGCGAGTTTGGCGCGGTGTCGGTGGTGTCCGGCTCGATTCGCGGCGAAACGCTGTCTCTGCCTTTGCAGATTGAATTACTGGAGCAGGACTACAACACCGTCGGCTCCTTTACCGCTGCGGCGTTATTAACGCTGATGGCGATTGTTACCCTGTTTTTGAAGAGCATGTTGCAATGGCGTCTGGAGAACCAGGAAAAACGCGCGCAGCAGGAGGAAAATCATGAGCATTGAGATTGCCAATATTAAGAAGTCTTTTGGTCGCACCCAGGTGCTGAACGATATCTCACTGGATATTCCTTCAGGTCAGATGGTCGCGCTGCTGGGGCCGTCCGGTTCGGGCAAAACCACGCTGCTGCGCATTATTGCCGGGCTGGAGCATCAGTCTAGTGGGCACATTCGCTTTCACGGTACGGACGTCAGCCGTTTACATGCGCGTGACCGTAAAGTGGGATTCGTGTTCCAGCACTATGCGCTGTTTCGTCATATGACCGTTTTCGACAATATCGCCTTTGGTCTGACGGTACTGCCACGTCGCGAGCGTCCGAACGCGGCGGCGATCAAAGCAAAAGTCACCAAACTGCTGGAAATGGTACAACTGGCCCATCTGGCAGAGCGCTTCCCGGCGCAGCTTTCCGGCGGCCAAAAGCAGCGCGTGGCGCTGGCGCGAGCGCTGGCGGTAGAGCCGCAGATCCTTCTGCTCGATGAACCGTTTGGTGCGCTTGACGCCCAGGTGCGTAAAGAACTGCGTCGCTGGCTGCGTCAGCTGCACGAAGAACTGAAATTTACCAGCGTGTTCGTTACCCACGATCAGGAAGAAGCGACGGAAGTGGCGGATCGCGTGGTGGTGATGAGCCAGGGTCATATCGAGCAGGCCGATGCGCCGGATCAGGTTTGGCGCGAACCGGCTACCCGTTTTGTGCTGGAGTTTATGGGCGAAGTGAACCGCCTGCAGGGCACCGTACGCGGTGGGCAGTTCCATGTTGGCGCACATCGCTGGCCGCTGGGGTATACGCCCGCGTATCAGGGGCCGGTCGATCTGTTCCTGCGTCCGTGGGAGGTCGATGTAAGTCGCCGTACCAGCCTCGATTCGCCGCTGCCGGTACAGGTGCTGGAAGCCAGTCCAAAAGGTCACTACACCCAATTAGTTGTCCAACCACTGGGGTGGTATAACGAGCCGCTGACGGTGGTGATGCAGGGCGATAACCCCCCAAGCCGCGGTGAACGTCTGTTTGTGGGACTGCAAAATGCGCGTCTGTATAACGGTGAACAGCGCATTGAAACGCGTGAAACCGAGCTTGCTCTGGCACAATCCGCCTGATAGGTTAATTTGCATAGTTATCGCCCGGTGGCGCTACGCTTACCGGGCCTACGGGCTAAATCATGACCTGTAGGCCGGGTAAGCGCAGCGCCACCCGGCATTTTATTGAGCAGAAAACGTGAACACATTAGAACAAACAATAGGCAATACGCCTCTGGTCAAACTGCAGCGCCTGGCGCCGGATAACGGCAGTGAAATTTGGGTTAAGCTGGAAGGCAATAACCCGGCAGGGTCGGTGAAAGACCGCGCCGCGTTATCGATGATTGTCGAAGCGGAAAAACGTGGAGAAATTAAGCCTGGTGATGTACTGATCGAGGCGACCAGCGGCAATACCGGGATTGCGCTGGCGATGATTGCCGCGCTGAAAGGCTATCGCATGAAGCTGTTGATGCCGGACAACATGAGCCAGGAGCGTCGTGCTGCGATGCGTGCCTACGGTGCTGAGCTGATTCTGGTTAGCAAAGAGCAGGGCATGGAAGGGGCGCGTGACTTAGCCCTGGAGATGGCCCAGCGCGGTGAAGGTACGCTGCTCGATCAGTTTAACAACCCTGATAACCCGTATGCGCATTACACCACCACCGGGCCGGAAATCTGGCAACAAACCTCAGGCCGTATCACTCATTTTGTTTCCAGTATGGGCACCACCGGCACCATTACCGGCGTGTCGCGTTTTCTGCGCGAGCAGGACAATGTGGTGACTATTGTTGGTCTGCAGCCGGAAGAGGGCAGCAGTATTCCGGGGATTCGCCGCTGGCCTGTGGAGTATATGCCGGGGATTTTTAACGCTTCGCTGGTGGATGAGGTACTGGATATTCATCAGAACGATGCCGAGAAAACCATGCGTGAGCTGGCAGTTCGTGAAGGTATTTTCTGTGGGGTGAGTTCCGGTGGGGCGGTAGCAGGTGCACGCCGTATTGCAGAGCAGAACCCTGGTGCGGTTGTGGTAGCGATCATCTGCGATCGCGGCGATCGCTATCTCTCGACAGGCGTGTTCGGTGAAGAGCACTTCAACCAGGGATTAGGGATTTAAGTACTCTATGCAGAGATGCCTGAACAGCGTAATTCATCAGGCATCTCTGCACACTATCTGCGATGTTTCTCTACCAGCAGATCAAGGAACTGCCACAGTTTCTCGTTCATCTGCTGGTAGTTCCATTCACGCATCTCCGTAACGGAGCGAATAAACGGTTTACCTTTGGCTTCGGAAAGTTCTTGTTCAGAGTGCTTGATCAGCCCTTCAACCGCTTCGGCGGTGAACTCCATATGACACTGGAAACCATAGACAAAATTCCCGTACTGCACAATTTGTCGCGGGCAGCCCTCGCTGGTGGCAAGAACCGTGGCCTGCTCGGTTAACCCCGGCATATCGTTATGCCAGTGCCCGACAACCATCGGTGAACCGAGGTGGGCGATCAGCGGATGCGCTTTACCTGCTTCGGTTAGCGTGATGGGGTAATGGCCAATCTCTTTTTCCGGACTTTGACACACTTTCGCCCCCAGAGCCTCACCGATCAGCTGCGAACCGAGACAAATACCGACCACAATCTTACGCGCAGCAATTGACTGGTTAATCAGGTGCTGTTCGGCCTGAGAGTCAAAATATGGGCACTCAGCAAGCGTGGTGCGCGGTGACTGCGGGCCGCCAAAAACGACCAGCATATCGAAACCATCCGCATTTGCGGGAACGGACTCTCCGGCGTAGACGCGCGACCAGCTGATGGCGTAACCGCGTTCGTCGGCCCATGGCAGATATGCGCCAGCTGATTCAAATGACTCATGAATAACAAAATGAACTCGCATGTATTCTCTCCGGTTAGCGCTTCAGCGCCTGATGAATATCAGCCGCTAGCTTAATTATGTTGTGGTCGTCTAATGTTGACAGCGTAATGCGCAGGCCGTGTGACGGCGCATCGACGCCAAATACTTCACCTTCACGTACCAGCCAGCCAGCCTTCGCCAGCGCAAAAGCGAGCGACTGGCTGTGGGTTTGCAGCGGTAGCCACAGATTCAAACCATCGCTTGCGGCAAGCTCAATCCCCTGTTGCTGAAGGGCATGAGTGAGTTTTTGTTGCTGCGCGACGTAAAACTGCTGAGTCTGCACCAGCGTGCGCTGATAGTCCTCATCTTGCAGACAGGCGCAGGCCAAATCCTGCAGCAAATGGCTGACCCACTGACTGCCAGAGTTGAGTCGCAGACGCAGTTTCGCAGAGGTATCGGGATCGCTGGCGACGATGGCAAGGCGTAAATCCGGCCCTAATGTTTTCGACATTGAACGGACAATGGCCCAGTGCTTTGTTTGTGCTGCAATCACCGGATGCCATGGAGAAGCAGACAGCAGGGCAAAGTGATCGTCGATAACCACCAGGGTTTGTGGGTAGCGAGCCAGAATTTCCTGCAACCGGGCGGCGCGGGTAGCGCTCAGGCTACAGCCGGTTGGGTTGTGCGCGCGCGGGGTCAGGATCACCGCCCGTGCCCCTTTCTGTAGCGCCAGTTCCAGCCTGTCAGGCTGCATACCTTCGCTGTCCACGCTGACCGGGCTTGCTGAGTACCCTGCATAACGCAGCATATTGATACTGCTTAAAAAACAAGGATCTTCGACGGCGACGCTATCACCCGGCAGCAAATGGGCGCACAGTAGTCGTTCGATGGCATCAATGGCACCGCTGGTAATATCAATTTCACCCTCGCCGGGTAGGGTATCCTGCATCCATTGCGTTGCCCATGCGTTAAGACCGGGGGAGACGACCGCATCGCCATACAAGCGTGGATTCTTATTTATTTGTGCGAAATAACGGCTCAGATTGGGCAGTCGATGAGGAGCAGGATTCCCGCCGGAAAGGTCGGTTAGCGGTGTATCCGGATTACCCCCTTCCAGCGCGACGGGCGAAGATACACCCTTGATCACCGTGCCGTTACGCCCCTGGCTAAGTGCCAGTCCGGTAGTGACCAGGCGTTTATAAGCCGCCGCGACAGTATTGCGGTTGACGTTTAATGCTGTTGCCAGTTCCCTGACTGGCGGCAGTATGTCTCCTGGCTCGAGCGTGCCTGTAGCGACATGTTGACGAATACTGTCAAATATTTCGTTAGCGGTTTTTCCGTCGATCATTATTGACCTATGACAAAATGAATTTTAGCATATGACGATAATAGTGAGGCATCAGCCCGCTGTCCAGCGAGAGGAGAGGTTTATGGAGCAGGAGAGTGAAATACAGTCAGTGCTCTTCGACGACAAGCATCGGGCGTTACAAACCGATATCGTCGCCGTCCAGTCACAGGTGGTGTATGGCAGCGTAGGCAACAGTATTGCCGTACCGGCCCTTAAAGCGCACGGGTTACGGGTGACGGCGGTACCGACGGTGCTGTTCAGTAACACCCCACATTATGAGACCTTTTATGGTGGGATTATCCCTGGCGACTGGTTTAACGGTTATCTCACTGCTTTACATGAGCGTGATGCTTTGCGCGAACTCAAGGCGGTGACGACCGGCTATATGGGGAGCGCAGAGCAGATAGCGCTGCTCGCACGGTGGCTGGAAACCGTTCGCGTCTCGCATCCGCAACTGTGCATTCTGGTCGATCCGGTGATTGGCGATATCGATAGCGGGATGTATGTGAAGGCTGAAATCCCACAGGCGTACCGTGAGCACCTGCTTCCGCTGGCGCAGGGCGTGACGCCGAACGTGTTTGAATTGCAAATGCTGAGTGGAAAACCGTGTCGCACGCTTGATGAGGCGATTCTGGCGGCAAAATCCCTGCTCACCGACACGCTAAAATGGGTGGTAATCACCAGCGCACCGGGTGATGTCGAGGAGGTCATCAACGTGGCGGTGGTGACGGCTGAAACGGTTGAGGTGTTAGCCCATCCGCGGGTGAAAACGGACCTTAAGGGAACAGGCGATCTATTTTGTGCCGAACTGATAAGCGGTATCGTTGCGGGGAAACCTCTTACCACCGCCACACATGATGCTGCACAGCGCGTGCTGGAAGTGATGACCTGGACGCACCTGTGCGGGTGTGATGAGTTAATTCTGCCACCGGCAGGGGAGGCGCGATGAAGAGTTATCGGCTGGTGGTTCGCCAGCATGGACGTTTAGTTGGGCATTTCGATACCAGCGGCACCGAGGCGCTGGAAGATATCTGCGTCGCGCGCGCGATGTTTGGTATCGCCGGCGGGTATGACTGTGAGCTGCTGGTGGCGGATTCAGAAAGGCGGATGCTGGAAAGCGGGCCAGAAGGGATGAAAATCCTGATGCGCGAGGCGTGTTACCGCCCGATGACCTCGCAAATTTAACGCTTTTCCGAACTACAAAAAATCATTCAGGTTGCATCGAGGCGGCAAAAGAGTGAATCCCCGGGAGCGTAATGAGTACGTGACTGGGGTGAGCGACAGAGGCAATCTGAAGGATGATGTGTATAAAAAAAATGGCGCCATCAGGCGCCATTCTTCACTGCGGCAAGAATTACTTCTTGATGCGGATAACCGGGGTTTCACCCACGGTCACGCTACCGGACAGTTTGATCAGTTCTTTGATTTCGTCCATGTTGGAAATAACAACCGGAGTCAGGGTAGACTTGGCTTTTTCTTCCAGCAGCGGCAGATCGAATTCAATAACCGGGTCGCCCACTTTAACGCGTTGACCTTCTTCAGCGATACGCTTGAAGCCTTCGCCTTTCAGTTCAACGGTATCAATACCGAAGTGAACGAACAGCTCAATGCCGCTATCAGATTCGATAGAGAACGCATGGTTGGTTTCAAAGATTTTGCCGATGGTGCCGTCTACAGGGGCAACCATTTTGTTACCGGTTGGTTTGATAGCGATGCCATCACCAACGATTTTTTCAGCAAAAACTACATCCGGCACGTCTTCGATGTTGACGATCTCGCCAGAGAGCGGAGCTATAATCTCAATAGTTCCGGTGTCTTTCTTATCATCAGAAACCAGAGATTTCAGTTTATCGAACAAACCCATGATCTTCTCCTAAGCAGTAAATTGGGCCGCATCTCGTGGATTAGCAGATTGTTTTTTCTTCAATGAACTTGTTAACCAGCGTCATTAACTCGTCCGTTGTCGGTTGAGCAAGAGCCTGCTCTGCTAACACCTTCGCATCTTCGAAGTTCGTGTTACGGATAATCTTCTTAATGCGCGGGATAGAAATGGCGCTCATAGAGAATTCGTCCAGACCCATCCCCAGCAACAGAAGTGTAGCACGTTCGTCGCCTGCAAGCTCACCACACATGCCGGTCCATTTGCCTTCAGCATGAGAAGCATCAATAACTTGCTTGATCAGCGTCAGAACAGATGGCGACATCGGTTGGTAAAGGTGGGAAATCATATCATTACCACGGTCAACTGCCAGGGTGTACTGCGTTAAATCATTGGTGCCGATACTAAAGAAGTCAACTTCTTTGGCTAAATGACGTGCAATGGTTGCCGCAGCCGGTGTTTCCACCATCACGCCAATCTCAATGGTTTCGTCAAATGCTTTGCCTTCGTCGCGCAGTTCCTGTTTGTAGATTTCGATCTCTTTGCGCAGTGCGCGTACTTCTTCAACAGAGATGATCATTGGGAACATGATGCGCAGTTTGCCGAAAGCAGAGGCACGCAGGATGGCGCGAATCTGGTCACGCAGGATCTCTTTACGGTCCAATGCGATACGAATAGCACGCCAGCCCAGGAATGGGTTCTCTTCTTTCGGGAAGTTCATGTACGGTAGCTCTTTGTCGCCGCCGATGTCCATAGTACGCACGATGACAGCCTGCGAGCCACAGGCTTCTGCAACGGCTTTATACGCCGCAAACTGTTCTTCTTCAGTTGGCAGTGAGTCACGGTCCATGAACAGGAATTCGGTACGATACAGGCCCACGCCTTCAGCGCCATTACGCTCAGCGCCTTCAACATCACGAACGGTACCGATGTTGGCGCAAACTTCGACCTGATGACCATCCAGCGTGATGGCTGGCAGATCTTTCAGCTTAGCGAGTTCCGCTTTCTCGGAGGCAACCTGCTCCTGAACGGCACGCAGTTGCTCAATAACATCGTTGGTTGGATTGACGTAAACCAGATTGTTTACGGCATCCAGAATCAGATAGTCGTCGTTTTTCACCTGAGAGGTGACGCTACCGGTACCCACGATGGCAGGCAGTTCCAGAGAACGCGCCATGATTGAGGTATGGGAAGTACGTCCACCCGCGTCAGTGATGAAACCCAGCACCTTATTCAGGTTCAGCTGTGCGGTTTCTGACGGTGTCAGATCGGCGGCAACCAGGATAACTTCGTCCTGAATAGCGCTCAGATCGATAATTGCCAGACCCAGGATGTTACGCAGCAGGCGTTTACCGATGTCACGTACGTCAGCCGCACGTTCTTTCAGGTATTCATCATCCAGCTCTTCCAGAGCGGTGGCCTGACCTTCGATAATTTCATGCGCAGCTGCATCAGCTGTCATGTGCTTATCTTTAATCAGGGCTATGATTTCCTGCTCCAGCTCCTCATCTTCGAGCAGCATGATATGCCCTTCAAAGATGGCTTCTTTTTCTTCACCGAATGTTTCACCAGCTTTGGTTTTGATCGCTTCCAGTTGCGCAGATGCCTTGGCACGACCGCTCAGAAAACGTTCAACTTCCTGATCAACCTTGTCGGCAGAAATTTTTTTCCGGTCAATGACGATTTCGTCTTCTTTCAGCAGTAGTGCCTTGCCGAAAGCGATACCCGGGGATGCTAAAATGCCTGAAATCATAACCCTACCTTACTTGTGACTGATATTAAAAAGAACTCGTTGAACTTACTCGAGTTCAGCCATCAGTTTAACCAGATGCTCAACTGCTTTCTGCTCGTCTTCGCCTTCTGCGGAGAGGGTTACAACGGTGCCCTGAGTCAGGCCCAGAGTCTGCAGTTTAAACAGGCTTTTGGCGCTAGCGCTTTTGCCGTTGGAAGTCACAGTAATTTCAGACGTAAAGCCTTTTGCTTCTTTAACGAACTGAGCAGCAGGGCGAGTATGCAGACCGTTCGGAGCGGTAATGGTAACTTCTTGCTGGAACATTATATTTCCCCAACTTATAGGTTTAGTGTTGTGGAACTAAAGTCTAGCCTGGCGGTTCAACTTTAGCCTGTATTGTTAGCGTCGACGTAAACTGGACGCGACACAAAAGGAGTTCGGTGCAATCCGTTGCGGGCAACTTCTTGCCGCTGACGTTTCTTTCGTCATTAAACATTATGCCGCGAAAGGAAGAGTTGAACCAAATCATAAAATCGATTCAGCTAGCGCTTTTCCTGTAACGATTAATTTCGCGCATCAAAATAATTAGTTTGGTTAAATACCAGTTCCGGCGGGTTGAATCAATGCCAGGTGGGTTGAAAGTTTGAAGCAGGCCACAAAAAAGCACCCAAAAGGGTGCTTTTTTACGCGTTTTTAACATGCTGGCACTACTGTTGCAGCTCTTTCTCAGTAAAGAGATCGGCAAACAATGCTGTGCTCAGATAACGCTCACCCGATGACGGTAGAATAACCACTATATTCTTATTGGTAAAGGTTTCATCTTCCTGGAGTTTAAGTGCGGCAGCTACCGCCGCCCCAGAAGAGATGCCTGCCAGAATACCTTCTTCTTCCATCAAGCGACGCGCGGTGGAGATAGCTTCGTCGTTGGTGATGGCGACTACTTTATCAATCAGCTTCAGGTCGAGGTTGCCCGGAATGAAACCGGCGCCAATCCCCTGAATCTTGTGCGGACCTGGCTTGAGTTCTTCTCCTGCCAGCGCCTGAGCGATGACCGGAGAATCTGTCGGTTCAACGGCAACGGTGATTAAATCCGTTTTGCCTTTGGTTCCTTTAATGTAGCGAGTGACACCGGTCAGCGTACCGCCGGTGCCAACGCCGGAGATAAATACATCCACTTGACCATCGGTATCTTCCCAGATCTCCGGACCGGTGGTTTTTTCATGGATTTCCGGGTTGGCTGGGTTGCTGAACTGCTGAAGCAGCAGGAATTTTTCTGGATTGCTGGCTACGATTTCTTCCGCTTTCTGAATTGCGCCCTTCATGCCTTTTGCGCCTTCGGTCAGCACCAGGTTTGCACCCAGCGCTTTCAGTAGCTTACGACGCTCAATGCTCATAGTTTCTGGCATCGTCAGGGTCAGCTTATAGCCACGTGCGGCGGCGACGTAGGCCAACGCAATACCGGTGTTGCCGCTGGTCGGTTCAACCAGTTCAATACCCGGTTTTAGCACCCCACGTTTTTCGGCATCCCAAATCATATTGGCACCGATACGGCATTTAACGCTAAAGCTCGGGTTGCGTGATTCTACCTTCGCCAGAATGCGTCCGTTACCGATACGGTTCAGTCGAACCAGCGGCGTATGACCGATAGTCAGCGAGTTGTCTTCAAAAATCTTACTCATGGCCTGTCCTTAACTGTATGAAATTGGGATACCGCATCAGCATACCTGTTGAGAAAGTATGGGGAAGTAAGGAAATCGCATATCTATATGCTGATGAGAAATAATGCCTTGCAGTATGGAATAAGAGCGGGCATAAGACGGCCCGCATTTACACATTTTTGCATTACTTCCATAACGCGTGCTTAGCACGATAGCAATCTACCCACATCGCGGTGGCACCGCAAACGGCAACTGGCATGATAAACATGTTGAGCACCGGGATCAGGGTGAACAGGCTGGTCAGCGCGCCAAACTGCATATTGGTGACTTTGCGCGTGCGCAGGGCGGTACGCATTTCTTTGAACGGCACCTTGTGGTTATCAAACGGGTAATCGCAATACTGGATGGCCAGCATCCACGCGCTGAACAGGAACCACAGTACCGGCGCGACGGTTTGTCCAATACCGGGGATAAAATAGAGCAGCAGCAGTACGACAGCGCGCGGAAGGTACCAGGCCAGCTTTTGCCATTCGCGTTTCATGATACGCGGAATATCTTTCATGATGCCGAGCACGCCGGTGTCGGGTGGCGTTGCACCAGTCAGGCGAGCTTCCAGTTGTTCTGCCAGTAAACCGTTAAACGGTGCGGCGATCCAGTTGGCAAGCGTAGAGAAAAAATAGCCAAACACCAACAGAACGGAAAGGGTCACAATGGGCCACAGTAAATAGCTGAGCCACTGTAACCAGTCGGGAACATGACTCATTAGCGCGGGTATCCAGCTATCAAGCTGGCTAAATAACCACCAGAATGCGCCACCCATCAAT
This sequence comes from Citrobacter sp. Res13-Sevr-PEB04-36, assembly GCF_015672735.1. Classification (GTDB taxonomy): domain Bacteria; phylum Pseudomonadota; class Gammaproteobacteria; order Enterobacterales; family Enterobacteriaceae; genus Citrobacter. The sequence continues at coordinate 48,888 of NZ_JADABY010000044.1, read as the reverse complement.
AAAATGTTCACCAGTAAAGGCAGGAGAACAAAGCGGCGGATCCCTGGCTGGCTGACGAGCTTCCATCCCTGAGAAAAGTAATAAAAACCGCTGCGTGGTACACTTGCAGATGATGAAACCATAGTCGGGACGTGCTCCTTGTAATCTAAGTCCAGGTCAACTTTGCGTATCTTAACGGGTTGTTGGGCCTTAGGCTGTTCAGAAATGTTCGAAAAAACAGCAAAAAGCACGATTTTATTCATCTTTATGCTGTGAAAGCCAAGAGTACACTTGCACTAGACGTAATCGGCAAATACTCTTAGTGAGTAAATGTTTGCCGTGGTGGCAAGGTGTTAGAACAACAGAGAATATAATGATGCAGGATTTGCGTCTGATATTAATCATTGTTGGCGCGATCGCCATAATCGCTTTACTGGTACATGGTTTCTGGACTAGCCGTAAAGAACGGTCTTCTATATTCCGCGATCGCCCACTGAAACGCATGAAGTCTAAACGTGATGACGAGGATTCTATCGACGACAACGTCGAGGAAGACGAAGGCGTGGGTGAAGTTCGCGTGCATCGTGTGAATCATGCTCCCGGCAACGTGCAGGAACATGGTGTTCCTCCTCAGCCGCCGCAGCACCAGTACCAGCCGCCTTATGCGTCTGCTCAGCCGCGTCAACCTGCACAGCAACCCGCTGAAGTGCCGGTACCGCCGCCGCATGTACAGCCTGCGCAGCCGCCTGTACAACAGCATCAGCCTGTGCCGCAACCGCAGCCTGTCGCGCCGCAGGTTCAGCAGCCAGTGCAGCATGCGCCACAGCCTGCACCGCAGACTTTCCAGCCAGCCGAGCCTGTTGTTGAGCAGAAACCGCAGCCAGAGCCGGTCGTTGAGCCAGCGCCCGTTGCGGAAAAACCGCAGCCTAAAGAAACTGTCATTATTATGAACGTGGCAGCTCATCATGGCAGTGAACTCAATGGTGAAGTGCTGCTCAACAGCATTCAGCAGGCAGGCTTTAAATTTGGCGATATGAATATTTTCCATCGTCATCTGAGCCCAGATGGTAGCGGCCCGTCACTGTTCAGTCTGGCCAATATGGTGAATCCGGGGACGTTTGATCCTGAAATGACCGGTGATTTCACCACGCCTGGCGTCACTATCTTTATGCAGGTGCCGTCCTATGGGGACGAGCTGCAAAACTTTAAGCTGATGCTGCAGTCTGCGCAGCACATCGCCGATGAAGTCGGTGGTGTGGTGCTCGACGATCAACGTCGCATGATGACGCCGCAGAAACTGCGCGAGTATCAGGACCGCATCCGCGACGTTAAAGAATCTCACGCCTGATTGCCCTCTGGCGTGACATCCCCTTTCTGAACCCCCGCCTGTCGGGGGTTTTTTATCATTGATGGTGCGATATGGAATCAATCGAACAACAACTGACAGAACTGCGAACCACGCTTCGCCATCATGAGTATCTTTACCATGTGATGGACGCGCCGGACATTCCCGATGCGGAATATGATCGCCTGATGCGCGAACTGCGTGAACTGGAATCGCAGCACCCGGATCTGATTACGCCCGACTCGCCGACGCAACGCGTCGGTGCGGCTCCGCTGGCGTCCTTCAGCCAGATACGCCATGAAGTGCCCATGCTGTCGCTGGATAACGTGTTTGATGAAGAGAGCTTTCTCGCGTTCAATAAACGCGTACAGGACCGGCTGAAGAGTACGGATAAGCTAACCTGGTGCTGTGAACTGAAGCTGGACGGTCTGGCGGTCAGCATTCTGTATGAAAATGGCGTGCTGGTAAGTGCGGCAACGCGCGGTGATGGCACGACCGGTGAGGACATTACCTCGAATGTGCGTACCATTCGCGCGATCCCGCTCAAGTTGCGCGGCGACAATATTCCAACGCGTCTGGAAGTCCGTGGCGAAGTCTTTTTGCCGCAGGCCGGTTTTGAAAAAATTAATGAAGACGCGCGTCGTACCGGCAATAAAGTGTTTGCTAACCCACGTAACGCAGCAGCCGGTTCATTACGCCAGCTCGATCCGCGTATCACGGCAAAGCGACCGCTAACTTTCTTCTGTTATGGCGTCGGCGTGCTGGAAGGTGGTGAACTGCCGGACACCCATCTGGGCCGTTTACTGCAATTCAAAGCGTGGGGCCTTCCGGTCAGCGACAGAGTCACACTGTGCGACTCTCCGGAGGAAGTCCTTGCTTACTATCATCAGGTTGAAGCAGACCGACCGACGCTCGGCTTCGACATTGACGGTGTGGTGATTAAGGTCAACTCGCTGGCGCTGCAGGAGCAGTTGGGGTTTGTGGCCCGTGCGCCGCGCTGGGCGGTGGCGTTTAAGTTCCCGGCGCAGGAACAGATGACCTTTGTGCGCGATGTTGAGTTTCAGGTCGGACGTACTGGGGCGATTACGCCCGTCGCTCGCCTGGAGCCGGTACAGGTGGCGGGGGTGCTGGTCAGTAACGCCACGCTGCACAACGCTGATGAAATCGATCGTCTGGGTTTGCGCATTGGTGACAAGGTGGTGATTCGCCGCGCGGGTGATGTGATCCCGCAGGTGGTGAACGTGGTGCTTTCCGAGCGCCCCGAAGAGACGCGTGAAATCGTCTTCCCAACCCATTGCCCGGTGTGTGGTTCTGACGTCGAGCGTGTGGAAGGTGAAGTCGTTACCCGCTGTACCGGTGGTCTTATTTGCGGCGCGCAGCGTAAAGAATCCCTCAAACATTTTGTTTCTCGTCGTGCGCTGGATGTGGACGGCATGGGCGATAAGATTATCGATCAACTGGTCGAGAAAGAGTATGTCCATACGCCTGCCGACCTGTTCCAGTTAACGGCTGGTAAGTTGACGGGGCTGGATCGCATGGGGCCGAAATCGGCACAAAACGTGGTCAATGCGCTGGAAAAAGCCAAACAAACCACGTTCGCTCGCTTTCTCTATGCGCTGGGTATTCGCGAGGTGGGAGAAGCCACGGCCGCAGGTCTGGCGGCGCATTTTGGCACCCTTGAGGCGCTGGAAGCGGCGTCCATTGAAGAGCTGCAAAAAGTCCCTGATGTCGGCATTGTGGTGGCCACTCACGTGTTTAACTTCTTCGCTGAAGAGAGTAACCGTGAGGTGATTGGACAGCTGCTGGCACAGGGTATTCACTGGCCTGCGCCGGTGGTCATCAACGTCGAAGAGATCGACAGCCCGTTTGCCGGGAAAACGGTGGTACTGACGGGAAGCCTGAGCCAGATGTCGCGCGATGACGCTAAAGCCCGGTTGACAGAACTGGGGGCGAAAGTGGCGGGCAGCGTGTCGAAGAAAACCGATCTGGTGATTGCCGGTGAAGCCGCTGGCTCCAAGCTTGCCAAAGCCCAGGAGCTGGGTATCGCTGTGATTGATGAAGCGGAGATGATCCGCTTACTGGGCGCCTGAGATGGAAAAAGAGCAGCTGATTGACATCGCCAATACCGTCATGCCCTTTGGCAAATATAAAGGGCGTCGGTTGATTGACGTGCCGGAAGAGTATCTGCTGTGGTTTGCCCGTAAGGATGAATTTCCACCGGGCAAACTGGGCGAGTTGATGCAAATTACGCTGCTGATTAAAACCGAGGGGCTGACACAGCTGGTTCAGCCCCTGAAACGCCCGCTTTAAACCTTGGCGGCGCGGCCTGGCTGCTGCGCCTGCAAGGCGTCTGTCTGTCGCTTATAGCGACGTGCCAGCACCGCACAAACCATCAGCTGGATTTGATGGAAGATCATCAACGGCAGTACCATCATGCCGATCACCGACGTTGGGAACAGAATGTTTGCCATGGGGATCCCGTTCGCCAGGCTCTTTTTCGACCCGCAGAATACAATGGTAATTTCATCGGCCTTATTGAAGCCGCACTTACGCGCCACAAAGACATTTATCCCGATCACGATAGCCAGCAGTACGATACTGACTACCACGATAAACAGCAGTGAACCCACCCCGACTTTGTGCCAGATCCCATTCACCACGGCTTCGCTGAAGGCAGAATAAACCACCAGCAGAATCGACGACTGGTCTGTTTTGGCGATCCATTTTTTATGTCGTGACACCCAGTTACCAATCCACGGGCGTGAAAGATGCCCCAGCACGAACGGCAACAGCAACTGCAGCATGATTTTACCCACCTGCTCAAGGCTGCCTTCTGCGCCATGCATATTCATCACCAGACCGACCAATAGCGGTGAGAGAAAAATACCCAACAGGCTGGAGGCGGAGGCGGAGCATACGGCGGCGGCCACGTTACCTCCCGCCAGCGACGTGAAGGCGATAGCTGACTGCACAGTAGCAGGCAAAATGCACAGGTACAGGAAACCAGTGTATAGCATCGGATCGACGTTAACCGGTGCCCACCAGGCAAACAGCACGCCCAGCACCGGGAAGACGACAAAGGTGCTGCACATCACCCACAGATGCAACCGCCAGTGGCTACCGCCGGCAATAATGGCTTCTCGCGAGAGTTTTGCCCCGTGCATAAAAAATAGCAGGGCAATCGCTGCGGTGGTTAACCCTTCAAAGAAAGGGACAAATCCGCCCTCGGCGGGAAAAAAAGAGGCCAGTAACACGACGGTAATCAGCGTCAGCGTGAACGGATCGAGGATACGAAAAAGTTTCATAAAAGCTCCTGGAATTCGGTCGTACTAGTTTGCGTTTTTCCATTTGAGAAATAAAATTGATTTATTGCATCCATATATGAATTAAATAGATGAATTACTCTCTGCGTCAATTGCGTATCTTTGTCACCGTCGCTCAGGCCAAAAGTTTTAGTCGGGCGGGAGACATCATCGGCTTAAGCCAGTCGGCGGTCAGCCACAGCGTAAAAGAGCTGGAAGGGCAGACGGGCGTGCGTCTGTTGGACAGGACCACCCGAGAAGTGGTGCTGACCGAAGCCGGACAACAACTGGCAGCACGCCTTGAGCGTATCCTGGATGAGCTGCACAGCACGTTGCGCGAAGCCGGACAGGTTGGCACGCAGCTCACCGGTACGGTACGTGTGGCGGCTAGTCAGACGATCTCCGCCCACCTTATTCCACAGTGTATTGCTCAAAGTAACGCGCTGTACCCCGCGATCGATTTTGTCCTGCATGACAGGCCGCAGCAGTGGGTACTGGAAAGTATTCGTCAGGGGGAAGTGGATTTCGGCATAGTTATCGATCCTGGTGCGGCAACGGACCTGCAGTGCGAAGCGGTGCTGTCAGAACCCTTCCTGCTGCTGTGTCGGCAGGATCACCCTTTAGCCGAGCGGGAGTGGGTTAACTGGCAGGATCTCCTGCATGAACGTCTGGTGTTGCAGGATTACGCCTCCGGTAGCCGACCGCTGATTGATGCGGCGCTGGCCCATTTCTCCATTGATGCCAACATTGTGCAGGAGATAGGCCACCCGGCAACGCTCTTTCCGATGGTCGAAGCGGGGATTGGTATCAGCGTACTGCCTGCGCTGGCGCTCCCCCTGCCGCAGGGCAACCACTTGCAGGTCAAACGCCTGACGCCGGTGGTTGAACGACAGCTGATGCTGGCTCGACGTAAAAATCGCTCTTTATCGACCGCTGCTCAGGCGCTGTGGGACGTGGTGCGTACGCAGGCCGGTGAGTTAACCGCCGAACGTGCACGCGATCCGCTCTATCAGATATAAATGCAACCGCCTATGCCATTTCTGGCAGGAGAATAATGTGAAGTTGGGCTGGTTTAGCGCAACTCATCGATACCGATTTACTATCGAACGACGGGAGAAACTGTATTGGTAATCGATTGCGTAGTCTCGTTATAACATCGGGGTACGCTACGTTATTTCGATTACTTAGTTTAAGGACATCTCATGAGCCACACTCTTTTCTCTCAGAATCCCTGGTATAGCGCCGATATCATTCGTGGTTATAAACCTGACTTCACCCCACGCGTGGCATTTATTCTCGGCTCCGGGCTGGGCGCATTAGCCGAGCAAATCGAGGATGCGGTGGCGATCTCTTACGAGAAGCTGCCGGGGTTCCCGGTTAGCACCGTACACGGACATGCGGGTGAACTGGTGCTGGGGAATCTGGCTGGCGTTCCTGTGGCCTGCATGAAAGGGCGCGGACACTTCTACGAAGGTCGCGGTATGACGGTGATGACCGATGCTATTCGTACCCTGAAACTGCTGGGCTGCGAACTGCTATTTTGCACCAACGCGGCGGGCTCTTTACGTCCTGAAGTCGGTCCGGGCAGCCTGGTAGCGCTCAGCGATCACATTAATACGATGCCGGGCACACCAATGGTCGGGCTCAATGACGAGCGTTTTGGTGAGCGCTTCTTCTCGTTGGCGAATGCCTACGATGCAGACTACCGTGCGATCCTGCAAACCGTGGCGAAAGAAGAAGGGTTCCCGCTGAGCGAAGGCGTTTTTGTCTCCTATCCAGGACCGAACTTTGAGACGGCGGCAGAAATTCGCATGATGCAGATTATTGGCGGTGATGTGGTCGGTATGTCGGTGGTGCCTGAAGTCATCGCTGCACGTCACTGTGAATTGAAGGTGGTTGCGGTCTCTGCCATCACCAACCTGGCAGAAGGGCTGGGAGATGTGAAATTATCCCATGCGCAGACACTGGCGGCGGCGGAACTCTCCCGACAGAACTTCATCAATCTGATCTGCGGCTTCTTGCGCAAACTGGCCTGAATAAAAACGATAACTGACCCCGCTTGCGGGGTCTTACTTTTTTGGCAAGGAACGGAAAAATGGGTATCGCCTCTCGCTTAAAGCTCATGTCGTTTTTGCAATATTTTATCTGGGGAAGCTGGCTGGTGACCCTGGGTTCTTACATGATCAACACCCTGCATTTTACAGGCGCGAACGTTGGCATGGTTTACAGCTCAAAGGGACTGGCAGCGATTATTATGCCTGGGATTATGGGGATCATCGCTGACAAATGGTTGCGTGCCGAACGCGCCTACATGCTATGTCATCTGGTGTGCGCGGGTGTGCTGCTGTATGCCACCACTGTTACCGATGCAGATACCATGTTTTGGGTGATGTTGATTAACGCCATGGCCTATATGCCGACGATTGCGTTGTCGAACAGCGTCTCATACTCCTGCCTGGCGCAATCCGGCCAGGATCCGGTCACGGCCTTCCCGCCGATTCGCGTGTTTGGCACCATCGGTTTTATTGTGGCCATGTGGACGGTGAGCCTGATGGGACTGGAGCTGAGTAGCGCCCAGCTGTATATCGCCTCTGGCGCCTCGTTAATGCTGGCGATGTATGCGTTTACCTTGCCGAAAATTCCGGTCGCCGAGAAGAAAGTGGCGACCACGCTTGCCGGTAAACTGGGGCTGGATGCGTTTGTGCTGTTTAAAAATCCGCGTATGGCGATATTCTTTCTGTTTGCCATGATGCTGGGGGCGGTGCTGCAAATCACCAACGTCTTTGGTAATCCGTTCCTGCATGATTTTGCCCGTAACCCTGAATTTGCAGGCAGCTTTGTCGTGAAGTATCCCTCTATTTTGCTGTCGGTATCGCAGATGGCGGAAGTGGGCTTCATTCTCACCATTCCGTTCTTCCTCAAACGCTTTGGCATCAAAACGGTGATGCTGATGAGCATGCTGGCGTGGACGCTGCGCTTTGGTTTCTTTGCGTTTGGCGATCCGTCACCGTTTGGCTTTGTGCTGTTACTGATGTCGATGATCGTTTACGGCTGCGCGTTTGATTTCTTCAATATATCCGGATCGGTGTTCGTCGAGCAGGAGGTCAGCTCCAACATTCGCGCCAGCGCACAGGGGCTGTTTATGACCATGGTGAACGGCGTCGGGGCGTGGGTAGGTTCAATCCTGAGCGGCATGGCGGTGGACTATTTCTCCGTCGATGGCGTGAAGGACTGGCAAACCATCTGGCTGGTGTTTGCGGCTTATGCGCTGGCGTTGGCCGTCATTTTTGCGCTGTTCTTCAAATACAAGCATGAGCCGGAAAGGTCCGTGCAGAAGTCGCTGGCGCATTAATCCTTACTTACGGCGGGCGAATGTTGCCCGCCGTTTTATGTTCTGCGATGCAATGTGGTAACTTTGCGCATTATCCTTCCCCGCTGGAGCGCATTATCCATGGAACGTACGCACCGTATCGATCTGAAGTTACTGCGTTATTTTCTGGCTGTCGCAGAAGAACTGCATTTTGGACGCGCGGCTGCTCGCCTGAATATGTCACAACCCCCGCTGAGCATTCATATCAAAGAGCTGGAACAGCAGCTCGGCACGCTGTTATTTATCCGGCATTCCCGCAGTGTGACGTTAACCCACGCTGGGAAAATCCTGATGGAAGAGTCACGTCGTCTGTTATCCAACGCTAATCAGGCGCTGGCACGCGTGGAGCAGATTGGCCGTGGTGAAGCAGGGCGGGTTGAGCTGGGCGTGATAGGCACGGCGATGTGGGGAAAAATGCGCCCGGTGATGCGCCGTTTTTTGAAAGAGAACCCGAACGTTGAGGTGCTGTTTCGTGAAAACATGCCGGCAATGCAGATGACGCTGTTGGAGCGGCGTGAGCTGGATGCGGGGATTTGGCGGATGGCGACAGCACCCTCGCCCGGATTTACCAGCTTGCGCCTGCATGAATCCTCTTTTTTGGTTGCCATGCCTGAAGAACACCCTCTTACCGCCTGTGAATCCGTATCGCTGGAAGCGCTGCGTAATGAATATTTTGTCACGATGCCTTCCATTCATACTGACTGGGCATTTTTGCAGCGTGTGTGCCAGAGCGCCGGATTTTCACCGATGATTATTCGTGAGGTGAGGGAGCCCCAAACGGTGCTGGCGATGATCAGCATGGGGATTGGTATTACGCTAATTGCAGATAGCTATGCGCAGATGAACTGGCCTGGCGTAGTATTTCGCCCGCTGGAAGAACGCATTCCTGCTGATTTGTATATTGTGTATGACCAACAACAGGCGACACCTGCGCTGGAGAAACTGGTTGGGGCGTTGACGATGTAATGTGTGCCGGATGGTGACTGATGCCTTATCCGGCCTATAACGACGTAGACCGTAGGCCTGATAAGCGCAGCGCTTCAGACTGAGAATGGCTGAATAGTTAAATTCTACACATAGCAAAAAGGCGCCTTTAGGGCGCCTTTTTACATTGGTGGGGCGTGCAGGATGACTCGCTTCGCTCGCCCTTCGGGCCGTCGCCGTGAACGGCTCCGTTGTCTCACTGCGTTCGACCCGAACCTGCTACAGGTTCGAATCTTTGAATTCCGCGCATAGCAAAAAGGCGCCTTTAGGGCGCCTTTTTACATTGGTGGGGCGTGCAGGATGACTCGCTTCGCTCGCCCTTCGGGCCGTCGCCGTGAACGGCTCCGTTGTCTCACTGCGTTCGACCCGAACCTGCTGCAGGTTCGAATCTTTGAATTCCGTGCATAGCAAAAAGGCGCCTTTAGGGCACCTTTTTACATTGGTGGGGCGTGCAGGATTCGAACCTGCGACCAATTGATTAAAAGTCAACTGCTCTACCAACTGAGCTAACGCCCCGAAGTGGTGGGTGATGACGGGATCGAACCGCCGACCCCCTCCTTGTAAGGGAGGTGCTCTCCCAGCTGAGCTAATCACCCACTTCGGTACTTCATATTTTGACAGAAAATCCAGCTGGCGAGAAAGTGGTGGGTGATGACGGGATCGAACCGCCGACCCCCTCCTTGTAAGGGAGGTGCTCTCCCAGCTGAGCTAATCACCCACTTCTCAATTTTCTGTTCTACACGGCGGAGACTACATAAAGTAGTTGGTGGGTGATGACGGGTTCGAACCGCCGACCCCCTCCTTGTAAGGGAGGTGCTCTCCCAGCTGAGCTAATCACCCCCGCTGTGTGGAGTCGCATTATAGGGAGAGTTGAAAATGAGTCAACGCATTTTCTAAAGAAATTGTTCGTTCGTCGTAAATTTAAGCAAAACGATCGCAAAACCATCCATGCGGCATGATTTGTATACGAAAATGGCAAAGCGTGATGTTCCAACCTGAACAACATTGAGGAATCAGACCACGGTGATAGAATACGTGCCTGATAATCTTCCCAGGATTTGCCGGTTGTCGGCATCTTTATAAACGTAAGGCCATTTCATGAAAATCAAAACTCGCTTCGCGCCTAGCCCGACAGGTTATCTGCACGTCGGCGGTGCGCGTACTGCTCTTTATTCCTGGCTTTTTGCACGTAACCATAGCGGTGAGTTTGTGCTGCGTATTGAAGACACCGATCTCGAACGCTCCACGCCGGAAGCTATCGAAGCCATTATGGATGGCATGAACTGGCTGAATCTGGAGTGGGATGAAGGTCCGTACTTCCAGACCAAACGTTTTGATCGTTACAATGCCGTTATTGATGAGATGCTGGAAGCGGGTACAGCGTATAAATGCTATTGCTCCAAAGAGCGTCTGGAACAGCTGCGTGAAGATCAGATGGCGAAAGGCGAGAAGCCGCGTTATGACGGTCGCTGCCGCCACGGTCACGAACATCACGCCGACGACGAACCTTGCGTGGTGCGTTTCGCCAACCCGCAGGACGGTTCCGTTATTTTTGACGATCAAATCCGTGGGCCGATCGAATTCAGCAACCAGGAGCTGGACGATCTGATCATTCGTCGTACCGACGGTTCCCCGACCTATAACTTCTGCGTTGTGGTTGATGATTGGGATATGGAAATTACCCACGTTATTCGTGGTGAAGACCATATCAACAACACCCCGCGTCAGATCAATATCCTGAAAGCGCTGAATGCGCCGGTGCCGGTTTACGCGCACGTGTCGATGATCAATGGCGACGACGGTAAAAAACTGTCCAAACGTCACGGTGCGGTCAGCGTCATGCAGTACCGCGACGACGGCTACCTGCCGGAAGCGCTGCTGAACTATCTGGTGCGTCTGGGCTGGTCCAGCGGCGATCAGGAAATCTTCACCCGTGAAGAGATGATCAAGCTGTTCTCTCTCGGCGCGGTAAGCAAATCTGCGAGCGCATTCAATACTGAAAAACTGCAGTGGCTGAACCACCACTACATCAACTCTCTGGCCCCGGAATATGTCGCGACGCATTTACAGTGGCATATTGAACAGGAGAACATCGACACCCGTAACGGCCCACAGCTGTGTGAGCTGGTTAAACTGCTGGGTGAGCGTTGCAAAACGCTGAAAGAGATGGCGCAGAGCTGCCGCTATTTCTATGAAGATTTTGCAGAGTTTGATGCTGACGCTGCGAAGAAACACCTGCGTCCGGTTGCGCGTCAGCCGCTGGAAGTTGTGCGAGATAAAATCGCCGCCATTGCCGAATGGACTGCTGAAAATGTGCACCAGGCCATTCAGTCTACCGCTGATGAGCTGGAAGTAGGTATGGGCAAAGTCGGTATGCCGCTGCGTGTTGCGGTTACCGGTGCAGGCCAGTCTCCGGCGTTAGACGTTACGGTACATGCGATTGGTAAATCCCGCAGCATTGAACGTATTAACAAAGCGCTGGCGTTTATTGCTGAGCGTGAAAATCAGCAGTAAGACAGTCTGAGAGACAACAAAACGGCAGGAGCGCATCCTGCCGTTTTTTTTGGTATTTATTCTGACTCATCAATGCCCAAACGGATGAGAAAACTGCGGATACCTTCACGCGAAAGAAACAGCGCCAGTTTTTCCTGTTCCGCCGGTGACATGTTATCCAATGTGCTGATTATCTGACGGCAGGCGTGACTGCGGACAACGTGCGTATATTCGGCAACGGGTTCTTCAGCCTGATAAAACTCAGGGGTTTTGCGAAAAGCAGGAATATTGAGAATAAATTCCCGTACGCCAGCATCAATATGAATAAGCCTTGCGCGACCACCTTTCACACCGGGAAATTTTTCGGTTTTCCAGTTTTGTTCTCTGATCCAACGATTGACCGTTTGTTTAGCTACTCCGAGACATTCAGCCAGCTCTTCGGTGGTCATTTTGCTGCGTAATTTTTTCATATTATTTGCTGTCGCGGATCCCTAAGCGTTGTAACAAACCGGTAATGCCTTCACGCAGGATCAGCGATGTAAACATTTTCTGTTCTGCTGGCGTCATTTCTTTCGCGAGGGTGATTAGCAGTGTTTCAATAGAAGAGTCGCCAGCTAAAGAAAAGTTATCTGATAAACCTTCAGCTGGACGTTCTGCACTGCGGATGTATTCGCGAACTTGTTCGGTGACGTGAACCAGACGGGCCTTTCCGCCCTGAACGCCTGGTTTTGGTGACGTAGCCCAGCCTTCCTTGCGTACCCATTTATTGATGGTCTGTCGGCTGTAACCGGTCAGATTAGCAAGCTCTTCTGGCGTCATCCGTTCCTTGAACATAACGATTCCCTGAGTAGTCGTGGGGTTAATTAGTGGTTCAGTTTATAGCACCATTTTACTAGAAACCGTGACGCGTTTAACTACTGAATGCGAGTTGTTGCGCAATGTTCTTCATTTGCCTGCTTTTTCAGCGATTGAATTCAGGGAGTTAATTTTGCCGTTGACACGCGCGAAGGGAATTCATATTATGCCGCCCGTCAACTCGACAAGCTTTACGTGACGGGGCTATAGCTCAGCTGGGAGAGCGCTTGCATGGCATGCAAGAGGTCAGCGGTTCGATCCCGCTTAGCTCCACCAAATTTAATCCCACTAAATTTGGTACGTAAAGGCATCGTGGGGCTATAGCTCAGCTGGGAGAGCGCCTGCATGGCATGCAGGAGGTCAGCGGTTCGATCCCGCTTAGCTCCACCAAAATTAAGACCCTCGCTGAAAAGCGGGGGTTTTTTGTTTTCACTTCCTGCCTGATTCTCTGGTTTCTCTGGTTTCTCTGTTCAGATTGCCAAATGACAGACATAAAAAAACCGGGGAGTATCTCCCCGGCCTTGTCACTGCGATTGCTACAATATTGTCTTACAACACCAGTGCTGCGATGGACGCGGACAGTATGCTCACCAGCGTAGAGCCGTATACCAGCTTCAGACCAAAGCGGGACACCACGTTGCCTTGCTCTTCGTTCAGGCCTTTGATTGCGCCTGCGATGATACCGATGGAAGAGAAGTTAGCGAAGGAGACCAGGAACACAGACAGAATACCTTCCGCGCGTGGAGAGAGCGTAGACGCGATTTTCTGCAGGTCCATCATTGCCACAAATTCGTTGGAAACCAATTTAGTCGCCATGATACTACCCACCTGCAGCGCTTCACTGGACGGCACACCCATCACCCATGCAACCGGGTAGAAGATGTAGCCCAGGATACCCTGGAAGGAGATGCTGTAGCCAAACCAGCCGGTTACGGTGGCAAACAGGGCGTTCAGCGCGGCAATCAGCGCGATGAAACCGATCAGCATTGCTGCCACGATAATCGCGACTTTAAAGCCTGCCAGAATGTACTCACCCAGCATTTCAAAGAAGCTCTGTCCTTCGTGCAGGTTGGACATCTGGATATTTTCTTCGCTGGCATCTACGCGGTAAGGGTTGATCAGCGACAGTACAATAAAGGTGCTGAACATGTTCAGAACCAATGCGGCAACAACGTATTTTGGTTCCAGCATGGTCATGTACGCACCGACGATGGACATGGAAACGGTGGACATCGCCGTCGCTGCCATGGTGTACATGCGGTTGCGTGACATTTTGCCGAGAATATCTTTATAGGCAATAAAGTTCTCAGACTGACCCAGGATCAGCGAGCTGACTGCGTTGAAGGATTCCAGCTTGCCCATACCGTTGACTTTGGATAACAGGAATCCAATGGCACGGATGATAACAGGCAGAACGCGGATATGTTGCAGAATACCGATCAGGGCGGAAATGAAGACGATTGGGCACAGTACTTTCAGGAAGAAGAATGCCAGACCTTTATCGTTCATGCTGCCGAAGACAAAGTTTGTCCCTTCATTAGCAAATCCGAGCAGTTTTTCAAACATCTCGGAAAAGCCTTTCACGAAGCCCAGCCCGACGTCAGAGTTCAGGAAGAACCACGCCAGTAACACTTCGATAACAAGTAATTGAATAACATAACGAATGCGAATTTGTTTACGGTCACTGCTTGCCAGCAGTGCGAGTACCGCAACCACGGCAAGGGCCAGGACAAAATGAAGAACGCGGTCCATATTTGCTCCAAACATGAGGCAGGTTTAATTTCCTTGCACATTCTATGTAACAACACCAAAGAAAACGAGATCAAACACACACTATAATAAGGACCTGTGACGAGATTCAAAATTAGTGATCGGTAATACACTTCCGTGATGTTTAGTATGGAAGTGAAAAGTTATGTCATTGTGCTAATCTCATAACATTAATTAAACATCTCATCGGTATTTCCAGGTCCCCGATCTATTTATAGACCAGCACTATCAAAGAAATCATTTTTATCCATCAAAAAGAATTTGATAATCATTCTCAATTGGCGTAGTTTGAAACATAGCAAAGGCTATGTTTTTGAGGCACGAAAATGACGAACGATCGCGTTGAGACAAGCAGTGGACGGGCAGCACGCAAGTTGAAACTTGCGTTAATGGGGCCTGCATTCATCGCGGCTATCGGGTATATCGATCCTGGTAACTTTGCCACCAATATCCAGGCCGGGGCCAGTTTTGGCTATAAACTGCTGTGGGTCGTCGTCTGGGCAAACCTGATGGCAATGCTGATTCAGGTATTGTCGGCCAAGCTGGGGATTGCCACCGGTAAAAACCTCGCCGAGCAAATTCGCGATCACTACCCGCGCCCGGTAGTGTGGTTTTACTGGGTGCAGGCTGAAATCATTGCTATGGCGACCGATCTTGCCGAGTTTATCGGTGCCGCGATTGGCTTTAAGCTGATCCTCGGCGTTTCGCTGTTGCAGGGGGCGGTGCTGACCGGTATCGCCACATTTTTAATCCTGATGCTGCAACGTCGTGGGCAAAAACCGCTGGAAAAGGTGATTGGAGGCTTACTGTTGTTTGTTGCCGCAGCGTATATTGTCGAGCTGATTTTCTCGCGGCCGAATCTGGCGCAGCTGAGTAAGGGTATGATAATTCCCAGCCTGCCGAACTCTGAAGCGGTCTTTTTGGCGGCAGGTGTACTCGGTGCAACCATTATGCCGCACGTGATTTACCTGCACTCTTCTTTAACCCAGCATCTGCATGGCGGCACACGGCAACAGCGCTACGCGGCAACCAAATGGGATGTGGCCATCGCCATGACCATTGCCGGGTTTGTCAATCTGGCGATGATGGCCACCGCCGCTGCGGCCTTTCACTTCAGTGGTCATACCGGCATTACCGATCTAGACCAGGCCTATCTGACTCTGGAGCCGTTGTTGAGTCATGCGGCGGCGACGGTATTTGGTCTCAGCCTGGTGGCGGCGGGGCTTTCCTCAACGGTTGTCGGCACGCTGGCGGGGCAGGTGGTGATGCAGGGGTTTATTCGTTTTCACATTCCGCTGTGGGTTCGTCGTACGGTTACCATGATGCCGTCGTTTATTGTAATTCTTATGGGACTGGATCCCACTCGTATTCTGGTCATGAGTCAGGTATTGCTGAGCTTTGGTATCGCGCTGGCGCTGGTACCACTCCTGATATTCACCAGTAACGGTACATTAATGGGAGATTTGGTTAACACGGTTTGGGTTAAATATGTTGGCTGGATGATTGTTGTGCTGGTGGTCGCGCTGAATATCTGGTTGCTGGTGGGGACCGCGCTTGGTTTATAGCAGACTTATGGTTACCCGATAGTGCCGGGTAACCATGTCGATTATTTTTTATTTAGGTGGCTACGGTAGGTATCAAGTACTACTGCAACAATAATAACTGCACCTGTTATGAAGCGTTTTGTGGGCTCGCTTGCGCCAACTTGCGCCAGCCCTGCTGCCAGAACGGAAATAATTAACGCGCCAAGGAAAGTACAAATAATTGAACCTCGTCCTCCCATCAAGCTTGTGCCGCCAATCACGACAGCAGCAATAACCTGTAGCTCCATGCCAACGCCGCTATTCGGGTCTGCGGCCTCAAGACGTGCCACCTGAAACAGTGAAGCCAGACCGGATAATCCCCCCATAAGTGCAAATACAGCAATCTTATAAGGGCCTGGATTTATGCCTGATAATCGTACGGCCTCTTCATTTGTACCAATGCCAATCAAATGGCGGCCAAATACAGTTCTGGTTAATACTAAATGCCCGACAATAATGACTACGATCGCAATAATAAAAGAAGGGGAGACACCGAAGAAAATCGGGTCGGCCAGATAGTCATAAATAGAACCGATATAAGCTGTCCGCGAATCAGTCAACTGGTATGCTGCGCCACGCGCCATTTCCAGCACCCCAAGAGAGACGATAAATGCCGGAATACGCCAGGCCACAGTAATCAAGCCTGTTAGCGCACCAACCAATGTTGCGAGTGCTATACCAGAAAGAGCTGCTAGCCACGGCGTCCAATGGAAATTTAAATAGGTAACGCTTACCACTGCAGCGGCAAGAGCCAGTAGCGACCCCACAGAAAGATCGATACCGGCAATAATTAATATAAATGTCATCCCCACCGACATAACGATTAAGTCAGGGATTTGATTCGCAATAGTACTAAAAGTGTTCATACTCAGGAAATGCGTACTGAGGCATGAAAAGAGTACGATCATCGCTAATAATGCCCCGAGTAACCCGATGTAGCTACTTAGTCCTGTCCATGACGACTGGGCGTTTCTTTTCTCTGCTGCCGCTTGTTTTGTCGCTAAGTTGTTCTTCATTTTTTATCCCCGGCTATTCGCTGGAAGTCTTTTCTGCATGCTGATATGCAGAAAATGCTGCTGCTAAAATTCGATCCTGGCTCCAGTCTTCCCGCGAAAATGTGTTCACTAACTTTCCATCGGAAATTACCGCAATACGATCGCAAACGAGCATGAGTTCGCGAAGGTCACTGGAAACGACAACAACGCCTTTTCCCTTTGCCGTTAACATATTCAATAATTGGTAGATATCTTGTTTTGCGCCGACATCAATACCGCGAGTGGGCTCATCAAATAAGACAACCTCGCAATCTCGTTCCAGCCAACGGCTAATTAGCACTTTTTGCTGATTGCCACCGGATAAACTCTCCACGGCCTGCAAAGTGTTGGTTGTACGGACACCTAAACTTTTAATGTGTTTGTTCGCTAACGTCGTTTCGCTCAAAGTATTAACGACCGACAGATGGCTTATTTTATCGCTGTTGCCCAGTGAAATATTAGCTGCAACTGATTGGGGTAATAAAAGGCCTTCACCTTTACGGTCTTCTGTGACTAATGCAATACCGTGTCGAATGGCATCTGCAGGAGAGTGAATTACTATAGGTTTTAATGGGTTGCCAGTCTGTAGTGTGCCACTATCAATTTTATCCGCGCCAAAAATAGCACGCAGAAGTTCAGTTCGACCGGAGCCAACCAGACCGCTAATACCTAATACTTCACCACTGTACAACGTAAATGAGGTATCCCGAATAATTTTCCCCCGCTTGAAATTTTCTACTTTCAGAATGGGCCGTCCAGTTTGGCGGCCGCTTAAATCAAATGAACTTTCCAAATCGCGTCCGACCATCAGGGAAACAATTTGATCGCTGGTAAAGTGTTTGATCTCGTCTACGCAAACCAAATGGCCATCTCGCAGTACCGCAATGTCATCCGCAATTATTGCCAGCTCATCCAGTCGGTGAGAGATGTAAATTATTGAAACGCCACGGGCTTTGAATAGTGCTATCTGTTTAAATAATAATTCAACCTCGCGGCTACTGAGCATGGCTGTCGGTTCGTCCAGAATAAGTACTCGGCTTTCACCTATTAAGTTTCTGGCGATTTCAATCATTTGCTGATGGCCGATACCTAATTCACCCACCAGAGTATTCGGGTCGATTGATTGCAGTCCAACCATTGCCATGACGGGGCGAGCCATTTCCTCTAACTTTTTACGATCAATCCAGCCAAATCGGTGAGGGAGCTGTTCGAGAAATAGATTCTCTGCCACCGATAGCGTAGGGAGTAAATTGAGTTCCTGCATCACCATGCGAACACCCAATTTTTCAGCCTCTTTCCTGCTGGCTGGTGCGTAAGGTTGACCCTGATAAATCATCTGTCCGGCGGTTGTGCTAGTCAGTCCCCCAATGATTTTTGATAAGGTACTTTTTCCGGCACCGTTTTCCCCCGTCAGCGCTAATACTTTTCCTGGATATAACGCTAGTGTCACATCCACCAGGACGGGTTCATTATAGGTTTTACCTATTCCCTGTATTGCGAGGATCTCTTGCCCACTTTTCATATTCTGACCCTATCCGGTAAGCTGCTGTGATACCCGTGTCGTTGCAATATCACAGCGGCGTACTGTTATTAGCTTATTGTTTAACAATAAGTTTTATTGGTGTTTCAACGTTGCTGGATAACTCACTCTGTTTTTTGCCATTTTTGAGCGCGTCAAGTGCGGCATCAATGCCAAATACCGCTTGCTGGGATGCAAATTGATCCGCTGTCGCTAATACGCGGCCATCATTCAACATCGGCTTAATCGCTTCAATATTGTCATAGCCAACCACCATAACCTGTCCTTTCTTTCCTGCTGAACGAATCGCGGAAACGGCACCTAATGCCATATTGTCGTTATCTGCTAACAGCGCTTTGATATCGGGATATTCGCTTAACATTGCAGCGGCAACCGCATTAGCGTTGTTAATTTCCCATTGACCAGATTGAACAGAAACCACTTTCATTCCACCCTGAGCCATTGCATTCTGGAACCCAAGAGTACGCTGCTGAGAGTTGCTGGAGGTTGGAATACCCTCGATAATACCGACCTGATCGCCCGGTTTAAGGTGTTTTGCTAAATAGTCACCAATATCTTTTGCACCTTTTTGGTTATCCGGGCCAACAAAAGGAATGTTTAAGTTTTTATCTTTAAGTACGCCATCATCAAATTTATTATCAATGTTAATAACAATTATTCCCGCATCAATCGCTTTCTTAATTACGGGCAGGAGTGCTTTAGAGTCTGATGGTGCAATGATGATGGCATCAGCTTTAGAGACGATCATTTGCTCTACGATCTGAATTTGATTTGCTGTATCCGTTTCGTTCTTGATTCCGTTAGAAATCAAGTCAAATTTGTCTGCATTTTTTTTCTGATAATCTTTTGCACCTGTCTCCATTGTCAGGAAAAACTCGTTTGCCAGTGATTTCATGACCAGCGCGACTTTAGGTTTATGCATCTGCGTACCATCAGCAATTGCAGGTGCGGCGAAGGAGGCGGAGAGTGCTAATCCGACAGTTGCACCGATAACACGATAAAACATTTTATTTTTCATATAATTATCCTATAGGTGTAGGGGGGTAATGCTCTCAACAGTTACTGCATCCGGTGATAAACGAGCGAGTTACTGGGCATGTTTGATGCACCTTTGCGTTCAACTTTCAATGATGCAAACGCAGAAGCATACTGCGCTGCATTGATGAGTCCTTTACCGTTTGCAATACATGCAGCCAGCGCTCCGGTAAAGGCATCACCTGCTCCACTAGTATCAACGACCGCTGATTTATAGGCAGGAATATGAGTAAAAACTTTACCATCAAAAATCAGACAACCTTCGCTACCTAACGTGATAATGACGCATTTTGCGCCTTGAATGTGGATGCTTTTAGCCGCATTTTTTGCCGAATAAATATCAACAATGCTAATGCCAGACAATGCTTCGGCTTCAATTTTATTCGGTGTAATAATATCTATTAAATGCAATATTTCTTTTATTTCTGAAACGTAGGGGGCCGGATTCAATACAACAAAAGACTTCCCAAGTTTTGCTTGCATTACTGCATAACGGGTTATGGGAAAATTATTTTCTAGTTGAGTCAAAAAAACCTTACAATTGCGAATGGTATCAATATCCAGCAAAATATCCTCTTGGGTAAATGTTTCATTGGCCCCCAGATCGATACTGATCATGTTATCTCCGGTGGCGCCAGAAACCCAGACGATAGCAATGCCAGTTGATGACATTTCATTTTCAAAAAAAGAAAATGATGAGATTTCAGTGTTTGTTAAATAGCGCTTCGCTTTTTTTGAAAACTCATCTGCTCCTAACTTAACCGTCAAGTGAACGTTGTTATTTATTTTTGCCGCAGCGACAGCTTGGTTTGTACCTTTTCCTCCGGCATAAAAATGGGTTGCAGATGCGCGTATTGTTTGCCCAACCTGGGGCAGTGTCGTTGTTTCAGAGACAATATCGACGTTAAACGAGCCGAGGATATAAATACTTTCATCAATATAGTTATTTTGTGTAGAACGGGTAGCGGTAGGCGCAGTCTCTTTGTTACTTTTAAATCCGTTCAATATTGTTTTTGTAAATGATTGCTCAAATAAGGATTCATCATCAGGTGTATTTTTTAATTGTGCGCCACCATGAAATAATGAGAAAAGTGTATTTTGACATAACTCGTTTAAGTCATTACGGATAGTACGAGTCGTTACTGATAATTCCCTCGCTAATTCGCTAACATAAACTTTTTTATCAGTTACCAGCTTGACGCGAATGGCTTTGTGTCGTTCTTGTTTTTTCATTAGCGCTCACCCCCAACTTTTATAATATTAAATTAATGTTAATATTTATGGCGTAAAGTTCAAAAAAAGCATCATAAATCGGAATTTTTTTTTCCGATTTTGCGAATTAGTGAAATGATAAGGAAAGTTGAGAAAACGAAGGAAGGTCTTGCTGTTGGCGCGCGAAGTTTGGCTTTTGGGTAAGCATCACGCAAAAAGGGTCCCTGTAAAAACAGAGACCCTTTTTAAATTTGCCATCGAAAATGCTATCGCCATTTGTACGAAGGGATGACTTACTGGCTTTTTTGTTACATTAATGATGGTGGCCATGACCACGTCCGTGGCCCTTTCCTCGACCCCGATGGTCATCGCGATCGTTCCAGCCTTCGCGGTAGCCGCGTTCGTAAGCTTTACGTTTATCCCAGCCGCGATGGTATCCGTTGTCATGTCGCCACCAACGATTTTTACGCCATTCATAGTTATTGTGCCAGTAACCCCGGTCACGCCAGCGCCCGCCGTCCCAGTAGTTACCGTAATTATCGCGATCGCCAATTTGTAATTTTATGGATGGCAGCAGGGTGATTTCACCAGCGTTTGCAGCCAGCGGTGTGAAAGCCAGTAGGGCTAACGCTAAAATCAGTGACCTGAACATTTTTTCTCTCCTTCACGATCGAGCCGTAGCCGGCCTGTTAACGTAATATTACGGGGCAGTAAAGCCCCGTTTAATCGCCTTAACTCTTAAATCATGAGAGAGCGCACTTTTTGTTAATAAATGTGTCTTTATTTCGAGCATCCCAGAATGGCATCAATCTCAGCGCACTCCTCTGCTGAGAAATGACGGTTTGCCAGCATGCCGACAGCATCTTCAATTTGTGCCGTTTTACTGGCACCGATCAACACTGAGGTGACTTTGTCCTCTCGCAATACCCAGGCCAGGGCCATCTGGGAGAGCTTTTGTCCCCGACGCTCAGCCAGCGTGTTCAATTGACGGACTTTTTCTAGTTTCTCTGGTGTGATTTGGTCCGGGTTGAGAAAACGACTGCCGCTTGCCGCACGAGAATCCGCCGGGATCCCGTTCAGGTAACGGTCGGTTAATTGCCCGCCCGCCAGCGGTGAGAAGGCGATACTGCCCACTCCTTTCTCCTGCAGCAGTGACAACAATCCCCCTTCGACCCAACGTTCAAACATGGAATATTTCGGCTGGTGAATCAGACACGGGGTGCCTAAGTCGTCGAGGATCTCAATGGCCTGTCTGGCGAGGTCGGCGGGATAGTTAGATAGCCCGACATACAGCGCTTTACCCTGGCGAACAATATGATCCAGCGCCTTCATGGTTTCTCTGAGTGGTGTTTCGGGATCGGGACGATGGTGGTAGAAGATATCCACGTACTCCAGCCCCATACGCTTCAGGCTCTGGTCGAGGCTGGCAATCAGGTATTTGCGCGAACCCCAGTCACCGTAGGGGCCGTCCCACATGGTGTAGCCCGCCTTGGTGGAGATAATGAGTTCGTCCCGCCACGGTAAAAAATCTTCCTGTAAAATACGGCCGAAATTACGCTCAGCCGATCCCGGCGGTGGGCCGTAGTTGTTGGCGAGATCAAAATGGGTGATCCCCAGATCGAAAGCGCGCTGTAGCAGGTTTCGGCTGTTTTCGATCTGCGTGGTGTCGCCAAAATTGTGCCATAAGCCCAGAGAGATAACCGGTAACTTTAACCCGCTCTGACCGCAGCGGCGGTATTCCATTGTCTGATAGCGATTTTCATCCGCGTGATAAACCATGTTGCCCCCTTTTCAGATAACGCGTGTCTTTCAGTGTATACGGTTACACAGGCGATGCTTCAACGATATTTTATTGACCAAACTGTAAATTCTGCTTTCCACCCCCTTCATTGCGTCTTCCTGGACAGCTATCACAGTTCTTCGATACTCAACATGAGGTTACCGTCAGAAGGATAGCTGTCATGCAAACCCCGTATTCCGTTGCTGATTACCTGCTGGACAGACTGGCAGGTTGTGGTATTGGCCATCTTTTTGGTGTGCCGGGCGATTATAATTTGCAGTTTCTTGACCACGTGATTGACCACCCCGACGTACGTTGGGTCGGCTGCGCGAACGAGTTAAATGCGGCTTATGCAGCGGATGGTTATGCCCGGGTGGCCGGGGCAGGGGCGCTTCTCACCACCTTTGGCGTCGGGGAATTAAGCGCCATTAATGGATTAGCGGGCAGCTACGCAGAATATGTTCCTGTGCTGCAGATTGTCGGCGCGCCGTGCAGTGGTGCCCAGCGTCGCGGGGAGCTTATGCATCACACTCTGGGTGACGGCGATTTTCAGCATTTTTACCGTATGCACCAGGCAGTAACGGCAGCCAGCGCGGTGCTTGATGAACAAAATGCCTGTTATGAAATTGACCGTGTACTGCGGGTGATGTTAACCGAACGCAGGCCGGGCTACCTGATGTTGCCTGCCGATGTTGCCAAACAGCCCGCTACGCCCCCGCAGGACAGACTGGTTATTCCCCTGAGTGAACCGGAAAGCAGCGTAGCGGCGGCGTTTCGTTATCAGGCTCGTGAGCGATTGCTGGACAGCTCGCGCGTGGCGCTGCTGGCTGACTTTCTCGCGCAGCGCTTTGGTTTGCAGCCTGTTTTGCAGCGCTGGATGGCAGAAACGCCGATGGCTCATGCCACGCTGTTAATGGGCAAAGGGCTTTTTGATGAACGTCATCCGGCGTTTGTTGGTACATACAGCGCAGGGGCCAGCAGTGAATATGTACGCCAGGCGATAGAAGATGCCGACACCATTATTTGCGTGGGCACCCGTTTTGTCGACACGCTAACCGCCGGTTTTACGCAGTGCCTGGCGCAGGAGCGCACGATTGAGGTTCAGCCGCATGCTTCACGTGTGGGAAGTCAGTGGTTTAATGTCCCGATGGAACAGGCGGTCACCACGCTACGGGAACTGTGCCTGGAGCTGTCGTTTTCTTTGCCACCAGAACGCCCGCCTGTCGGGCGACCCCAGTTCGAGAAGGGACCGCTGACGCAGGAAAATTTCTGGCACACGGTGCAGCAATACCTGGTACCTGACGACATTATCCTCGTCGATCAGGGGACTGCGGCGTTTGGTGCCGCTGCACTCTCGTTACCTTCCGGGGCGGAAGTACTGGTGCAGCCGCTGTGGGGATCGATTGGCTATTCCTTACCCGCCGCGTTGGGGGCACAAACGGCGTGCCCAGCCCGTCGGGTGATCCTGATTATTGGCGATGGTGCTGCCCAGCTTACCATTCAGGAACTGGGTACGATGCTCAGAGACGGACAAACTCCGGTTATCCTACTGCTCAATAATGACGGCTATACCGTAGAGCGGGCTATTCACGGAGCAAACCAACGTTATAACGACATTGCCGGATGGAACTGGACGCAGGTGCCACAAGCGCTAAGCCAGGAGTGCCAGGCGGAGTGCTGGCGCGTGACGCAAGCTGTACAGCTGGAGGAAGTTCTGGTTCGGTTGGCTAGCCCGCAGCGGCTTTCGTTAATTGAAGTGATGTTGCCGAAAGCCGACTTGCCTGAGCTGTTGCGCACGGTGACCCGTGCGCTGGAAGCCCGTAACGGGGGATAGTTACTGATCGCGACGGTTGGCGATCATCATCGGTTTGCCCGCCAATAGCAGCCAGGCAGGAAGCATAACAATGCACAACAGCGGCAGCAGGGTGGCGTCAGGGACCACCACTGCCGCCATAAACAGGCTCAGCCAGGCATCGCGGGTGACAACCAGCACCAGTCCCAGAATGGCACAGGAGACGGTGATGGCCGCCGGAACCGCTTCAACATGGGCATGCAGCATGAATCCCAGCGCCACGCCAACGAATACAGCCGGGAAAATACGTCCTCCACGAAAACCACTGGCGGCGGCAACCACTAACGCCGCCAGTTTAATCACCGCGAGCATGAAATAGTCTGATGCCCCCAGCGTCTGGCTAAACGCCATTTGCTGCATCTCATCCAGTCCCTTAAACAGGGTTAGCGGCCCGCCGATAACGCCCAGGATCCCAAGAAGAAAACCGCCGACGCCGAGGATCAGTACCGGGTGTTTCAGGCGATGCATCAGCTGATGTAAACGGGGTAAACACCATACCGCCACCATACCTGCCGCTATGGCAATGGTGGCAACCACCGCGCCGCTAAAAATATCGGTCAGTTGTAGCTGCGTATACTGGGCGATGGGCAATGAAAAATGCGGATGAAAGAATAAGTCGGTGGTCAGCGCACCGGCAGCCGCGGCCAACAGTGGTGCAAACAGGCGATCCCATAACGGCACATCGTTGGAGCCACTCAGCGTTTGCGAAAATATCAGTGCGGCGGCCACAGGCGTACCAAACAACGCCCCGATGGTGCCCGCAGAGGCGAGAATGGTCCAGTCCAGCTTATTAATACGGGGAAACAAGCGGACGCCAATCGCCGCAGCCAGCGCGATATTTACGGTCATTATTGGGTGTTCTGGCCCCAAACTGACGCCGCCAGCCAGGCCGAGGATTAGCGCGGCCAGCAGTCCCGGCAGTGCCGATGTAGGGACCGGCATCCCGATCAGCGGTTCACAGGCCGGGTCCGGGCCCGCATGGCCGTGGCTGTAGCGGATGACGAGTCCGACCAGTATCCCGGTCAACGTAAGCATGCCGATTATCCACAGCGAAGAATCATGGGCAATGCCAATGCTGGCGGGCAGGCGTTCCCATAAAAATTTCTGTAAAACGGCGGCCACTTTCATGACGACAATCAGCACCAGACTTGAGGCAACGCCAATGATCAGTGCGGGAGTGGATAATAACAGCATCGTTCTGGCTCGCGGATGGAGCATTTTCTATTCCCTCAAATAGAGTCATAGGCATAGTTTGCACAGCCTGTCTGCTGACATCGCTGCAAATGGTGCTGAAACGATAAAGTAATTCTGTGATCTGGGTCGATATTCTACCGGCATCAGCCTTCAGAGCGTTGTTGTTATGCCCTCATGAATTTACAGTGTGGCAAAGATTTATTCTGACTTTAGCGGAGCAGTAGAAGAATGACAAAATATGCTTTAGTAGGTGATGTTGGCGGCACCAACGCGCGTCTTGCTCTGTGCGACATTGCCAGCGGTGAAATCTCGCAGACAAAGACCTATTCCGGGCTCGATTATCCCAGCCTTGAGGCCGTGGTTCGCGTGTATCTGGATGAGCATAGCGTCAACGTTGAGGATGGATGCATCGCGATCGCCTGTCCGATTACCGGCGACTGGGTGGCAATGACCAACCACACCTGGGCGTTTTCTATTGCTGAAATGAAAAAGAATTTAGGCTTCAGCCATCTGGAAATCATCAATGATTTCACCGCCGTATCAATGGCGATCCCGATGTTGAAAAAAGAGCACCTGATCCAGTTTGGCGGTACGCAACCGGTAGCAGGTAAACCGATAGCCGTATATGGTGCAGGAACTGGTTTAGGCGTGGCGCATTTGGTGCACGTCGATAAGCGCTGGGTGAGCCTGCCGGGAGAGGGCGGTCACGTAGATTTTGCGCCTAACAGCGAAGAAGAGGCGATTATCCTTGAGGTTCTGCGTGCCGAGATTGGCCATGTTTCCGCAGAACGCGTGCTATCCGGACCGGGGCTGGTGAATCTGTACCGCGCCATCGTCAAGTCAGACGGACGCCTGCCGGAAAATCTACAGCCGAAGGATATTACCGCACGTGCGTTAGCAGACTCGTGCACTGACTGTCGTCGGGCGCTGTCGCTGTTTTGCGTCATCATGGGTCGCTTTGGCGGCGACCTGGCGTTAACGCTGGGGACCTTTGGTGGTGTTTATATTGCCGGCGGCATTGTGCCGCGCTTCCTTGAATTCTTTAAAGCATCCGGTTTCCGCGGAGGTTTTGAAGATAAAGGCCGTTTTAAAGCCTACGTGCAGGATATTCCAGTGTATTTGATTGTGCATGATAACCCAGGCCTGCTGGGCTCCGGTGCGCATCTGCGCCAGACGCTGGGGCATATTCTGTAGTTGTTTCACGACAAGATTGCGAAACCGCGTTATTTACGCGGTTTTTTTTCGTCTGCTATTCCCCTTTCCGACACACATCACATTTCCGCATTGCGGAATTATTTGTCCAGTAAAAGCATTATTTATCTGGTAACGGTCATTGCTTTCCTGCAGCCATAATTTCACTCGTTAACTATTACGAGGAATCTGTTATGAGCAAAAAACTGATTGCAGTCTGTGCGTGCCCTATGGGCCTGGCCCACACCTTTATGGCCGCTCAGGCGCTGGAAGAGGCGGCAGTTGAAGCCGGCTATGAAGTGAAAATTGAAACCCAGGGCGCAGACGGTATTCAAAACCGACTGACGCCGCAAGATATCGCGGAGGCGACGTTAATTATCCATTCTGTTGCCGTTACCCCGGAAGATAACGAACGTTTTGAAACGCGCGATGTGTACGAAATTACGTTGCAGGACGCAATAAAAAATGCTGCTGGCATCATTAAAGAGATCGAAGAGATGGTTGCCGCAGAACAACAATAATTGTCTACAGGGAAACACGTATGGCCATTAAAAAACGCAGTGCAACCGTTGTGCCTGGCGCATCAGGTGCGGCAGCGGCAATAAAAAATCCCCAGGTCTCCCGCAATAGCTTTTGGGGCGAACTCCCGCAGCACGTGATGTCGGGTATTTCGCGCATGGTTCCGACGTTAATCATGGGCGGGGTGATCCTCGCCTTCTCGCAACTGATCGCCTACAGCTGGCTCAAGATTCCCGCTGACACCAGCATTATGGATGCGCTAAATAGCGGGAAATTCGATGGCTTTAATCTCTCTCTACTGAAGTTTGCCTGGTTGTCGCAATCCTTTGGTGGCGTGCTGTTTGGTTTTGCGATTCCGATGTTTGCTGCGTTTGTGGCTAACTCTATCGGCGGTAAGCTGGCGTTTCCTGCTGGATTTATCGGTGGGTTGATGTCTACCCAGCCGACTCAGATACTGAACTTCGACCCCACCACTCTACAGTGGGCAACCAGTGCTCCCGTCCCGTCAACTTTTATTGGTGCACTGATTATCTCGATTGTCGCCGGATATCTGGTGAAGTGGATGAACCAAAAAATCCAGTTACCGGATTTCCTGCTGGCGTTCAAAACCACTTTTTTACTGCCCATCCTCTCCGCTATTTTTGTCATGTTGGCAATGTATTACGTGATCACCCCGTTTGGTGGCTGGATCAACGGCGGCATTCGTACCCTGCTGACGGCAGCCGGAGAGAAAGGCACACTGATGTATGCCATGGGGATCGCGGCGGCAACGGCGATTGACCTCGGCGGTCCTATCAATAAGGCCGCAGGATTTGTTGCCTTCAGCTTTACGACAGACCATGTTTTGCCAGTGACGGCGCGTTCTATTGCGATTGTTATTCCGCCGATTGGCCTTGGGCTTGCCACGTTGATTGACCGTCGTTTAACCGGTCATCGCCTGTTCAGTGCCCAGCTTTACCCGCAAGGGAAAACGGCGATGTTCCTTGCGTTTATGGGTATCAGTGAAGGGGCAATTCCCTTTGCGCTGGAAAGCCCGATTACGGCTATCCCTTCGTATATGGTTGGGGCGATTGTGGGTTCGACAGCCGCTGTCTGGCTGGGTGCGGTGCAGTGGTTCCCCGAGTCGGCTATCTGGGCGTGGCCGTTGGTCACCAATCTCGGCGTCTATATCGCGGGGATTGTGTTGGGAGCGGTGATTACGGCGCTGATGGTGGTGTTCCTGCGTCACATGATGTACCGCAAAGGCAAACTGCTGATTGAAAGCCTCTGAGTATAAGGATTGTTACCATGAGCTTACTGATCTCACTGCGGGAATGGCTAACGGCGCAGCACCTCGATGCGGTACTGCTTTCATCACGACAGAATAAACAGCCGCATCTGGGGCTCTCCAGCAGTTCCGGGTTTGTGTTTGTCAGTCATAAAAGTGCGCATATCCTGGTCGACTCGCGTTACTACACGGATATCGAAACGCGCACGCGTGGCTACCAGATCCATTTACTCGATGCGACGCAGACGCTGTATTCGTGCATAAATCACATTATTGATGACGAAAAGCTGTCCGCGGTGGGATTTGAAGGCGAGCAGGTGAGCTGGGAAACGGCGAACAGGTGGTCAGACAAACTGCATGCCCGGTTGGTGAGTGCTGTACCGGATGTGCTTCGGCAGGTAAAAACGGCGCAGGAAATTACTTGTATCCGCGAAGCTTGCCGGGTTGCCGATCTCAGCGCTGAGCACATTCGTCGTTTTATTCAGCCGGGTCTTAGTGAACGTGAGATAGCTGCTGAGCTGGAGTGGTTTATGCGCAGGCAGGGTGCGGAAAAAGCCTCTTTTGACACCATTGTCGCCAGCGGCTGGCGCGGCGCGCTGCCGCACGGGAAAGCCAGTGACAAGCGTGTCGAGGCGGGTGAGTTTATCACGCTGGATTTTGGCGCACAGTGTCAGGGATATTGTTCGGATATGACGCGAACGTTTTGGATCCCTGACGCAGGAGCGGCAGAAGAAAGCGTGCTGTTTTCCGTTTATCAGACGGTTCTTGCGGCGCAGCGTGCGGCAGTGGCAGCAATTCGCCCTGGCCGGCCTTGCCATGAGGTTGATGCCGCGGCCCGCCAGGTCATTGCCGACGCTGGCTATGGTGATTGCTTTGGCCATAACACCGGACACGCTATCGGCATTGAAGTGCATGAAAACCCAAGATTCTCCCCAACCGATACCACCGAACTGATGGCGGGTATGCTGCTGACCGTCGAACCGGGGATTTATTTGCCGGGGCTGGGGGGCGTGCGTATTGAGGACGTGGTGTTAGTCACACCAGACGGTGGTGAAGTGCTCTACAACATGCCGAAAACATTGTTACACACGGGAGAAGCGTAATGGATTTATCGCTACTGAAAGCCCTGAGCGAGGCAGATGCGATTGCCGCATCAGAACACGAGGTTCGTCAGATCTTACTCGAAGAGGCGGATCGCCTGCATAAAGAGGTGCGCTTCGATGGTCTGGGATCGGTACTGATCCGCCTCAATGAATCAACGGGTCCGAAGGTGATGATCTGCGCCCATATGGATGAAGTGGGATTTATCGTACGCAGTATCTCCAGCGAAGGGGCGATTGATGTCTTGCCGGTGGGCAATGTGCGGATGGCGGCCAGACAGTTGCAGCCGGTTCGCATCACCACGCGGGAAGAGAGCAAAATCCCCGGGCTGCTTGACGGGGAGCGCAACGGCAGTGACGTTAGCGCATTGCGGGTCGATATGGGCGCACGTTCTTATGACGAGGTGATTCAGGCTGGTGTTCGTCCGGGCGATCGCGTCACCTTCGACACGACTTTTCAGGTTTTGCCGCATCAGCGTGTGATGGGCAAAGCCTTTGATGACCGACTTGGGTGCTATTTGCTGATAGCTTTGCTGCGTGAATGGCATAGCGCTGAACTGCCTTGTGAGGTCTGGCTGGTGGCCAGTTCCAGTGAAGAGGTCGGGCTGCGTGGAGGGCAAACGGCAGCGCGGGCGGTAGCGCCTGATATAGCGATTGTGCTGGATACCGCCTGCTGGGCAAAAAACTTTGACTATGGCGCGGCGAACCACCGACAGCTCGGTAAAGGCCCGATGCTGGTGTTGAGCGATAAGTCGCTTATTGCCCCGCCAAAATTAACAGCATGGGTCGAAAACATTGCCGCTGAGGCGGGGATACCGCTACAGCTGGATATGTTCAGTAACGGTGGCACCGACGGCGGGGCGGTGCATGTCAGCGGCACGGGCATCCCGACGGTGGTGCTGGGGCCCGCCACCCGCCATGGGCACTGCGCAGCGTCGATTGCTGACTGTCGTGACATCAGCCAGACACAGCAACTGCTGTCGGCTCTTATTTCACATCTTACGTGCGAAACCGTTGTTCATCTGACGGATTTCAGGTGCTGATTTCGCGCTAACCAGGAGTTGTTATGCTTACGATTCAATTTCTTTGCCCGCTGCCCAATGGCCTGCATGCGCGCCCTGCGTGGGAGCTGAAAGAACAGTGCAGTCAGTGGCAAAGTGAGGTGACGTTTATCAATCATCGGCAGAACTCGCGGGCCGATGCGAAAAGTTCGCTGGCGCTGATCGGCACCGGAACGCTGTTTAATGACAGTTGTAGTTTAACCCTGATCGGTAGCGATGAAGAACCGGCCAGACGTGCGCTGGAATCCTATCTCCAGCACCGGTTTATCGACAGCGACAGCGTTCAGCCCACGCCTGCAGAGCTGGCGGCACATCCGCTGCCGCGATCGCTGATACGCCTTAACCCGGATTTGCTGTATGGCAACGTGCTGGCGGGCGGCGTAGGTGCAGGTATGCTGACGCTATGGCAGAGTGATAACCTGGAAAGCTATCGCGTTATTGCGGCGAGTGCGGAGGATAACACCCGGCTGGAGCACAGCCTGGCGACACTGGCGGAACAACTTAATCAGCAACTGCGTGAACGTGACGGTGAGAGCAAAACTATCCTGAGTGCGCACCTGTCGTTGATTCAGGACGATGAGTTTGCGGGTAACATTCGCCGCTTAATGCTCGAGCAGCATCTGGGATTGGGCGCGGCGATTATCGCTAATATGCAACAGGTATGTGAAAAACTGTCAGCTTCCGGGAGCGACTATCTGCGTGAGCGAGTCAGTGATATCCGTGATATCAGCGAGCAGTTGCTGCACATCACCTGGCCTGAAAGACGACCACGTAATGCATTGGTGTTGGACAAACCGACTATTCTGGTTGCCGAAGACCTTACCCCTAGCCAGTTTTTAAGCCTTAATTTACAACATCTGTCCGGGATGATCCTCGAGAAGACCGGGCGTACATCGCATACTCTGATCCTGGCGCGCGCATCGGCGATCCCGGTGCTCAGTAGTCTGCCCGTGGAGGCCATCAGTCGGTATGTCGGGCAGCAGGCAGTGTTGGACGCCCGCTGCGGCGTACTGGCGATCAATCCTAATGATGCCGTGCGTGGATATTATGGCATTGCACAAAAGCTTGCCGACGAATGCCAGCAGCGACAGGCGCTTGATGCGGCACAGCCTGCACTGACGCGCGATGGTCAGCGAATCGACGTTGCGGCAAACATTGGCACCGCGCTGGAAGCCCCCGGGGCTTTTGCCAACGGTGCTGAAGGTATTGGTCTGTTTCGTACCGAAATGCTGTTTATGGACCGGGATAGCGCTCCTGACGAGCAGGAACAGTTTGAAGCCTACCAGCAGGTACTGCTGGCCGCTGGCGACAAACCGGTTATCTTTCGTACCATGGATATTGGCGGTGATAAAAGTATCCCTTACCTCAATATTCCGCAGGAAGAGAATCCGTTTCTCGGCTATCGCGCGGTGCGTATCTATCCTGAATTTGCCGGACTTTTTCGCACGCAACTCCGGGCCATTTTACGCGCGGCGACCTTCGGTAACGCGCAGCTGATGATCCCGATGGTGCACAGCCTTGACCAGATCCTGTGGGTAAAAAGCGAACTGCAAAAAGCGATGGCTGAGCTGAAAGCGGACGGTTTACGCCATGCCTCAGCCATCCCACTGGGGATTATGGTGGAAGTGCCGTCGGTGTGTTACATCATCGATCATTTTTGTGAGGAAGTGGATTTCTTCAGCATTGGTTCAAACGATATGACCCAATACCTGTACGCGGTCGATCGTAATAATCCGCGTGTTTCGCCGCTGTACAATCCGATTACCCCTTCGTTTCTGCGTATGTTGCAGCAGATAGTCCGGGTGGCGCACGATCGCGGTAAATGGGTTGGCATCTGCGGTGAACTGGGCGGGGAGAGTCGTTATTTGCCGCTGCTGGTAGGCTTAGGGCTTGATGAGTTAAGTATGAGCAGCCCGCGGGTTCCGGCGTTGAAAAGTCAGCTCCGTCAACTGGATAGTCAGGCATGTCGGGAACTCGCGCTACAGGCCTGCGAATGTCGCAGCGCGCAGGAAATAGAAGCGTTATTGAACCAGTTTACACCGCAAAAAGACGTCCGTCCGTTGCTGGCACTGGAGAACATCTTTGTTGGCGAACATCTTAGCAACAAAGAGCAGGTGATCCAGTTCCTGTGCGGCAATCTTGGCGTGAATGGACGAACTGAACATCCGTTTGAACTGGAAGAGGATGTCTGGCAGCGGGAGGAAATTGTCACTACCGCCGTCGGGTTTGGCGTGGCTATTCCGCACACGAAATCTCAGTGGATCCGCCATTCCAGCATCAGCATAGCCCGGCTTGCCGGGCCGGTTGACTGGCAGTCAGAAATGGGTGAAGTTGAACTGGTCATTATGCTGACGCTGGGCGCGGATGAAGGTATTAACCATGTGAAAGTCTTTTCGCAGCTGGCGCGTAAGCTGGTGAATAAATCGTTCCGCCAGTCATTATTTGCCGCTGAAAATGCCGAAAGTATTCTGGCGCTGCTGGAGACAGAATTAACGTTTTGAGTCTGCGTGGCAGGCCGGATGATGACGTATCTGCGTCTGGTCCGGCCTGGCTGCTTTAACCGGCAACTTTATCCAAAATTATCTTTATCATCTTTTGTTCAAAACATTCTGCGTGCAGGTATCTTTCCTCTCTGTATTTTTTATCCGTACCCAGGTAGGGTTGATGCAAAGAACATTCTGGGGGTGTGCACGAGATGAGAGTATTAATAACGTCAATAGGTTCAGGATATGCAAAAAAAAGTGGTCCATGGCGATAATTATGCTTAATTTGCCATTCCGCCAGGTCATCAATAAAACAATCCGCTTCTGGTGTTTGCATCAAACTGGCTTGTTCTCTGCCCAATATAATAAAAGCCATATTGTATAAGCCATGTGCATATGGCCAGAACATTTTATGGAGCTTAGTGAGCCCCGGCTCCCTCAATGCAGATACGCTTTTACAATATAAATCGAGTTGCGTGCCTGCTTCTGTCACATCCTCTTCAAGGAGTGCTATCAGATAGCGGAGGGTACACACGTCGGCCGACGCTTGCTTCGTTGCCAGAACCTTTTGCGCTCTTTTTCTGGCATCGGCTTTAAAGTCAGCACGTTGGTACCATAGCGCCATCATTAAATTAGTCATCGCGATAGCAACGGGGTGTCCGTTATCACTCATACCTAATTTTTCAGGTAATAACAGCGGAACGCGATCGAACAGACCTGCGGCGAGCACATCCAGGGTTGTCCATATATTAATACAGTGGTCACAACCTGAATCCACACCCAGTGTCGCATGTTTAATCATGGCTGATTGCAGCAGAGATGAGTGTAGGATTTCCATATTATTTGACTGTATCGCGGTTTTAAATCCTAACAAATCCGGAATACGTTTCATGCGTAGCATAAAAAGCCATGAGCTTATCTGCTCTTGAAGCGAATAACCCTGGTGACATTGCTTATGAGTATCCAGACATTCCGCTAAATAGTCATCCTGACTTATCCATACCAGGGCATTTTTCTCTGCTTCTTTGGCGTATTCGCGTTGATATGCACGTTGATATTTCCCGCTCAGCTTCGCCATGACATCACCTGTAAAAAATAGAGTAACCACCAATATACTACAAACAAAGGACAGCCATCATTGGGCAATGGGATCTACTGAAAACGAGCGCTGTACTCTCCCGGCGTCAGGCCGAACTGGCGGCGGAAAAGGCGACAAAAATAGTCACTGTCCTGATATCCGCATCGCTGTGCTACTTCGCTCATTGGCAGATGATATTTTTGTAAGATAATGCGTGCTTTCGCCATTCTGACCCAGCGGACATACTCAACAAACCCCATCGTGCCGTGTTGGGTAAACAGTTTTGATAAGTGGTTTGGCGTGATGTTGAAAAACTGCGCCACGTTTTCGCGAGTCAGCGGTTGGGCATAGTTGTCCTGTACCCAATTGCACATGCTGTGATAGAGAAATTCAGCGCGCGGGCGCTGCGTTTCAGGTCGGGTATTGACCACGCTGCGGCACAGATGTAGCAGGCTGAGTACGAGTGGCTGAATGATACTTTGAGCGTGAGGAGAGCGGCTCAAGTGAGTCAATGCCGTAAGCATCGCTTCGCCTTCACCCCTCTGCGGATGCGGCAATTCAATACGGCGAACGGGGCGCAAAAGGGATGCTGTACGGTTGTCGTAAAACGACAGACCCAGCCAGGCCGGTGAGAATACCAGACTCAACAACATTACCGGTTTGTCGCTACCGGGAAGATTCGCCGCTCTCGCCGGAATAAACAGCATTTCGCCTTCTGGCAGACTGTGCTGAGATTTCTCCAGCTTATTGCTGTACTCCCCGCGCAGCACGATATCGAGGCGCGGGAGGTCAATACATAAACTGCCAGTCGGTAAATTGGCTGGCTGAGTGGCAAACCACACGCGGCCCAGGCGCTGTGGGTTTAACACCAGGCCGCTGAACAGATCGGCAAAAAACTGTTGGTCTGCGGGCAAGCCTGACTCTTTCATCACTCTTTCTCTGTGGAATAAACGCTATAAATGCATTAACTGCCTGAACTCTTTCACTTTACTCCGACTGACCGGGATTTCAAATTCCAGATCTTTTAAGCGCAGAATGTAGGTGTTATTGAACCACGGTTCGATCTCGCGGATTTTATTCAGATTCACGCAGAACGAGCGGTGGCAGCGGAAGAAATGTGAGGCCGGCAGTTTGCTGCAAAATTCGCTGATGTTCATCGGCATAACGTACGATTCCCGTCGTGTGTAGACGAACGTCATCTTTTCATGCGCTTCAGCGTAGTAGATGTCGTTGATCGGGGTCACGATGATCCGCTCATCTTTGATTAGGTTGATAGTGTCATTTTCACGTGTGACGGGGGCTGCGAGCGGGGTTCCCGTTTGTTGCTGCTGCCAGGCGGCTTCCAGTTTTTGCAGCATACCGACAATTCGCGACTCCTGGTACGGCTTCAGAATGTAGTCAAACGCCTCGAGTTCAAACGCTTCAACGGCATGTTCTTTCCATGCGGTAATAAACACAATAAAGGGTTTATGCGCGAACTGGCTGATGTTTTGCGCCAGTAATACGCCGTCCAGAGAGGGAATATTAATATCCAGAAAAATCGCGTCGACGCGGTTATGCTGTAGAAATTTCAGTACATCCAGACCGTCGTCAAACGTGCCGACAATTTCCATCTGGCTGTGTTCTTTGATCAGCCAGCTCAGTTCCTGTTGGGCCAGGAATTCATCTTCAACAATGATGACTTTCACAACTTCACTCCTGGTTAAAGCAATAAGGTCGCCGGTGCGGCAGCGGGCGAGTGCTGATTGGGCACATAGAACGCAATCTCGGTGCCTGGCTCCAGGCGGCGGATATGCAGCCCTTCGCCATAGAGCAACTTCACGCGGTGATGCACATTCAACAGGCCGATTTTATTACCCGGCATTTCATTGGATTCGACCCGTTCAATTACATTTGGATCGATACCGTGGCCCGTATCCCGCACGGCAATACGTACCCGGTTACCGCACTCTGCCACGCTGATGGTGACTACGCCTTTTCCTTTGCACGGCTGAATACCGTGAACGATGGCGTTTTCTACCAGCGGCTGAATCAGCAGGCTGGGAATATAGCAGCTAACCTCTTCATCAATATCATAAATAACGGTCAGCTTATCGCCAAAACGGGCCTGCTCAATGGCGATGTAATCCTTGATTTGATACAGCTCTTTCTTGATGTCGATCTGTTCATCGTCTTTCAATTCAATATTATAGCGAAGGTAGCGCGACAAATTAAAAATCAGCTGGCGGGCGGTATCTGGATTAAGCCTTACCGATGACGAAATCGCGTTCAGCGCATTGAACAGAAAATGGGGATTGATTTTAC
Organism: Citrobacter sp. Res13-Sevr-PEB04-36; assembly: GCF_015672735.1. Lineage (GTDB taxonomy): Bacteria > Pseudomonadota > Gammaproteobacteria > Enterobacterales > Enterobacteriaceae > Citrobacter. The sequence continues at coordinate 12,557 of NZ_JADABY010000044.1, read as the reverse complement.
TTTGCAGTGCGCGTAACTCTGCCTTATTTGCCATTTCTCGTAGTTGTTCTGCGCGGGAAACCTCAAGCTGCGTAGAGATAATCTGCGACAAACCGATCGCCATTTCCTGTAACGAAGAGGTGATCTGATGGGCATGACAGTAGTAAATCTTCAGCGTGCCGGTCACGACGCCTTTCTCCCATAGCGGGATCACCAGCATGGAGTGGATTTCCGGTGTGCGATGCGCTTCATCATTGTTTTTTATGATGATTTTACCGTGATTTATGGCTTCCTGGGTGGTAGGGCTGACGAAGTCATCGTTATCGCGATAGTTGAGTTCCCCGACGCCGACATAGGCCAGCACGTGCTGGGTATTGGTGATGGCAACCGCGTCTGCATGAATATCATGGCGAATAATTTCACACACCTGACGTAACGACTCGCTGTTGACCTGGCGAAAGAGCGGCAGGGTTTTGTTGGCGATATCCAGAGCCAGCTTGGCTTGCCTGGCAGCGCTGGCTTCTTTCTCGCCTTCTACGCTTTGTACCAGAATCACAATAAAGCCAATACAGACGCTGCCGAGGATCATCGGGATACCGATTTTGGAGACTATATCCAGCCCCAGTTCGGTGGTGGGAGCCCAGGCGACGACCAGGATCATGGTCAACGTTTCGCACAGCATCCCGCCTAAAATACCAACGCGCCAGTGCTGCGCTTTGGGGATCTTACGGTTGATCCAGCCAGCAATACAGCCCGCCAGAATACTGGTGATAAAGCACGGCAGGGCGGTGACGCCGCCAATGTCGATCAGGTAGCGATGGATGCCAGCGATGATGCCGGTAATGATACCGACCCACGGGCCGAACAGGATCCCCCCCGACATTACTGCAATAATGCGCACGTTAACCAGAGAACCTTCGACCGGTACACCGGACCAGGTGCTGAACAGAGCAAACATAGAGAAAATCGCGGTTACGGCGAGCAACTCCTTCGGAGAGTGGGCCGACTTGTGCAACAGTTCGCGAAACAGGCGGATACGGATCAGGAAAAACAGACAGAACAGCATCAGCGCTGCCCGATCAAAGACCGCCAGCAGCATATTGAATATTTCGTGCACGGGTGACTCTTGCGAATAGATTAAACCCCTATGATAGGTAACCTGAGCGAGGATGACCAGTCTACCCATCGCGTCTACCTAATGAGGAAAAACCATAATATTAAAAGGGGATTGTAAAGAAAAAGTGAGTTTACACGACGCGTCCAGGATTGATTGATTTTCAAAGTAAATTCCATGACTTCAAAATGTTAAAAAATGGTGATTTTAACAACATCTGCAAAATATTTTTTTCCCCGTTTATTTTTATTGTTCCTCTTTTAACGCAGGAAAAAATATTTTGCGTTGCCTCTCGACAGCAGGAATTTATTCAGGCTATTTTCTAAACGTGCCACCATCGTGGCAGCGTCGCTCGGACGGTCCGGGCGCTAACGTGAATCTGAGGATACTATGGCTGACTCCCGCCCTGAACGTCGTTTTACGCGTATTGATCGCCTTCCCCCGTACGTTTTTAACATCACTGCTGAACTGAAGATGGCTGCGCGTCGGCGCGGCGAAGATATTATCGATTTCAGTATGGGAAACCCGGATGGGGCTACGCCTCCTCACATTGTCGAAAAACTGTGTACTGTGGCGCAGCGCCCGGATACTCACGGTTATTCTACTTCTCGCGGCATTCCGCGTCTGCGCCGGGCGATTTCCCGCTGGTATCAGGAGCGCTACGACGTTGAGATCGATCCTGAATCCGAAGCCATTGTGACCATCGGCTCTAAAGAGGGGCTGGCGCATCTGATGCTGGCTACGCTCGATCACGGTGACACGGTCCTTGTGCCTAATCCAAGTTATCCAATCCATATTTACGGCGCCGTCATTGCCGGGGCGCAGGTGCGTTCCGTGCCGCTGGTGGAAGGCGTTGACTTCTTCAATGAGCTGGAGCGGGCGATCCGTGAAAGCTACCCGAAACCGAAGATGATGATCTTAGGTTTCCCGTCCAACCCGACCGCGCAGTGCGTTGAGCTGGAATTCTTTGAGAAAGTGGTCGCGCTGGCTAAACGCTACGACGTGCTGGTGGTTCACGACCTGGCCTATGCTGATATTGTCTATGATGGCTGGAAAGCGCCGTCGATCATGCAGGTTCCCGGTGCTCGCGATGTGGCGGTCGAATTCTTTACGCTATCGAAAAGTTATAACATGGCGGGATGGCGTATTGGTTTTATGGTGGGTAACAAAACATTGGTTAATGCGTTGGCGCGTATTAAGAGCTATCACGATTACGGTACTTTTACGCCGCTGCAGGTTGCGGCCATTGCCGCCCTGGAAGGCGACCAGCAGTGCGTACGGGATATCGCAGAGCAGTATAAGCGCCGTCGCGATGTGCTGGTTAAAGGGCTGCACGAAGCGGGCTGGATGGTAGAGATGCCGAAGGCGTCGATGTATGTCTGGGCAAAAATTCCTGAGCAGTATGCTGCAATGGGCTCGCTTGAGTTTGCTAAAAAAATGCTGAATGACGCGAAGGTCTGCGTGTCGCCGGGAGTGGGTTTTGGTGATTATGGCGATACCCACGTGCGCTTTGCGTTAATTGAGAATCGTGACCGTATTCGTCAGGCGATCCGAGGGATTAAAGCCATGTTCCGTGCCGATGGCCTGCTGCCTTCCGGCACGAAATCAACTGCTGAAAGTGCTGACTAACCGAACGGTGAATCCATAAAAGCAAACAGGAGCCTGAGGGCTCCTGTTTTTTTGCTGCATCTTTTAATTTAGATCATCAGGGCAAACGTACCGGCCCAAACGATGACCATAAATGAAATGCCCATAAAGAAATATTTCACTTTTCATCACTCCGCGTACCAAAGCACGCCTAAATGAACATACACTTACCTGATAGAGAGCTGACGCCAGCGTCAACGAAAGGGAGATTTCCCCCGCGTTTGTTTCGCAGCATCACCTCAGAATTCTGAGCTTTAATGCTCCAGACGGCGCTAATGTACGCCTAAAAATGAGACGAGACAAGAGGCATTTTTTTATTTAATTTTAATAACTTACAAGTGTCGTGAATCGGCGACAGTTTGATTTCTGTTAGCAATGAATCACCATTGAGCGACGCGATAGTTACTCAGATATTTCCCATATCACCATGTTCTTAATACGGTTAATTTTGCGCGGAAATTGATAATGAAAAGGTTAAAAATGACCAGATTGATGATGTTAGCACTCGTTCTTACCCCACTGACGTCGATGGCGGCAGCCCCGCAAGCGTTAAATTTCAGCTGCGCAAGTATTGGTGGCGTGAATAGTGATGGCAAAGGTAATGTCTGGATTGATGGTGCGAAAGCGACCGTTAAGACATTCAACGAAAATTACTGGGAAGCGAAAAGCGGTAACAATACCGTTTCTATTTCCCGTAATGATGACGGTAGCCCGGCCGTTTCCTGGACTGGCCCTAATCGTAAGCACGGGATTTGCCAGCCTGACGATGAAAAGAGCTATGCTCCAGCGAAGACATCGGCGAACGCTGGCCCGTCTTTCTCCTGTGCGGCGGTGGACAAGGGAAGTATGGAAGAGATTATTTGTCAGAGCCCGTCACTTTCCGCAATGGATTTGAAACTGAATGGCATCTACAAGCAGGCACTGGTTAAGTCGAATAATGACTCGACGCTGAAAGCGGAGCAGCGCGGTTGGATCAAAGGTCGTAATGAGTGCTGGAAAGAGCAGGATAAGCCCGCCTGTCTTTGGCGAGAATACAGTCAGCGGATGACTGAACTACAGAACAAATGGGACATTAAGTAATTCAGTCGCAGAAAAAAGAAAGGCCATCAGGCCTTTCTTTTTACGTATATAACGAGGCTTCACCCATCGGGCGAGTTTTGAAGCGACGATGGATCCAGAGATACTGCTCGGGTGCACGCATGATCTCTTTCTCAATAATTTTGTTCATATAAGCTGCTGCCAGACCCTCATCAGTTGGGTAACCTTCCATCTCTGGCGTGATAAACAGACGGTAGCCAGTGTTGTCCGTTTTTCTCACCATGGTGACAGTCAACATCGCTGCACCGGATAAGCGTGACAGTACGTAGGTACCATTGGTTGTTGCGACGTCCTTGACGGCGAAAAAGGGAGCAAAAGAACTGCCTTTGCGACCGTAGTCCTGATCGGGAGCAAACCATACGGCTTCCCCTTTTTTCAGCGCGCTGACAATGCCGCGCAGGTTATTTCTGCCGATCATGGCTTTGTTTGAGCGCATCCGTCCACGGGTTTGGATCCACTCCATCAACTTATTGTTGTGCGGGCGATAGGTTGCCATCATAGGCTGGCAAAGCCCCATGACACGGCCCCCCAGTTCCAGTGACATAAAGTGCACACCGACCACCATCACGCCACGTTTTTGCGACTGCGCCCGCTTCAGGTTGTCGAGACCTTCAACGTCAAACCATTTACGCACCCGGCGGTCAGGCCAGAACCAGGCCATGCCGGTTTCAAGCAGCGCCATGCCAAGTGAATGAAAGTTCTCTTCGATCAACTTGTCTCGTTCTTTTTGTGACAGATTTGGGAAGCACAGTTCGAGATTTTTACGGGCAATAGATTCACGACGCTTTAAAAATGGACGTGCAAGCGTTCCGGTACGCGTACCCAAAAAGCACAGTACTGGGTAGGGGAGTTGCACCAGTAACCAAAGAACACCGACACCAAACCATGTGAGCCAGTAGCGCGGATGCAAAAACGCGCGTGAAAATTTACATTGGGGGAACATAAGCACCTGTTGTTGATACGAAGAAAATGTATCGCGAAGATTCTTTGTCGACAGCGTTACACTCTGATACTGATCTTTAGGCCACCATGAAGGACAATGGTTCCTGTAAAGAGTGTAAAACTTAGTCAGGACAAAACCACGGAGGGGACACGAATGATCGGGCTCATAATGTACCACCTGAAGATTAATGTCAGCCAGAGATAAATACTCAAGAAGCGTAAATGTTTTTGGGTCGACAAGCAGAAAAATGAAGTGAGATATAATCTGTTGTTTTTATGATGGTTAAATATCCGTCTGCTAGAGTCGTTTGCTGTCATGGTCGTATTTATTGTAACAAAAATGTTGCTCAGATTGCCTGCGTATAGGAATTGTCTTAGACTATAAGTTCAAGGAGTGTAAGGACTTACGTGACGTTTTATGGCAAACAGGAGGTACCGCTATGCTCTATTTCTGGACTTTCCTCGTTTTGAGCATTTTGTGCGTTAGTTGCTATATCTGGCAGGTTTTGGGCGCGTTGGCATCAATCAGTTCTTTAATCGGCATGGCTATCCTGGCAGCATTAATTTACTTCGTCACCCTGTGGTTGACCCATGGTGATGAAATGGTCACGGGAATATTTCTTTTTCTGGCACCGACCTGTGGGCTGATCATCCGCTTTATGGTTGGTGACAGTAAGCATTAAACCGATGAGTTATTATTGATAATAACAATGAACATTACGTGGCTGTTTTTTACGTATAAAATGTGAGCATACTGAAGTGCCAGCACTGCTGGCACTTTTTTATCGACCTAAAACAGATTACCGGGCATCAGCAAGCGCTAAAGCCGCTTCTTCTTGCTGGGCGTCTTTTCGCTGTTGTTCTAACTCTAGTGCGCCGCGGTGGGACAAGTAACAGGACACGATGCAGCAGACGATCCCTCCCATCAGCAGGTAAAAGCCCCCATGCCAGCCCATTTTGTCGACCATCACGCCAAACAGGCTGGTTCCCAGCGAGGCGCCAAAAATATAGCTCATAAATCCGCGTAACCCTACGGCTGAACCGACGGCGAAGCTGGGGACGATTTCCATGGTCTGCACGGATGCCAGGAACTGAGGAACGTAAATCAGACAACCGACAATGGCGGCGAAAATGGTTACCATCACCAGGGATTCACTTTTCCAGTAGCCGATCAGACAGACGAAGATCAGCGCCATACAAATCATCGCCAGCGGCATCCTGCGTCCCTTAAACAGTTTGTCGGTGAGCCAACCTGCCAGCAGTGTCGAAGGAATAGCAGCCCATTCGAAAAACAGAAACGCCACGCTCATTTGTTCTTTCGAGAAGTGTTTTTCAGTTAACAGATAAATCGGCAACCAGCTGATCATGCCAAAGCGCACCATATAGACAAACACGTCCACCAGAGAGACATACCAGGCATTTTTATTGCGCAGCACGTAAGTGCAAAAGATCTGGAAGGCGCTCATATTTTCCGGTGCCTGGGTAACCTGTCGGGCGTTGAGCACGACTTTTTCTTCCGGCATCATTTCTTCCAGCGGTGGTAACCCTTCTTGTCGCGGTGAACCTTTACCCAACATCAGAACAATAAAGGCAAACAGTACGGCGATGCAGGCAGGGACAATATAGCTGGCGCTTTGCCAGTGTTCGCTCCCAAGAATAGCAAAAGCGGTACCCACAATCGGGGCGACAATACCGCCACCAACGTTGTGCGAGATATTCCAGAAGGCGCCAACGCGTCCACGCTCTTTACGTGGAAACCAGTTGGCAATGGTTATAAAGGAGGGGCCGACACCCATCCCCTGGAATAAACCATTGAACACCACCAGAGTGGCAAATATCCAGAATGCGGTGCTGAAACCTAAACCGACGTTCACGATGGCACACAGTACCAGGCCGCATGCCATAAAGACTTTCGGGCTGGCCTTATCGGCCAGACTGCTCATAATACCCTTACTGATCCCGTAGGCAATCAACATACAACTGCTAAGCAGACCAATTTGTGTGGCACTGAGATCCAGGTGTTCTTTCAGGTATGGCGTAGAGAGAGTGAAGTTGTTACGGACAATATAGTACGCAAGGTAACCGAGAAAAACGCTCAGTAACGCCTGCATCCTGTATCGACCATATGTCGCCTGAACTTGCTCCGGTGGGACTTTATTTGCCGATGGCCCTGTCTTAAATATTGAAAGCATATCATCACCTAAATTTATATTGATGTGAATATCAGGAGTTTTCGTCGTGCAGGGTGAAATAAACGGTGATGGAATTCAATTCGATGAAATGTGTCAGTATTGACTCAAATTACGTGAAGGGTGGTTAATTTTGACCCTTTTAAATTAATAGGTGTGAGCAGTTATTGCTTTTAGCGTAAGTTTATAGCTGGCATGTGCGGGTATTAACAATTTTAATCGGCATTTTAAGGTATTCTTTGTCTATGTTTTTGCTTTCTGCCTGGTTATTTTGATAACCAGTTTACCTTTTCCTTGTGTTGGGGTAATCGGGTAAGTTTTGTCTCAATATTATTTTTCGAACATGTTGGTATTTATGACCCTGATCACAAACAGACTTTTCGACCGGGGGCGAATTTTTATCCTCGCGCTCTGTTTTACGTTACTGTCGGCGGCGAGCCTGGCACAGAGCAAAGAGTTAGTCATGGCAACGACGTTCTCCCCTGGGGCGACAGCATGGATTATCCAGCAATGGCAAACTGAGCCCGGGTCGGTGATGATTCGTACGCTAAACCGCACCAGTGCCTCTCTGGAACAGCTTCTTGATACGGCGAACGCGGACAATGTTGATCTGATTTTGACCTCTTCTCCCATGCTGTTGCAGCATTTGCAGGAGCATCAGAAGCTGGCACCGTTTGATAATGCGCTACCGGAGAGCCAGCGTCTGGTGCCTGAATCCATCCGTTCTACATCCGTGGCGGTGGCGATATCGGGTTTTGGCCTGCTGATTAACCGTTCTGCGCTGGCGGCGCGGCATTTACCGGCCCCGGCTGACTGGGAGGATTTAACACATCCCCGGTATCAGGGCGCACTGTTGATGAGTAGTCCGTCGCGTTCCGATACTAACCATCTGATGGTGGAATCACTGTTGCAGCAAAAAGGGTGGGAACAAGGATGGGCAATGCTGCTGGCAAGCGCCGGCAATCTGGTGACGATTTCATCGCGCAGTTTCGGTGTTGCCGATAAAATTAAGAGTGGGTTGGGCGTCGCCGGGCCGGTGATTGATAACTATGCCAATTTGCTGCTCAACGACCCGCATCTGGCGTTTAATTACTTTCCGCATTCTGCGGTGTCGCCAACCTATGTGGCGGTGTTGAACAATAGCCAGCATGCCGGGGAAGCCCGTCGTTTTATCCGCTATTTATTGAGTCCTCAAGGGCAGCGGATCCTTGCTGATGCGAATACCGGGAAATATCCGGTCACGCGGCTGCCCGCCGATAATCCGCGTGCTGCTCAGCAGGCCATTCTGATGGACCAGCCACCACTAAATTATCGCCTGATCCTCAAGCGGCAGCAGCTGGTGCAGCGGATGTTTGATACCGCCATCAGTTTTCGTCTCGCTCAATTGAAGGATGCCTGGCGAGCGCTGTATAGCGCCGAAGCGCGGCTAAAACGGCCACTCCCTGAAATACGAGCGTTATTGACCAGCGTCCCGATAGACGCCAGCAGTAGTGAAGATGAGGCCTGGCTTGCGCAATTCGAGAATAAAAGCGTTGCTGAACAGCGGATGATGGAATGGCAGCGATGGTTTCTCAAAAACCAGCGCGAGGCTATCGCCAAACTGGAAGAATTAAAATGAAAAGTGGGTCGCTACTGCAACGTCTTCGTCAGCTTAGTATCAGCAGTAGTCTGCGGGGGGCTTTTTTGACGGGGGCGTTGCTGACGTTAAGTGTGAGTTGCGTCAGTCTGTATTCCTGGCATGAGCAGAGCTCGCAGATCCGCTATTCGCTGGATGACTACTTCCCGCGCGTCCATTCCGCTTTTTTAATTGAAGGCAATCTCAACCTGGTGGTGGATCAGCTGAATGAATTCCTGTTGGCTCCTAATACCACGGTAAGACTGCAACTGCGCAACCAGATAATTCAGCATTTGGATAAGATTGAGACGCTAAGCCGCGGATTGCAGCCCGCAGAACAGCTGCAACTGGCGGTTATTTTGCAAGACAGCCGTACCTTGATGACGGAGCTGGACAGGGTGCTTTACAACATGTTCCTGGTGCGAGAGAAAGTGAGCGAGCTGTCTGCGCGCATCGACTGGCTGCATGATGATTTTACGACCGAGCTGAATTCATTGGTGCAGGATTTTACCTGGCAGCAGGGAACGCTGCTGGATCAAATTGAGGCCAAAAATGGTGATGCGGCGCAATACCTGAAGCGTGCCCGGGAAGTGCAAAACGAGCAGCAGCAGGTTTACACGCTGGCGAGAATTGAGAATCAAATCGTCGACGATCTGCGCGACAGGCTGAACGAACTGAAGTCCGGTAGCGATGATGGCATGCTGGTGGAGACCCACATTCGTTATCTGGCGAATTTGAAAACAACGGCGGATGAAAATATCCGGACGCTGGATGACTGGCCCAGTACGATAACGTTGCGCCAAACTATCGATGAGTTGCTGGAAATCGGCATGATGAAAAATAAAATGCCTGATACGATGCGCGACTACGTGGCGGCGCAAAAGGCCCTCGTTGATGCTAATCATGCCAGAGAAGCGACGCTCGGGCGCTTTCGTACCTTGCTTGAAGCGCAACTCGGCAGCAGTCATCAGCAAATGCAGAGCTTTAATCAGCGCCTGGAGCAGATTGTTCGCGTCAGCGGTGGGTTAATTCTGCTGGCGACGCTGCTGGCGCTGCTGCTCGCCTGGACGCTCAACCACTACTTTATCCGCTCAAGACTGGTGAAGCGTTTTACCGTACTGAACCAGGCCGTGGTGCAGATTGGTCTTGGCAGAACAGATGCAACTATTCCGGTATATGGCCGTGATGAGTTAGGGCGCATCGCGGGCTTGCTGCGCCATACGCTGGGGCAGCTTAATACGCAAAAAAATCAGCTTGAGCAGGAAGTGGCTGAGCGGAAAGAGATTGAGTCCGATCTTCGTGCTACGCAGGATGAATTGATTCAGACGGCGAAATTGGCGGTGGTCGGCCAGACTATGACCACCCTGGCGCATGAAATTAACCAACCGCTAAACGCGCTGTCGATGTACTTATTTACGACGGGAAAGGCCATTGAACAGGGACAATTAGCGCAGGCAAGAAGCACCTTAAGCAAAGCAGAAGGGCTGATTACCCGCATTGATGCCATTATTCGCTCACTGCGCCAGTTTGCGCGACGGGCTGAGCCGGACACACCGTTACATCCGGTCGATTTGCGGCAAACCTTTACTGCGGCCTGGGAGCTATTGGCGATGCGTCATAAGCCACAGCAAGGTAGGCTGGCGCTCCCGCCGGAGACCGTATGGGTACTCGGAGATGAGGTGAGAATTCAACAGGTACTGGTTAATGTGCTGGCAAACGCGCTCGATGCCCGTCCGGTTGCGGCTGAGATTGAGGTGAGCTGGCGCGCTCAGGGCAGGAACCTGTGTGTTTTGATTGCGGATAATGGCCCCGGTTGGCCGCAAGCGTTGTTACCGTCGCTATTGAAGCCGTTCACCACCAGTAAAGATGTGGGTCTCGGTATTGGTCTGTCGATTTGTGTATCGTTAATGACGCAAATGAACGGCGAGTTACGCCTGGCGTCAACACTGGGGCGCAATGCCTGCGTAGTCCTGCAATTCAACCTGACGGATGTAAACGATGTTGAGTGATGAAGACTCTGTTCTGCTGATTGATGATGATCCTGATGTGCTCGATGCTTACACTCTGTTGCTGGAGCAGGCTGGATATCGCGTCCTGGCCTGTAACAATCCGTTTGATGCCCGAAACATGATGCCAGCTGACTGGCCGGGGATCGTATTAAGCGATGTGTGTATGCCGGGCTGTTCGGGGATCGATCTGATGACCCTGTTTCATCAGGATGATAATCAGTTACCGATCCTGCTGATCACCGGGCACGGCGATGTCCCGATGGCGGTAGATGCAGTGAAGAAAGGCGCATGGGACTTTCTGCAAAAGCCAGTCGACCCCGCTAACCTGCTGACGCAGGTTGAAGATGCTCTGCGCCAAAGGCAGTCTGTGATTGCGCGTCGTCATTACTGCCAGCAAAAGTTACAGGTTGAAGTGGTCGGATACAGTGACTGGGCAACGCAATTCCGCCAGCGGTTACAGCAGCTGGCGGAAACGGATATTGCTGTCTGGTTTTATGGTGAGCCCGGAACAGGGCGCATGACGGGCGCACGGTATCTGCATCAACTGGGGCGTAACGTCTACGGGCCGTTTATTCGTGCAGACCTGACATCCGGAAACGTGGCTCAGCTCAATGCGCTTATTGATCAGGCTCAGGGAGGGACGCTGGTACTGAGCCATATAGAGTGTTTGACGCGTGAGCAGCAGCACCATCTGGTGCAGTTGCAAAGTCAGGAACTGCGTTCTTTTCGCTTAATTGGGATCGGGGAGACATCATTGGTGGAGCTGGCGGCAACCCACCAGATTGTGGCGGAACTCTATTATTGCTTTGCCATGACGCAAATCGCCTGTCAGCCGCTGTCTCTACGCCTGGACGATATCGAACCGTTATTTCATCACTACCTGCATAAAGCCTGTCTGCGGTTAAACCATCCCGTGCCCGAGGTCGACGGTGAATTGCTGAAAGGCATGCGAAGACGTGTCTGGTTGAGCAATGTGCGAGAACTGGCGAATGCCGCAGAGTTGTTTGCTGTCGGGTTACTCCCGTTGGCTGAAACCGCCAACCCACAGCTGCATATGCCCGAGCCGACCCCGTTAGACCGTCGGGTAGAAGAGTATGAACGACAGATCATCACGGAAGCGCTCAATATCCATCAGGGACGGATTAATGAAGTAGCTGAGTATCTGCAAATTCCGCGTAAGAAACTGTATCTGAGAATGCGAAAATACGGGCTGAGTAAAGAGCACTATAAGTTCTAGCACTCACCGAAATACGCGAACGGAGGCCAGAAAATTATCTGGCCTAATTTCTTACCACATCAAATCATCAGGCACGACAAAGTTAGCATACGGATCGTCTTCGTCCTTATCTTCCTGACTCAGTTCGCAATTCAAGACAATGTAGCTTGCGTCACGCTGCGCTATCTTATCGGCCACCACCGCCGGGATAATTGCGTATTCGCTATCGCGGTCACTTTCCGCGGTCAGTCGTGCAATGGCAAGACGTCCCTTGATTAACTGAGTCTGGGTAACTTTATCAACGTAGATTTTTTTAATCAGATTGTTGTCAGTAAAGTTATAGCCAATATCGCCTCTTGAAATGGTGATTTTATTCATTTCTATCAGCTGCTTAATCTGGGCTTTGTATTCTTTCGACAAGGCCGCTTGCTTTTGCTGCTCGCTGAGTTGCTTGTCACGCTCAACCTGCGCTTTTTTATTTTCTTCTACCGCCTCTCTGGCTTCGCGCGCCTGAACGCGCGATTTTTTCGCCGTCCGCTGTACTTTTGCCATTTTTTTACTGGTGACTAAGCCAGCTTTGAGCATCTGCTCTTGTAGGGTGAGTTTTGTCATGTTCGTTTCTAAATCCAGTAAAAAGAGTTCTCAGGATTATACCCTTAACGTCCGGGGGGATGCCAGATTGCGGAGAGTTGCACAGTGTCGGGGATAAAACGGAAGGCAATGGTGTCCTTGCAGGAATCGAACTTTC
>NZ_JADABY010000043.1 GCF_015672735.1 Citrobacter sp. Res13-Sevr-PEB04-36 | reverse complement strand
TTAGTGTGCTGATATGGCTCAGTTGGTAGAGCGCACCCTTGGTAAGGGTGAGGTCCCCAGTTCGACTCTGGGTATCAGCACCAGTTTTTAGGTTAAAGTTCGGCACGTAGAAAAGAATTTGTCTGGCGGCTGTAGCGCGGTGGTCCCACCTGACCCCATGCCGAACTCAGAAGTGAAACGCCGTAGCGCCGATGGTAGTGTGGGGTCTCCCCATGCGAGAGTAGGGAACTGCCAGACATCAAATAAGTGAAAAGGCCATCCGAAAGGATGGCCTTTTTGCGTTATACGAATCAAAAAACCACCGGATCTTTATCCGGCCAGCGAATTTAATGGATAACCTGGGATAAAAACGCACGCGTACGTTCAGAACGTGGATTAGCAAAAAACTCATCCGGGGGCGCTTGTTCTACAATTTCGCCAAGGTCCATAAAGATTACTCTGTCCGCGACCGTACGGGCAAAACCCATTTCATGGGTGACACAAAGCATTGTCATTCCTGATTGCGCCAGACCAATCATGGTATCCAACACTTCTTTCACCATTTCAGGATCCAACGCCGAAGTGGGTTCGTCAAACAACATGATTTTGGGTTTCATACACAGTGATCGCGCAATAGCCACGCGCTGCTGCTGCCCTCCGGAAATTTGTCCCGGGAATTTATGCGCATGTTCTGCAATACGAACCCGTTCAAGATAGTGCATAGCCAGCACTTCAGCCTCTTTCTTTGCCATCTTGTGAACCCAAATGGGGGCCAATGTGCAGTTTTGCAGGACTGTCAAATGAGGGAAGAGATTAAAGTGTTGAAAGACCATGCCGACTTCTTGCCTGACGCGCTCAATATTGCGGATGTCTTCGTTGAGCTCAATCCCATCAACCACAATGCGTCCTTGCTGATGCTCTTCCAGATGATTAATACAGCGGATAGTTGTTGATTTACCTGATCCAGAAGGCCCGCACAATACGATACGCTCCCCCTGCTTTACCTTCAGGTTAATATTCTTAAGAACATGAAACTGCCCATACCACTTGTTGACGTTTTCCAGCGTAATCATTGCGTCCGTAGACGGCATTAATAATTGGCTCATAAATTCCTCAGTGCGGTGTACGCCCGGTGTTAAAACGTTTTTCCAGATGCTGGCTGTAACGAGACATGCTGAAACAGAAAATCCAGTAAATCAGCGCGGCAAAAACGTAGCCTTCCGTCGACATCCCCAGCCAGGTGGGATCGACAGTTGCTTGTTGTACGCTACTGAAGAGATCAAAAAGGCCGATGATGATGACCAGACTGGTATCCTTAAACAGCGCGATAATCGTGTTGACCAGACCGGGAATAACCAACTTAAGCGCTTGGGGAAGAATAACCAGCCCCTGCGTTTTCCAGTACCCTAGCGCCAGTGACTCGGCAGCTTCATACTGACCCTTTGGTAGAGCCTGTAATCCCCCGCGCACTACCTCTGCGACATAGGCTGACTGGAAAAGGATCACACCGACCAGCGCGCGAATCAGTTTGTCGATACTGGTACCTTCTGACATAAATAGCGGGAGCATCACCGAGGACATAAACAGGACGGTGATCAGCGGTACTCCACGCCAGAATTCAATGAAAAGAACCGATAAAACCCGCACGATGGGCATATGAGAACGACGACCTAATGCGAGTAAAATCCCCCAAGGAAGCGCACCGGCAATACCGACGGATGCGATGATCAGGGTTAGCGTTAATCCCCCCCACTGCCGGGTTTCTACGCGATCTAGTCCCAAAAAACCACCGTACATCAACCACCAGACCACAAGGGGATACACCACTGCCCAGGCGGCGATATAGCGGCCACGGTGGGACATGGCTTTCAAGAACATAGGTGCGATAGAAAGCAAACCGATAATCAGGGCCAGATTTACCCGCCAGCGCTGATCGTGCGGATAGAGTCCATACATGAATTGGCCAAAGCGTTCATGAATAAACACCCAGCAGGCTCCTGCCTTCGTACAGTCTGCCCGGGTAGACCCTACCCAGTTAGCCTGTAGAAATGCCCAGTTAAGCAAGGGAGGAATAAATTCCCACATTAGCCACATACAAAACAGCGTCAACAGGCTATTTGACCAACTAGAGAACAGATTTTTACGTACCCACAAAATAACGCGTCCTGCGTGATGACTGTTCTGGCGCGCAGGGTGAGACAGCAGTGCTTTTGTCATCGTGGCTCCTTAGCGCTCAATCAGTGCAATTCTGCGGTTATAAATATTCATCAGCAGAGAAATGCTTAGGCTGATGATTAGATACACAGACATGGTAATAGCGATGGTTTCAATGGCTTGCCCTGTTTGGTTAAGTACGGTTCCGGCAAACAGTGAAACCATATCCGGGTAGCCGATTGCCGCAGCCAGAGAGGAGTTTTTAACGATATTCAAGTACTGGCTGGTCAGTGGGGGAATGATGACGCGCAGCGCCTGCGGGATGATAACCTGGCGAAGCGTTACTGGATTTGGCAGCCCTAGCGAGCGTGCTGCTTCATGCTGACCATAAGGCACAGCCTGAATACCAGCGCGAATAATTTCTGCAATAAATGCGGAGGTATACACCGAAAGCGCCAGCGTCAGTGCCGCCAGTTCTGGAATAAGTACCATACCACCACGGAAGTTAAAGCCACGTAGTTCAGGGATATCCCAGTGGAGCGCTGCGCCAAAGATCCACTGTGAAATCATCGGTAAAAACACGATCAGCGCCAGAGCCGTAGGCCAGGTCCGACGTAGTTGACCCGTTTTGGTCTGGTGCATTTTGTTAAAGCGGAATAGCCCAATGGTGGTGACGATAGCAATCAGGACGGCGACGCAAAAAGCAACAAGACCCTCTCCCATCTGGGGCGACGGAATATAGAGCCCGCGGTTGCTCAGGAAGGCGAGATCTAATGCGTTAACCGCCTGGCGAGGGCCGGGCAAATTACGTAATACAGCAAAATACCAGAAGAAAATTTGCAGCAGTGGGGGAATATTGCGGAACGTTTCGATATAAATCGTCGAGAGCTTGCGTAGTAACCAGTTATCAGACAGTCGCGCCAGTCCAAGAAAGAAGCCGAGGAACGATGCGAAAACGATGCACAAAGCAGAGACTAACAGCGTATTGAGTAGGCCGACCAGAAAGACCCGACCGTAGGTATCGCCCTGCTCGTAATCAATCAGGTGCTGAACGATGCCAAATCCGGCACTGCGATCGAGAAAAGAAAATCCCGAGGTTATACCGCGGCTGCTCAGGTTATTAATCGTGTTATGAATGAGATAGACCGCAATGCTGACAACCACAATGACGGCAAGTATTTGAAATAACCAGGCGCGGACCGCAGGGTTAGAAAAGGAGAATGATCCTTTTACGCTTGAGCGGCGATGGGGCATAAGAAGACCTCGGTAACTATGACTCTGGGTTGAGCGCCGCACCTGCGGCGCCCGTTACATCGCTACGAATTAGCGCACTGGCGGTGCGTACTGGATGCCGCCGTTATTCCAGAGGTTGTTCTGTCCGCGTTTGATCTTCAGCGGGCTTTCCGATCCCACGTTACGTTCAAAGATCTCTGCGTAATTTCCTACCTGCTTAATAATATGGTAAGCCCATTTGTTATCGAGCTTCAGATCCTTGCCGTAGTCACCTTCTTTGCCTAGCAGGTGAGCCATATCCGGTGTTGCCGGGTTAGCTGCTTTTTCATCAACGTTTTTCGAGTTAACGCCCATCTCTTCAGCGTTCAGCATGGCGAACAGTGTCCAGCGAACAATGGAAAACCACTCGTCATCACCACGGCGCACGACAGGTCCAAGCGGTTCTTTAGAAATAACTTCTGGCAGGACAATCCACTCCGCAGGATTGCTCAGTTTGATTCGCAGGGCGTACAACTGAGACTGGTCGGAAGCCAGCGTATCGCAGCGTCCAGATTCGAGGGCTTTAGCTGATTCATCCGAGCGATCAAAGGTGACGGGGGTGTACTTCATATTATTGGCCTTAAAGTAATCGGCCACGTTCAGTTCGGTATCTGTACCAGCCTGAATACACACCGTTGCGCCATCCAGTTCTTTAGCACTCTTCAGACCAGCTTTATTGTGGGTGAGAAAACCAATGCCATCGTAATACGTTACGCCGGTAAAGGACATGCCCATGCCTGCATCACGAGAGGAAGTCCAGGTGGTATTACGTGAAAGCAGATCGACTTCGCCAGACTGTAAAGCCGTGAAGCGTTCTTTGGCGGTGAGTGGGGTATATTTTACTTTTGTGTCATCACCGAATACAGCAGAGGCAACACCACGGCAAACATCGACATCAATACCCGAAAATTTGCCGCTCGCATCGGCGTAAGAAAAGCCAGGTAAACCATCACTGATACCACATTGTACAAATCCTTTTTTCTTTACGGCATCAAGCGTTGCGCCGGCATGTGCCTGATTTGCAATCGCAAGCATCACGCCGGCCGCAGCCAGGCTGGCTATTATCATCTTTTTCATAGAGCATCCTGTGTGGAGGAATTATTGTTATGGAGACGTTCTAAAAACGTCTTTTACCTGTCTGTGGCTTTGGCCATACTCTTCTAAGCAAAGGTAGTGCCAGTTTTTTGCGACCGAATATTCGACGCAATATGCAGAGTGTAGACAGGAAAAAATAAATACAGCGCCCTGAAGTGGTGCAAAATTGAAACGTAAGCCACATTTCAGCGCAAAAAATTAAAAATTAAGACAGGACGCGTGATAACGATTTCGGGCGGTAATATTGAGGGCGTGAGAATAATGACAGGAAGACGTGCTGTTACGAAGAATACAAAAAATGCTAATTTTACGTCGTGGATATGTGAGAGAAATCTATAATAATATTATTCTATGATAGATACCGAACACCAACGTTATGTCTTATATAAAGATTTATCTTTATGACTAAAAGCGCGGCAGGTACCGCGCTTTTAAGAGGATTCATTTGGTCAGGGCAACGATCCCAAGCGTCAGACCGGCAATGGCAGCAGCACCCCCGGCGATTGCACCTGCTGTTTCCCAGTTATCCTGCGTGGTACCTTTCATACAGGTATTGGTATGAACCAGGCGGCCCTGATCGTCATAGACAGGTACGCAAGGAGAATCGTGTGCACAGCCTGCCAGTAATGCTGTCAGCAATGCAACGGAAATTAATCTTTTCATGGTGTTACCTCTAAAATAAACGTTTCGCTAATAAAGCAAAGACAAACGCAAAGCTATCTGCGAAATCGAGAACTATTTTACCACCTCTTAAAAAAAGACTGACATGAGGAATAATCTCAATTCGTGTGGTTTGTAAACATAATGAATAAATTAGAGGGCAATGGATGCTTTGCGGTGACAGGTGGGAAAAAATAAATTGCTATCTTATTAATAAATAAAGATCTCAATATCTGGTAAAAAGGCGTCCGTAGACGCCTTTATTTTACAATTTAATCGTTGTGTCGACTAAAACGTCGCCTAACGACAACAAAGAAGACGGGTACGAAGAAGATAGCTAGCAATGTGGCGGTGAGCATCCCCCCCATAACGCCTGTACCGACCGCATTTTGTGCGCCACTACCTGCGCCGCGACTGATTACCAGCGGCATAACTCCCAGAATAAAAGCTAGTGAAGTCATCAGGATAGGGCGGAGACGCATGCGGGAGGCTTCCAGCGTCGCCTCAATCAAGCCTTTGCCCTCTTTGTCCATCAGGTCTTTGGCAAACTCCACAATCAGTATGGCGTTTTTGGCTGAGAGGCCGATGGTGGTAAGCAGACCAACCTGGAAGTACACATCGTTATTCATTCCACGCAGCGATGCGGCTAATAACGCACCAACAACACCGAGCGGTACCACGAGCATGACGGAGAATGGAATCGACCAGCTCTCATACAATGCGGCAAGGCAAAGGAAGACAACGATTAACGAAATGGCATACAACGCGGGAGCCTGGTTACCTGACAGTCGTTCCTGGTAAGACATGCCAGTCCAGTCATGACCGATGCCGGTTGGCAGTTTTTCTGCCAGGCTTTCCATCATTGCCATGGCTTCACCGGTACTTCTACCCGGCGCGGCTTCTCCCAGTAACTCCATTGATGGCATACCGTTGTAACGTTCCAGTCGCGGCGAGCCATAAACCCATTGAGAAGAGCTAAATGTTGAGAATGGCACCATTTCGCTGTTGGCGCTGCGAACATACAGATTATTGATGTCTTCCGGCAACATACGGAATTTTGCATCAGCCTGGACGTACACTTTTTTCACGCGGCCACGGTCAATGAAGTCATTGACGTAATAACCGCCCGGCGCTGCGGAGATGGTTTCATTAATATCAGATAAGGAAACTCCCAGCGCTTGTGCTTTTTCTTGATCAACATCCAGCTTGAACTGTGCGGTATCTTCCAGGCCGTTAGGACGTACGCGAACCAGCAGATCCGGATGTTGTGCAACCATCCCCATTAGCTGATTACGTGCCTGAGTCAAGGCCGTGTGCCCCAGCCCCCCTTGGTCAATCAGCTCAAAGTCAAAGCCGGTTGCCGTGCCCAATTCAACAATGGCTGGCATGTTGAAGGGGAACACCAGACCGTCGCGAATCTGGCTGAAAGCGCGGGTCGCACGGGCAATAACCGATTCAACGTTATTCTCCTTCCCGCTACGTTCTTCCCAAGGCTTGAGGCTGACAAATGCCATCCCTGAGTTTTGCCCCTGTCCGCTGAAGCTGAAGCCGTTAACTGTAAAGACGCTTTCGACATTAGCTTTCTCATTATTCAGGTAGTAGTTGGTCACCTGATCAAGAACCTTTTGGGTGCGTTCCTGCGTTGCGCCAGCCGGCAGCTGAATCATCGTCAGGAATACGCCCTGATCTTCTTCTGGGAGGAAGGAAGTTGGCAGGCGCATAAACAACACCGCCATTCCAACAACAATGATCAGGTAAACGATAAGATAACGTCCGGTTTTACGGACAATACCACTGACGCTATTGGTATAGTGGTTGACGCTGTGATCGAACTTCGCATTAAACCAGCCAAAGAAGCCGCTTTTTTTCTCGTGATGCTCCGCTGACACCGGTTTGAGCAATGTGGCACAAAGAGCAGGGGTCAGAATCAATGCTACCAGTACGGAAAGCGCCATAGCAGAAACGATGGTGATAGAGAACTGGCGGTAAATCGCACCAGTGGAGCCGCCAAAGAAGGCCATCGGGATAAACACCGCTGACAGCACCATGGCGATACCCACCAGCGCCCCCTGAATCTGCGACATGGATTTCTCCGTCGCCTCTTTGGGGGGCAAATTTTCTTCCATCATCACGCGTTCAACGTTCTCGACCACCACAATCGCATCATCGACCAACAAACCGATGGCGAGCACCATCCCGAACATCGTCAGGGTGTTTATCGAGTAGCCAAATGCTGCCAGTACGGCAAAGGTTCCCAACAGTACGACGGGAACGGCGATGGTTGGAATGAGCGTGGCGCGGATGTTTTGCAGGAACAGGTACATCACCAGGAACACCAGCACGATCGCTTCAAACAGTGTTTTCACCACCTCATGAATGGAGATGGTGACGAACGGCGTGGTGTCGTACGGGTAAACAACTTTCATACCCTGCGGGAAGAACGGTTGCAGTTCAACCAGTTTAGCTTTAATTGCGTTGGCGGTATCCAGCGCGTTTGCTCCAGTTGCCAGCTTAATGCCAAGGCCGGATGCCGGTTTACCGTTAATACGGGCAACGACGTTGTAGTTTTCACCACCCAGCTCAATGCGTGCTACATCCTTCAGATGGACAACAGAGCCGTCGCTGTTCACGCGTAAGGTCACTTTGCCGAACTCTTGTGGATCTTTCAGTCGTGTTTGCGCAATGATCGAGGCGTTAAGCTGTTGATTAGGTAATGCAGGCGTCCCCCCTAACTGACCTGCGGCTATCTGGTTGTTCTGCACCTTTAACTGGTTGATGACATCAACTGGTGTGAGCTGGTATTTGTTCAACAAATTCGCATCCAGCCAGATACGCATGGCGTACTGTGCACCAAACAGTTGCACGTCGCCCACACCGTTCAAACGGCTGATTGAGTCTTTAACGTTAGAGGCGACATAGTCTGAGATGTCGTCCTGCGTGGTCTGTGGATTGTCAGAAACAAAGCCCGCGACCATCAAAAAGCTGCTGCTCGATTTCTCAACGCCGATACCCTGCTGCTGGACTTCCTGCGGCAGTAAAGGGGTTGCGAGCTGCAGTTTGTTTTGCACCTGCACCTGGGCAATATCGGGATCGGTTCCGGACTGGAACGTCAGCGTGATGGTCACGCTCCCGGCGGAGTCGCTGGTGGATGACATATACATCAGGTTATCGATGCCGTTCATGTTTTGTTCGATAACCTGTGTGACGGTGTCCTGTACCGTTTGTGCATCCGCACCTGGGTAGGTTGCGGTAATCGCAACGGCAGGGGGCGCGATGGTAGGGTATTGCGCCACGGGCAGTTGCATGATTGCCAACGCACCCGCCATCATCAAAATGATGGCCAGTACCCAGGCAAAGATTGGACGCCTAATAAAAAAGTTTGCCATGTCCGGTTACCTTATTGCGCTGTAGCCGCAGCCGGGGCATCGGTGGTGGCTTTAACCTGCACGCCTGGGCGCGCTTTCTGTAAACCACTCACGATGACTTTGTCACCCGACTGTAAGCCTTCACTAATCAGCCACTTATCACCAATAGCTTGCACGGCGACGACCGGACGAGCTTCAACCTGACTCTTGTCATTGACAACCATCACAGTGGCGTCGCCACGCGGCGTACGCGTTACTCCTTGTTGCGGAACAAGGATCGCATTGGGTTGAACGCCTTCATCAACACGTGCGCGCACAAACATGCCGGGCAGCAGAGTGTGCTGCGGGTTAGGGAACACGGCTCTGAGGGTGATTGATCCGGTGCTTTCATCAACCGTCACATCAGAAAACTGCAACGTGCCTTTCAGTGGATATGACTGGCCATTCTCCATCACCAACTCGACGGTGCTGCTGGTGTTGTCTTTATGCAGACTGCCTTGTGCAATGGACTGCTTGAGGCGCATAAAGTCGTTACTGGACTGCGTCACGTCGACATAAATAGGATCGAGTTGTTGCACGGTAGCGAGCGCTGTTGCCTGACCATTAGTGACCAGCGCACCTTCGGTGACGCTAGATTTACCGATGCGTCCGCTAATAGGTGAGGTCACTTTGGTGTAAGCAAGGTTAATACGCGCGCTTTCGACAGCCGCTTTGGCTGCAATAACCGAGGCATCGGCCTGACGTGCGTCAGCAATAGCCTGATCGTATTCTTGCTGACTGATGTATTTTGTTCCGACCAGTGGAACATAGCGTTTTACGGTTAAGTGCGCGATTGCCGCTGCGGCTTCACTTTTTGCCAGTTCGCCTTTGGCGCTGTCGTAGTCAGCCTGATAGGTTGCAGGATCGATCTGATAAAGCGACTGGCCTGCTTCAACATCGCTGCCTTCGGTGAAATTTCTTTTGAGTACAATCCCGCTAACCTGGGGGCGGACTTCTGCAATACGAAATGCGCTTGTACGTCCCGGTAATTCTGTCGTCACGGCTAAGGGGGCCGACTCGACAACATGGACAGTCACCTGTGGCTCAGTGGGATGAGCCTGTGTGTCACCCTGATCGTTACAACCGGCGAGTAATGCAGCGGAGATGATGATGAATGAGGGCAGGAGCGAGAACCTGGCAGTTTTCGTCATTTCTATTCCTTAAAGAACCGAAAGCTCGTTATTTACCGGAGTAATGGCAGGGCGATAACGCGCACAAATAAAAAATAATAGTTGGCTATCCTACAAATAATTAGCTTGCGATGTAAGCAATACTTATTTTGCCGCGTATTACACGGCACATAAAAACAAAAAAAGAAGAAACAACTGCCCTTTCATTAAGAGAAGATTAGTCATGTTATGACTTGCATTAACACATATTGAAATCATCATCATATATGTGAATGTATTGTTTTGTTTTATTCATCTTGTTTATTTATGTGGGGCGTACGTAATGAAATATTTTAGAACTCGTCTAAATAAAGGCTAAGTGATACATTAATTCCGTACAGTAAATATTAGATAAGAAAGTTTATCATTCTCTACTCTGTCTCAGGCATTCGAACCATGGCGAGAAAAACGAAAGCTGATGCCCTCAAAACGCGGCAGCATCTGATTGAAACGGCGATTGTGCAGTTTGCTGCACGGGGCGTTGGCAATACAACGCTTAACGACATTGCTGATGCCGCAAACGTGACGCGGGGTGCAATCTACTGGCATTTCGACAATAAGAGCCAGCTGTTTAATGAGCTTTGGTTGCAGCAACCTCCCTTGCGCGATCTTATTCAGGACCAACTCATCGGGCGTTGGGGAGACAACCCCTTACAACGGCTACGGGAGAAATTAGTCGTGGGTTTGCAATATATTGCAAAAATTCCTCGCCAGCAGGCATTAATGCAGATTTTATATCATAAATGTGAATTTCATAACGATATGATATCAGAGCAGGATATTCGCGATAAAATAGGCTTGTGCCATCAAAGAATACGCGAATCATTACAGAAATGTATGGATGAAAATCTTATCGCCACGAGCCTGGATTTAGACGTCATCCTCATTATTTTGCACGGTAGCTTTAGTGGGATAATAAAAAACTGGTTAATGAATCCAGTCAGTTATGATCTTTATGAACAGGCACCGATATTAGTTGATAACGTATTAAAAATGCTAAGCCCCGGTGGCTGTGTGATGCAGTTTGTTGAGAGTGAAAATCATGTAGGGTAGTGTCAGGCGATTGCATTCAGCTGCCATGGCCTGACAGCTGTATAGCGCGTGCTAGAGGATGGTCTATTCAAGGTCGATGCAGTTGACCAGCTTGAGGGGATTCACCGAGTTCATATTCCGACACTTATCGTGCTCTGTTGTCATCAACTCTATCCAC
Source organism: Citrobacter sp. Res13-Sevr-PEB04-36 (assembly GCF_015672735.1). GTDB lineage: Bacteria > Pseudomonadota > Gammaproteobacteria > Enterobacterales > Enterobacteriaceae > Citrobacter. The sequence continues at coordinate 118,382 of NZ_JADABY010000043.1, read as the reverse complement.
TGTATGAGTAGCGCATCAAAAAGAAAAACGAAGACAGCAAAAACAACCAGCCACCAATACTTGCGAATCATTACCAAATCCTGTGTATTCATGCCCAAGCGTGCTGGGAATATACACGAAATCCACATGCTGAAAAGCAGACTTACAATGCTTTTACTTTGTTGAAATCACACCGCTCTTTTCAGCTAATCGACTCTTTTTAGAAGAGTTTTTCGTCTTTCGCTTTTTTACTTTTGCAAGGTCATTTGTTGAGAAGTGGGAGCTAATACTCAGTCTTCTGAGCCCCATCTTTACATATTCGTCATTGATTTCAATACCGACAAATCTGCGACCTAACGCCACCGCAGTCGCGCCGGTGGTGAAACTACCCGCGAACGGATCTAACACCATCTCATCTGGGTTCGAGGATGCGAGAATGATGCGTTCCAGCAGAGCCTGAGGTTTTTGGGTGGGGTGATTTTCGTATTCATCCATCAAATAGCGAACGCGGGGAAATTCCCAGACGTTACCTGGCACCTTTTTCTGATTGTAAGGCTGGGGCGGATTCTTTCGGTAATCGATTAGCGCGCGTTTGGCACCGGTTTTAGCCTCGACAAGAACGTCATCACGATTAAAGGTATAATTTTTTGAGTCTTTGACCATCATCAGGATCGGTTCATACAGGGATCCAAAAAAGTTTTTGGCCTGTACCCCCGAGCTATCATAGGACCACACGATGCGGCTTTTTATGGTAAAAAACTGCCGGCATTTGAGGTCGATATACGGCATGTTCTCCGTACTGTTCATGATGTACATGGTGCCCTGTGGCTTGAGAATTCGATGGCACTCATCAATGCACTCAAACAACCATGCCAGAAAGGTCTCTTCGTCCCAGGATTCCACCAGCCCGTCAAAATCTTTACCGATGTTATAAGGTGGGTCGGCAAAAATGAGATCGACGCTTGCAGATGGTAGTTTCTTCAGTTCGGTCAGCGCATCACCGTGGATTATCTTTTTCGATTCATCGCCAAAATAGACGGGTTCACATCTTGCGTTCATCGCCAAAGCCTCCGTGTGATGCCTATAAAAAAGGCGCTTCCCCATGCCGAGTAGCGCCTTTTAAAACAAACATTTCGCTGATTAGTATCAGTTCATGCCGTATTTTTTCAGTTTTTTACGCAGCGTACCACGGTTGATGCCCATCATCAGGGCAGCACGGGTCTGGTTACCGCGGGTGTATTGCATCACCATGTCCAACAGGGGCTGTTCTACTTCAGCCAGTACCAGCTCATAGAGATCATTAACATCTTGACCATTCAGTTGAGCAAAATAGTTCTTCAGTGCCTGTTTAACCGAGTCACGCAGGGGTTTTTGAGTTACCTGATCCTGAGAGTTAACGGTAGAAACGGTCAGTACGTCAGAATTTACGCGTTGTTCGAACATAGTTCTGTCAGCTCTTTATTTCTATTACGCAAAATTTTCGAAGTATGCCTCCAACGCCGCCAGCTGTTCGCTGGAATCTTCAATGGCGTTGAATGTGCGCCGAAACTGGTCATTTGGAGCGTGTTCCTGGAGATACCAGGATACGTGTTTACGCGCAATTCGGTACCCTTTTGCCTGACCATAAAAGTCATGCAGTTCCCGAACGTGCGCACAAAGCAAGCGCTTCACCTCTGCCAGAGGCAGCGGGGTCAGCAGCTCCCCAGTGTCCAGATAATGCTGGATTTCCCGAAAGATCCAGGGTCTTCCCTGAGCTGCACGGCCTATCATCAGGGCATCCGCCCCCGTATAGTCGAGCACAGCTCTGGCTTTAAGCGGGTCAGTAATGTCGCCATTCGCGATAATCGGAATGGAAACTTTCTGCTTAACTGCCCGAATACTGTCGTACTCAGCATCTCCATTGAACAAACAGGCGCGGGTGCGTCCATGAATGGTCAGAGCCTGAATGCCACAGTCTTCAGCCAGTTGGGCAATCTCTACGCAGTTACGGTGTTCCGGAGCCCAGCCGGTGCGAATCTTGAGAGTGACAGGAACGTCCACTGCATTGACGACCTCGGTTAGTATCGACTTCACTAAATCCGGGTACTGCAAGAGGGCTGAACCTGCAAGCTTGCGATTCACTTTTTTAGCCGGACACCCCATATTGATATCAATAATTTGGGCGCCGCTTTCCACGTTAATACGTGCGGCATCGGCCATTTCAACAGGGTCGCTACCGGCAATTTGCACCGTGCGAATTCCTGGCTCATCAACGTGCACCATCCGTAAACGAGACTTGTCACTTTCCCAAACCTGCGGGTTAGAAGACATCATCTCGGATACCGTCAATCCTGCTCCCATCTCGTAGCACAGCGTCCTGAATGGTCTGTCAGTGATGCCAGCCATAGGTGCTGCGATCAGGCGATTTCTGAGCTGATATTGTCCGATACGCATGAGTTAAGAAATGACCATACTGTGACTGCAAGGCGGCGTATATTACGCATTTTTCGCACGAGATGAAAGGCCAAACTTTGACCAATCCACTGAGGTGGATCAATGAATTGCCGTAAATGTGAACGGATGAAAATAATTAATTATATAAATCATTGGATTATAAAAATGTGTCTGTTTTATATACGCATATAATTTTGCGTAACTTCTCATTTTTTCTTCGAGGTCAGGCGATCTGACAAGATAATCTGCTGAATTAATCAGCAGATTATTGCGACATAATGTGACTATGCTCTCATTTCAGAACATGATCGCAGGGGGCTGAGGATTACTCGACAATCAGCGACCATTGAGCGGCTGTTCTGGCCGGTTGTTATTGTGATGCATAGTCTGGGTGAATTTTTTAAGCTGTGCTTCTGAAAGCGTCATCGGGCCATCGGTATAGTGCGTGTCCAGCGGCGAGAGATGCGCTGTAAGTGTCGTGTCGATGTTGATGGGAGATTGGTTCATACCGGTCTGGCAGGTTTTATACTCCTCGCTGAGCGCGCCCCAGTGCTCAGGAGAGCCTTTTCCCTCATAGCTCCAGTGGGATGCAAAAACCGTCACGGGCATAATGCTGAGCACCAGGATCGCGACCTTGCTAAAAGTTGCTTTCATACAATTCGTTCAGTGAATGGTTTGTTTTTTCTTTAACTTCAATGAATTAATTGGGTGTTTTAGCTCGGGGACGTACGAATTGGTGTACAAAAAGCGGGAAAAGCGTGGCCTGCCTGGAGGCCACGTAAAGAAACTATTTTTTCTTACCGGTAATGCGGCACCACTCTTCTTTCTCGATAACCGGATCGAGCGTAAAGAGATCGGCGTAGGCCTCACAGACGCTGTCTGCCTGGCTGGCAAGAATACCGGAAAGGCCCAGTAAGCCGCCCTCAACCGGCAGCACGCTGATTAACGGTGCCAGTTCACGCAATGGGCCAGCAAGGATGTTGGCAACCACTACGTCGGCTTTCATGTCTTTTGGCTGGTCTTGTGGCAGGTACAGTTCCAGGCGGTCAGAAACGCCATTACGCTGCGCATTATCGCGGCTTGCCTGAATGGCTTGGGGATCGATATCCACACCGATGGCTTTTGCTGCTCCCAATTTGAGCGCTGCAATAGCCAGAATGCCGGAACCGCAACCAAAGTCGATAACCGTCTTCCCGTCCAGATCAAGACCATCCAGCCATTGCAGACACAGAGATGTGGTAGGATGAGTGCCTGTACCAAATGCCAGACCCGGGTCCAGCATCACGTTGACGGCGTTCTCATCCGGCACATCGCGCCAGCTTGGGCAAATCCATAGACGTTCCCCAAAGCGCATTGGGTGGAAGTTATCCATCCATTCGCGCTCCCAGTCTTTATCTTCAAGTTGTTCGATTTTATGTACGAAGCCTGCACCCAGCAGCGGATGTTGCTCCAGAATGGCAACCACTTCTTTCATGTCGGTTTCAGCATCGAACAGACCCGTTACATCGGTATCACCCCAAAGACGGGTTTCGCCCGGCAGTGGTTCAAACACCGGCGTATCATGCGTGTCCTGGAAGGTGATAGAAACGGCACCCGCTTCCATCAGCGCATCGCTCAGCTCTTCTGCATTAGCACCGGTGGTGTTCAGTTTCAGTTGGATCCATGGCATGGCAAAACTCTTTATTTATCAGTAGTCAATATGGCGGCTTGCGGGGCGGCAGAACCAAAACGGTTTCCGACCAGGAAAGCCAGCAAACTTAGCAGCAACGAAGGCACTATCGGATGAAAGCCCAGGTACTGAATGTTAAAGGTGGCGAGAATGGCGTACAGCACTCCGCCGATAATCATGGCGCTTAATGCCCCTGCTGCGTTCGCCCGCTCCCAGTACAGGCCCAGTACCAACGGCCACAGGAAGACGGCCTCCAGCCCACCAAACGCCAGCAGGTTGAGCCAGATGATCATCTCTGGTGGCTTCCAGGCAGCTAGCAGCAGTAACGCGCCCAGTAGCAGGGTGATTACGGCTGACATGCGTTTCAACCGGGTTTCATTTTTCAACTGTTCCGGGCGCAGATTCAGGTAGAGATCTTTAATGATCGTAGCGGAACTTTGCAGCAATTGGGCATTGATCGTTGACATGATCGCAGCCATCGGTGCGGCAAGAAAGATCCCGGCGGCAATCGGTGGCAGAACTTTCACCATCAAGGTAGGGATAACCAGATCCGGTACCGTCAGGTCAGGGATCACTGCGCGTCCGAGTGCGCCTGCCAGGTGCATACCAAACATCAGGATCGCCACGACAATCGTGCCAATAATAATCCCACGATGGACCGCCTTGCTGTCTTTATAAGAGATGCAGCGCACGGCGGTATGCGGTAGGCCAATCACCCCAAAGCATACCAATACCCAGAATGAGGTCATAAAGGTCGGAGACAGAATGTCATCAGCGCCCTGTGGGGTCACCAGCTTCGGATCGATGGTTTGCAGCGTCGCCACTGCGTTGCTAAGGCCGCCCGCCGCATGGACAACGCCGACCAGCAGGACAATCGTCCCAACTAGCATCACCATGCCCTGCATCGTGTCGTTGAGCACGCTGGCGCGGAATCCGCCAAAGGCGGTGTATAACGCGATGCTAATACCAAAAATCAGCAGGCCAGTTTCGTAGGGGATCCCCGCTGCGGTTTCCAGCAAACGCGCGCCACCGATGAATTGCACGGTCATTGCGCCAACGAAAGCCACCAACAAGCTGAGGCTCGCCAGCCAGACCAGCAAACGGCTCTGATAGCGGGCATACAACATATCGTTAAGAGTGACGGCGTTATAGCGTCGCGCCAGAATAGCGAATTTCTTGCCAAGGATGCCCAGCGACAGCCAGACGGCCGGCAGTTGGATCATTGCCAACAGTACCCATCCCAGCCCGTATTTATACGCGGCACCAGGACCGCCAATAAACGAACTTGCGCTGATGTACGTTGCGGTCAGCGTCATGGCTAATACGACCCCGCCCATAGAGCGACTGCCGAGGAAATACTCGTTCAGGAATGTGCCGGTCGTTCTCTTTCTCATCGCGTACACAGAGAGACCAAACACCACTACAAGATAGGCGACAAGCGGCAAAATCACTTCAAGCTGCATCGTCATCCTCCAGAGGAATATCGCGATAGATAAATTTCACCATCGCCCAGCACAGTACAATGAAAACCAGCGGTGTCAGCAGACAGGCCATTTCGAACCAGTGCGGTAAGCCGGTAAAGCCCAGCGTAGAGTCTGGTAAGTAAGCGGCCACTAACCATGTAGCGAGATAGAAAAGGGTCAGCCACAGCGCCCAGCGCGCCTCTTTATGGGCCTGAACAAAACGAGCGTCCATTTTTTGTCCCTTGTGGATAAAGAAAGCGGGGATTGTACCTTATGGGGCGTGCCGGAGGGGAGAAAAACAAAAGGCCGGAGGATCCGGCCTTTTCAGTTTATGCGTACTTACTTTTCCTGAAGTCCGAGTTTTTTCTCCAGGTAGTGGATATTGGAACCACCACGCTGGAAATGCTCGTCGTTCATGATGCGGATCTGCAGATCGACGTTGGTTTTGATACCGTCGATGATCAGTTCCTGCAAGGCGTTTTTCATACGGGCAATGGCCACGTCACGGTTTTCGCCATAGCAAATCAGCTTGCCGATCATTGAGTCGTAGTACGGCGGTACGGTGTAGCCCGCGTAAATATGTGACTCCCAGCGCACGCCAAAGCCACCCGGCGCGTGGAAACGCGTGATTTTACCCGGGCTTGGCAGGAAGGTGTTCGGGTCTTCGGCGTTGATACGGCATTCTACCGCATGGCCTTTAACCACAACTTCATCCTGCGTGATGGACAGCGGCTGACCCGCAGCGATACGCAGCTGCTCTTTGATCAGGTCAACGCCGGTGATCATTTCGGTAACCGGATGCTCTACCTGGATACGGGTGTTCATTTCAATGAAATAAAACTCGCCGTTTTCAAACAGGAACTCAAATGTACCTGCCCCACGGTAGCCAATATCTACACAGGCTTTGGCGCAACGTTCGCCGATGTAACGACGCAGCTCAGGCGTAATGCCCGGTGCTGGCGCTTCTTCGACCACTTTCTGGTGACGACGTTGCATGGAGCAATCACGTTCTGCCAGATAGATTGCATTACCTTGACCGTCAGCCAGTACCTGGATCTCGATGTGACGAGGATTTTCCAGGTATTTCTCCATGTATACCATGTCGTTGCTGAAGGCGGCTTTCGCTTCAGCTTTGGTCATCGCGATGGATTGCGCCAGATCGGTGTCGCTGCGCACAACGCGCATACCGCGACCGCCGCCGCCGCCGGAGGCTTTGATGATGACCGGATAGCCGATGCGTTTGGCATGGGCGCGGTTAGCATCCATGTCATCGCCCAGCGGGCCGTCAGAACCGGGAACGGTCGGGACGCCCGCTTTCTTCATGGCGGTGATTGCAGACACCTTGTCACCCATCAGGCGGATGGTGTCGGCTTTTGGACCGATGAAGATAAAGCCAGAGCGTTCTACCTGCTCAGCAAAGTTAGCGTTCTCAGACAGGAAGCCATAGCCAGGGTGAATAGCCACCGCGCCAGTGATTTCAGCCGCGCTGATGATTGCCGGGATGTTCAGATAGCTTTTAACAGACGGAGCCGGGCCAATACAGACCGTTTCATCTGCCAGTAATACGTGTTTTAAATCGCGGTCCGCACTTGAGTGCACAGCGACGGTCTTGATGCCCAGTTCTTTACAGGCACGAAGAATACGCAGGGCAATCTCGCCACGGTTGGCGATAACGATTTTATCCAACATGTTCGCCTCGTTACTCGATGACGACCAGCGGCTCGTCAAATTCTACCGGTTGACCACTTTCGATCAGGATCGCTTTTACCACGCCGGATTTATCGGCTTCGATCTGGTTCATCATTTTCATGGCTTCAACGATGCACAGGGTATCGCCCGCATTCACTTTCTGACCCACTTCGATAAACGGTTTGGCGTCAGGGCCCGGGGTGCGGTAGAAAGTACCAACCATCGGGGAACGTACGATGTGACCACTGATTTCCGCTGCGGCAGGAGCTTCCATGCTTGGAGCGGCAGTCTGCGCGACAGCGTTAGACAGAGCCGGTTGTTGCATCATTGGTGCAGCATAAGCCTGTTGCATCATCGGGAAACCTGCATTTGGCGCTGCGCGGCTGATGCGTACAGACTCTTCGCCTTCAGAAATTTCCAGTTCGGAGATGCCTGATTCTTCAACCAGCTCGATCAGTTTTTTAATCTTACGAATATCCATGAGTGGGTTCCGTACTCTTTGTTTAGTGAAATTGTGACAGGCGTTTTATCGCCGTCTGTATAGCATTTGAATAACTGTTGGTGACAAGATATCACCCATCTCTGGCGTTGCACTGCGTGCCGCAGCCATTAAATGAGATATCAAAACTTACCAGTCATTGTGTGGCTATCTTCTGCCATTTTCGGGTAAAAGACAAAATATACCTTCAATACCCGATTGTCACCCTTTCCGCGCTGTAAAAACGCCTCCAGGGAAAGCAAGGTCGCACATTATAACCATTTCGTAGCAATTGGCAGCTAAATACTGGTCTTATCAGGGAAGATAATCAACCGCCTGCATGTAAAGAACGTGGGTTCATCTGTGTTTTGCAACGTACTGCACATATCGTGAAGCTAGCGCCACCACTGGCGGAACTTCTTATAACGACAGGCTAAAAGCACGATGGCGAGCGCAGCATAAATGATCGGTTGCGGGGATAAAATCTTCACCGACCACAGGTAATGAATAGGTGCCAGGATCGCCACAAGATAGACGAAATTGTGTAAAAGTTGCCAGCGTTTGCCCAGTTTCCGCTGCGCTGCCTGCGTGGAGGTGAGTGTGAGGGCAAATAGCAGGAGCCAACTGATAATCCCCAGCATCAGATAAGGCCGCGTCGTTAGCTCTTGACCCAACAGAGCCAAATTGTGAATGCCCAGCTCCAGCAACGCATAGCTGGTTAAATGTAAGGTCGCCCAGGCAAAACACCAGAGCCCTAACAGGCGGCGGGTACGTATTAATAGTGGCTGTTTAGCGTAGCGCGTCAGCGGTGAGACCAGCAAGGTTGCCAACAGGAATTTCAGAGCTGTCCTACCGGTAAAGTGTTGGATGTCTTTGACCGGATCGGCACTTAATCCACCATTATTAATCGCCCAAAAGAGCCAGGCAAAAGGTAAAAATCCGGCAAGATGCAGGCAAACTTTCAGCCAGGTGATGTGTTTTACCGTCAGGCGCACTTAAAAATTCTCCCGCAGATTGAGGCCACGGTAAAGCGAAGCGACCTCATCGGCATAGCCGTTAAACAGCAGAGTAGGTTGCCGCTGTACGTCGAGGATACCGCCTGCACCAATAAAACGTTCAGTAGCTTGTGACCAGCGAGGATGGTCGACGCCGGGATTCACATTGGCATAAAACCCATACTCATTAGGTGCGGCCATATTCCAGGTGGTTGGTGGGCGATCGCGCGTGAGTTTAATGCTGACTATCGACTTAATTCCTTTAAAACCGTATTTCCACGGTACGGTTAATCGAATAGGGGCGCCATTCTGCGGGGGAAGCGCTTTGCCATAAACGCCCACGGTGAGCAGTGTGAGCGGGTGCATGGCTTCATCAAGGCGTAATCCCTCAACGTAGGGATATTTCAGCCCCCCGCCAATAAAGCGATCTTTCTGCCCCGGCATATCATCCGGTGCGTAAAGCGTTTCGAACGCCACATATTTCGCATTGCTGGTGGGTTCAACCAGTGCCAGTAGTTTATGTAAAGGAAAGCCAATCCACGGCACAACCATAGACCAGGCTTCTACGCAGCGCATGCGATAAATACGTTCTTCCAGCGGGAAACGAGCGGTCAACGCATCGTGATCGAGGGTTAATGGCTTTGCCACTTCGCCGCTAATTTTCAGCGTCCAAGGATCGGTTTTCAGACTGCCCGCGTTGGCTGCCGGGTCTGCTTTGTCGAGACCGAATTCATAGAAGTTGTTGTAGCCGGTGACTTTATCTTCCGGCGTTAACGGTAATGTATTTTGCCAGGCGGCGGGTTTCGTGAAATCAAGCGGTTTTCCGGCTGGTGCCGGCGGGCGGTCATTACCTTTGAACCACCCCAATAAATCAGCCTGGGCAGTGGGAGAGAGGGAAAGGGCTGTCGCACTAATACCCAGCGCTTTCAGTACCTGGCGACGTTGCAGCATAAATACAGATTCTGCCGTTACATCGGTTTCCGTCAGTTTTTTGGATTTCATATCATCCTCCGTCATGCGTTTTGCTAAGCATGACGGAGGCAAAGGCTTATCGCGAATTTATCACGAAAAATTGCAGATTAGACGATCTTCACCAGCGTGCGGCCTTGCACCTGGTTATTGATGATGGCATCGGCAAACTTCGGTGCGTCGGCGAGAGCAATTTCAGTTGCGGCCTGGGCGTAGAAGGATTCAGGCAGGTCAGTGACCAGACGTTGCCAGGCTTGCGCGCGGCGCGCCGGTGGCGTCATGACGGAATCGACACCCTGTAAACGCACATTGCGCAGAATAAACGGCATCACCGTAGTAGGGAGCGCAAAACCACCAGCCAAACCACAGGCGGCAACACAGCCACCGTAATTCATCTGCGCGAGGACTTTTGCCAGCACTTTGTCACCAACGGTATCAATGGCGCCTGCCCACAGTTGTTTTTCCAGTGGGCGAGTTTCAGCAAACTCGTCGCGACCGAGGATTCGGTTGGCGCCCAGACTACGCAGATAGTCGTGCGTGCTTTCGCGACCTGATACCGCTGCAACCTGATACCCCAACTTATGCAGTAATGCAACGGCAGTGCTGCCCACACCACCGCTGGCGCCGGTGACAACAATCTCACCGTCCTGCGGGCGGATACCGGCATCTTCAAGCGCCATCACACACAACATGGCGGTAAAACCGGCCGTGCCGATGATCATTGCTTTGCGGCTATCCAGCCCTTTTGGCAGCGCAACCAGCCAGTCGCCTTTGACGCGTGCACGTTCGGACAGTCCGCCCCAATGGTTTTCACCTACGCCCCAACCGGTCAGTAACACCTCCTGGCCTGCGTGAAAACGGGGATCTTCACTGCGGCGTACGGTACCGGCGAAATCGATACCAGGAATCATCGGAAAATTACGGATAATTTTTCCTTTGCCAGTGATGGCCAGGGCGTCTTTATAATTCAGGCTCGACCAGTGAACATCCACCGTCACATCGCCTTCTGGTAGCTGATTTTCGTCGAGGGGTTGAACGGATGCGAGGGTTTTTCCGTCCTGCTGTTCTAAGATCAAAGCCTGCATAACCTGTCCTCAATTCATATAGTGGATTGGAAAATTAATTATGAAGACTATACTCGCTAATCAAAACGTGATGCCGATTCTGCGCAATAAATTGCCAGATATACCTGATTTGGTAGTATGCCCACATTATTTATGTAAATTGACGGATTTCGCGTTCATTTTTGCATTTTCGTGTCGCTTTTCTATTTTCATGCCTGATTCATAACTGTCGGAGTTAACACAAGGATGCGATTAACGACGAAATTTTCAGCTTTTGTGACTTTGCTCACAGGGTTAACGATCTTCGTGACGCTGATCGGCTGCTCGCTGAGTTTCTACAATGCGATCCAATATAAGTTCACCAGTCGCGTCCAGGCCGTCGCGACGGCGATCGATACTCATCTGGTCTCTAAAGATTTTGTCACCCTAACACCGCAAATAGATGAGCTGATGGTGTCGGTTGATATCATTCGCGTTGAGCTGCTACAGGGGGAAAGTAAGGTTTATAGCCATTCCCGCGTCAGCAGCTATCGCCCGGCGGGAACAAACAATCTGTATCGTGAAATCACCGTCCCTTTGCTCAAGCACCCGGGGATGTCGCTGCACCTGGTGTATCAGGATCCGATGGGCAACTATTTCCATTCGCTGATGACCACCGCACCGCTCACGCTGTCGATTGGTTTTATAATCCTGATGCTATTTTTGTCGGTGCGCTGGCTACAGCGTCAGCTTTCCGGTCAGGAACTGCTGGAGATCCGTTCAACGCGAATCCTTAACGGTGAACGTGGTCCGAACGTGCGGGGAACTGTATATGAATGGCCTGCACGTACCAGCAGTGCGCTCGATACGCTGCTCTCCGAAATTCAAAGCGCTCGCGAGCAGCGCAGCCGGCTGGATACGCTGATTCGATCGTATGTGGCACAGGATACAAAAACTGGGCTCAGCAACCGTCTGTTCTTTGATAATCAGCTGGCGACGCTGCTGGAAGATCAGGAAAAAGTGGGCGCCCACGGCGTGGTGATGATGGTGCGCTTGCCGGACTTTACACTTTTACGCGACAGCTGGGGGATCGACCTTGCGGAAGAGCAAATCTCAGCGCTGATCAATTTATTATCGACCTTTATTGCGCGTTATCCCGGAGCGCTGCTGGCGCGTTACCACCGTAGCGATTTTGCTATCCTGTTGCCGCACCGTACCTTGAAAGAGGCGGAAAGCATTGCAGGACAGTTGTTAAAAGCGGTTGATGCACTTCCGGCTAACAAAAAAATCGATCGTGCCGATATGATTCATATTGGCATTTGCGTCTGTCGCAGCGGTCAGTCAGCTGAACAGGTGATGGAGCACGCTGAAGCGGCAACCCGTAATTCGGTTTTACAAGGCGGGAACAGTTGGTCAGTTTATGACGACTCGCTGCCAGAGAAAGGCCGGGGTAATGTACGCTGGCGCACGCTCATTGAACAGATGCTCAGCCGGGGCGGCCCACGGATTTATCAAAAACCGGCAGTCACCCATGAAGGACGAGTACACCATCGGGAATTAATGTGCCGTATTTTTGATGGCAGCGAAGAGGTGATCTCGGCGGAATATATGCCGATGGTGCTGCAATTTGGCCTGGCGGAAGAGTACGATCGTTTGCAGATTAGCCGTCTGATCCTGCTTTTGGGTTATTGGCCACAGGAAAGTCTGGCGATTCAGACGACGGTCGAGTCGCTTATTCGCCCGCGTTTTCAGCGCTGGTTGCGTGATACCTTGATGCAGTGCGAAAAATCGCTGCGTAAACGCATAATTATTGAACTTGCTGAGGCGGATGTTTGTCAACACATCAGCCGACTACAGCCGGTCATCCGCTTGATGGATGCGCTGGGTGTTCGTATTGCCGTGACGCAGGCAGGGTTGACGTTGGTAAGTACCAGTTGGATTAAAGAGCTCAATGTTGAATTGTTGAAGCTTCATCCGAGCCTGGTGCGGAACATTGATAAGCGCACGGAGAACCAGCTGTTGGTTCAAAGCCTGGTGGAGGCCTGTTCAGGCACGCCAACGCAGGTTTATGCCACCGGCGTCCGTTCGCGTAGCGAATGGCGTACGCTGACAGAACGTGGAGTTGCGGGTGGGCAAGGCGATTTTTTTGCTGCATCACAGCCACTTGACACAAACGTGAAAAAATATTCGCAAAGATACTCGGTTTAACCTGCCGTTTAATTTGTTTTCACGTAGAATAACGCGCGCTGTGCCTTCTGGGGGTGTGCTTGTCTGCTCGCCAGAATGTAACAGCAAACATGCAGGTGAATGACCTTTGACAGGTTGCAAACAAAAGCGAGGAGTGCTGCTGATTTTTTCAGCCCTGATGGACTCAGGCCGGTTTTGTAACAAAGGAAACGAACTGCACTAATTTTCACCGTAGCAGATGATTTTTCCGCCTTGTCGCTGCTGCGTGTGGTTGGTAAAGTAAGCGGATTTTGTTTTCCGCCCCAGCTTTCAGGATTATCCCTTAGTATGTTGAAAAAATTTCGTGGCATGTTTTCCAATGACCTGTCCATTGACCTGGGTACCGCGAATACCCTTATTTATGTAAAAGGACAAGGCATCGTATTGAATGAGCCTTCCGTTGTGGCCATTCGTCAGGATCGTGCCGGTTCGCCGAAAAGCGTGGCTGCAGTAGGTCATGATGCGAAGCAGATGCTGGGTCGTACGCCGGGCAATATTGCTGCAATTCGCCCAATGAAAGACGGCGTTATCGCCGACTTCTTCGTGACTGAAAAAATGCTTCAGCACTTTATCAAACAAGTGCACAGCAATAGCTTTATGCGCCCAAGCCCGCGCGTACTGGTGTGTGTACCGGTTGGCGCAACCCAGGTTGAACGTCGTGCTATCCGTGAGTCCGCTCAGGGCGCCGGTGCGCGTGAAGTGTTCCTGATCGAAGAGCCGATGGCGGCAGCGATCGGTGCTGGTCTGCCTGTTTCCGAAGCAACCGGTTCTATGGTTGTGGATATCGGTGGTGGTACCACTGAAGTCGCCGTTATCTCCCTGAACGGTGTAGTTTACTCCTCCTCTGTACGTATCGGTGGTGACCGTTTCGATGAAGCCATCATTAATTATGTGCGTCGTAACTATGGTTCTCTGATCGGTGAAGCGACCGCTGAACGTATTAAACACGAAATCGGTTCCGCTTACCCTGGCGACGAAGTACGTGAGATCGAAGTGCGTGGTCGTAACCTGGCCGAAGGTGTTCCACGTGGCTTTACCCTGAACTCTAACGAGATCCTGGAAGCGCTGCAGGAACCGCTGACCGGTATCGTGAGTGCGGTAATGGTTGCCCTGGAACAATGTCCGCCAGAACTGGCGTCTGACATCTCCGAACGCGGCATGGTGTTGACCGGTGGTGGTGCACTGCTGCGTAATCTTGATCGTCTGTTAATGGAAGAGACCGGTATTCCAGTTGTTGTCGCTGAAGATCCGCTGACCTGTGTGGCGCGTGGCGGTGGCAAAGCGCTGGAAATGATCGATATGCACGGCGGCGACCTGTTCAGCGAAGAGTAATCGGGTTCCGGCAGGGTTAACATCCGATGCCCTGCCGCATCTGATACGAGAATACGCAAACTTATGAAGCCAATTTTTAGCCGTGGCCCGTCGCTACAGATTCGCCTTATTCTGGCGGTGCTGGTGGCGCTCGGCGTTATTATTGCCGACAGCCGCCTGGGTACGTTTAGTCAAATCCGAACGTACATGGATACCGCCGTCAGTCCTTTCTACTTTATTTCTAATGGTCCCCGTGAATTACTCGACGGCGTGTCGCAAACGCTGGCCTCGCGTGACCAACTTGAACTTGAAAACCGGGCGCTGCGTCAGGAACTGCTGCTGAAAAACAGTGACTTACTGATGCTGGGGCAATATAAACAGGAGAACGCGCGCTTGCGTGAACTGCTGGGATCGCCGCTGCGCCAGGATGAACAAAAGATGGTCACTCAGGTCATCTCAACGGTTAATGACCCTTACAGCGATCAGGTGGTTATCGACAAGGGTAGCGTGAACGGTGTCTATGAAGGCCAGCCAGTTATCAGCGATAAAGGCGTAGTCGGCCAGGTCGTTGCCGTGGCGAAGCTGACCAGTCGCGTGCTGCTGATTTGCGACGCCACCCACGCGTTGCCAATTCAGGTATTACGTAACGATATCCGTGTGATTGCTGCCGGAAACGGCTGTACGGACGATCTGCAGCTCGAGCATCTGCCTGCCAATACCGACATTCGCGTTGGCGATGTGCTGGTGACTTCCGGTCTGGGTGGGCGCTTCCCTGAAGGCTATCCGGTTGCCGTTGTCTCTTCCGTTAAACTGGATACTCAGCGTGCTTACACCGTGATTCAGGCGCGTCCGACGGCAGGGTTACAGCGTTTGCGTTATCTGCTGCTGTTGTGGGGCGCGGATCGTAATGGCGCCAATCCGATGACGCCGGAAGAGGTACATCGCGTAGCCAATGAACGTCTGATGCAAATGATGCCGCAGGTCCTGCCTGCACCGGACGCGATGGGACCTCCTGCGCCCGTTCCTGCACCGGCGACTGGCGTAACACCTACTCCTGCGACGACCACGCCGCCAGCACCTTCTCCGCGTAAGCCGGGAGGGCAGTAAGTGGCAAGTTATCGTAGTCAGGGGCGTTGGGTTATTTGGCTCTCGTTTCTTATCGCTCTTTTACTGCAAGTCATGCCCTGGCCGGACGACATTCTTGTTTACCGGCCAAACTGGGTGCTGCTCATCTTGTTATATTGGATCCTGGCGCTGCCGCATCGCGTAAATGTGGGCACAGGATTTGTGGTGGGTGCCATACTGGATCTCATTAGCGGCTCCACGCTTGGCGTGCGGGCCCTGTCGATGAGCATCATTGCCTATCTGGTCGCGCTGAAATTCCAGCTATTCCGTAACCTGGCGCTCTGGCAACAGGCGCTGGTGGTCATGTTGCTATCACTGGTCGTGGATATTATTGTTTTCTGGGCCGAGTTTTTAGTGATCAACGTCTCTTTCAGACCTGAAGTGTTCTGGAGTAGTGTAGTAAATGGTGTGCTTTGGCCATGGCTATTTTTACTGATGCGTAAAGTCCGCCAGCAGTTTGCGGTGCAATAAGGTTGATATGAATACTCTGTATCTGGCTTCAGGTTCCCCCCGCCGTCAGGAATTGTTGACCCAACTAGGCGTCACCTTTGAGCGACTGGTTCCGGGGATTGAGGAGCAGCGGCATCCGCAAGAGAGCGCGCAGCAGTATGTTGTTCGCCTCGCGTGCGAGAAGGCGCAGGCAGGCGTTGCGCTGGCTGCACGAGACTTGCCGGTACTGGGTGCAGATACCATTGTCATCCTGGATGGTGAAGTGCTGGAAAAACCACACGACACCACGCATGCAGCCGCGATGCTGCGCAAACTGTCAGGTAAAACACATCAGGTGATGACGGCGGTAGCATTAGCCGATCGCCAGCACAGTCTGGACTGCCTGGTGGTAACGGAAGTGACGTTCAGAGCACTAACAGATGAGGACATCGCCGGCTATGTTGCCAGCGGTGAACCCATGGATAAAGCAGGTGCATACGGTATTCAAGGGTTGGGTGGCTGTTTTGTCAGGAAGATAAATGGCAGCTATCACGCCGTAGTCGGCTTACCGCTGGTAGAAACGTATGAGTTGCTGAGCAATTTTAACGCACTGCGTGAAAAAAGGGATAAACATGACGGCTGAATTGTTGGTAAACGTAACGCCCTCGGAAACACGTGTGGCGTACATTGATGGCGGTATTCTGCAGGAAATTCATATTGAACGTGAGGCGCGACGCGGAATCGTAGGCAATATCTACAAAGGTCGTGTAAGTCGTGTACTTCCGGGTATGCAGGCGGCTTTTGTAGATATTGGGCTGGATAAAGCCGCATTTCTTCACGCTTCAGACATCATGCCGCACACTGAATGCGTGGCGGGTGAAGAACAGAAGCAGTTCACCGTGCGCGACATCTCCGAACTGGTTCGTCAGGGTCAAGACCTGATGGTGCAGGTGGTCAAAGATCCACTGGGTACCAAGGGAGCCCGTCTGACGACTGACATTACGCTGCCATCCCGTTATCTGGTCTTTATGCCTGGTGCTTCGCATGTTGGGGTTTCCCAGCGAATCGAAAGTGAAACCGAGCGTGAACGCCTGAAAAAAGTGGTGGCGGATTACTGTGATGAGCAGGGCGGGTTTATTATTCGTACGGCGGCGGAAGGCGTGTGCGAAGACGATCTGGCTTCAGATGCCGCATATCTTAAGCGAGTCTGGACCAAAGTCATGGAGCGCAAAAAGCGCCCGCAAACGCGTTACCAGATGTACGGCGAACTGGCGCTGGCGCAGCGTGTGTTGCGTGATTTTGCTGACGCCCAGCTTGACAGGATCCGCGTGGACTCCCGTCTGACCTACGAAGCATTGCTGGAGTTTACGGCAGAATACATCCCTGAGATGACCAGCAAGCTGGAACACTACAGTGGACGACAGCCCATTTTCGATCTCTTTGATGTGGAAAATGAAATTCAGCGTGCGCTGGAGCGCAAGGTTGAGCTGAAATCCGGCGGCTATTTGATTATCGATCAAACCGAAGCCATGACCACTGTCGATATCAATACCGGTGCGTTTGTCGGGCATCGTAATCTTGATGACACCATCTTTAACACCAATATTGAAGCCACGCAGGCCATCGCGCGTCAGCTACGTTTGCGTAACCTCGGCGGCATTATCATTATCGATTTTATCGACATGAGTAATGAAGATCACCGTCGCCGGGTGCTGCACTCTCTGGAGCAAGCGCTGAGTAAAGATCGTGTCAAAACCAGCATTAATGGCTTTTCACAGCTTGGGTTGGTGGAGATGACGCGTAAGCGTACGCGCGAAAGCGTGGAGCATGTGCTGTGCAACGAGTGTCCGACTTGCCACGGACGCGGTACGGTGAAAACGGTCGAAACGGTATGCTATGAAATAATGCGTGAAATTGTGCGAGTCCATCATGCTTACGACTCCGATCGTTTCCTGGTCTATGCTTCTCCGGCAGTGGCGGAAGCCCTGAAAGGTGAAGAGTCACATGCGCTGGCGGAAGTGGAAATCTTTGTTGGTAAACAGGTTAAAGTACAAATTGAACCGCTTTATAACCAGGAACAGTTCGACGTCGTTATGATGTAGTTAACCAACTGATGGCGATATCTTCCAGGCCGGATAAGGCGTTCACGCCGCCATCTGGTAAAACGGTTTTGTGAGTCACATTTTTTGGCAGACAAGGAGAGATGCGTGAGGCGATTGCCGGGGATTTTACTGCTCACTGGAGCCGCGCTCGTCGTCGTCGCAGCGCTGCTGGTCAGTGGTCTGCGCCTTGCGTTGCCGCATCTCGATAGCTGGCGGCCTGCGATCCTCAGCAAGATTGAGTCGGCCACCGGCATGACCGTTTCTGCCAGTCAGCTCTCCGCCAACTGGCAGAATTTTGGCCCCACTCTTGAAGCCCGCGATATCCACACTCAGCTTAGCGACGGCGGCGAATTCTCGGTCAAACGCGTCACGCTGGCGCTGGATGTCTGGCAAAGTTTGCTGCACATGCGCTGGCAGTTTCGTGACCTCACCTTCTGGCAACTACATTTACGCACGAATACGCCTATCCAGCGCAGCGACAATGATGACGGCGTTGAACCCGGACGTGTCAGCGATCTGTTCCTGCGTCAGTTTGATCATTTCGATCTACGTGACAGCCAAATCAGTTTCTTGACCCTCTCTGGTCAGCGTGCGGAGCTGGCGATCCCTCAGCTTACCTGGCTGAACGGAAAAAACAGGCACCGCGCCGAAGGTCAGGTTAGCCTTTCCAGCCTGACCGGGCAGCACGGTATCATGCAGGTGCGGATGGATCTGCGTGATGACGAAGGGCTACTGAACAATGGCCGCGTCTGGTTACAGGCCGACGATATCGACGTCAAACCGTGGCTAGGGAAATGGATGCAGGATAACGTCGCGCTGCAAACGGCGCGCTTTAGCCTGGAAGGGTGGATGACGCTCAGCAAAGGTGAAATTTCCAGTGGTGATGTCTGGCTGAAGAAAGGCGGGGCAAGCTGGAAAGGTGACAACAATACGCACACGCTGTCTGTTGATAACCTGACCGCACATATCAGCCGCGAACAGCCTGGCTGGGTGTTCGCGATCCCAGATACGCGTATCACGATGGATGACAAACCCTGGCCGAGCGGTGCTCTCACCCTGGCCTGGATCCCCGAGCAGGAAGTCGGGGGCGAGAATAACAAACGTAGCGACGAGCTGCGCATTCGAGCCAGTAACCTCGAACTGGCGGGTCTGGAAGGGCTACGTCCCATGGCTGCAAAGCTCTCCCCTGCGTTGGGTGACATCTGGCGGGCCACGCAGCCGAGCGGCAAGATAGATACGCTGGCGCTGGATATCCCATTACAGGCGACAGAAAAAACGCGCTTCCAGTCCTCGTGGACCGATCTGGCCTGGAAACAGTGGAAGCTGTTACCAGGCGCCGAGCATTTCTCTGGTACGCTTGCCGGTAGCGTGGAGAACGGTGCGCTTACCGTCTCGATGAAGCAGGCAAAAATGCCATATGAAACCGTCTTCCGTGCGCCGCTGGAAATAGAAGACGGCGTTGCGACGCTAAGCTGGCTGAAGAACGACAAAGGTTTTCAACTGGATGGGCGGAATATTGATGTTAAAGCCAAAGCCGTCCATGCGCGCGGTGGGTTTCGCTATCTACAGCCGACAGGTGATGAGCCGTGGCTGGGCATTCTGGCGGGGATCAGCACTGACGACGGTTCTCAGGCCTGGCGTTATTTCCCGGAAAACCTGATGGGTAAAGACCTGGTCGATTACCTTAGCGGTGCGATTCAGGGCGGTGAAGCAGATAACGCCACGCTGGTGTACGGCGGGAATCCGCGTTTGTTCCCGTATACACATAATGAAGGTCAGTTTCAGGTACTGGTGCCGCTGCGCAATGCCAAATTTGCTTTCCAGCCTGACTGGCCAGCGCTTACCAATCTTAACATTGAGCTGAACTTCATTAATAACGGCCTGTGGATGAAGACCGACGGTGTCAATTTAGGTGGGGTGAGAGCCAGCAACCTGACGGCCAATATTCCCGACTACGCAAAAGAAAAGCTGCTGATTGATGCCGATATCAATGGTCCTGGCAAGGCGGTCGGACCGTATTTTGACGAGACACCGTTGAAGGATTCTCTGGGTGGCACGCTGGAGCAGCTCCAGATTGATGGCGATGTGAATGCTCGCTTACATCTGGATATCCCGCTGAATGGCTCGCTGGTGACCGCCAAAGGTGATGTCAACCTGCGTAATAACAACCTGTTTATTAAGCCACTCGACAGTACATTAAAGAACCTGAACGGTAAATTCAGCTTTATTAACGGCTCACTCAAGAGCGAGCCGATGACGGCCACCTGGTTTAATCAGCCACTGAACGTCGACTTTTCCACGACCGAAGGCGCTAAAGCCTATCAGGTAGCGGTGAATTTGAACGGCGACTGGCAACCAACCCGCATGGGCATCCTGCCAACGCAGGTGAACGAGGCTTTAAGCGGCAGCATGGCGTGGAATGGTAAAGTGGGTATCGATCTGCCGTACCATGCCGGGGCGACCTACAACATCGAATTAAAAGGCGACCTGAAGAATGTAAGCAGTCACTTACCTGCGCCGCTAAATAAAGCGGCCGGTGAGTCTCTGCCATTAAACGTGAAGGCGGACGGCAACCTGCGCAGCTTCGATTTGACGGGTAACGCAGGGAATAAAAATCACTTTAACAGCCACTGGCTGCTGAATCAGAAACTGACTCTTGACCGCGCTATCTGGACGTCTGAAAGTCGCACGGTGCCTGACCTGCCCGATCAGCAGGGTATTGAACTTAATCTTCCGCCAATGGACGGTGCGCAATGGCTGGCACTGTTTAACAAAGGCGCGGCGGACAGCGTGGGTACCAATGCCGACTTCCCGCAGCGTATAACGGTACGTACGTCGTCGCTATCGTTGGGTGGTCAGCAGTGGAACAATCTCAGTATTGTGTCTGAGCCTTCGATGAACGGCAGTAAAGTGCAGGCGCAGGGGCGTGAGATCAACGCGACGTTGGCGATGCGCAATAACGCACCGTGGCTGGCAAACGTGAAGTATCTCTATTACAACCCGAGTGCAGCAAAACCTGCGTCGAACGCCACGCCTGCCTCGCCGTTTTCCACCATCAACAACATCAGCTTCCGTGGCTGGCCAGACGTGCAGCTACGCTGTGAAGAGTGCTGGATGTGGGGGCAGAAATACGGGCGCATTGATGCTGACGTCGCGATTAAGGGTGATACGCTGACCCTGGATAACGGACTGCTGGATACGGGCTTTGCCAGGCTGACCCTCGATGGTGAATGGGTTAACGCGCCGGGTAATGTGCGTACATCGCTGAAGGGAAAACTGAACGGCAACAAAATTGACTCCGCAGCCGGTTTCTTTGGCGTATCGACCCCGATCCACAACTCTTCGTTTAACGTTGAGTACGATCTGCACTGGCGTAACCCGCCCTGGGAGCCTGATGAGGCGTCGCTGAATGGTATTTTGCGTACCCGTCTGGGCAAAGGTGAGCTTACCGAACTCAGCACCGGGCATGCGGGACAACTGCTGCGCCTGCTGAGCTTTGATGCGCTGCTGCGTAAACTGCGTTTCGATTTTAGCGATACGTTTAATGAAGGCTTCTATTTTGACTCGATTCGCAGCACGGCGTGGATCAAGGATGGCGTGATGCATACTGACGATACGCTGGTAGATGGTCTGGAAGCTGATATCGCCATGAAAGGCTCGGTCAATCTGGTCCGTCGTGAACTGAATATGGAAGCCGTAGTCGCACCGGAAATTTCTGCTACTGTGGGGGTGGCCGCCGCATTTGCCGTTAACCCGATTGTCGGCGCTGCGGTGTTTGCCGCCAGTAAAGTTCTGGGGCCGCTGTGGAGCAAAGTCTCGATTCTGCGCTATCGCATCACTGGTCCGGTCGATAAACCGCAGATTAACGAAGTTCTGCGCCAGCCGCGTAAAGAAAGCCAGCAATGATTTGACGGGGGCGAGTAATTGCCCCAATCTCAGTAAATATGATCTTCTTACCGCTGTATTACAGCGGCAACTAATGAGTAGCAAAACGATGAGTCTGAACCTGGTAAGTGAACAATTGCTAGCGGCGAATGGCCTGAAACATCAGGATCTGTTTGCCATTCTGGGCCAACTGGCCGAACGCCGTCTTGATTACGGCGATCTCTATTTTCAGTCGAGCTATCACGAATCCTGGGTTTTAGAAGACCGCATCATTAAAGATGGTTCTTACAACATTGATCAGGGCGTTGGTGTGCGTGCTATCAGCGGTGAAAAAACCGGGTTTGCCTACGCAGACCAGATAAGCCTGCTGGCGCTGGAGCAAAGCGCTCACGCTGCCCGTACTATTGTGCGCGACAACGGCGATGGCAAAGTGAAAACGCTGGGTGCAGTAGAGCATCAGGCGCTTTATACCTCACTTGATCCGTTGCAGAGCATGAGCCGTGAAGAGAAGCTGGATATTCTGCGCCGCGTTGATAAGGTCGCGCGTGCCGCCGACAAACGTGTGCAGGAAGTGACCGCTAGCTTGACCGGCGTTTATGAACTGATTTTGGTTGCGGCAACTGATGGTACGCTGGCGGCCGATGTTCGTCCTCTGGTGCGTTTGTCCGTCAGCGTGCAGGTAGAAGACGACGGTAAGCGTGAACGTGGCGCCAGTGGCGGCGGTGGTCGTTTTGGCTATGACTATTTCCTCGCCTCCCTTGACGGCGAAGTCCGTGCCGATGCATGGGCGAAAGAAGCCGTGCGCATGGCGCTGGTGAATCTCTCCGCGGTAGCTGCACCGGCAGGCGCGCTGCCGGTCGTGCTGGGTGCAGGCTGGCCGGGCGTGCTGCTGCACGAAGCGGTCGGTCATGGCCTGGAAGGTGACTTCAACCGTCGTGGGACGTCAGTCTTTAGCGGTCATATGGGTGAGTTGGTGGCATCTGAGCTGTGTACCATCGTGGATGACGGCACGATGGCGGATCGCCGTGGCTCAGTGGCTATTGATGATGAAGGTACGCCTGGCCAGTACAACGTGCTGATTGAAAACGGTATTCTGAAGGGCTACATGCAGGACAAGCTGAACGCGCGTCTGATGGGAGTAGCGCCGACCGGTAATGGACGCCGTGAGTCTTATGCGCATTTGCCGATGCCACGTATGACTAACACCTATATGTTGCCAGGAAAATCTACGCCGCAGGAAATCATCGAGTCTGTCGAATACGGTATTTATGCCCCGAACTTCGGCGGCGGTCAGGTGGACATCACGTCAGGAAAGTTTGTGTTCTCAACGTCTGAAGCTTATCTGATTGAGAACGGTAAAGTGACCAAGCCGGTGAAAGGCGCGACGCTGATCGGCTCCGGTATTGAAGCGATGCAGCAGGTTTCGATGGTGGGTAACGACCTGAAACTGGATAACGGTGTCGGCGTCTGCGGCAAAGAAGGGCAGAGTCTGCCGGTGGGCGTGGGTCAGCCGACGTTGAAGGTAGATAGCCTTACCGTAGGCGGTACCGCGTAATTGTTGTACATGCCGGATGGTAACGCTTCGCGTTTTATCCGGCTTACAAATCGGCACCAACTGTAGGCCCGGTAAGCGAAGCGCCACCGGGCATTTTTATTTCTCTTTACCCCTGCCGTACATCCCCTGAAACAACTGCGCCACGTCGACAAAATAATCTGTGAGAGAGTTAATCACCACCTGCACCTTGAGCGGTAGCTTGTCTTTTTCGGTATACAGCGCATAAACCGGACGCGGATCTGATTGGTAGCGGGGCAGCAGGATCTCCACTTCGCCACGGTTGATCTCATTGATCACCCACATTAACGGAACATAGGCAATGCCTGCACCTGCGGCCAACCAGCGCACCAACGTCATGGGATCGTTGGTCACGAAGCGTCCCTGTGGGATCAGGCGAGTCGAAATCCCCTCCGGGGCAATAAGCTCAAATTCATTATCCGGACGTACGCTGTATTCCAGCCACGAATGGTTGCTGAGATCGGCGGGTTTTTCCGGGACGCCAAATTGGGCGAGGTAGCTTTTAGCGGCACAGACCACCATTGGCATCGTCCCAAGACGGCGTGAAAAAAGGCTGGAGTCCTGGAGTGCGCCCACGCGGATAACCACGTCCAGGCCGTCGGCAATTAAGTCCGGGGCCGGGATGCCGGTGACCAGATTGACCGCCAGTCCGGGGTACTCTTTCAGCATTTTTGCGGTCAGTCCTGCGAGGACATTTTGTGCCATGGTTGAAGAACAGCCGATCCGCAGCGTACCGATCGGCGTGTTGTTAAACGCGTAAAGCTGCTCATGAACGTCCTGCACTTCATGCAGCATGCGACGGCAACCCTGATAATAAATTTTTCCGGCCTCGGTCAGCCCAATGCTGCGTGTACTGCGGTTTAGCAGCTTAACCTGCAGTTCATCTTCCAGTTTTGATACCGTCTGGCTTATCGATGAAACGCTCATTTGCAGCTGTCTGGCTGCGGCAGTGAAGGAGCCAAATTCGACGACTTTGGCGAACACCGACATACGTTTTAATCGTTCCATTGTTCACTCTGACTTAAAAGTGATTTAGATCACATAATATAGATAACAGCATAACAGTTACGTTAATATATTATTATTCAAATAACAGCTATGTCGCTCTCGCCTGGCTCATCCTTGCCCTTCTCTGCGGTGACATATGCTCAATAAACGATCGCCTGCACTCTCTTAAGCTACCAAGGTCAACATGAGTCTGTTTCCCGTTATCGTGGTGTTTGGTCTTTCCTTCCCACCGATTTTTTTCGAGTTACTTTTGTCACTGGCGATTTTCTGGCTGGTGCGCCGGGTGCTGGTTCCGACAGGCATCTATGATTTTGTCTGGCATCCGGCTCTGTTTAACACCGCGCTGTATTGCTGTCTGTTCTATCTAATAACGCGCCTGTTCGTTTGAGGTTGAAGTGAAAACACTAACAAGAAAACTCTCCCGTACGGCCATGACTCTCGTACTGGTCATTCTGGCTTTTATCGCTATTTTCCGCGCATGGGTCTATTACACCGAGTCTCCGTGGACGCGTGACGCGCGTTTTAGTGCCGAGGTTGTCGCTATCGCCCCGGACGTCGCGGGTCTGATTACTCACGTTAACGTGCATGATAACCAACTGGTGAAAAAGGATCAGGTCCTGTTTACCATCGACCAACCGCGTTATAAAAAAGCCCTCGAACAAGCCGAAGCTGACGTCGCCTATTATCAGGTCCTGGCGCAGGAAAAACGCCAGGAGGCGGGGCGTCGTAACCGTCTTGGCGTTCAGGCCATGTCCCGTGAGGAAATTGACCAGTCGAATAACGTGCTGCAAACCGTATTACATCAGCTGGCGAAGGCGCAGGCGACCCGCGATCTGGCAAAACTCGATCTCGAACGTACCGTGATTCGTGCGCCAGCCGACGGCTGGGTGACTAATCTTAATGTCTATTCTGGTGAATTTATTACCCGTGGTTCGACGGCGGTGGCGCTGGTCAAACAGCACTCCTTTTACGTTCTGGCTTATATGGAAGAGACCAAGCTGGAAGGTGTCCGCCCGGGGTATCGTGCTGAAATTACGCCGCTTGGCAGTAACAAGGTATTGAAAGGTACCGTTGATAGCGTGGCGGCGGGCGTGACGAATGCCAGCAGCACGCAGGATGCAAAAGGCATGGCGACCATTGACTCCAACCTTGAATGGGTGCGACTGGCTCAGCGTGTGCCGGTGCGCATTCGTCTTGATGACCAGCAGGGAACCCTGTGGCCGGCTGGTACCACGGCGACCGTGGTCATTACCGGTAGTCAAGATCGCGATGCCAGCCAGGAATCGTTCTTTCGTAAAATGGCGCACCGTCTGCGCGAGTTTGGTTAATCTCGATGGGTATTTTCTCCATTGCCAATCAGCACATCCGCTTTGCGTTAAAACTGGCATGCGCCATTGTGTTGGCGCTGTTTGTTGGCTTTCATTTTCAGCTTGAGACCCCTCGCTGGGCGGTGTTGACCGCGGCGATTGTGGCTGCGGGCCCCGCTTTCGCGGCGGGCGGAGAACCTTATTCGGGCGCGATCCGCTATCGCGGGATGTTGCGTATCATCGGGACGTTTATCGGCTGTATTGCGGCGCTGGTGATTATTATCAGCATGATCCGTGCGCCGCTGTTGATGATTCTGGTGTGCTGTGTCTGGGCTGGTTTTTGTACCTGGATCTCTTCGCTGGTGAAGATCGAGAACTCCTATGCTTGGGGGCTTTCGGGTTATACGGCGCTGATTATCGTCATTACTATCCAGGCGGAGCCCCTGCTGACGCCGCAATTTGCCCTCGAGCGCTGTAGCGAGATTGTGATCGGTATTGTCTGCGCGATAGTGGCGGATCTGCTCTTTTCGCCCCGCTCGGTGAAACAGGAAATTGACGTCGAACTGGACAGCCTTCTGGTGGCGCAGTACCGGCTTATGCAACTGTGTATTAAACATGGCGACAGAGAGGAAGTGGACAAAGCCTGGGGCGATTTAGTTCGTCGGACGGCGGCGCTGGAGGATATGCGCAGCAACCTGAATATGGAGTCCTCACGCTGGGGGCGTGCCAACCGCAGGCTCAAAGCGCTGAACACGCTGTCACTGACGCTGATTACTCAATCTTGCGAAACTTATCTTATCCAGAACACGCGACCAGAACTGATTACAGAAACCTTCCGCGAGCTGTTCGATATGCCGGTGGAAAGCGTGCAGGATGTGCATAAGCAGTTGAAGCGCATGCGCCGGGTAATGGTCTGGACCGGTGAGCGTGACACGCCGGTCACGATCTATACCTGGGCCGGTGCGGCAACGCGCTACCTGCTGCTGAAACGCGGCGTGGTCAGTAATACAAAAATTAGCGCCACGGAAGAAGAGATCTTGCAGGGCGAGCCACTGGTGAAGGTGGAATCTGCTGAGCGACATCATGCGATGGTTAACTTCTGGCGCACCACGCTGTCTTGCGTGCTGGGCACCTTGTTCTGGCTGTGGACCGGCTGGACGTCGGGTAGCGGCGCAATGGTGATGATTGCGGTCGTGACCTCACTGGCGATGCGTTTACCCAATCCGCGCATGGTGGCGATCGACTTTATCTACGGCACGCTGGCGGCGTTACCGTTGGGCGCGCTCTACTTTCTGGTGATTATCCCCAATACGCAGCAAAGTATGTTGTTACTGTGCCTGAGCCTGGCGGTGCTGGGGTTCTTTCTGGGCATCGAGGTTCAGAAGCGACGTTTGGGTTCAATGGGTGCCCTGGCCAGTACTATTAACATCATTGTGCTGGATAACCCGATGACTTTCCACTTTAGCCAGTTCCTTGACAGTGCGCTTGGGCAGATTGTTGGATGCGTGTTGGCGTTTCTGGTGATCTTACTGGTGCGAGATAACTCGCGCGACAGAACCGGTCGTGTGCTGCTCAATCAGTTTGTATCAGCGGCGGTCTCGGCCATGACCACCAACGTGGTTCGCCGTAAAGAAAATCATCTCCCGGCGCTGTATCAGCAGCTGTTTTTGCTGATGAACAAATTCCCCGGGGACCTGGCGAAGTTTCGCCTGGCGCTGACGATGATTATCGCGCACCAGCGTCTGCGCGATGCGCCGGTACCGGTAAACGAGGATTTATCCGCCTTTCACCGTCAACTGCGCCGCACCGCCGATCACATTATATCCGCAGGGAACGACGACAAACGCCGACGCTACTTTAGCCAGTTGCTGGAAGAGCTTGATATCTATCAGGAGAAGTTAGCCCTCTGGGAAGCACCTCCTCAGGTGACGGAGCCGGTAAAACGACTCACCGGCATGCTCCACAAATACCAGCATGCGCTGACCAGCAGTTAAACTGATAAACCGACGCCAGAAGCGTCGGTTTGTTTATGGCTATACTTACCTGACGTGCGGAAGTCTCTGCATAGAGGTAGTCTGTCGAGTGACTGGCGTCGGGATGGTAGCTATAGATGAAGATCTATACATTTGATTTTGACGAGATTGAAGAGCTGGGGGATTTTTACCGTGAGTTTACGCGGACATTCGGTCTGGCTCGGGAAAAGGTGAGCGATCTCGATTCGCTGTGGGAAGTGGTGATGGGAGATATTCTACCCCTGCCGCTGGAAATTGAGTTTATCCATTTGCCAGACAAACAACGACGACGCTACGGTGCGCTGATATTGCTGTTTGATGAAGCAGAAGAAGAGCTGGAAGGGCAATTACGCTTTAACGTTCGTCATTCGATGTAAGGCATAAAAAAGCCCCCGACAGGCGGGGGCAAGTCGTCTCGGACAAGACGACGAGGGTTTATTTGTACAGTTCAGCCGTTGCGTGCCAGTGAGCGCCTTCACGCAGTTCGGTCACGCGGTAGCTGCTGGCGCCAGCTTTTTCAGCTTTAGCGACGATTTCCTGACGCATATCCATCGGTGAGCTGCCAATCTGAGAAACGGAGATGGTACCCATGGATTGCAAATTCTGTGCTTCTTGTGTGTTCACCTGATTAACTGCCGCGCTGGCACCAAAAGAGAGAACGGAAAGAAGGCTTAATGTTGCAACAGTTGTTTTGATTTTCATGATATTTACCTCGTCGAATTCTTTTATTGGGGTCTTCGTTTCGTGACCCTCATCACAAAATCAAGTATACACTAATAACTCGATAAATTAATACCACGCTAATGATTTCTTCCGTTATTAGGTGTTAAGAATTGTTTTTTTAATAACTCAATGGAATTAAAAACGTATTTCTGAACTTTTATTTCTCAAAAAAATCAGTAAATTCAATAGAATAACTAATTTAGCAATTTGTGCGTTTATTATGCTTATAATTCACCGCGTGAATGGTTTCAGGCAGTGAAACGCACTATTTGTTAAATGCCAGGTAGTGGAAAAGAGGGATAGGGGATGAGAAAGGAAGGTTTTTCCCCGCCACACGATGCGGCGGGGAAAAGGATCACAGCTCTTGTTCGAACAGTTCCAGAATGGCTTCGTACAGATCTTTTACTGAAAAACCCATAGCCGGAGTGGTGAAGATGGTATCGTCGCCCGCGATGGTGCCGAGGATACCTTCTGCTTTACCCAGTGAATCCAGCAGACGTGCAATCAGTTGTGCGGCACCTGGGCTGGTATGAATGACCACCACGGCATCGTTGTAGTCGATGTCCAGCACCAGATTTTTCAGTGGACTGGAGGTTGTCGGTACGCCCAACTCCGCCGGAAGGCAGTACACCATCTCCATTTTTGCATTGCGGGTACGCACGGCGCCAAACTTGGTCAGCATGCGTGAAACCTTGGACTGGTTGATATTATCAAAGCCCTGATCCTGCAATGCGAGGACGATTTCTCCCTGAGAGCTGAATTTCTCTTCTTTGAGTAGCGCTTTAAACGCCTTTACTAATTCTTCTTGTTTAGCCGAGCTTCGCATAAGTCACCCGTAATATGGCGGTAGAAACAACATTATTGTGCATACAGATGAATTTTTATGCAAACGGTCTGCCTCATTCAAGGCTGAAATAATGTTATGAAAGAGCGGGATTTTATCAAATTTCGTTATCAAGAAACATGCCTGTGTCACGCCGCGCAAATAAGCTTAAAAGTAAATCAATTGTTATCAAATTGATGTTGTTTTGAGGGGGCAGTAAGGTATATTGTCTGCACCTGTTGGAAAGTTGCTCTACTGTGCGGGTCGTTTTGAATTACGTAACTTAGGTTTTATTTTACGTAAATTAAATGCATAAAAGCCAAATTTGCGTGACTACGCATTCTTGACGCGTGGTTGTTGTATTCATTGAGTTTGTGAATTATGGTCGCCGCCGCGGAGCAATAGACACTTTGCTTATCAATATAATAAGGAGTTTAGGATGAAAGTTGCAGTCCTCGGCGCTGCTGGTGGAATCGGTCAGGCGCTAGCATTACTGTTAAAAACCCAACTGCCTTCAGGTTCAGAACTCTCCCTGTACGACATCGCTCCAGTAACGCCTGGTGTGGCCGTTGATTTGAGCCATATCCCTACTGCTGTGAAAATCAAAGGCTTCAGCGGCGAAGATGCGACCCCGGCACTGGAAGGTGCTGATGTGGTGCTGATCTCTGCAGGTGTCGCGCGTAAACCAGGTATGGACCGTTCCGACCTGTTTAACGTCAACGCGGGTATCGTGAAGAATCTGGTCCAGCAGGTTGCTACCACCTGCCCGAAAGCCTGTATCGGTATCATCACTAACCCAGTGAACACGACCGTTGCAATCGCTGCAGAAGTGCTGAAAAAAGCAGGTGTTTACGACAAGAACAAACTGTTTGGCGTGACTACGCTGGACATCATCCGCTCCAACACCTTTGTTGCGGAACTGAAAGGCAAGCAGCCGACCGACGTTGAAGTTCCGGTTATCGGCGGACACTCTGGCGTAACCATTCTGCCACTGCTGTCACAGATCCCTGGTGTGAGCTTCACCGAGCAAGAAGCGGCTGAACTGACCAAACGTATCCAGAATGCGGGTACTGAAGTTGTCGAAGCAAAAGCCGGTGGCGGTTCTGCAACCCTGTCAATGGGTCAGGCAGCGGCACGTTTCGGCCTGTCGCTGGTTCGTGCACTGAACGGCGAAAAAGGTGTGGTGGAATGCGCGTACGTTGAAGGTGATGGCCAGTACGCTCGCTTCTTCTCTCAGCCGCTGCTGCTGGGCAAAAATGGTGTAGAAGAACGTCAGTCCATCGGTAAACTGAGCGCGTTTGAACAGAGCTCGCTGGAAGGCATGCTGGACACGCTGAAGAAAGATATTACCCTGGGCGAAGAATTCGTTAAGTAACGCGAAGAGGATCCGGATGCCGGATGGCGGTGTAAACACCTTATCCGGCCTACGGTCAGCATGTATTTGTAGGCCTGATAAGCGTAGCGCCATCAGGCATTACGTGCCAACTCCCTACGATATCGCCTAATAAAAACCGGAGCTAATTGTGCTCCGGTTTTTTATGGTAAGTGGGGGGTAGGCGTGATGTTAATTAGTGGCCGGGTATTCCTGAATGGTGACCTGCAGCGTTAACTGTTTATCATCACGCATCACGACGACGGAGATAACCGAGCCTGGGCGAATTTCCGCTACCTGATCCATGGTTTCCAGCGCAGAGACAGCCGGTTTGTTATTGACCGAGATAATCAGGTCGTTAACCTGAATACCCGCCTGTGCCGCCGGGCCATCCGGGGAGACTTCGTTAACCACAATCCCCTGAATCTGATCCATTCCGCCGCCCTGCGCGTGCAGTGGCGCAATTTCACGACCGCTAATCCCGATGTACCCGCGAATGACGCGACCATCACGAATCAGCTTATCCATAATCTTTGTAGCCAACTGGAAAGGAATAGCAAAACCAATCCCTTCCGGCGTTTCGCCATCGTTGCTCTTGTCAAACGACAGCGTGTTAATGCCCATCAACTCACCCAGCGAGTTAACCAGCGCGCCCCCGGAGTTACCGTGGTTGATAGAGGCATCCGTTTGCAGAAAGTTTTGCCGTCCCGTGGGGTTCAAGCCAATACGACCGGTGGCGCTGATGATCCCCTGAGTAATGGTTTGCCCAAGGTTGTACGGGTTACCGATAGCAAGAACGACGTCGCCAATGTGCGGAATCCGTTTGTTGTTGATAGGGATCGTGGGCAGCCCGCCAGAGGCGTTGATTTTTAGCACCGCCAGGTCAGTCAGGGTGTCGGAGCCGACCAGCAGTGCTTCAAACACGCGCCCATCCTGCAGGGCGACGATGATTTGGTCGGCATCATTAATCACGTGTTTGTTGGTGATGATATAGCCGCGCTGATCCATGATAACGCCCGAGCCGAGTGTGCGGATCTCCAACTGGTTATGCGTCGTGCTATTCATACTGCGGTTATATACGTTAACAACAGCGGGTGCTGCACGGCGAACCGCCGGATTATAGCTGGCAGGCGTTTCATCAGCACTGTCAAACTGGGGTGCTGTAAGCGGATTGATTTTGCGCAGAGAGGGCATCGCGGCCAGCAGAATGGCGCCGACGATTAAACCAATCGCGACCGAACGTAAAAGCTTCACAAACATGATAGCGGCGTCATTAAAAAGGGGAACGGCAGCAGCATATCACGAGTTTACCGGACATCACACGGCGGGCTGATGTCCGGAATACCCGCTTAACGCAGGAGCAGATAAATATTCTCGTTACCGCGCACCACCTGCAAAGCAATGATCGACGGTTTCGCTTCCAGCACTTTGCGCATTTCGGCAATAGAGCTCACGCGATCGCGGTTCACACCGATGATAACGTCATCTTTGTGCAGACCGGCTTGCGCGGCTGGGCTGCTTTTTTCGACGTTATCAATCTTGATGCCTTTAGTGCCGTCTTTTAACTGACCGTCGCTAAGCGTTGCCCCTTGTAACGCAGGGGCAATCATTTCCGCACTGGCGGACGACGATGTGCTGGTATCCAGCGTGACTTCCACTTCCAGCGGCTTACCGTTACGCAGCAGGCCCAGTTTGACCTTGGTACCCGGCTCGGTGGTCGCAATGCGCGAACGTAGTTCAGCGAAACTGTTCAACGGCTTGCCGTTGAGGCTGGTAATGACGTCACCGGATTTCACGCCCGCTTTCGCGGAGCCAGAGTTCGGCAGAACTTCGCTGACAAACGCGCCGCGCTGCACATCCAGCTTGAACGCTTTGGCAATGTCGGCGGTCATTTCCGTCCCTTTAATGCCCAGCAGGCCGCGTTTGATTTCGCCAAATTGCATCAACTGCTGTGCCAGTGTACGCGCCATGTTGCTGGGAATGGCAAAGCCGATGCCGATGCTGCCGCCGCCCGGTGCCAGAATGGCGGTGTTAATACCGATCAGCTCACCGTTCAGGTTAAGTAGTGCGCCGCCGGAGTTGCCCCGGTTAATGGACGCGTCGGTCTGAATAAAGTTTTCCAGGCCTTCCAGGTTCAGGCCGCTGCGACCCAATGCCGATACGATGCCGGAGGTCGCCGTTTGCCCCAGCCCAAACGGGTTGCCGACGGCCACGGCGAAATCACCCACGCGGAGTTTGTCGGAGTCGGCGATGGCAATTTGTGTCAGGTTGCTGGGGTGCTGGATTTGCAGCAGGGCGATATCGCTCTGATCGTCGCTACCAATCAGCTTGGCGTCAAACTCGCGACCGTCGTTGAGCTGGATACTGATCTTCTGTGCCTGATTAATCACGTGGTTATTGGTCAGAACGTAGCCTTTGGCGGCGTCGATGATGACCCCTGAACCCAGGCCTTCGAACGGTTGTGATGGCTGATCGGGTAGGTCATCGCCAAAAAACTTTTTGAATTCTTCCGGGACTTTCTGCCCCTGAGTGGCGGTACCTTCGACTCTCACGCTCACGACTGCAGGTAACACCTTCTCCAGCATTGGTGCGAGGCTGGGGAGTGCCGCCTGACCGGGAACCTGGCCGGGTATCGACGCAATGGCTTGAAACGGCGCCGAGAGAGTTAACCCGACACTTAACGCTAATGCACTCAACAGCTGGGTTTGTTTTTTCATTGATCCTGCTCTCGTACCTTGAGTAAACGGAAGATGATTCAAAACAGTTTGATGTTATTGAATTTTCGGTTTGGTCACAATGCGGCTAACGACTAAATAATAGCTGGGACGGGAAGAGAAGCGGAGGGCGCAATTGCTGCGCCCAATAAATTTCTTAACGCTGTGCAGTTAGTCGCGCTTTGCGCCACTACGCAGCAGACCGGAGGCCCCTTCGGAATAGTCACGTGGCATCTGAACTGGTGCCTGATCGTTGCCTGCTTCAGACTCTGCCAGACGATTACGGAATGGGTTGGATTCCGGTGACATACCTGGCAGCAGGTTGCTGGAGCTCTTCGCCATATGCTGGTAGATCTGGCGATAGTCGTCGGCCATGTTATCCAGTAGCTCCGCACTGCGGGCAAAGTGACTTACCAGCTCTTCACGATACTCTTCCAGCTCAGCTTTGTTCTTTTCCAGTTCGTACTGCAATGCCTGCTGTTGGCGTAATTTACGATTACCAAAACGCATGGCTACGGCACCAATAATGATACCGACGACTAACCCAATTAGCGCATATTCCCAGGTCATGAACATCTCCCGTTGTCTTGTGTTTCCGTAGGGTGTTGGCTTTAGGCTCCATGCCCGCGCCTGATTATGCCACTATAACCGCTAATCCCGTAGAAGTGGAATCCCGACTTTATATCGCGTAGTGTAGAACGGCCTTTTTTTCGTCAACCGTGAGCGACGGCACATCGATTTTCAAGGAATAACAATAACATCATGCAAAGCTTTTCCCCGACATCGCGTTACCAGCAGGCACTCAACGACGGCAGTCATCAACCCGACAACGTACAGCAAGAGGCAGTGAATCGACTGGA
The DNA here is from genome assembly GCF_015672735.1 of Citrobacter sp. Res13-Sevr-PEB04-36. Taxonomy (GTDB): domain Bacteria; phylum Pseudomonadota; class Gammaproteobacteria; order Enterobacterales; family Enterobacteriaceae; genus Citrobacter. The sequence goes on along the minus strand of NZ_JADABY010000043.1, from coordinate 84,194 downwards.
TATTATTTTCCAGAAACTGACTGCCCCAGCCCGTCCTGCGTTGCAGGAGAGTGGGTTGATGGCCCGCTTGGGTAAATTACTGGGTAAACGGGAACCGACAGAAAACCCGCCGGTGCGTGGTTTATATATGTGGGGCGGCGTGGGGCGCGGGAAAACCTGGCTGATGGATCTTTTCTACCATAGCTTGCCGGGCACGCGTAAACAGCGTTTGCACTTCCACCGTTTTATGCTGCGTGTACATGAAGAGTTGACCGCCCTGCAAGGGCAAAGCGACCCGCTGGAAGTGATTGCCGACCGCTTTAAGGCAGAAACCGACGTGCTGTGCTTTGATGAGTTTTTTGTCTCAGATATCACCGATGCGATGCTGCTCGGTGGCTTAATGAAAGCGCTGTTTGCCCGCGGCATCACGCTGGTGGCGACATCCAATATTCCGCCTGATGACCTGTACCGCAACGGTTTGCAGCGCGCCCGTTTCCTTCCTGCGATTGAGGCGATTAAACAGTATTGCGACATCATGAATGTGGATGCCGGAGTTGATTACCGTCTGCGTACGTTAACTCAGGCGCATTTATGGTTATCGCCGCTAAATGATGAAAACCAGCGTCAGATGGATAAGCTGTGGCTGGCATTAGCGGGAAGCAAAAGCACGCATGCGCCGACGCTGGAGATAAATCATCGTCCAATGCAGACGTTGGCCGTTGAAAACCAAACGCTGGCCGTCTCGTTTACCACTCTGTGTGTCGATGCCCGCAGCCAGCACGACTATATTGCGCTGTCACGCTTGTTTCACACCGTGTTGCTGTCGGATGTCCCGGTAATGACAATGTTGATGGAGAGTGAAGCCCGGCGCTTTATCGCGCTGGTAGATGAGTTCTACGAACGCCATGTCAAGCTGGTGGTGAGCGCAGCTTCTCCTTTATATGAGATCTACCAGGGAGAGCGTCTGAAGTTTGAATTCCAGCGTTGTTTGTCGCGTTTGCAGGAGATGCAAAGCGAAGAGTATCTGAAGCGCGAACATTTAGCCGGTTAAACCCATCGCAAATCACATAAAGGGGTCGATCTTTGACCCTGACTTCTCTATAATCTTGCGACCCCACGTTACGAGAGAGTTTTTTTCCCAAAACTTTCTATGTGCCGGCATAGGCTATTCGAAGGGGTAGGTTTGCTGGACAATGTCGTGTGAACCTCAACTGACAAAACGTTTGGGTGTTCACCAACGTGTAACTAATTTATTTGGGTAAGCTTTTAATGAAAACTTTTACAGCTAAACCAGAAACCGTAAAACGCGACTGGTATGTTGTTGACGCGACCGGTAAAACTCTGGGCCGTCTGGCTTCCGAACTGGCTCTGCGCCTGCGCGGCAAGCATAAAGCGGAATACACTCCGCACGTAGATACCGGTGATTACATCATCGTTCTGAACGCTGACAAAGTTGCTGTAACCGGCAACAAGCGTACTGACAAAGTGTACTACCGTCACACTGGCTACGTCGGTGGTCTTAAAGAAGCGACCTTTGAAGAGATGATTGCTCGCCATCCTGAGCGTGTGATTGAAATCGCGGTTAAAGGCATGCTGCCAAAAGGCCCGCTGGGTCGTGCAATGTACCGTAAACTGAAAGTTTACGCAGGTAACGAGCACAACCACGCGGCACAGCAACCGCAAGTTCTTGACATCTAATCGGGATTATAGGCAATGGCTGAAAATCAATACTACGGCACTGGTCGCCGCAAAAGTTCTGCAGCTCGCGTTTTCATCAAACCGGGCAGTGGTAAAATCGTTATCAATCAGCGTTCTCTGGAACAGTACTTCGGTCGTGAAACTGCCCGCATGGTAGTTCGTCAGCCGCTGGAACTGGTCGACATGATTGGTAAACTGGACCTGTACATCACCGTTAAAGGTGGTGGTATTTCTGGTCAAGCTGGTGCTATCCGTCACGGTATCACTCGCGCACTGATGGAATATGACGAGTCACTGCGTGGCGAACTGCGTAAAGCAGGCTTCGTTACTCGTGATGCTCGTGAAGTTGAACGTAAGAAAGTCGGCCTGCGTAAAGCACGTCGTCGTCCTCAGTTCTCCAAGCGTTAATTGGTTTCTGCTTCGGCAGATTGCAATTTGCGAAAAAGCCCGCCTCGGCGGGTTTTTTTATGGGTTTTTACCCGCGAATAAGCACGGTAATCTGCTGATTGCCACCTCTTTTTTCCCATTTCCAGAATCGACTCACCACAAAGGTCACAAAATCTGGTAAACTATCATCCAATTTTCTGCCCAAATGTCCGGTATTGTTCATTTTTTGTTTGTATTTTGAACAGCAATGGCTTTTCCGAATCTGGGTGACTTCACTTCTGGCTAGCCACCTGGTGGCTGGTAGCAGTAAAAATTCTGAATATACCTGGAGGTTTTCATGGCTGTCGCTGCCAACAAACGTTCGGTAATGACGCTGTTTTCTGGTCCTACTGACATCTATAGCCATCAGGTCCGCATTGTACTGGCGGAGAAAGGTGTTAGTTTCGAGATTGAGCATGTGGAGAAAGACAATCCACCTCAGGATCTGATCGACCTCAACCCGAATCAGAGCGTACCGACACTGGTGGATCGTGAGCTGACCCTATGGGAATCTCGCATCATTATGGAATACCTGGATGAGCGTTTCCCACATCCGCCGCTGATGCCGGTTTACCCGGTTGCGCGTGGTGAAAGCCGCCTGTACATGCAGCGTATTGAAAAAGACTGGTATACGCTGATGAACGTCATCGTAAACGGTTCTGCTTCTGAAGCTGACGTCGCCCGCAAGCGACTGCGCGAAGAGCTGCTGGCGATTGCGCCAGTGTTTGGTCAGAAACCGTATTTCCTGAGCGATGAGTTCAGCCTGGTAGACTGCTACCTGGCACCGCTGCTGTGGCGTTTACCGCAGTTAGGTATTGAATTCAGTGGTGCAGGCTCGAAAGAGCTGAAAGGGTATATGACTCGCGTCTTTGAACGTGACTCTTTCCTGGCTTCTCTGACTGAGCCTGAACGTGAAATGCGTCTGGGCCGGGGTTAATCTGTATGGATTTGCCACAGCTATCACCGCGCCGTCCGTATCTGCTGCGCGCATTCTATGAGTGGTTGTTAGACAACCAGCTCACGCCGCACCTGGTGGTGGATGTGACGCTTCCGGATGTGCAGGTTCCTATGGAATATGCGCGTGACGGGCAAATTGTTCTGAATATTGCTCCACGTGCGGTGGGCAACCTGGAACTGGCTAACGACGAAGTACGTTTTAATGCGCGCTTTGGCGGTATACCGCGTCAGGTTTCTGTGCCGCTGGCTGCGGTTTTGGCTATCTATGCTCGTGAAAACGGCGCAGGTACCATGTTCGAGCCAGAAGCAGCCTACGACGAAGATGTCGCCAGCTTAAATGATGACGACAACGATGCGTCCGGCTTTGAAAGTGAAACGGTCATGTCAGTTATTGATGGCGATAAGCCCGATCACAGTGATGACAACGACCCGGATGACACGCCGCCACCTCCGCGTGGTGGGCGTCCGGCGCTACGCGTAGTGAAGTAAAATCAAACAGGCCCTTTCGGGCCTGTTTTGCTTTCTGTGCCAGGCATCAATAAAACAGCACGATCGTGGCTATCATATTCACCACAAATCCTACCGCCATCGGGATCGCCGTACGTTTAACCACTTCAAAAGGCGATACGCCAGCAATACCAGAGGTCACCACAATAACCGCAGTAATCGGTGAAACCGCGCGGGCCAGCGTGGTGGCGAAGTGCATTGGCATAATCATCACCACCGCCGGAATATGCAGTCCTGCGGCGATATCCGGGATCAGGCTGGCGAAAGACATAAATGGTGCATTGCCGGAACCCATTACAATGGCGCAGGCCGCGATGACTACAGCCATGATGATCATCACGCCGATACCGCCAAGCCCGGAATGCTCCGCACCCCTAATCACCGCGTCGACGGTGCCGATGGTGGTTAAGCCTTTGGCAAAGATCTCACCGGCGACGACCAGCGTAACGACATTGGCGAACTGGGTGCCCATACCGTCAAAAAATGCCTGCACATCATCCATGGTTTCGCGCAGATTGTGCTTCCGGAAGAACTCGACAAGCATGGTAACTGTCATGCTCATCAACATCACCACTACCAGATTCAGCTCTGCTTTCATTAACCCGCTATGCGCAAGGAACAGAGAGCCTAGCATCAGAATCAGTGGCATCACCGGTAAAATGGCGTAATAGAGCGGCGGAACATCTTCCAGCAATTTTTGTTCGGCAAAGCCAATGTTGTCTGGTGCCGACTTGCGGTCAAACCGACGCTGTACAAAAAAGTGTGCAACCGCGACAGCGATTATCACGCACGAGGCCACAGGTAGCTGGTAATGAAAGAAGTAGGTGGCAATCTTCATTCCCGCCACCTGTGCGGCAAAAATTGAGTTAGTTTCCAGAATGCCCCATTCAATCGACATTGACGTGGCAATGACCGCAACCGCCGACAAACGACTTACGCCAAGGCTGACCAGCGTAGGGAAGAGGGTGACCATCAGCAGCATCCCTAACCCGGAGGCGCTGGTAATGAACTGCGCCATGATCTGACCGATCACATAGGTGGCGGCAAGCACGATATACGGTGAGCGGATTAGCTTTAGCGGACGGCTCAGCAGGCTTACCATCGCCCGGCTGGCTCCCATCCTGTCCATATAGCGGGCATAGCCACCAACGGCCATGATCGACAATCCCAGCCCAGCTGCGCGGCTTGAGAGCATACGCAGAATTTCGTTATAAATATCGACCAGCAGATAGCCGCTGCTTTTCTCGGGCGCGACCAGTGCTCCGTAGCCCAACCAGACGCCGCAGATCATTAAGAAGATCCCGGCTGCCGCCAGTACCACCTGAGGTTTGTAGTTTTTGAGGATCAGGTAACCCATCGTTAATAAAACGATGACGGAAAGTATAATGCCGAACATTTTTTCACTCCATGCCAGGAAAGAAGATAAATCCGGTAATAACGTGGTTATAAAATCGGATGTTATATTTTTTTATACGTTTTTTATGGAGTGAATATCGTATTTTTTAAATCAAGTTAAAATTATTTTTTGTTTTAAAATAGTAGGTTATGATTATTTTTCACGATCATGTTCGCAGATTTCATCAATGCGACGTAATGCCAGAAAATTAAAATTCATCAGGTCATTTGTGAGCGAAAAGATATTTGTATTTCATATATTATCAATAAGTCGGCTCACCTGATTGACCTCCATTTCACCCTGCTTTCGATCCTGTGTTACGATGAACCTGCTGTTGTTTTTCACCACGACTTAGCTGAATGGACCCTATGAACGCATTTGATTCGCAAGCTGAAGACTCTCCATCCACCATTGGCCGTAGTTTACGTAACCGCCCTTTGGCACGTAAAAAACTGTCTGAAATGGTTGAAGAAGAACTGGAACAGATGATTCGCCGCCGGGAATTTGGCGAGGGTGAACAGCTGCCGTCCGAGCGGGAGCTGATGGCCTTCTTTAATGTCGGCCGTCCTTCCGTGCGAGAAGCCCTGGCGGCGTTAAAACGTAAAGGCCTGGTCCAAATCAACAATGGCGAACGTGCCCGCGTTTCGCGTCCGTCTGCGGACACCATCATTGGCGAGCTGTCGGGTATGGCGAAAGACTTTCTCTCGCATCCTGGTGGCATCGCTCACTTCGAACAGTTGCGGCTGTTCTTTGAATCAAGCCTGGTACGTTACGCCGCTGAGCATGCAACCGACGAGCAAATTGACAGGCTGTCCAGGGCGCTGGAGATCAACAGCCAGTCGCTGGATGACAACGCACTGTTCATCCGTTCGGACGTGGATTTTCACCGTGTGCTGGCGGAGATCCCCGGCAACCCCATCTTTATGGCGATCCACGTCGCGCTGCTGGACTGGTTGATTGCTGCACGTCCGACCGTCGCCGAACGTGAGTTATACGAACACAATAGCGTGAGTTATCAGCAGCATATTGCTATTGTCGACGCCATTCGTCAGCACGATCCTGATGAAGCAGACCGCGCACTACAACAACATCTCAACAGCGTTTCCGCTACCTGGCACGCCTTCGGTAAAAATAAAAAATTGCGTAAATAATCCCGATCCTGACGATCGTTTAAACACAGAGGCGACTTGCAGGATGAAGTGTTTAGTGAGGCAGATCGCAATATAAGCGTTCTGTATTGTATTGCTGCTTATTTGATCTGGTATAACAGGTATAAAGGTATGCAGTTAGGCAACACTAATCATCGACAGAGGTAGTTATGGCAAGAGATTTAAGAGGCGTAATGCCAGCGTTGTTAACCCCATTCGACAACCAACAGCGACTGGACATTGAGAGCCTACGTCGTCTGGTACGTTTCAACATTGGGCAGGGTGTTGATGGCCTGTACGTCGGTGGCTCAACGGGTGAAGCGTTTGTCCAGAACCGGGCTGAAAGAGAGCAGGTACTGGAGATCGTGGCGGAAGAAGCGAAGGGTAAAATCACGCTTATCGCGCATGTGGGCACGGTGAGCACCGAAGAGAGCCAGCAGTTGGCGAGCGCAGCTCACCGCTACGGCTTTGATGCCGTCTCCGCCGTCACACCGTTTTACTATCCGTTCAGCTTTGAAGAGCACTGCGATCACTACCGTGCAATTATTGATTCCTCTGATGGCTTGCCAATGGTGGTCTATAACATCCCGGCGCTGAGCGGCGTAAAACTGACGCTGGATCAGATCAACACGCTGGTGACGCTGCCTGGGGTTGGCGCACTGAAGCAGACTTCTGGGGATCTCTATCAGATGGAGCAGATCCGCCGCGCCCATCCGGATTTGGTGCTGTACAACGGTTATGACGAAATTTTCGCGTCTGGTCTGCTGGCTGGGGCAGACGGTGGTATCGGCAGCACCTACAACATCATGGGCTGGCGCTATCAGGGAATAGTGAAAGCACTCAAAGAAGGCGACATCCAGACGGCACAAAAACTGCAAACTGAGTGCAATAAGGTTATCGACCTGCTGATTAAAGTCGGCGTGTTCCGTGGACTGAAAACGGTTCTGCACTATATGGACGTGGTTTCCGTCCCACTGTGCCGTAAGCCATTTGCACCTGTTGACGAAAAGTATCTGCCAGAACTGAAAGCGCTGGCTAACCAACTGCTGGCAGAAAAGGCGTAACAGCGGATTGCCGGGGGGGCTTCGCTTGCCCGGCCTACACAGGCAGACCGTAGGCCGGATGAGGCACAGTCGCCCACCAGTACAACAATGAAAATCGTCGGGAGAGTCACATGAGTACTTCTACCCAGAGCATTCCGTGGTACCGCCATCTCAACCGGGCACAATGGCGCGCATTCTCCGCCGCCTGGCTGGGATATTTGCTGGATGGTTTTGATTTTGTCTTGATTGCCCTTGTACTGACGGAAGTACAAGGTGAGTTCGGGTTGACGACGGTGCAGGCCGCCAGCCTGATCTCGGCCGCCTTTATTTCTCGCTGGTTCGGCGGGTTGATGCTGGGGGCGATGGGCGATCGCTATGGGCGTCGCCTGGCAATGGTCACCAGCATCATTTTGTTCTCGCTAGGGACGCTGGCCTGCGGCTTTGCGCCGGGCTACACCACAATGTTTATCGCCCGCCTGGTTATCGGTATGGGGATGGCGGGTGAGTACGGTTCGAGTGCGACCTATGTGATTGAAAGTTGGCCTAAACAGTTGCGCAATAAAGCCAGTGGTTTCCTGATTTCGGGCTTCTCCGTGGGCGCGGTGATCGCCGCCCAGGTCTACAGTCTGGTGGTACCGGTGTGGGGGTGGCGAGCGCTGTTTTTCATCGGCATTGTGCCGATTATCTTCGCCCTCTGGCTGCGTAAAAATATTCCGGAAGCCGAAGACTGGAAAGAAAAACACGAAGGCAAAGCGCCGGTGCGCACTATGGTGGATATTCTCTATCGGGGTGAACATCGGGTCATTAATATTCTGATGACGCTCGCCGCCGCAACCGCGCTGTGGTTCTGTTTTGCTGGCAACCTGCAAAACGCGGCCATCGTGGCTGCCCTCGGGCTGGTCTGCGCGTTTATCTTCATTAGCTTTATGGTGCAAAGCAGCGGTAAACGCTGGCCAACGGGCGTGATGCTGATGGTGGTGGTGCTGTTCGCCTTCCTTTATTCGTGGCCAATTCAGGCGCTGCTGCCGACTTACCTGAAAACTGAACTGATGTATGACCCGTCGACGGTTGCCAGAGTACTGTTCTTTAGCGGCTTTGGGGCGGCGGTAGGCTGTTGTGTCGGTGGTTTTCTGGGTGATTGGCTGGGTACGCGCAAAGCCTATGTCTACAGCCTGCTGGCCTCACAGTTGCTGATTATTCCCGTGTTTGCGATTGGCGGTGCCAACGTCTGGGTACTGGGATTGCTGCTGTTTTTCCAGCAAATGCTCGGGCAGGGGATCTCTGGGATCTTACCCAAACTGATCGGCGGCTATTTCGATACCGACCAGCGTGCAGCGGGTCTGGGTTTTACCTACAACGTGGGTGCACTGGGCGGGGCACTGGCACCGATCATCGGGGCGTTGATTGCACAGCGTCTGGATCTGGGTACGGCGCTGGGATCGCTGTCGTTCAGCCTGACCTTTGTGGTGATCCTGTTGATTGGCCTTGATATGCCGTCCCGCGTGCAGCGCTGGCTGCGTCCGGAAGCACTGCGTACTCATGATGCCATCGATGGTAAACCGTTTAGCGGAGCCGTGCCGTTTGGCAGCGATAAAAGCGCACTGGTGAAATCAAAAAGTTAATCCGATTGCCCGGTCCTGCACCGGGCTATTTTGGTAAGGGAATTAGTATGTCGTTACTTGAGCAACTGACGCTGAAAAAGGTCGTGCTATGACCACGCTGGCGATTGATATTGGCGGCACCAAACTGGCCGCTGCACTGGTAGACCGCGATTTACAGATCCGCGAACGCCGTGAACTGCCGACACCTGCCAGTAAAACGCCGGATGCCCTGCGGGCCGCGTTACAAACGCTCATTGAGCCGCTGCAGGCGCATGCAGAGCGCGTCGCTATTGCCTCCACCGGTATTATCCGCGAGGGCACACTACTGGCGATTAATCCGCTCAATCTTGGCGGGCTGATGCACTTCCCGCTGGTACAAACCTTAAGAGAGTTGACCGGCTTGCCGACCATGGCGGTCAATGATGCACAGGCGGCGGCCTGGGCGGAATACCACGTAATGGCTGACGAGATAAGCGACATGGTGTTTATCACCGTATCGACCGGCGTAGGTGGCGGCGTGGTCAGCAACGGCAAGTTACTCACCGGGTCTGGTGGTCTGGCGGGGCATTTAGGGCATACGTTGGCTGACCCTAATGGACCAGTCTGCGGCTGTGGTCGAACCGGCTGCGTGGAGGCTATTGCATCTGGTCGCGGAATTGCCGCCGCAGCACAGGGCGACCTTGCCGGTTGCGATGCCAGAACGGTGTTTACGCGTGCGGTGCAAGGGCATGAGCAGGCCACGCGGTTGATTGCACATTCTGCACAGGTGCTGGCGCGACTGATTGCTGACGTCAAAGCATCTACCGACTGCCAGAGTGTGGTTATTGGGGGCAGCGTCGGGCTGGCGGAAGGGTATCTGGCGCAGGTCTGCACGTTACTGGCGCAGGAACCGTCGGTGTATCACGTCCCACTGCGCGCCGCACATTACCGACATGACGCCGGGTTGCTGGGCGCAGCATTGTTAGCACAAGGAGAGTTATCATGATATTAGGCGAGTTACAGTCGTTATCCTCTGCGGGATTACCCCCTGTTCTGCTTGATGCGCTGACCCTTGCGCTGGCGGCAGACGTGCAGAATAACGCGCCGGGACGCTATGTACTGAAAGGCGACGATCTGTTTATGAACGTGATGCAGTTCGCCACGCAACTGCCACAAGAAAAAAAGGCGGAGCTGCATGAATGTTATATTGATATCCAATTGCTGCTGGCAGGTGAAGAGCGTATTTTTTTCGGTTTGGCAGGTTCCGCACGTCAGTGCGAAGACGTGCATGTTGAAGAGGATTATCAGCTGTGCAGCGAGATTGTCGATGAACAGGTTGTTACCCTGAAACCGGGGATGTTCGCGGTGTTTATGCCTGGCGAGCCGCATAAACCGGGCTGTGTGGTGAGTGTGCCTGGGGAAATTAAGAAAGTGGTGGTGAAGGTACGTGCCAGCTTGCTACACGCCTGACAGGAAATACTCCAACATGGTCATTGCCGCAGCTGCGTGTCTGCGGCAATGATCCAAAAGACAACCTACCGCTTAAATGTCACAGTTTCTGGCTGCGACAGATGCAGCGTTGTTTGGCTCGGAACTGTCTCGGCAATGACCCGTCCGTGGCGAATGGAATAACGGGCAGGTGTCTGGCGACGCACTGCGTCAAACCCATTTTCTGCCGGTAAAATTACCAGGTTAGCGGAATTTCCAACACTCAGGCCGTAGTCTTGCAAGTGCAGGGTTTTTGCGCTGTGAGTGGTTATCAGGTTCAGACCATCATTAATCTGCCCGTATCCCATCAGTTGGCACACGTGTAATCCCATATGCAGCACCTGCAGCATATTCGCGGTTCCCAGCGGATACCACGGATCAAAGACATCATCATGGCCAAAGCAGACGTTGATGTCCGCCTCCAGCATCTCTTTGACGCGGGTGACACCGCGACGCTTGGGATAGGTGTCAAAACGTCCCTGCAGGTGAATGTTCACCAGGGGATTAGCGACAAAGTTAATGCCTGACATTTTTAGCAGACGGAAAAGGCGGGAGGCATACGCGCCATTATAGGAGTGCATCGCTGTGGTATGACTGCCAGTGACGCGCCCGCCCATTCCGTCGCGATGCGCTAGTGCTGCAACGGTTTCAACAAAGCGTGATTGCTCATCATCAATTTCGTCACAGTGCACGTCGATAAGCCTGTCGTACTTCTGGGCCAGGGCGAAAATTTTATGCAGCGACTCCACGCCATATTCACGCGTAAATTCAAAGTGGGGAATCGCACCAATGACGTCGGCCCCCAGACGCATCGCTTCTTCTAACAGCGCCTCACCGTTTGGGTAAGAAAGAATTCCTTCTTGTGGGAACGCCACAATTTGCAGATCCACCCATGGCGCGATTTCTTGCTTCACTTCCAGCATCGCTTTCAGTGCCGTTAACGTGGGATCGGAAACGTCAACGTGCGTACGGACATACTGGATGCCGTTGGCCATCTGCCATTTCAGGGTCTGCATGGCACGCGTCTTCACGTCTTCGTGGGTCAGCATCGCTTTACGTTCAGCCCAGCGCTCAATACCTTCAAACAGCGTACCCGACTGATTCCAGTTTGGCTCGCCTGCCGTTTGCGTGGTGTCCAGATGGATATGCGGCTCGACGAATGGCGGGATGGCGAGTCCACCTTCAGCGTCCAGGACCTCACCCAGCGGTAAAGGTGCGGCTTCCTGAGATTCAATACGGCTAAAACACCCGTTTTCAATCGTGAGTTGCCATAACCCTTCGCGTCCCTGTAAACGTGCCTGACGAATGGTGATGGTATTAGTCTGCATGGCTGACCTCCGTGGACTGAGCAAGACTGCGATTAAAAAGTGGATTCAGCAGGATATAGCTGAATACGCCGCCGAGTACGGCGTTGACGGGCACAATACCGGGAATATAGTGGCCGGCGGCGATGCCCAGTGCAACGGACAGAATAGCTATCCAGTTCACAGGTATAAATTGTGCGTTGTTGAAATCGGCGTACCGGCGGTGGTTTAACAGATAGTCGGCGATAATCACCCCGCCAATAGGTGGGATTGCGGCCGACAGAAATGTCAGCCAGCCGACAAAGTTATTGTACAGCCACAGCGCGCACAGCGTGCCAATAATACCGTTAACCACCGACAACGTACGGCTGGAAAAACCGGTAATATTGGCAAATCCCAGACCCGACGCATACAGCGCGTTGTCGTTGGTTGTCCAGATATTCAGGCCGAGAACCACAATTGCGGGCAGCAGCAGTCCCTGGGCAATCATCACGTCGGAGATGTCCGCCTGTCCTACAGCGGCAGCGCCAGCAGCACCGAAGATAAACATCAGAGAGTTGCCGAGGAAAAAAGCCACCATGGCAATCAGCACCGCAGCTTTGGCATTACGGCCAAAGCGAACGAAGTCTGCCGTCAAGGTACCTGCGCTGACAAACGATCCCACGACCAGTGCCAGAGCGGTTGAAAAATCCAGCGGCGTCTGTGGCACAATCGTTTTTAAATGATCTAAACCGCCCACGTCGGACACTGCCAGCCAGACGGAGTAGCTGCCAAGAATAACGATAGCGGGTACGGCGATAATCGATAAAACCGTTAGCGCCGAGATGCCAAAAAAGATGGTCATGGTCATCAACAGACCAGACACTGCAATCAGGATATTAACGTCGATTCCCGTCGCTTTACTGACCGGGATAGCGAACATCGCCACGCCAACACCAAACCAGCCTACCTGCGTGCCACCTAATAGCAACGAGGGAAGCCATGAACCTTTTACGCCAAATGAGTAACGCGCCAGGAGGTGGGTAGAGAGTCCTGTTTTTGCGCCGATGAAACCGAGAAATGCAGTGTAAATACCGAGGAGAAGATTACCGAAGAGAACTGCCAGGAAGAAATCATCATAGGAAAGACCGGTACCGAGTGTGCCACCGGTCCACATACTGGCGGAAAAAAACGTTAATCCCAACATCACAAACGTCAGTGGAACCACGCCTTTCCGCGCCGCCAGAGGGACGGGGCCCTGGCTATAATTGTTATCTTGCGACACAATGCCTCCATGAATTTTGCCCAAAAAATCCGCCGCATAATATACACTTTTCAGAAGAATGCAAACGTTTACGTACTGGGGTTTTCAGCTGGTTGGTTGCAAATTTATGCTGTGTAGCAACTATGTATTTTTAGGAAAGAAGACAGATATTTGGCATCTCATCCATATGTACGGATGAGATGCCAGAAAAGGTATGTTTACACTTCCAGGTAATTCAGGATCCCGTCAGCGGCTTTACGGCCTTCGGCAATTGCCGTCACTACCAGATCCGAACCGCGCACGATGTCGCCACCGGCGAAAATTTTCGGGTTGCTGGTCTGGAACGCGTTGTCGCTGCGTTCCGGGGCGATAATGCGGCCCTGCGAATCCAGCTCGACGCTGTGCTTTGCCAGCCATTCCATGCTGTGTGGACGGAAACCGAACGCCATCACCACGGCATCGGCGGGCACCACGTGTTCAGAACCGGGCACGATCTCCGCGCGGCGGCGGCCTTGTGCGTCCGGTGCACCCATTTCAGTATGCGCCATTTTCACACCGCACACTTTGCCGTTGGCGTTAATTTCCACGCCCAGCGGCTGCACGTTGAACTGGAACTCCACACCTTCTTCACGCGCGTTTTTTACTTCGCGTTTCGAGCCCGGCATGTTTTCTTCGTCGCGACGATAGGCGCAAATCACGTGTGAGGCGTTCTGACGAACAGAAGTACGTACGCAGTCCATCGCGGTATCACCACCACCCAGCACCACTACGCGTTTGCCTTCCATGCTGATGTACGGCTCGTCGCTGCTTTCGCCAAAGCCCATCAACTGTTTGGTATTGGCAATCAGGAACGGCAGCGCATCGAACACGCCATCGGCATCTTCATTTTCCAGTCCACCGCGCATCGACTGATAGGTCCCGACGCCGAGGAACACGGCGTCATAATCTTTCAGCAGTTCGTCGAGCTGTACATCGCGACCAATTTCGACGTTGAGTTTGAATTCAATGCCCATGCCGGTGAAGATTTCACGACGGCGGGTCATCACCTCTTTCTCCAGTTTGAAGGCCGGAATACCGAAGGTCAGCAGACCGCCAATCTCCGGATGACGGTCAAACACCACCGCCTTCACGCCGTTACGGGTGAGTACGTCGGCACAGGCCAGCCCTGCCGGACCGGCACCGATAATGGCGACGCGTTTATCGGTCTGGCGTACGCCGGTCATATCCGGACGCCAGCCCATCTCAAACGCTTTATCGTTGATATAGCGCTCAATATTGCCGATGGTTACCGCGCCGAACTCATCGTTCAGCGTGCAAGAACCCTCACACAGACGGTCCTGCGGACACACTCGACCACAGACTTCCGGCAGCGTGTTGGTCTGGTGCGACAGCTCGGCTGCTTCAAAAATACGCCCTTCGTTAGCCAGCTTCAGCCAGTTCGGGATGTAGTTGTGCACCGGGCATTTCCACTCACAGTACGGGTTGCCGCAGGACAGGCAGCGATCTGCCTGCGCCTTAGCCTGGCCTTCGGAAAACGGCTCGTAAATCTCGATAAACTCGATCTTGCGGATCTTCAGCGGTTTCTTCGGCGGATCAACGCGCTGCAGGTCGATAAATTGGTATACGTTCTGGCTCATTGCTGCTACCCCTTACTGCGCCTGCACGCGCAGCTCAGCTGCGCTACGACTACGGTGACCCAACAGTGCTTTCACATCACTGGACTTCGGTTTAACCAGTGCGAATTTCGCCGAGAATGCCGGCCAGTTAGCCAGGATCTCTTCTCCGCGTGACGAACCGGTATGCTGTACGTGCTCGGTGATCAGCCCACGCAAATGCTCTTCGTGGATAGCCAGCGAGTCCACGCTCAGGACTTCGACCAGCTCCGGATTCACGCGTTTGCGGAATTCGCCGTCTTCGTCCAGCACGTAGGCGAACCCGCCCGTCATGCCAGCGCCGAAGTTGACGCCTGTTTTACCGAGAATACAGACGATGCCGCCGGTCATATATTCACAGCCGTTGTCACCGATGCCTTCGACCACGGTGATGGCACCTGAGTTACGTACCCCAAAGCGTTCTCCCGCGCGGCCTGCGGCAAACAGACGACCGCCGGTTGCGCCATACAGGCAGGTGTTGCCGATGATACTCGCTTCATGGCTGCGGAAGGCAGAACCGACCGGAGGACGTACCGCCAGCAGACCGCCCGCCATGCCTTTACCGACATAGTCGTTGGCATCGCCGGTCAGATACAGCTCCACGCCGCCCGCGTTCCACACGCCAAAGCTCTGGCCCGCCGTACCGCTGAAATGCGCCTTGATCGGGTCGGAAGCCAGCCCCTGATCGCCGTGCGTCTGAGCGATATAACCCGACAGTGATGCGCCGACGGAACGGTCAGTGTTGCGGATATCGAACCAGAAAGTTTTACTCTGGCGCTCATCAACAAATGGTTTGGCCTGTTGCAGCAACTGCGCGTTGAGTACGCCGTTGTCGAACGGTGGGTTGTTCTCAGTACAGTACACCGCTTTGCCTGGGTGAGGTTGTGCGGTTTCCAGCAGGTGAGACAGCTCCAACTTTTGCTGCTTGGCGGTATACCCGTCCAGCTCTTTGAGCAGGTCGGTACGGCCAATCAGATCCACCAGACGTGTTACACCAAGCGATGCCATCAGCTCGCGGGTTTCACGGGCGACAAACTCAAAGTAGTTGGTCACTTTGAACGGCAGGCCGTGGTAGTGGTTCTTACGCAGCTTTTCGTCCTGGGTTGCTACACCGGTTGCGCAATTGTTCAGGTGGCAAATACGCAGGTATTTACAGCCCAGCGCGACCATCGGGCCGGTACCAAAGCCGAAGCTTTCCGCGCCGAGAATGGCTGCTTTGATGATGTCGACGCCGGTTTTCAGACCGCCATCAACTTGTAAACGGATCTTATGGCGCAGACCGTTAGCCACCAGCGCCTGCTGAGTTTCTACCAGCCCCAGTTCCCACGGACAGCCTGCGTATTTCACCGAAGAGAGCGGGCTGGCGCCGGTGCCGCCGTCGTAACCGGCAATGGTTATCAGATCCGCGTAGGCTTTTGCCACGCCGGTGGCGATGGTACCGACGCCCGGTTCGGAAACCAGCTTCACAGAGATCATCGCCTTCGGGTTAACCTGTTTTAAGTCGAAAATCAGCTGCGCTAAGTCCTCGATAGAGTAAATATCGTGGTGCGGTGGCGGGGAGATCAGCGTCACGCCCGGTACTGAATAACGCAGTTTGGCGATGTATGGGGTAACTTTATCCCCTGGCAACTGGCCGCCTTCGCCGGGCTTCGCACCCTGTGCGACTTTAATCTGAATGACGTCAGCGTTCACCAGATACGCCGGGGTGACGCCGAAGCGACCGGACGCTACCTGCTTGATGCGTGACACTTTATTCGTGCCGTAGCGTGCAGGGTCTTCACCGCCTTCGCCGGAGTTGGAGTTGCCGCCAATGCTGTTCATCGCTTCGGCCAGCGCCTCGTGCGCTTCCGGGCTTAACGCACCGATGGACATAGCTGCGGTATCAAAACGTTTAAACAACTCAGTTGCCGGTTCGACGTCGCCAATACTTACCGCTTCATCACCAGGTGCGATAGCCAGCAGATCGCGCAGCGTGGCCGCCGGACGCTCGTTGACCAACTTCGCGTATTGCTGGTAGTCACTGTATTCGCCGCTTTGTACTGCCTGTTGCAGCGTGCGTACCACGTCCGGGTTGTAAGCGTGGTATTCACCCCCGTGGACGTACTTCAGCAGGCCACCCTGGTTAATCGGTTTGCGCGCCAGCCAGGCATGTTTAGAGAGGTTTAACAGATCTTGTTGGAAGTCAGCAAAGCCCGCTCCGCTGATGCGACTGACCACACCCTGGAAGCACAATGCAACTACGTCATCGTGCAGGCCAACGGCTTCAAACAGCTTCGAACAACGGTAAGAGGCGATGGTCGAAATGCCCATTTTGGACATGATTTTGTACAGACCTTTATTGATGCCGTTACGGTAGTTCAGCATCACGGTCCGGTAATCTTTGGCAATCGCTTGAGTGTCGATCAGACGCCCCAACGTTTCATAGGCCAGGTACGGATAGATGGCTGTGGCACCAAAGCCGAGGAGTACCGCGAAGTGATGCGGATCGCGGGTACTGGCAGTTTCGACGATGATGTTAGCGTCGCAGCGCAGATTCTGTTCCACCAGACGCGTTTGCACCGCGCCCACCGCCATCGGTGCCGGGACCGGCAGGCGATTTTTGGCGATGTTGCGGTCAGAGAGCACCAGTAATACCGTGCCGTTACGCACCATTTGTTCGGCTTTATCGCACAGCGCCTTGACGGTCTCTTCCAGCGTGGTTTCGCTCACGTCGAAAGTGATATCGAGCCGGTCGGCGCGATAATGTTCCTCTTTCATGGTGGTGAGCTGGGTGAAATCAGAGTACAGCAGGATCGGCGATTTAAAGCTCAGGCGATGCGCCTGGCCTTCGGCTTCACAGAAGACGTTCATCTCACGACCAATGCTGGTGGCCAGCGACATCACGTGCGCCTCACGCAGCGGATCGATAGGTGGGTTGGTCACCTGCGCGAACTGCTGACGGAAGTAGTCATAAATGATGCGTGGCTGGCTGGAAAGCACGGCAAATGGGGTATCATCGCCCATTGAACCGACCGCTTCCTGGCCATTTTCGCCCAGCACACGGATTACGGAATCCAGTTCTTCGGCGCTGTAGTTAAATTGTTTCTGGAAGCTGGCAAGGGTGTCATCGTCCAGCTCACGGCTGCCGACTTGATCATCAGCCAGGTCTTCAAACGGTACCAGGCGGCGGACGTTCTTCTCCATCCACTCTTTGTACGGATGGCGGCTTTTCAGGTCATCATCGGTTTCCGCCGAGTGCAGAATACGTCCACCTCGGGTGTCGATAACCATCAATTCGCCCGGACCGACACGACCTTTCTCGACCACTTCATCAGGCTGGTAGTCCCAGATGCCGACTTCAGAGGCGCAGGTGATGAGCTTGTCTTTGGTTATGACGTAGCGCGCCGGGCGCAGGCCGTTACGGTCAAGGTTACAGGCGGCAAAGCGACCGTCGGACATGACGATACCGGCCGGGCCATCCCACGGTTCCATGTGCATGGAGTTAAAGTCAAAGAATGCGCGCAGCTCCGGGTCCATATCCGGGTTGTTCTGCCAGGCCGGTGGTACCAGCAGGCGCATCGCGCGGATGATGTCCATCCCGCCAGCCAGCAGCAGTTCGAGCATGTTATCCATCGAACTGGAGTCAGAGCCGGTTTCGTTGACAAACGGCGCGGCATCGTGGAGATCCGGGATCAGCGGCGTCTGGAACTTATAGGTACGGGCGCGCGCCCACTGGCGGTTACCAGTAATGGTGTTGATTTCGCCGTTGTGCGCCAGATAGCGGAACGGCTGGGCCAGCGGCCAGCGTGGCACGGTATTGGTGGAGAAGCGCTGGTGGAACAGGCAGATCGCTGATTCCAGACGCAGGTCTGCGAGGTCCAGGTAAAAGCGCGGCAGATCCGCCGGCATACACAGACCTTTATAGATGTTGACCAGATTGGACAAGCTACAAACGTAGAAGTCTTTATCGTCCTGCAAACGTTTTTCGATGCGGCGACGCGCGATGAAAAGACGGCGTTCCATATCGCGTGGACGCCAGCCCGCAGGGGCGTTAACAAAAATTTGCTCAATACGGGGCAGGGAGGAGAGGGCGATTTCACCGAGAACACCGTCGTTGGTTGGCACGTCGCGCCAGCCCACAATCGACAGGGTTTCCTGCTGTAACTCTTCTTCGACGATGCGACGAGATGCCGCCGCCAGTTCAGGGTCTTTATTTAAAAAGATCATGCCGACCGCGTAGTTTTTGGCTAAACGCCAGCCGCGTTCTTCGGCAACGATGCGAAAAAAACGATCGGGTTTTTGTAATAACAGGCCGCAGCCGTCGCCGGTTTTACCGTCAGCGAGGATGGCACCACGGTGCTGCATACGAGCCAGTGCGTGTATGGCGGTACGCACTACCTTGTGGCTAGGTTCGCCTTCTATGTGGGCGATCAGGCCGAAACCACAGTTATCCTTCTCAAGGGATTTATCGTACAACATATTAGTGAACCTCCCCAGGCTCTGCGGGACGCCTCTCCGATACCGTTTGCGCACAGGCACAGCAAGAGCATGGCGACGGGGGTTGCGCGTTAACGCTCACCTCGCATTCGCCCTCTTTAATCCTTTTCGCATAGGTCAAACAAGTTTGAGGACTTGCTTCAGAGGGAATCTCAATTACTGCATAAATATGATGAGCAGGCTGCTCATCCAGAAAGCTTCCAGCGGATTTCCACGTTATCGGGAATCCACACACAGGTCAAATGGCAATCTTATTTATACAAAAATGTGCTATAGGTCGATTAACTAAATGAATCCATTGAAAATAATGACTTTTTTACATTGATTTAACGCACAGTGAATGGAGGGGGAAGTGTGATCTGTCTCACTGTCAGAGAGGTCTGTTATCGCTTGTCCTCCCTTTGTTTATCGCGATATTTGGTATTTTATGCTGGTTTGTAGAGTTTACGCGTCTTAAAGATACTGTTTTTATCCATGAGCCGTCAGAAGATAAAAAAAATTACCGAACATAAGGAAAAGTAATCACATTTTTATTGAATGAAATTTCGGTAATTTTGCTTGATTATGCAATAAGTAAAGGCATGCCAGGGCGATTGATCCAGGTCATCGCCGACGGGGGCTAAAAATGGCAGGCTTTGGCCTCTTTTCAAGGCGCGGTCTATCAGATTATGCAGTTACAGAAATTAGTCAATATGTTTGGTGGGGATCTTTCTCGCCGTTATGGGCAAAAGGTTCATAAGCTCACGTTGCACGGTGGATTTAGCTGCCCAAATCGCGATGGCACCATTGGACGTGGCGGTTGTACCTTCTGTAATGTCGCATCCTTTGCTGATGAGGCGCAGCAGCATCATTCCATTGCCGAGCAGCTTGAGCATCAGGCGCAATTGGTGAATCGCGCCAAACGCTATCTGGCCTATTTTCAGGCCTACACCAGCACGTTTGCCGAAGTTCAGGTGCTGCGCTCGATGTATCAGCAGGCGGTCAGCCAGGCCAATATTGTCGGGCTGTGTGTCGGGACACGCCCTGACTGCGTGCCGGAGGCGGTGCTCGATCTGCTGTGCGAATATAAAGACCAGGGCTACGAAGTGTGGCTGGAGTTGGGGCTACAAACCGCCCATGATAAAACGCTGCACCGTATTAACCGTGGGCATGACTTTGCCTGCTATCAGCGCACCACGCAATTGGCACGTGAGCGCGGGCTGAAAGTGTGCTCTCACCTGATTGTTGGTCTACCGGGAGAAGGGCAAGTTGAATGCCTGCAAACGCTGGATCGCGTGGTGGAGACTGGTGTTGATGGTATTAAGCTGCATCCGCTGCATATCGTACAGGGCAGCATTATGGCGAAGGCCTGGGAAGCAGGGCGTCTGAGTGGTATTGAGCTGGCTGATTATACGGTAACGGCGGGTGAGATGATTCGCCATACCCCGCCAGAGGTCATCTATCATCGTATTTCCGCCAGCGCCCGTCGCCCGACGTTGCTGGCGCCGCTGTGGTGTGAAAATCGCTGGACGGGGATGGTTGAACTGGATCGTTATCTCAATGAACATGGTGTACAAGGCTCGGCTCTTGGAACGCCGTGGTTTTTGCCGGGGAGCTAACCATCTGTAGGCCGGATAAGGCAAAGCCGACATCCGGCATTCTGCGCCTGCTTGCCTGATGGCGCTTCGCTTATCAGGCCTACGATGACCTCTCCTGAGTCATTTCACCGATAGCCCCCGCATTTATTGCACAATCTCAAACGTCACGCCGAGAATTGAGTATTATTGTGCCAAGTTGTCGTGAAGGAACCCTCTATGAAGCAAATTCGAATGCTGGCGCAGTATTATGTCGACCTGATGATGAAGTTAGGTCTGGTGCGTTTTTCGCTGCTATTGGCGCTGGCTTTGGTTGTGTTGGCGATTGTGGTGCAAATGGCTGTCACCATGGTGCTGCATGGCCAGGTAGAAAGTATTGATGTTATTCGCTCCATCTTTTTTGGTCTGTTAATTACCCCCTGGGCGGTCTATTTCCTGTCGGTAGTCGTGGAGCAACTGGAGGAGTCCCGGCAACGCCTGTCACGGCTGGTACAGAAGCTGGAAGAGATGCGTGAGCGCGATCTCAAGCTTAACGTGCAGTTGAAGGACAATATTTCGCAGCTTAACCAGGAAATTGTCGAACGTGAAAAGGCGGAGGCGGAGCGCCAGGAAACGTTTGAACAGCTCAAAGTCGAAATTAAAGAACGTGAAGAGGCGCAGATCCAGCTGGAGCAACAGTCCTCTTTTCTGCGATCTTTTCTCGATGCCTCGCCGGATCTGGTGTTTTATCGCAATGAAGATAAAGAGTTCTCTGGCTGTAACCGCGCCATGGAATTACTGACCGGCAAGAGCGAAAAGCAGCTGGTGAATTTAAAGCCGATTGAAGTTTACTCGCCAGAGGCGGCTGAAAAAGTTATCGAGACTGACGAGAAAGTGTTCCGCCATAATGTCTCGTTAACCTATGAACAATGGCTGGATTACCCGGACGGACGTAAAGCCTGCTTTGAAATTCGTAAAGTGCCTTATTACGACCGCGTTGGTAAACGACACGGTTTGATGGGCTTTGGCCGCGATATTACCGAGCGTAAGCGCTACCAGGATGCGCTCGAACGGGCCAGTCGCGACAAGACCACTTTCATTTCGACGATCAGTCACGAACTACGTACACCGCTGAACGGCATTGTCGGTTTAAGTCGGATCCTGCTGGATACGGATCTGACCGCCGAGCAGGAAAAATACCTGAAAACCATCCATGTTTCTGCCGTTACGCTGGGGAATATTTTCAACGATATTATCGACATGGATAAGATGGAGCGGCGTAAAGTTCAGCTCGATAACCAGCCGATAGATTTCACCAGCTTTATGGCAGATCTGGAAAACCTCTCTGGTCTTCAGGCGCAGCAAAAAGGGCTGCGCTTTGTGCTTGATCCGACATTGCCCCTGCCGCATAAGGTCATTACCGATGGGACGCGTCTGCGTCAAATCCTGTGGAATCTGATCAGCAATGCCGTGAAGTTTACCCAGCAAGGGCAGGTTACCGTGCGGGCGCGCTATGACAAAGGAAGCATGCTGCATTTTGAAGTGGAAGATTCCGGTATCGGTATTCCGCAGGATGAGCAGGATAAAATCTTCGCCATGTATTATCAGGTGAAGGATAGTAATGGCGGTAAACCAGCAACCGGGACCGGGATTGGCCTGGCGGTGTCTCGTCGTCTGGCAAAAAACATGGGCGGCGATATTACGGTTTCCAGCCAGCCGGGGAAAGGCTCTGTCTTTACCCTTACCGTTCACGCCCCTGCCGTTGCGGAAGAGATAGAAGACGCCTTCGAAGAAGACGACATGCCGTTGCCTGCGCTGAATGTGCTGCTGGTGGAAGACATTGAACTGAACGTGATTGTTGCCCGTTCGGTGCTGGAAAAACTGGGCAACAGCGTGGATGTCGCTATGACCGGGAAAGCCGCGCTGGAAATGTTCCAACCGGGTGAGTATGACCTCGTGCTGTTGGATATCCAGCTGCCGGATATGACGGGCCTGGATATCTCCAGAGAGTTGACGCAAAAATATGCGCGGGAAGATCTGCCGCCGCTGGTAGCGCTTACCGCCAATGTTTTGAAAGATAAAAAAGAATATCTGGATGCAGGTATGGATGACGTGCTGAGTAAGCCGCTGTCGGTGCCGGCATTAACCGCCATGATCAAAAAATACTGGGATAGCCGAAACAAAGAGGAGAGCACTGTGACATCTGAAGAAAGCAGTAAATCGCAAGCGCTGTTAGATATTCCCATGTTGGAACAATACCTCGAGCTGGTGGGACCGAAGTTAATTACCGACGGATTGGCGGTATTTGAGAAGATGATGCCGGGATATTTGAGCGTGCTGGAGTCCAATCTGACCGCGCGTGATAAAAAGGGCGTTGTTGAGGAGGGCCACAAAATCAAAGGTGCCGCGGGATCGGTCGGTCTGCGCCATCTGCAACAGTTGGGTCAGCAAATTCAATCCCCGGACCTTCCTGCCTGGGAAGATAACGTGGCGGAATGGATTGAAGAGATGAAGCAAGAGTGGCAGCACGACGTGGCAGTATTAAGAGCCTGGGTGGCGAGTGTTGAAAAAAAATGACCCCGGCTTAGCCGGGGTGCGCGAATACTGCGCCAACACCAGGGAAATCGTTGCTGCGCCGTAAATTATTATCATTGTTTACAAGGGCACAGCCCTAATTTTCAGGCCGCACGCAGTTAAGATAGCAAATCTTAAATAATTTGTTACATGAATCAGTTAAATGTGTGAAGCGTAGCATTTTAATAAGAATTATTAATATGCTACAGCCAGTTGCGAAAGGAGTATCACGATGAAAAAAATTGGCGTAGTGCTCGGCGGATGCGGCGTGTATGACGGCTCAGAGATCCATGAAGCTGTGTTAACGCTGCTGGCTATTGCCCGTAATGGGGCTCAGGCCATCTGCTTTGCGCCGGATAAACAACAAACAGATGTGATTAATCATCTGACCGGCGAGCCCATGCAGGACACCCGCAATGTCCTGATCGAGGCTGCACGTATAACCCGTGGTGATATTCGCCCGCTTGCCCAGGCGGTCTCTGCTGAACTGGATGCGCTGATTGTACCCGGTGGATTCGGTGCGGCGAAGAATCTGAGTAATTTCGCTAGCCAGGGCAGCGAATGTCGGGTGGATAGCGACTTAGCCGCGCTGGCAGTCTCCATGCATCAATCCGGTAAGCCGTTGGGGTTCATGTGCATTGCCCCGGCGATGTTGCCTAAAATATTCGATTTTCCGCTGCGTCTGACGATTGGCACCGATATTGATACTGCGGAAGTGCTGGAAGATATGGGGGCAGAGCATGTGCCGTGTCCGGTCGATGATATTGTGGTCGATGAAGACCACAAAATCGTGACCACGCCAGCTTATATGCTGGCGCAAGATATTGCCCAGGCCGCGAGCGGGATCGACAAGCTGGTATCACGTGTGCTGGTGCTAGCTGAATGAAAAAAGGGGTGACTGCCTTTTTGCGGCGGTTTTTTCTGCGGGCAGTCATTGTCCTCGCTGTGTTTTGGGGCGGGGGCATAGCCCTCTTCAGCGTGCTGCCGGTTCCCTTTTCTGCGGTGATGGCTGAACGACAAATTAGTGCCTGGCTGCACGGTGATTTTGGCTATGTGGCGCATTCTGACTGGGTCAGCATGGATGAGATCTCGCCGTGGATGGGGCTGGCGGTCATTGCCGCAGAAGACCAAAAATTCCCTCAGCACTGGGGGTTTGATGTCTCGGCAATAGAAAAAGCGCTGGCGCATAATGAGCGCAATGAAAGCCGTATTCGTGGGGCGTCGACGCTCTCGCAGCAGACGGCAAAAAATCTCTTTCTGTGGGACGGACGCAGTTGGGTGCGTAAAGGCCTGGAAGCCGGAATCACGCTGGGTATGGAAACGGTGTGGAGCAAGAAACGTATTCTGACCATTTATCTGAACATCGCCGAGTTTGGCGACGGCGTATTTGGCGTGGAAGCGGCATCACAACGTTATTTTCATAAACCGGCCAGTCGCTTGAGTCAGTCAGAAGCCGCATTGCTGGCGGCGGTGCTGCCCAATCCTCTGCGTTTTAAGGCGAATGCTCCGTCAGGCTATGTACGTAACCGTCAGGCTTGGATCATGCGGCAAATGCGCCAGTTAGGCGGTGAGTCGTTTATGCGGGAAAATAAGCTGTATTAGTCGATGCTGACGCTGTTTTTGTAGGCCTGATAAGCGCAGCGCATCAGGCAGAATACGACACAACGACATTGCCGGATGCGGCGTAAACGCCTTATCCGACCTACTCGCTACGTACTGAAATGGTAGTGCTGTACTGACTAATCCTCGTCAAACCCCGAATTAAACAGCGCAATCACCGCTGCCAGGGCTTCTGCTTCCTGTGGACCAGAGGCTTCAACCTCTATCTGGCGACCTTTGGCGGAATCCAACATCAGCAGGGCAATGACGCTGTTCGCTTCTGCCTCTGTGCCTTCGTCGTTACGTAACAGTACTTCCGCTTCAAAACCCTGCATTAATTCAAACAGCTTCATTGCTGGCCGGGCGTGCATGCCCAGCTTATTGGTGATTTCAACAGTCTGCTTCACGGTCATGATTTGCGTTTTTCCAGCGTACGATGGCGTGACTGTACGTTTTTACCGCGTGAGCGGAAGTAGTCTGCCAGCTGCTCTGCAATATACACCGAACGGTGTTTCCCGCCGGTACAGCCGATGGCTACGGTGAGGTAGCTGCGGTTGTTGGTCTCCAGCATGGGTAACCATAGCTCAAGATAGCTGCGAGTTTGGTAGATAAAATTGTGTACTTCTGTGTGACGGTCGAGAAACGCGGCGACGGGCCTGTCCAGACCGGTCATTGGACGCAGTTTGGGATCCCAGTGTGGGTTCGGCAGGAAGCGCACGTCAAAGACGTAATCCGCGTCAATCGGGATGCCGTGCTTGAAGCCGAAGGACTCAAACACCATGGTCAGTTCACGTTCACGCTTGCCCAGCAGTCGGGTACGCAACATTTCTGCCAGTTCGTGCACGGACATTTCAGAGGTGTCGACGATCAGGTCCGCGCGGGAACGCAGCGGCTCCAGCAAGTCGCTTTCTTTATCAATTGCGCTTTCCAGCGACAGATTTTTGCTGGAGAGTGGGTGCAGTCGACGGGTATCACTGTAGCGGCGGATCAGCGTGTTACGGTCAGCATCAAGGAACAGCAACTGCGGCGAGAAACCTTCAGGCAGGTTATTCATTGCCTGCTCGAAAATTTCTGGCGACTCAGGCATGTTGCGCACATCAATGCTGACGGCCGCAGAAATTTGGCTATCGGCCAATGTACGGGCCAGATCGGGCAACAGCACCACGGGAAGGTTATCCACGCAGTAAAAACCCATATCTTCCAGCGCACGTAGGGCGACAGATTTGCCTGACCCTGAACGACCGCTGACGATCATCAGTACCATGTACTGTTTCTCCTCACAACGACAAAAAAGGATGCCATTGGGTTGTTATGCTTCATCCTGTCCACCTTCGGTGTCCGTGATGATTTGATACAACTCCTGATCGCTCTGCGCGGCGCGCAGGCGACGACAGATGGTTTTATCTGCCAGCCGTTTTGCAACCAGTGACAAGGTGTGCAAGTGCGTCTTGGTTTGATCGGCGGGAACCAGCAGAGCGAACAACAAATCGACCGGTTGATTATCAATGGCGTCGAACGCAATAGGCGTTTCGAGTTGCACAAACACGCCGACCGCGCGTAGCGTGTCTTCTTCCAGCTTTCCGTGCGGAATGGCAATACCATTGCCGATGCCGGTACTACCCATTTTTTCACGCGTCAGAATGGCTTCAAACACCACCTGAGAAGGCAAGCTCAGCTGCTTTGCTGCCAGTTCACTAATGATTTCCAATGCGCGTTTTTTGCTTTGGCAGTGAACGGCCGCACGCGTACATTCCTGGTTAAGAACAGTGCTCAGTTGTAGAGTCGTATCGTTATTTGTCATAATTTCACCTAAGCGCTAACTGTACAAATGGCCTGTTGTGCTTCACAACAGGCCGTCCTGCACCCGCTAACTGCCCGGACAAGTTAGTGCTGTTTCAGTTTATCTTTATGTTTTGTTAACTGCCGAGCCAGTTTATCAATTAAACCGTCAATGGCGGCGTACATATCCTGACCTTCCGCGCTGGCATGAATTTCGCCACCGTTCACATGCAGTGTTGCATCCGAGATGTGTGTCACCTTCTCCACTTTCAACACAATATAGACCTGATTAATCCGGTCGAAATATTGCTCAAGTTTGGCGAACTTTGTGTTCACAAAGTCACGCAGTGCTTCAGTAATTTCGACGTTGTTTCCAGTGATGTTGAGCTGCATAGTGTCTTCCTTATCGGTTGGGTCAGACCAGTTGTTTGCGCTGGTTAGACGGCGGAATGGATAAAGACTCTCGGTACTTCGCAACGGTGCGGCGTGCCACCATGATACCTTGTTCTGACAGCATAGAGGTTAACTTGCTGTCACTCAGCGGTTTCGCAGGGTTCTCGGCCGCAATTAATTTCTTCACCAGCGCGCGTATCGCTGTAGAAGAGGCTTCGCCTCCGCCTTCAGTATTAACATGGCTGGAAAAGAAATACTTGAGTTCAAAAATGCCGCGCGGACTGTGCAGATACTTTTGCGTGGTCACTCGGGAAATGGTCGATTCGTGCATCTCGACGGCCTGGGCGATATCTGCCAGCACCATCGGTTTCATAAATTCTTCGCCTTGCTCAAAGAAGGCCTGTTGCTGCTCAACGATACAGCGACTGACGCGCAACAGCGTGTCGTTGCGGCTTTCCAGACTTTTAATCAGCCATTTCGCATCCTGTAAATTCGTACGAATAAACTGGCTGTCGGCATCGTTGCGTGCACCATTACACATGGCGGCATAGTGCTGATTAATCTGTAAGCGTGG
This sequence comes from Citrobacter sp. Res13-Sevr-PEB04-36, assembly GCF_015672735.1. GTDB lineage: Bacteria > Pseudomonadota > Gammaproteobacteria > Enterobacterales > Enterobacteriaceae > Citrobacter. The sequence goes on along the minus strand of NZ_JADABY010000043.1, from coordinate 56,825 downwards.
AATGCTATCGCTGTTCAGTTCGACGATCCAACGATCGTTATGCTTACGTACCAGCACATCCGGGATCACGTATTCCGGCTCACCGGTTTGGATCGACTGCCCGGGTCTTGGATCCAGCGACTGGATCAGATTGACGGCTTCTTTCAGCACATCTTCTTTAAGTCGGGTCACGCGCATAAGCGAGCGGAAATCGTGATTGGCTAACAGATCGAGGTGATCGCTGATGATGAGTCTTGCTTCTGTCAGCCACGGAGTGGCTTTGTCAAACTGCGACAATTGGATCAGTAGGCAATCTCGGAGATCTTTTGCCGCCACGCCAACCGGATCAAAGCGTTGGACTCGTTTAAGCACGGCTTCGATTTCATCGAGACCAATGTCGTCATCGCCCATGCTTTCGAGAATATCGTCCAGAGAAACAGTGAGATACCCGGTGTCATCCACCGCATCGACAATTGATGTGGCAATGGCGCGATCGGTATCAGAAAACGGGGTCAACCCCACTTGCCACATCAGGTAATCCTGTAGTGATTGCGTGGTTTCACCCTGATACACAGGCAGTTCGTCGTCGATGTAATCCCCGCTGGTGCCAGATGGCGTGCCCGCGGTGTAAATCTCATCCCAACTGGCATCCAGCGGCAACTCTTCCGGCATCTCTTTTTGTTCGAGAGCGTCTGCGGTATCGAGGGAATCGCTGTCCTGTTTTTCTTGGGTATCAATTTCGTCGTGAAGATCGGTTTGCTCGAGCAGTGGGTTACTTTCCAGCGCTTGCTGAAGTTCTTGCTGAAGTTCCAGCGTGGACAACTGCAACAGACGGATAGCCTGTTGTAGCTGAGGCGTCATCGCCAGTTGTTGGCTAAGCCTGAGTTGCAAACCTTGCTTCATGTTCAGAGTGGTTTTCTCCTGCGGTAACGTGACGTCTTCTACCCTATCAGAGTCTGAAGTCTTCCCCAAGGTATACGCGCTTAACGTGTTCGTCTTGCAGTATTTCTGTCGGCGTGCCGTGTGCGATCAGATGTCCCTGACTCACAATATAGGCGCGTTCACAGACCGCCAGCGTTTCGCGAACGTTGTGGTCGGTGATCAGCACACCCAATCCGCTGTCGCGCAGGTGTTCAATAATACGTTTGATATCAATAACGGAGATCGGGTCAACACCCGCAAATGGTTCATCCAGCAGGATAAACTTCGGATTTGCGGCCAACGCACGGGCGATTTCCACACGCCGACGTTCGCCCCCGGACAGCGATTGTCCCAGGCTGTCGCGCAGGTGCTCAATATGGAACTCTTCCATCAGTTCGTTGGCGCGATCTTCGCGCTGCTCGCTGGAGAGATCGTCACGAATTTGCAGCACCGCCATCAGGTTATCAAATACGCTCAGACGACGAAAAATAGAGGCTTCCTGCGGTAAGTAGCCGATGCCGCGACGGGCGCGTGCATGCAGTGGCAGCAGGCTGATGTCTTCGTCATCGATGATGATGTTGCCCGCATCGCGCGGCACAATGCCCACCACCATGTAAAATGTCGTTGTTTTGCCCGCGCCGTTCGGGCCGAGCAGACCGACGATCTCCCCGGAGTTGACGGTCAAACTGACGTCTTCCACCACACGGCGGCCTTTATAGGCTTTTGCAAGGTTCTTTGCAGTTAATGTTGCCATAACGAATCAGTTACCTTTTTTCTCTGCTGGAGCCTTGGTTTTGTTTTTATCCTGCAGTTGTGACGGCACCAGAACGGTGGTGACGCGTTTGCCTTTATCACTGAAGGCCTGCATTTTCTGCTCTTTTACCAGATAGGTAATTTTGTCGCCGGTGATGTTGCTGTCCACCTGCTCCAGATAAGCTTTACCTGTCAGCACAACGAAATCTTTTGCCAGTTCATAGTGCATCTGTAAAGCATGGCCGTTAACGGGTTTACCGTTATCCTGCATCTGGTAAAACGTTGCCGGATTGCCATAACCGTCGATCACTTCTTTACCGTCTTCACCGCCTGGACGGGTCACGACGACTTTATCGGCGTTAATTTTGATGGTGCCCTGCGTCACGATAACATTACCGGTAAACGTCACCACGTTGCCCTGCATATCCAGGGACTGCTGGTCCGATTCAATGTGAATCGGCTGCTCGGTATCGCCGGTGACGGCAAATGCCGGAATGCTGGCGGCCAGAAGAGAGCTGGCAAGCACAAGATTAAGGCTGAGTTTGTTTGTTTTGGATTTCATATGAGGTTCTAACCTTTTCAATCAGCTCGGCGTTCTTGCTGCGTAAGTTGCCGCGCATCTTCAGTCCGCTGGAGTTAAATGTTGTTCCATACAACGTGACCAGATCGTTTGAGGTAACATCTTGCGTCACCAGGTTAATCTGCGCGTTATCGGTCGTAATTCTGCGTAGTTGAGAGTCTGCCACCAGGGCGTTGACTTCAACATGGCCATACAGATACAGCATCCGATCTTCCGTCAATTTGGCTTTATCGGCCTTGATCGACCAGGTCGGCACTTTATCCTTATCAAACGTGGTTAATACTGGTTGAGTAAACCACGAAACAGCCTGATCGGAATAATATTCAACGTGCTGAGCGATGAGTCGATAGCTCAGGGCACCTTCCGGGCTATACACGACGGTGTCGGTATGCTCGCTCTTATAGGTCGGCTCGTTGTTATTTACCACCACCTGAGTGGTGTCGTCTTTGTCTGCCAGGTTAATACCGATCAGCACAAGGACGGCCAGCGACAGTAGAATGATAACCCAACGTCTGGTTTTGCTCATATCGATTGACCTTTGGCCTCGTCCAGTTTGCCCTGCGCCAGGAGTAATAAATCGCAGACTTCACGTACCGCGCCGCGCCCTCCATCTATGCGTGTGACATAGTCGGCCCGTGGAATCAGCAGCGGGTGGGCATCTGCCACCGCCACGCTTAATCCGACTTTCGCCATCACCGGCCAGTCGATCAGATCGTCGCCGACGTATGCCACATGTTCCGGCGCGATCGCCAGTTTGTTCAACAGATCGTCAAACGCGACCAGTTTGTCCGACTGCCCCTGGTAGAGGTGGGTGATCCCAAGCGTTGCACAGCGATCTTCTACTAGTTTAGCCTTTCGTCCGGTAATAATAGCAACCTCGATACCGGAAGTGAGCGCACACCGAATTCCGTAGCCATCACGGACGTTAAAAGCTTTTAGCTCTTCACCGTTGTTGCCCATATAAATCAGACCGTCAGACAGTACGCCATCCACATCAAGGATCAGCAGACGAATATTCTCTGCCCTGGTGATGACTTCAGTGCTGACGGGTCCATAACAGGTCGCAAGCGACGCACCTGCGTTACTCATTTCTTTTATCCTTGCGTTTCTACTCTACTTTTTACACTACGCCTGCACGCAGGAGATCATGCATATGTAACACACCGAGTAAACGGTCGCCATCAGCAACCATCACCGAGGTAATATGGCGGGATTGCATTAAATTCAGGGCGTCCACGGCAAGAATGCCCGGACGCACGCGAATGCCCCCGGGGGTCATCACGTCGGCAATCCCCAATTGGCGTACGTCGACGCCCATATCAAAGACGCGGCGTAAGTCGCCATCCGTGAAGATGCCGTCGATCTTCATGGTGTCATCGCAAATAACGGTCATACCGAGATTTTTACGCGTGATCTCAAGTAAGGCGTCACGCAGGCTGGCGTTTTTATTCACATGCGGGATCTCGTCGCCCGTATGCATAATATCGTTAACACGCAGCAAAAGCTTACGCCCCAGTGCGCCGCCGGGGTGCGACAACGCAAAATCTTCTGCGGTAAAGCCGCGGGCTTTCAATAATGCTACGGCGAGCGCATCGCCCATCACCAGCGTCGCGGTTGTACTGCTGGTCGGCGCCAGACCTAATGGGCAGGCTTCCTTGGGTACTTTAACACACAGATGCACATCTGCCGCACGCGCCATGCTGCTTTCCGGACGACCGGTCATGCAGATAAGCGGCACGTGAAGGCGTTTGAGCACCGGAATTAACGCGGCAATCTCATTGGATTCACCGGAGTTAGAAATAGCGATCACTACGTCCTGCGGCGATACCATGCCCAGATCGCCGTGTGCGGCTTCGCCTGGATGTACGAAAAAGGACGGCGTACCGGTACTGGCAAACGTGGCGGCCATTTTGCGCCCGATATGCCCGGATTTCCCCATTCCCATCACCACAACTTTACCCGCGCAGTTGAAGATTTTCTCACAGGCGAGGGTAAAGTTCAGGTCGATGTACTGATCAAGCTCCGCCAGGCCTTCACGTTCAATAGCCAGGACTTCCTTGCCTGCTTGCTGAAAGTCAAAACCCGGTTGCAACTCTAAGTGCGACATAATGCGTTTCCAGTTATCCAACGAGAAGTGGCGATACCCAATACAGCATCGCCAGCCATATGATAAAACCGCCGGTCAGCAGCGCACCCGCGCCGCGACCAATCTGGCGCGGACGTCGCCAGCAGAGTAATGCAAAAATAACGCTCACCAGCAGCATGACGCTGTAGTCACGGATGAAGGCCATCGGATTGACCTCGCCCGGTGTGATCAGTGCGGGGAGTCCGAGAACGATAACAATATTAAAAATGTTGGCACCGATGATGTTGCCGACAGCAATATCATTTTCACCCTTACGCAGGCCCGCGATAGCCGTTGCCAGCTCAGGCAGGCTGGTGCCAATAGCCACCACTGTTAATCCGATGGTGAGCTCGCTCATGGCAAAGTAATTCGCCAGCACCGTGGCGTTATCCACCACCATTCGCGTTGCCATTGGCATAATAATCAGCGCAATGCCCAGCCACAGAAAGGCGACAGGTAGTCCCCCTTCGCGCGGCAGTTCTGCCACTTGCTCCCGGGTCAGGCTGTCATTGCCTTCCCGTTCCGCCAGCCGTGCGATTTTAACAATGAATAGTACCCATAGCACGGCCAGAAGCAGAAGAAAGAAACCATCGCTGCGGCTCAGTTGTCCGTCGTACAGCACGGAGGCGGCCAGAATACTGACCAGCAACATTAGCGGTAATTCGCGACGCAGAACATCAGAATGTACGGTAAAAGGGTGAATCAGTGCTGACAGGCCTAAAATCAGGAGAATATTGGTGATGTTTGAGCCAAGCGCTGTGCCGACGGCTAAATCGAGCTGCCCATTAATAGAGGCGGCAACGGAGACAATCATTTCAGGTAATGATGTGCCAATGCTGACGACGGTCATCCCAATGATGATGGGGGGGATGCCGAAGGTGCGACATAAAATAGAGGCGGCGAATACCAGACGGTCGGCGCCGTAGACCACCAGAAGTAAACCAATTATTAACAGCGCCGTCGCTAAAAGCATCTAAAGTCCTTTCTTCAGGTATACTCGCCGGTCCACGTGAAGGATTTTCTGGAAGCCGTAACGAAGTCTTAATTTTGACTTTATGCGGCTAAAAAGTAAAACAAATGCCAGCTTTCGCTAACCAGAGCGGGTAATAATCTGTAAATATGTTGGGTTCATGGCTAAATTGAGCGCCAAACTCTTCGATCAACGAGGCAATAGTAAAGGATGAAGCAATGGGTCAGTCTGTGGCGAATCTAGTCGATATGCACGATGTCAGCTTTTCCCGAGGCGACCGCTGCATTTTTGATAATATTTCCCTGACGGTGCCGCGTGGCAAGATAACGGCGATCATGGGGCCATCAGGCATTGGTAAAACGACGCTGTTGCGTCTGATTGGCGGACAAATCCCCCCGGATAAGGGCGAGATTCTGTTTGATGGCGAGAACGTCCCAGCTATGTCTCGTTCACGTTTGTACACCGTGCGTAAGCGTATGAGTATGCTGTTTCAGTCGGGCGCGCTGTTTACCGATATGAACGTGTTTGACAACGTCGCTTATCCGCTACGTGAACATACGACGCTACCCGCGCCGTTGCTGAAAAGCACGGTGATGATGAAGCTGGAGGCCGTTGGCCTGCGCGGTGCAGCAAAATTAATGCCTTCTGAATTATCTGGCGGAATGGCGCGACGTGCTGCACTCGCACGTGCCATTGCGCTGGAGCCAGACCTGATTATGTTTGATGAGCCGTTTGTTGGTCAGGACCCCATCACCATGGGCGTGCTGGTAAAGCTGATATCAGAACTGAACAGCATACTGGGCGTCACCTGTGTGGTGGTATCTCATGATGTGCCAGAGGTACTGAGTATTGCGGATTACGCCTATATAATGGCGGATAAAAAAATTGTGGCCTACGGTAGTGCTCAGGCACTGCAAGAAAATGCCGATCCACGCGTACGCCAGTTCCTCGATGGCATCGCCGACGGGCCGGTTCCGTTCCGCTACCCGGCGGGCGATTACCACACCGATTTACTCAAAACAGGGAGTTAAGCCACCCATGTTGTTAAATGCGCTGGCATCACTCGGACATCGAGGGATAAAAACCCTCAGGACGTTCGGGCGTGCCGGATTAATGTTGTTCAATGCGGTAGTTGGCAAGCCGGAGTTTCGCAAACATGCGCCGCTGCTGATCCGCCAGCTCTATAATGTCGGCGTCTTATCGATGCTGATCATTATCGTCTCTGGCGTGTTCATCGGCATGGTGTTGGGGTTGCAGGGATACCTGGTTCTGACGACCTACAGTGCGGAAACGAGCCTTGGTATGCTGGTGGCGCTTTCGTTGCTGCGTGAACTGGGACCGGTTGTGGCGGCGCTGTTGTTTGCCGGGCGGGCTGGATCGGCCTTAACCGCAGAAATCGGTCTGATGCGGGCAACTGAACAGCTTTCCAGTATGGAAATGATGGCGGTCGATCCCCTGCGTCGGGTGATCTCCCCCCGTTTTTGGGCGGGTGTGATTTCGCTGCCGCTGTTGACGATTATTTTCGTCGCGGTAGGTATCTGGGGCGGTTCACTGGTTGGCGTAAGCTGGAAGGGTATTGATGCAGGCTTTTTCTGGTCAGCCATGCAAAATGCCGTCGACTGGCGTCTGGATCTGGTCAACTGTTTAATTAAGAGCGTGGTGTTCGCTATTACGGTCACCTGGATTGCATTGTTCAATGGTTATGATGCGATTCCAACCTCTGCCGGGATTAGCCGGGCAACGACACGCACCGTTGTGCACGCCTCTCTTGCCGTTCTGGGGCTGGATTTTGTGCTGACCGCACTGATGTTTGGGAATTGAGTTCATGCAAACGAAAAAAAATGAAATTTGGGTCGGGTTATTCCTGTTGGTTGCGTTGCTGGCCGCGCTGTTTGTCTGCCTGAAAGCAGCTAACGTCACCTCTATGCGTACTGAGCCGACCTACACGATTTATGCGACCTTTGATAACATCGGCGGCTTGAGAGAACGCTCTCCGGTGCGGATTGGCGGGGTGGTTGTTGGGCGCGTGTCGGACATTTCGTTAGATCCGAAATCGTACCTGCCGCGTGTGACGCTGGAGATTGAATCGCGTTTTAATCAGATCCCAGACACCAGTTCGCTGAGTATTCGTACCTCCGGTCTGCTGGGTGAGCAATACCTGGCATTGAACGTTGGTTTTGAAGATCCTGAGCTGGGAACGTCTATTCTCAAAGATGGTGATACGATCCAGGACACTAAATCGGCGATGGTGCTGGAGGACATGATTGGTCAGTTCCTTTACAACAGCAACAGTAAAGGCGATGACAATAAGAATTCTGGCGATGCGCCGACTGCGACTCAGGGCAATAATGAAGCCACTACGCCTGCGGGCGCGACGAAATAATCTCAGGAGAATCGACATATGTTTAAACGATTGATGATGGTGGCTATGCTGGTCATTGCTCCACTTAGCGCAGCAACGGCAGCGGATCAGGCTAACCCTTACAAACAGATGGATGAGGCGGCGCAGAAAACCTTCGACCGTCTGAAGAACGAACAGCCGAAAATCCGTTCTAACCCGGATTACCTGCGTGATATCGTCGATCAGGAGCTGTTGCCGTACGTGCAGGTGAAATATGCTGGCGCGCTGGTGCTGGGTCGTTATTACAAAGAAGCGACGCCCGCACAACGTGACGCGTATTTTGCAGCGTTTCGTGAGTATCTGAAACAGGCTTACGGCCAGGCGCTGGCGATGTACCACGGCCAGACATATCAGATTGCCCCAGAGCAACCGCTGGGTGACGCGACCATTGTGCCGATCCGCGTTACTATCATCGATCCGAACGGCCGCCCTCCGGTACGTCTGGATTTCCAGTGGCGTAAAAATTCCCAGACCGGTAACTGGCAGGCGTATGACATGATCGCCGAAGGCGTCAGCATGATCACCACCAAACAGAATGAGTGGAGTGACTTGCTGCGTACCAAAGGTATTGATGGCCTTACGGCGCAGCTGAAATCTATTTCTCAGCAGAAAATCACGCTGGAAGAGAAAAAATAATGACGCAGTCACTCACCTGGGCGCGTGAAGGTGACAAGCTCTCGCTGGTGGGAGAACTGGATCAAGACGTGTTAAACCCATTATGGGATGCACGTGTTGAAGCGATGAAAGGGGTTACCTGCATCGATCTGAGCCAGGTCTCCCGAGTTGATACCGGTGGTCTGGCATTGCTGGTTCACCTTGTTGACCAGGGTAAGAAGCAGGGGAATCACGTTTCCCTTACCGGCGTTAACGATAAGGTTTACACGTTAGCAAAGCTTTACAATTTGCCCGACGACGTCCTTCCGCGTTAATTTTTGTAGGCCGGATAAGGCCTTGTACCGCTATCCGGCAATACCCCTGAGGGGGGAGTAACCATCAAAGCCTTGTCTGATTTATCGGCGAGGCTTTTTGCTTATTTATGACAGCGCCACTTTGCTCTAAGATGTTGGGCTGTTTTCACTATCTGACGAATGAAGAGCCCATGGAAAATAATGAAATTCAGAGCGTGCTGATGAACGCACTCTCCCTCCAGGAAGTCCACGTCTCTGGCGATGGCAGTCACTTTCAGGTTATTGCCGTGGGTGAGATGTTTGACGGCATGAGCCGGGTCAAGAAGCAGCAATCGGTCTATGGCCCATTGATGGAGTACATTGCGGATAACCGCATTCATGCGGTGTCGATCAAAGCGTTTACCCCAGCGGAATGGGCGCGCGATCGCAAACTTAACGGTTTTTGAGCTACGGGTGATACGCCGGTAGCGAATATGAATTCTTAACAGAGAACAGAATAATGGATAAGTTTCGTGTACAGGGGCCGACGAAGCTCCAGGGCGAAGTCACAATTTCAGGCGCTAAAAATGCCGCACTGCCGATCCTGTTTGCGGCACTGCTGGCAGAAGAACCGGTAGAAATTCAAAACGTCCCGAAACTGAAGGACGTTGACACCTCAATGAAGCTGCTGAGCCAGCTGGGTGCGAAAGTTGAACGTAATGGTTCCGTGCACATTGATGCGCGCGACGTGAACGTCTTCTGTGCGCCATACGATCTGGTGAAAACCATGCGTGCGTCCATTTGGGCGCTGGGGCCATTGGTGGCTCGCTTTGGTCAGGGCCAGGTTTCACTGCCGGGTGGTTGCACCATCGGTGCGCGTCCGGTTGACCTGCACATTACCGGTCTGGAGCAGTTAGGCGCGACTATTAAGCTTGAAGAAGGTTATGTGAAGGCGTCCGTTGATGGCCGTCTGAAAGGCGCGCATATCGTGATGGACAAAGTGAGCGTCGGTGCGACGGTCACAATTATGTGTGCAGCAACGCTTGCCGAAGGTACCACCATCATCGAAAACGCCGCGCGTGAGCCGGAAATCGTGGATACCGCGAACTTCCTGATTACGCTGGGCGCGAAGATCACCGGTCAGGGTACCGATCGTATCACCATCGAGGGCGTTGAGCGCCTCGGTGGCGGCGTGTATCGCGTTCTGCCAGACCGTATTGAAACCGGGACTTTCCTGGTGGCAGCGGCGATTTCTCGTGGCAAAATCATCTGCCATAACGCACAACCGGACACGCTGGATGCCGTTCTGGCGAAGCTGCGTGATGCGGGTGCGGATATTGAAGTCGGCGCAGACTGGATTAGCCTCGACATGCACGGCAAACGTCCGAAGGCGGTCAATGTGCGCACCGCTCCGCATCCGGCGTTCCCGACCGATATGCAGGCCCAGTTCACGCTGCTGAATCTGGTGGCAGAAGGCACTGGCTTCATCACGGAGACCGTGTTTGAAAACCGCTTTATGCACGTGCCTGAGCTGAGCCGTATGGGCGCTCACGCAGAAATCGAAAGCAATACTGTGATTTGCCACGGCGTGGCAACGCTCTCTGGTGCACAGGTTATGGCGACCGATCTGCGCGCATCCGCAAGCCTGGTGCTCGCAGGGTGTATTGCTGAAGGTACGACGGTAGTCGACCGTATTTATCACATCGATCGCGGCTATGAGCGCATCGAAGATAAGCTGCGTGCGCTGGGCGCAAACATCGAGCGCGTGAAAGGCGAGTAATCGCCAACGTCTCTTGTGGCCCCCTGGTTTTTGCTCTGGGGGTCACTGTCCCGCATGTCACTCCAGGGGCGTTTTCTCTTTACGCGCTCTCATCATCCGCGTTCTGTCGATGAATTCATGCGTCTTTGCGTCGTGATATCGCGATGGCCAAATTACCCAGGGTTCCGTGCCCAGCGCTTTCGCAATAATTAACTCTCCCTTTGGCCATGGCCGGGTTAACGCATTTGCCAGCGTTGATGAACTCAACCCATTTCTCCGCGACTCTGCGGCCATTGAGGTCCCTTTCTTGCGCAGTCCTGCGATGATATCAGCTGGATGCCAGTCAATGAGTTTGCTTTCCATACGTCCCTTTCTCCTTTGGTTCGCCACTTACGGTTTAACAATTGTCCAGGATTTGCACTATACATCTCGGAGAATAAATGTTCTAAAATGTTCATGTAAGATGTTTGTATATTCAGAATAAATCAAGGTTTTTGGTAGTGTTATGTGAAATTACGTATTTATTAGAACTTACTGGAATCAAAAAAATCCCGTGCAATGCACGGGATGATGTTATGCGAGGAAAGGTGAGGAAGGAATTAACGGTCGCGCTGTACAGCGATATGCGCCAGGCCAACCAGGGCCTCTTTCCATTGTGTATCCGGGAGTACCTGAAGCGCTGCGATAGCCTTGTCGGCCTCTTCTTCCGCACGCTGGCGTGTCCACTCCAGCGAGCCGCAGGCGTTCATGGCTTCCAGAACCGGCTCCAGAAGGTGACGCCCGTTCCCTTGCTCAATGGCCTGACGAATCATTTGCGCTTGTTCTGGGGTACCGTGGCGCATCGCATGCAGCAGTGGCAGCGTTGGTTTCCCTTCATTGAGATCGTCGCCCACATTTTTACCTAATTGCTCCCCATCGGCGCTGTAATCAAGTAAGTCGTCGATTAACTGGAAAGCCGTGCCAAGATAGCGGCCATAATCCTGCAAGCCCTTCTCTTGTTCTTCGCTGCAGCCGGCAAGAATACCAGAGCACTGTGCCGCAGCTTCAAACAGGCGCGCTGTCTTGCTGTAGATGACGCGCATGTAGTTTTCTTCGGTAATGTCAGGGTCGTTGACGTTCATCAATTGCAGAACTTCACCTTCAGCAATGACGTTCACGGCTTTGGACATCACTTCCAGCACTTTCAGTGAACCGAGACTGGTCATCATCTGGAAGGCGCGGGTATAGATAAAATCGCCAACCAGCACGCTGGCTGCATTGCCAAACGCTGCGTTTGCCGTCGCTTTCCCACGGCGCATGTCGGATTCATCCACCACATCGTCATGAAGTAGGGTCGCGGTGTGGATAAACTCAATTAGGGCCGCAATCGTGACGTGGGCGTTTTCCTGATAGCCAACGGCGCGAGCTGCGAGTACGGCGATCATCGGGCGAATGCGTTTTCCGCCGCCGCTGATGATGTAGTACCCTAACTGATTGATCAGCTGGACGTCGGAATTGAGCTGTTCAAGGATTGTCGCATTGACACCCGCCATATCTTGCGCGGTTAACTCATTGATTTTTTCTAAATTCATCGCAAAAGCCGGGCTTCTCGCCCCGATTACCTCACCGCATGGCAAGGTAACTCCGGGTTTAGGGTTAGAAATATATGCTGATTGTACTGAAAAAACGCCACAGATAAACGTTACCGTACACGTTGTGTTTTTTTTCTGCATGTATTGACAGTAGCACTTGTCAAAGGCTCGCGTTTTGCGTAATATTCGCGCCCTATTGTGAATATTTATAGCGCACTCTGAATCATCAAAAAGGTGTGCGCGGAAGCGGAGTTTTTTATGTACGCGGTTTTCCAAAGTGGTGGTAAACAACACCGAGTAAGCGAAGGTCAGACCGTTCGCCTGGAAAAGCTGGACATCGCAACTGGCGAATCTGTTGAGTTCGCTGAAGTTCTGATGATCGCAAACGGTGAAGAAGTCAAAATCGGCGTTCCTTTCGTTGATGGCGGCGTTATCAAAGCTGAAGTCGTTGCTCACGGTCGTGGCGAGAAAGTTAAAATTGTTAAGTTTCGTCGTCGTAAACACTACCGTAAGCAGCAGGGCCATCGTCAGTGGTTCACTGATGTGAAAATCACTGGCATCAGCGCTTAAGTTAAGAGGAGCAGATTAAATGGCACATAAAAAGGCTGGCGGCTCGACTCGTAACGGTCGCGATTCAGAAGCTAAACGTCTGGGCGTAAAACGCTTTGGCGGCGAAACAGTTCTGGCAGGTAGCATCATCGTTCGTCAACGTGGTACTCAGTTCCACGCTGGCTCTAACGTAGGCTGCGGCAAAGACCACACTCTGTTTGCTAAAGCAGACGGTAAAGTGAAATTCGAAGTGAAAGGCCCGAAAAACCGTCGTTTCATCAGCATTGTTGCTGAATAAGTTTTTCGCGTCCCGGTAACGGATGAAAGCCCCGCAACGTGTTGCGGGGCTTTTTACATTCGACGGCCGGTAAATATGCTCGTCTCGCCGTGACAACCCGGAAACGAGCTCTTGCAGGGAAAACGGCATGAAGCAGCAGGCAGGTATTGGTATTATTTTAGCGCTGACAACGGCAGTCTGTTGGGGCGCTTTACCAATAGCGATGAAGCAAGTGCTGGAAGTGATGGAGCCTCCTACGGTAGTGTTCTACCGTTTTTTAATGGCAAGCATTGGCCTTGGGGCGATTCTTGCGGTTAAAAAAAAGCTCCCGCCATTGCGTATTTTTCGCAAAGCACGCTGGCTGGTACTGTTAGCGATCGCCACCGGTGGACTGTTCGGTAACTTCATTCTGTTTAGTTCATCTTTGCAATATTTGAGCCCAACGGCTTCGCAGGTTATCGGTCAACTGTCACCGGTTGGCATGATGGTCGCCAGCGTCTTTATCCTGAAGGAAAAGATGCGCGGTACGCAGATTATTGGCGCCATAATGCTGCTGAGTGGACTGGTGATGTTTTTTAATACCAGTCTGATCGAGATTTTTACCAAGCTCACTGATTACACCTGGGGTGTGATCTTTGGTGTGGGTGCAGCGACGGTATGGGTGAGCTATGGGGTTGCGCAAAAGGTGTTATTGCGTCGCCTGGCGTCACAGCAGATCCTGTTTTTACTGTACACTTTATGTACGCTCGCGTTGTTGCCGCTGGCTAAACCCGGTGTGATAACGCAGCTCAGCGACTGGCAGTTGGCTTGCCTGATATTCTGCGGCCTGAATACGCTGGTAGGATATGGCGCTCTTGCGGAAGCAATGGCGCGCTGGCAGGCGGCACAGGTGAGCGCCATTATTACGCTCACACCGCTGTTTACGTTGTTATTTTCAGATTTATTATCACTGGCCTGGCCCGATTTCTTCGCCAGACCGATGCTAAACCTTTTAGGTTATCTCGGTGCGTTTATCGTGGTTGCGGGCGCGATGTATTCCGCCATTGGTCATCGTATTTGGGGCGGTTTACGTAAGCATGAAACGGTGGTTTCGCAACCCCGCTCAGGCGAATGATTTACGGAGAGTAAAATGAAGTTTGTTGATGAAGCATCGATTCTGGTCGTTGCAGGTGATGGCGGTAATGGTTGCGTCAGCTTCCGCCGCGAAAAGTACATCCCGAGAGGCGGTCCGGACGGCGGTGATGGTGGTGATGGCGGTGACGTCTGGCTGGAAGCCGACGAAAACCTGAACACGCTGATCGATTACCGCTTCGAAAAATCGTTCCGTGCGGAACGTGGTCAGAATGGCGCGAGCCGTGATTGCACCGGTAAGCGTGGTAAAGACGTTACGATTAAAGTGCCTGTCGGTACGCGTGTGATCGATCAGGGTACGGGCGAAACCATGGGCGACATGACCAAGCACGGTCAGCGTCTGATGGTCGCTAAAGGCGGCTGGCACGGTCTGGGTAACACCCGTTTCAAATCCTCGGTCAACCGTACTCCGCGTCAGAAAACGATGGGTACGCCGGGCGATAAACGCGATCTGATGCTGGAGCTGATGCTGTTAGCTGATGTCGGTATGCTGGGTATGCCAAACGCCGGTAAATCAACGTTTATCCGTGCAGTATCCGCAGCGAAACCGAAAGTGGCGGATTATCCGTTCACCACGTTGGTGCCGAGCCTGGGCGTTGTGCGTATGGACAACGAAAAGAGCTTTGTGGTTGCTGACATCCCGGGTCTGATTGAAGGCGCTGCGGAAGGCGCGGGTCTGGGGATCCGATTCCTGAAGCACCTGGAGCGTTGCCGCGTCCTGCTGCACCTCATCGATATCGATCCGATTGATGGTTCCGATCCGGTAGAAAACGCCCGCATCATTATTGGCGAGCTGGAAAAATACAGTCAGGATTTGGCGTCTAAGCCGCGTTGGTTAGTGTTCAACAAAATTGATTTGATGGACAAAGACGAAGCGGAAGAGAAAGCGAAAGCGATCGCTGAAGCGCTGGGCTGGGAAGGTAAATATTACCTGATCTCTGCTGCCAGCCAGCTGGGCGTGAAGGATCTTTGCTGGGATGTGATGACGTTTATCATTGAGAACCCCATTGTTCAGGCTGAAGAAGCGAAGCAGCCAGAGAAAGTGGAGTTCATGTGGGACGATTATCACCGTCAGCAGCTTGCTGAAGTCGAAGACGAAGCGGAAGATGACTGGGATGAAGATTGGGACGAAGACGACGAAGAAGGCGTTGAGTTCATCTACAAGCGTTAATCCTGGTGCCGGATGGCGACGCGATTGCGTCTTATCCGGCCTGCAATATCAACGGGCCGCATATGCGGCCCGTTTTGTTATGTGCGCGGTAGGTCGGATACGCGTATGCGTCATCCGACAGCATCACCGTCAGTTGTTCTGATAAATATCTTTGTACAACCGGCTTTCAAAGCGTACCAGCGGGATACGGCGGTTACGTTGGTCAGCGGGCTCTACCGCATAGCCAGACAGATACTGTACAAATGCCATACGTTGCCCGCTTGCCGTGGTAATGAAGCCAGCAAGGTTATACACCCCCTGTAACGAGCCTGTCTTCGCGGAGACTTTGCCATCCACGCCAGCCTGATGCAGACCCGCGCGGTATTGCAGAGAGCCGTCATGGCCTGCCAGCGGCAGCATCGTAATAAAGTTCAGCTCATTGTCATGCTGTGCGATGTACTGCAGCACCTGCATCATGGTGGCGGGCGCAATCAAGTTATGGCGAGAGAGGCCTGATCCATCGGCAATGATCGTGTTACCAATATCGACGCCCGCCTGTTGGCGCAGGATCTGTCGTACGGCATCGGAGCCCGCTCGCCAGGTGCCGGGGACATTAAATCTCGCGTGGCCAATCATACGAAATACGGTATCGGCAATCATGTTGTCCGACTTTTTCAGCATAATCTTAAGCAGGTCATGCAGAGGCGCAGACTGCTTGCTGGCGACAACGGTACCCGGCTCGTTGACCTGCGTCTGGCGTAGCAGCGTACCGCTGTAGGTGATACCCGCTTGTTTTAGCTCATCTTTAATAATCGCTCCGGCATAGCTGGCACCGTCTTGAATGGCAAACGCCAGCGGCAGCGGGTCAGTGCGCTGGGGCAGGCAGCCGGTCAGCGTGAAGCGGTTTAAATCGCCTGGAACAACATCCAGTTCACAATATTGCGCTTCCGCAGAGCCGCGCGCGAGGGTGCGAACCTGGCTAAACATGGTTACCGGGTAGTATGACGCCACGCGAATATAGGCAAGATCGTTGGGTTTTTGCGCACTATAAAGCGACACTGAGAAGCAGTTACGATCGACAATCGCTGCCGCAGGCGGGGCGCTAAAACACTGCGTCATGTCGTTCCAGGGCCAGCCAGGCGCTTTATCATGGCTGGCGAAAATGGAGGTGTCGATGAGCACATTTCCGGCAATTTGCGTCACGCCTGATTTTTTCAGGGTTGCCACCATGTTACGAATATCCTGACGTTTTAGCGTCGGATCGGCACCAAATCGCGCAACTAAGTCCCCATTCAATACCCCGTTTTCCACGCTGCCTTTAGTCTCTAGCGTAGTGGTAAAACGGAAGTCAGGCCCGAGCTGGATCAAGGCCGCCAGGGCGGTGATAACTTTCTGGGTGCTGGCGGGCAGGGCCATTTGTTGGCTATGGTAGTCAATAGCAGGCGTCGGGGATCCAACCTTTTGTACCATAAGGGCGAGGTTGGCCCCGGCAGGGAGCTGGTTGATGTACTCGTCAACATTCGCTGCCTGAACGCTGAACGCCGCAATACTGGCAGTCAATCCAATGGTAAATCTGGGAAATCGCATAATCTCGCGCTAACAACCTGGAAACAGGCCGTCATACTACGGCGCAACGCCCCAAAAAGTAAACGATGACCCATAGGGAACTCCAGGGTAAAATGATCATCAAATAGAGAATTGTAGCTGACCTGGGTCCTTGTGCCCCGGGTCGGTATTTTTTTGCTTCTGACTCTGGCATAACGTTTGCCAGGGTGGGCTTAGCAGCCGGGGTGAGGATAACCGCCCCCCTACAGGAATGTTCAAGAGGTATAACAAATGCAAGCTATCCCGATGACCTTACGTGGTGCTGAAAAACTGCGCGAAGAGCTGGATTTTCTGAAATCTGTGCGCCGTCCTGAAATCATTGCCGCGATCGCTGATGCGCGTGAGCACGGTGACTTGAAAGAGAACGCGGAGTACCACGCGGCCCGTGAACAGCAGGGCTTCTGCGAAGGCCGCATTAAAGATATCGAAGCGAAGCTGTCTAACGCGCAGGTTATCGACGTCACTAAAATGCCGAATAATGGCCGCGTCGTTTTTGGTGCAACGGTGACCGTTCTGAATCTTGATAACGATGAAAAGCAGACCTGGCGCATCGTGGGCGATGACGAAGCTGATTTTAAACAGAACCTGATTTCAGTGAATTCGCCTATTGCTCGCGGCCTGATTGGCAAAGAGCAGGATGATGTGGTGGTTATCAAAACGCCGGGCGGTGAAGTGGAATATGAAGTGACGAAGGTCGAATACCTGTAATTCGCATCTTGGTTAAGATGTTGATACATTGTAAAGAAAGGAAAAAGGCCGCATAGCGGCCTTTTATCAACGAAGAGAGCGTGGCATTTTGCTCTCCTGCTAGCAGAAATTCCCGCGTTTTACACAAACTGCGTGTTCAACTTTAGGATATTCTTAGCGTGGCAGCGAGATTTTACGTTCTTTAGTCGGGCGATACAGTACCAGCGTTTTGCCGATGACCTGTACGTTACAGGCGCCGGTTTCGCGTACGATAGCTTCCACGATCAAGGTTTTGGTATCGCGATCTTCCGAGGCGATTTTCACCTTGATAAGTTCATGGTGCTCTAGCGCTTGTTCAATCTCGGCCAGTACCCCTTCGGTCAAACCATTATTGCCAAGCATGACTACCGGCTTGAGCGGATGTGCCAGACCTTTCAGGTGCTGTTTTTGTTTAGTACTCAGATTCATCGTATATTTTTGCTTAGGTTGGGATTGAAAACGGGTCATTCTACCGCCATCTCCCATATATCACCAAATAGCAGTGTAGAAATTTACACCATTGGTTACGATGAACTGCCCGATGGGAAAGTAAAATGACAGGTAAAAAGCGTTCTGCCAGCTCAAGCCGCTGGCTTCAGGAACACTTTAGCGATAAATATGTTCAGCAGGCACAGAAAAAGGGGTTACGTTCCCGTGCCTGGTTTAAACTTGATGAAATACAGCAAAGTGACAAAATTTTTAAACCGGGGATGACGATAGTTGACCTCGGCGCTGCACCCGGTGGCTGGTCGCAATATGCGGTTACGCAGATCGGAAACAGCGGCCGCATTATCGCTTGCGATCTTTTACCTATGGATCCAATCGTTGGTGTGGACTTCCTTCAGGGCGACTTTCGTGATGAATTAGTCCTGAAAGCGTTACTTGAGCGCGTAGGTGACAGTAAAGTACAAGTTGTCATGTCTGATATGGCACCAAATATGTGTGGAACACCGGCGGTGGACATTCCCCGGGCCATGTATTTGGTAGAGCTGGCGCTTGGAATGGCTCGTGATGTATTAGCGCCAGGTGGTAGTTTTGTAGTGAAGGTGTTCCAGGGCGAAGGCTTCGATGAGTATCTAAGAGAGATTCGCTCCCTGTTTACGAAGGTCAAAGTTCGTAAGCCGGACTCTTCCCGCGCCCGTTCGCGTGAAGTGTACATTGTAGCGACCGGGCGTAAACCATAACCGGCAGATTTTAAACGAAAGTTTGAAAGACGCTGGATATAGAGTATCCTGACGCTGTTTTTAACACAGTTGTAATAAGAGGTTAATCCCTTGAGTGACATGGCGAAAAACCTAATACTCTGGCTGGTCATTGCCGTTGTGCTGATGTCAGTATTCCAGAGCTTTGGGCCCAGCGAGTCTAATGGCCGTAAGGTGGATTACTCTACCTTCCTGCAAGAGGTCAATCAGGACCAGGTTCGTGAAGCGCGTATCAACGGACGTGAGATTAACGTTACCAAGAAAGACAGTAACCGTTACACGACCTATATCCCGGTTAACGATCCGAAGCTGCTTGATAACCTGCTGACCAAAAACGTCAAGGTTGTTGGCGAACCGCCTGAAGAGCCGAGCCTGCTGGCTTCTATCTTCATTTCCTGGTTCCCAATGCTGCTGCTGATTGGTGTCTGGATCTTCTTCATGCGTCAAATGCAGGGCGGGGGTGGCAAAGGCGCCATGTCGTTCGGTAAGAGTAAAGCGCGCATGTTGACGGAAGATCAGATCAAAACCACTTTTGCCGACGTTGCAGGTTGTGACGAAGCGAAAGAAGAGGTGGCTGAACTGGTTGAGTACCTGCGCGAACCAAGCCGTTTCCAGAAACTGGGCGGTAAGATCCCGAAAGGTGTCCTGATGGTCGGCCCTCCGGGTACCGGTAAAACCCTGTTGGCAAAAGCTATCGCGGGTGAAGCGAAGGTTCCATTCTTCACAATTTCCGGTTCTGACTTCGTAGAAATGTTCGTTGGTGTGGGCGCATCTCGTGTGCGTGACATGTTCGAACAGGCCAAGAAAGCAGCACCGTGCATTATCTTCATCGATGAAATCGACGCCGTCGGCCGCCAACGTGGCGCGGGTCTGGGCGGTGGTCACGATGAACGTGAGCAGACGCTGAACCAGATGCTGGTTGAGATGGATGGCTTCGAAGGTAACGAAGGTATCATCGTTATCGCGGCAACTAACCGCCCGGACGTTCTTGACCCTGCGCTGTTGCGTCCAGGTCGTTTTGACCGTCAGGTTGTGGTGGGCTTGCCGGACGTTCGCGGTCGTGAACAGATTCTGAAAGTGCATATGCGTCGCGTACCGCTGTCTCCGGACATCGATGCGGCAATCATTGCCCGTGGTACACCTGGCTTCTCCGGTGCAGACCTCGCGAACCTGGTGAACGAAGCGGCGCTGTTTGCTGCTCGTGGTAACAAGCGCGTTGTGTCGATGGTTGAGTTCGAGAAAGCGAAAGACAAAATCATGATGGGTGCGGAACGTCGCTCCATGGTGATGACGGAAGCGCAGAAAGAATCTACCGCGTACCACGAAGCAGGCCATGCGATTATCGGTCGCCTGGTACCGGAACATGATCCAGTGCACAAGGTGACGATTATTCCTCGCGGTCGTGCGCTGGGTGTGACCTTCTTCTTGCCTGAAGGCGACGCAATCAGCGCCAGCCGTCAGAAACTGGAAAGTCAGATCTCTACGCTGTATGGCGGTCGTCTGGCTGAAGAGATTATCTACGGTGTTGAGCATGTTTCTACCGGTGCGTCGAACGACATTAAAGTCGCGACTAACCTGGCGCGTAACATGGTGACGCAGTGGGGCTTCTCTGAGAAGCTGGGTCCGTTGCTGTATGCGGAAGAAGAAGGTGAAGTGTTCCTCGGTCGTTCTGTTGCCAAAGCAAAACATATGTCCGATGAAACCGCGCGCATTATCGATCAGGAAGTTAAATTGCTGATTGAACGTAACTACGAGCGTGCTCGCCGTCTTCTGAACGATAACCTGGATATTCTGCACTCGATGAAAGATGCGCTCATGAAATATGAGACTATCGATGCTCCGCAGATTGACGATCTAATGGCTCGCCGCGATGTGCGTCCGCCAGCAGGTTGGGAAGAGTCCGGTTCGTCTAACAACTCTGGTAACAATGGTACTCCAAGTGCGCCGCGTCCGGTTGATGAACCGACCTCGCCGAATCCGGGTAACATGTCAGAGCAGTTAGGTGACAAATAAGTTATCGTTGCTGATGACCATGTTTTAATTGAAAACCCTGGGGCTTGCTCCGGGGTTTTTCTTATCTGCTTATTCAAGATTTTACCAGGGATAACACTATGAAACTCTTTGCTCAGGGTTCTTCACTGGATCTCAGTCATCCCCACGTCATGGGGATTTTGAACGTTACGCCGGACTCTTTTTCTGATGGCGGCGCGCACAACACCTTGGTTGAAGCGGTGAAACACGCAAACCTGATGATTAACGCCGGGGCGACTATCATTGATGTGGGCGGTGAATCCACGCGGCCGGGAGCGGCAGACGTCAGCGTGGAAGATGAGCTGGAACGCGTGATCCCGGTGGTTGAAGCCATTGCTCAACGCTTTGAAGTGTGGATCTCGGTGGATACCTCAAAACCGGAAGTGATTCGTGAATGTGCCCGAGTCGGCGCGCATATCATTAATGATATTCGCTCCCTGACAGAGCCAGGCGCGCTGGAAGCTGCGGCGGAAACCGGGTTACCCGTTTGCCTGATGCATATGCAGGGGCAGCCGAAGACCATGCAGGAAGCACCAAAGTACGAAGATGTTTTTGCTGATGTAAATCGCTACTTTGTTGAGCAAATAGCACGTTGTGAACGGGCTGGGATCGCAAAAGATAAATTGTTGCTCGACCCGGGATTCGGTTTCGGTAAAAATCTCACTCACAACTACACATTACTGGCACGCCTGGCGGAGTTTCATCATTTTAATCTGCCGCTGCTGGTCGGGATGTCACGAAAATCAATGATTGGTCAGTTGCTGAACGTGGGACCATCTGAACGTTTGAGCGGAAGTCTGGCATGTGCGGTGATTGCTGCCATGCAGGGCGCGCAGATTATTCGTGTCCATGACGTCAAAGAAACCGTAGAAGCGATGCGTGTGGTGGAAGCCACATTGTCTGCAAAGGAAAAAAAACGCTATGAGTAATCGTAAATATTTTGGCACTGACGGGATCCGTGGTCGCGTAGGCGACGCCCCAATTACACCTGACTTTGTGCTCAAACTGGGCTGGGCGGCAGGAAAAGTGCTGGCACGTCATGGTTCACGTAAAATTATTATTGGCAAAGATACGCGTATTTCTGGTTATATGCTGGAGTCGGCGCTGGAAGCCGGTCTGGCCGCAGCGGGCCTGTCTGCCTCTTTCACCGGTCCAATGCCAACCCCCGCGGTTGCGTATCTGACGCGTGCTTTCCGTGCCGAAGCCGGGATCGTTATCTCCGCCTCGCACAACCCGTTTTATGATAACGGGATTAAATTCTTCTCTATCGACGGGACTAAATTACCTGACTCCGTTGAGGAAGCCATTGAAGCCGAGATGGAAAAGCCGCTCACCTGTGTGGACTCCGCTGAACTGGGTAAAGCTACCCGTATCGTTGATGCTGCCGGTCGCTATATCGAGTTTTGCAAAGGCACCTTCCCGAATGAGTTGAGCCTGAGTGAGCTTAAAATCGTGGTGGATTGCGCTAATGGTGCGACGTACCACATTGCGCCAAATGTATTGCGCGAATTAGGCGCAAACGTCATTGCGATTGGCTGTGAGCCGGATGGTGTCAACATCAATGAAGAAGTGGGTGCGACCGATGTTCGTGCGCTACAGGCGCGCGTGATTGCGGAAAAAGCCGATCTGGGCATTGCGCTGGACGGCGATGGCGACCGTGTGATCATGGTTGACCACGAAGGCAACAAAGTCGACGGTGACCAGATCATGTATATCATCGCCCGTGAAGCGTTACGTCAGGGGCAACTGCGTGGTGGGGCTGTCGGTACGCTGATGAGCAACATGGGTCTCGAACTGGCGCTGAAGCAGCTGGGTATTCCCTTTGCTCGGGCGAAAGTGGGTGACCGCTACGTGCTGGAAAAAATGCAGGAAAAAGGCTGGCGCATCGGGGCTGAAAACTCAGGGCACGTGATCCTGCTGGATAAAACCACCACCGGTGACGGTATTGTGGCGGGTCTGCAGGTGCTGGCAGCAATGGTGCGTAACCATATGAGTTTGCACGACCTGTGTAGCGGCATGAAAATGTTCCCACAGCTGTTGGTGAACGTCCGCTTCACCGCCGGTAGCGGCGATCCGCTGGAGCATGAAACCGTGAAATCGGTGATGGCAGATGTCGAAGCGGCGTTGGGTAGCCGTGGTCGTGTTCTGCTGCGTAAGTCAGGTACCGAGCCGTTAATCCGTGTGATGGTTGAAGGTGAAGATGAAGCGCAGGTCACTGAATTCGCGCACCGTATTGCGGACGCGGTGAAAGCAGTTTAAGCCCTAAAACGTGAATGCCGGAGTCCGAGACTCCGGCTTTTTCTTATCCAACTGAAAGTGTCTGTTTGCGTCGATGTTGCCAGAAGTAGCCCCCGGCCATCATCAGCACAAGACCTGCCAGCCACGGCAGTACCGCCAGCAAATGTCCAGAACGGGCAAATGTCAGGACAATCATCAGCAGCCATCCTCCCAGCATCGGAATTGCGGTACGTTTAACAATCTCTACCGGCGATACGCCTGCGATCCCGGCGATGGCAATGATCACACCCGCAATTGGCGATAACGTCCGGCCAATACCCGCCGATATCTGAATAGGCAGCATCATCACGGCGATATCGCTGCCGATATGACGGCTGATATCCGGCACCATAGGGGCGAAGGAGAAGAATGCCGCATTCCCCGATCCCATCAGCGCGGAAATCGCAAAGGTGATCAGCGTCATCAGCAGGATTATTGAGGCGGCGCTGAGACCAAATTCACCGGAGAGTGACAGTAGCGCGTCGACCGCGCCAATCGCTTTCAGCCCGGCAGAAAAAACTTCACCAGCGATAATCAGCGTTACGACGGTGGCAAATACGCTGCCCATGCTGTCGAAAACTTTTTGCACGCCAGCCATAACTTCACGAGCCTTGCGGTGACGGCAATACTCGCAAATCAGTGTAATGGCCAGGCTAATCAGAACGGCGGTATCCAGCGTAATTTTGAGTGAGCTAAACAGTAAATCGCTGCAGAGTAGCATCAATACCAACGGCAGCATCGGTAGAAACAGCCAGGCTACCGGGGCGTTGGTTTCTTCGCTGGCCGTTAACGTCTGCATTTGCTGGGCCGCATCGTCGCCACTTGCCCGACGATCGAAAAAGCGTTGGACGACAATATGGAGCAGGGCGATGAAAAGAATGACCGGCACGACGATGGGAAGCTGATCGTGAACAAAATAGTTCACCACCTCGATACCCGCTGTTTTGGCGGCAAGAACCGAGTTACCGGAGCCGGGGCCAAACTCGACCGCGCAGGTACTGGCGATAACGGCGGCGACGGCGGCACGACTGCAGCCAAGACGGGTGAGAAGCGGGTAAAGCGTTGCCATCAGCAGCAAACCCAACCCCGTGGCGCTGCTGATAAACAGCGACAAAAATTGCCCCAGCAGCAACGCCAGCCCCAGCAGGAGATATGGTGAGTTCAGACGCTGTAATGGACGCGAAGTCACCCGAACCAGCACCTGGCTGGCACCAATGGCTGACATATAGGTGGCAAAGCCGCCAATCAGCATAATTTGCAGACCAAGGCCACCCAGGCGCACGCTCAGGGTATCGCGGATAAACTCAAACGCATCAAAGGGGCCAAACCCGGTGCTTTTCTTCACCAGGCTACTGAGCGTGGTCATTCCGCTAAAATGGGCGATGAGTAGCAATACAATCCCGGTGAGTAGCAGCACGGACTGAGGGTGATACTTTTTCAGGATCAACCGTCCGGCAAAGATAATGGCGACTAACGCCAGCAATAATGACATTCTCTGATCCTCACTCAAAATTGCCGTTGACCAGGCACTCGCCATCACGCAGCAACGGCTTACCCGCAGCAAACAGATGTGCCAGTGACAGGTCATCATTGAGTACGCAAATATCGGCGCGTTCTCCGGCACAAAGCATGCCGCCGGTAATACCCAGCGAGCGCGCAACGTTTGCCGTCATCATGGCAACGGCTTGTGCGACTGGAATACCGACATCGATCAGGCGAGGGAGCAGAGCAAGGTTACCGCCTACCGGTGCAGCCGTGAGTCCTTCAACCATACCCTGAGTATTAAAGCGCGGCACGCTGCCATTGCCATCCGAGCTGATGGTGATGCGATCGGTTGGAACCTGAGCCTCCAGCGCGTGGAGAATAGCCTGTTCCTGGGGCATAAAACGGCTACCGCCAGATGTCACGTCAATATGGCCGCCGCGATGGGCGAAAGCGATCGCCTGTTCGAATAATGGCTCTGTCCTTGCAACATGCGTCGGTGAAATATGGTGAATTGGAATACCCGCATCACATAGTTCAATAAGTTGCGACATCCCTTCCGGCAGATTCCCCAGGTGCACATGCAGCAGCCCTTTTTTGCCCGCCAGTAGTGAGGCCACGCGGATATCGCTGACTATTCTCAATAACTCCTGGAAGGAAGGGTATGAACCGCGGTGATCGGCGAGGGCGATTTTAACGCCAAGAATGGCCGGGATAAAGGCCATGTCATCACGAATAGATTGTGTAATCGTCGGGCTGGGTACTGCATAGGCACCCGTGTGCATAAACGCGCGTACGCCCTCCAGATTCAGAGATTGCATTTTGGCGTACAGGTCTTTGGGTGAGCGAGAGATGGCATCGGTGCCCAACACGCCGACGACCGTCGTAATACCGGCCTGAAGTAAATCGCGTAGTTTGACGGCGGGCGTCCGGCTGGCAAATCCTGCTTCTCCCCCACCGCCGGTCAGATGGACATGCTGGTCGATAATTCCCGGGATAACCCATTGACCCCGACAATCAATGACCTCGTTAACGCCATCGAAGCGTGAAATATCTTTGTCTACTGCCACAATACGATCGGTATGTATGAGCAGAGAGCAGAGGCCTAAATCCTCTGGGGAAAATACACGGGCATTGGTCAGTAAAGTAAACATATCAGTCCTGTCAAACGTCAAGGGAGGGGGTATCGGCAGGTGAAACAAAATATTGTTGTTATGCGGTCCACACTAAAGCCATTACTATAACTGTGACTATTTCCGATTTGTTATCGGAGGATACGGATATGGAATGGTGGAGAATGAGACGTGGATAGTAAGTGGTTAGACGATTTCCTGGCCTTAAGTCAGCATGGGAATTACTCCCAGGCCGCCATACAGCGGCATATTACTCAGCCAGCACTAAGTCGACGTATTAAAGCGCTGGAGGAAATGTTAGGTGTCCCGCTATTTGACCGCACCACGACTCCCGTTACGTTAACCCGTTATGGCGAACGGTTTGAACCCTATGCCCGTCACGTCCTCAGCACGCTGACAGAGGCGCGTCATGAACTGGCCGCCATGATGCCGACAACGGATAATACGTTGGTGATGGTCAGTTTGCACACGCTGTCGGTGAATATCCTGCCTGATATGATCAATTATCTGCGTCAAAGTGAACCGCAATTAAGCTTTACGGTAAATGCCAGTATTCAGGGGATTGATAATCACTTTAACGCGCTGATAAACCGGCAGATTGATTTTCTGGTGACCTACGATTTACCGTCTTCGCAGCCGGGGCTGGAGATTGCCAGGGGATTAAAACGTTCATTGTGGCGATATGAGCGGTTCATCCCGGTTATTTCAGCCCAGCTGGCAGACCAGCTTAATTCCCCTGATGCCCCGATCCCATGGCTTTGTTATAGCGACTATACCTTTGTCAGACACATTATCGATCCACTGGAGCAGCATGTTCGTCCACGGCTGAAAAAGGTCTTTGAGAGTGGGCTAAGCGAAACGATTCGGGAAATGGTGCTGCGTCATATGGGAATGGCATGGTTACCCGAGTCGATGGTGGCTGAAGAATTAGTGAACCATGAGATTATCCACTGTTGGCCAGATAATTCAGATCTGATGGATGAAATTCCGGTCGTTGTCTGGGCAAACCTTGACGATCAGCGGCCTGTGATGCAGCGATGCTGGGATAAATTGCTGCGTTTTTGATTGATGTGGCGATTTTTTCTTCAGTTGATACAATACACTTAAATTGCCCTTGCGAAGGTTATTCGCATTGGTTAGTATTCACACCCGCTTCAGTGGGAAACAGTTAAACATTCCCGCTTTAATGGTCGAAGCATTGGTACGCGGCAACTCCGCAAGGAACAGGTTGATTATGCACGAAGCTCTTTTAGTAGTTTTCCTTATTGTGGCAATTGGCCTGGTGGGCTTGATCATGCTGCAGCAAGGTAAAGGCGCTGATATGGGAGCCTCTTTTGGCGCAGGCGCTTCTGGTACACTGTTTGGTTCAAGTGGTTCTGGTAACTTCATGACCCGAATGACAGCTGTATTGGGAACCTTGTTCTTCATTATCAGTCTGGTGCTGGGTAACATGAACAGCAATAAGACCAATAAAGGAAGTGAGTGGGAAAATCTGAGTGCACCGGCGAAAACCGAGCAAACTCAGCCAGCTGCTCCGGCTCAGCCGACCAGCGATATCCCGCGTTAATAGTAGTATCTGTGCTGAGGTGGTGGAATTGGTAGACACGCTACCTTGAGGTGGTAGTGCCCTAACGGGCTTGTGGGTTCGAGTCCCATCCTCAGTACCAATATTCCGAAAGAAAGACGCTGAAAAGCGTCTTTTTTTTCGTCTGTATGTTGTGATCCGTAGGCCTGATAAGCGATAGCGCCATCAGGCATGTCCTGCAAATTGTCGGATGGCGGCTACACGCCTTATCCGACCTACTCACATCTACGCGCTTCACACCTTAAATTCCGCGCATAAAAAAGCCGCTTGCGCGGCTTTTGTCATTTTTGCTGGCGATTACTTCGCTTTGTTTTCCAGATTCTCAACCTGCGGCAGACCGGTGGTGGAAGAGGCGGTCAGCAGACCTGACTGGGCATAGCCGAACAGCTTCTCGCGGGTATCGGTAATATCCAGGTTACGCATAGTCAGTTGACCAATACGGTCGTCCGGTGAGAAGACGGAGTCACCTTTCTCCATGGTCAGACGTTCTGGCTTGTAGGTCAGGTTGTCAGAGACGGTATTCATAATGGAATAGTCGTTACCGCGACGCAGCTCCAGCGTGACTTCGCCAGTGATTTGGCTTGCAACCCAACGCTGCAGACCGTCACGTAGCATCAGTGCCTGAGAGTCGAACCAGCGGCCCTGGTACAACAGACGACCCAGTTGACGACCGTGAGCGTGATACTGCTCGATGGTGTCTTCGTTGTGAATGCCAGTCAGCAGACGCTCATAGGCGATGTGCAGCAGCGCCATCCCCGGGGCTTCGTAAATACCACGACTTTTCGCTTCGATAATACGGTTTTCAATCTGATCGCTCATGCCCAGACCATGACGGCCGCCAATGCGGTTGGCTTCCATCATCATCTCAACATCATCACTGAAGGTTTTGCCGTTCAGCGCAACCGGATGGCCTTGCTCAAAACGCACGGTCACTTCTTCCGCCGGGATCTTCACGCTCTCATCCCAGAACTTGACGCCCATAATCGGGTTAACGATCTTCAGGCTGGAGTTGAGGAATTCCAGATCTTTTGCTTCGTGCGTTGCTCCAAGCATGTTGGAGTCAGTGGAATACGCTTTTTCTACAGACATTTTGTAGTCGAAGCCGCAGGCGATCATAAATTCGGACATCTCATGACGACCACCAAGCTCGTCGATGAAGTCCGTGTCCAGCCACGGTTTGTAAATTTGCAGCTCGGCGTTGGTCAGCAGACCGTAACGATAGAAACGTTCAATATCGTTGCCTTTATAGGTGCTGCCGTCACCCCAGATATTCACGCCGTCTTCTTTCATGGCGGCGACCAACATGGTGCCGGTCACCGCACGGCCCAGTGGTGTGGTATTGAAGTAGGTTAGTCCGCCGGTGGTGTTATGGAATGCACCACATTGGATCGCTGCGATCCCTTCGGCAACCAGTTGCTTGCGGCAATCAACCAGGCGAGCGTTCTCAGCACCATATTCCATTGCACGGCGAGGGATGGCGTCATAGTCATCCTCATCCGGTTGTCCCAAATTCGCAGTATATGCATATGGGACAGCCCCTTTTTGTCGCATCCACAGCAGTGCTGCACTGGTGTCCAGGCCGCCGGAAAAAGCGATACCAATACGTTGACCTACCGGGAGATGCTTGAGAATCGTCGTCATAAAATAAAACCCTGCTTGATAGACTGGTGAAGAGGTCGGCTTTTAATGTTAATTGCATTTTTATGCAAAATAAGTGAGTTTTCATTTAATCACCTTTTTACGGTGACAGGAAGAGTTTAGTGATAATTTCGTTAAATTACGGCGATGAGGGCAGATTTATCTTTGCTGTGTCCCGCTGAATTTGCGCAGGCTGGCATTCATTCATTTGCATAGTAGTAACAAGGTTGACATAAGGTATAGAAAATCAATATACTGTGCGCAGATTTTACGTCCCGTCCTCGGTACCAAATCCCAGCAGTATTTGCATCTTTTACCCAAAGCGAGTAAAATTTGCCACGTTTCAGGCGCGGGGTGGAGCAGCCTGGTAGCTCGTCGGGCTCATAACCCGAAGGTCGTCGGTTCAAATCCGGCCCCCGCAACCACTTTCCCTTAGAGTTCTTTTTCAAATATACTGTGAAGACTTAGGCCTTCGTAGCTGGATTTGAAAAAAAATTCTTTCGGAAGGTTCTCCGAACCGCAGGTGCGGTTATAGGGTTCAGTTATCTAAAGCCCCGATTTATCGGGGTTTTTTGTTATCTGATTACAGAATAACTGGGCTTTAGGCCCTTTTTTTATGTCTTGGGGGTGGGCTTGTCCACATTAGAGCAAAAATTAACAGAGATGATTAAAGCACCAGTTGAAGCCCTGGGCTACGAGCTGGTCGGCATCGAATTTATTCGTGGTCGCACATCCACACTGCGCATCTATATTGATAGTGAAGATGGCATCAATGTTGATGATTGTGCTGATGTGAGCCACCAGGTTAGTGCCGTGATGGACGTTGAAGATCCCATCACCGTTGCCTATAACCTGGAAGTCTCCTCGCCGGGTCTCGACCGTCCTATGTTCACGGCTGAACACTACGTGCGTTTCCTGGGTGAAGAAGTCACGCTGGTTCTTCGTATGGCGGTACAAAATCGCCGTAAATGGCAGGGCGTTATCAAAGCGGTGGATGGTGAGATGATCACTGTCACAGTCGACGGTAAAGATGAAGTGTTCGCGCTGAGTAATATCCAGAAGGCGAACCTGGTTCCCCACTTTTAACAGTCTGGATTGAGGTGAAAAGCCCGCGATGAACAAAGAAATTTTGGCTGTTGTTGAAGCCGTATCCAATGAAAAATCGCTGCCACGCGAGAAAATTTTTGAAGCGCTGGAAAGTGCGCTGGCTACAGCAACAAAGAAAAAATACGAACAAGAGATCGACGTTCGTGTAGAAATCGATCGTAAAAGCGGTGATTTCGATACCTTCCGCCGTTGGGTAATTGTGGAGGAGGTCACTCAGCCAACCAAAGAAATTACCCTGGAAGCTGCACGTTACGAAGACGAAAGTCTGAACGTGGGTGAATACGTTGAAGACCAGATTGAATCAGTCACCTTTGACCGTATCACCACCCAGACGGCGAAACAGGTTATTGTACAGAAAGTTCGTGAAGCTGAACGCGCGATGGTTGTTGATCAATTCCGCGAGCACGAAGGTGAGATCGTCACCGGTGTGGTGAAGAAAGTTAACCGTGACAACATTGCGCTGGACCTCGGCAGCAATGCTGAAGCCGTGATTCTGCGTGAAGACATGCTGCCGCGTGAAAACTTCCGCCCGGGTGACCGTATCCGTGGTGTTCTGTACTCCGTTCGCCCGGAAGCACGCGGTGCGCAACTGTTTGTGACGCGCTCCAAACCGGAAATGCTGATTGAACTGTTCCGCATTGAAGTGCCAGAAATTGGCGAAGAAGTGATTGAAATTAAAGCGGCGGCTCGCGATCCGGGTTCTCGTGCGAAAATCGCGGTGAAAACCAACGATAAGCGTATCGATCCGGTGGGTGCTTGCGTAGGTATGCGCGGTGCACGCGTTCAGGCGGTTTCTACCGAACTGGGCGGCGAACGTATCGATATCGTCCTGTGGGATGATAATCCGGCACAGTTCGTGATTAACGCAATGGCGCCTGCAGACGTCGCGTCTATCGTGGTGGATGAAGACAAACACACCATGGATATCGCGGTTGAAGCCGGTAACCTGGCTCAGGCGATTGGACGTAATGGTCAGAACGTCCGCCTGGCTTCACAATTGAGCGGTTGGGAACTCAACGTCATGACCGTTGATGACCTGCAGGCTAAGCATCAGGCTGAAGCGCATGCTGCCATTGATACCTTCACCAAATATCTCGATATCGATGAAGATTTCGCGACCGTTCTGGTAGAAGAAGGTTTTGCTACGCTGGAAGAACTGGCCTACGTGCCAATGAAAGAGCTTCTGGCAATCGACAGCCTGGATGAAGCAACCGTTGAAGCGCTGCGCGAGCGTGCTAAAAACGCACTGACCACTCTGGCACTGGCCCAGGAAGAAAGCCTCGGTGATAACAAACCGGCTGACGATCTGCTGAATCTGGAAGGATTAGATCGTGATATGGCCTTCAAACTGGCTGCCCGTGGTGTTTGTACGCTGGAAGATCTCGCTGAACAGGGCATTGATGATCTGGCTGATATCGAAGGGTTGACCGACGAAAAAGCCGGTGAGCTGATTATGGCTGCCCGTAATATTTGCTGGTTCGGCGACGAAGCGTAATAAACTGTAGCAGGAAGGAACAGTATGACAGATGTAACCGTAAAAACGCTGGCTGCAGAGATACAGACCTCCGTGGATCGCCTGGTACAGCAATTTGCTGATGCAGGTATCCCGAAGTCTGCTGACGACTCTGTGTCCGCACAAGAGAAACAAACCTTACTGGCGCACCTGAACCGTGAGAACGGCTCTGCACCAGATAAGTTGACATTGCAGCGTAAAACGCGCAGTACTCTCAATATTCCTGGTACCGGTGGAAAAAGTAAATCGGTACAAATCGAAGTCCGCAAGACACGCACCTTTGTGAAACGCGATCCGCAAGAGGCAGAACGCCTTGCCGCGGAAGAGCAGGCGCAGCGTGAAGCGGAAGAGCAAGCCCGTCGTGAGGCAGAAGAAACTGCTAAACGCGAGGCGCAACAAAAAGCCGAACGTGAGGCCGCAGAACAAGCTAAACGTGAAGCCGCTGATAAAGCGAAACGTGAAGCTGCGGAAAAAGACAAAGTGAGCAATCAACAGACCGACGATATGACTAAAACCGCCCAGGCCGAAAAAGCCCGCCGTGAAAATGAAGCCGCAGAACTGAAGCGTAAAGCGGAAGAAGAAGCGCGTCGCAAGCTTGAAGAAGAAGCTCGCCGTGTGGCTGAAGAAGCCCGTCGTATGGCGGAAGAAAATGCCGGTGTTTGGGCAGAGCAAGAGAAAGCAAAAGGTGAAGAGGATAAGAGCGATTATCACGTCACCACTTCTCAGCATGCTCGCCAGGCAGAAGACGAAAACGATCGTGAAGTAGAAGGCGGCCGTGGTCGTACTCGCACCACGAAAGCAGCGCGTCCGGCGAAGAAAGGTAACAAGCACGCTGAATCTAAAGCAGACCGTGAAGAAGCGCGTGCAGCGGTTCGTGGCGGTAAAGGCGGCAAGCAGCGTAAAGGTTCTTCTCTGCAGCAGGGCTTCCAGAAGCCAGCTCAGGCCGTTAACCGTGACGTTGTGATTGGCGAAACCATCACCGTTGGTGAACTGGCGAACAAGATGGCGGTTAAAGGCTCTCAGGTCATCAAAGCGATGATGAAGCTGGGTGCAATGGCCACTATCAACCAGGTTATCGATCAGGAAACCGCACAGTTGGTTGCCGAAGAGATGGGCCACAAAGTAATCCTGCGTCGTGAAAACGAGCTGGAAGAAGCGGTAATGAGCGACCGTGATACTGGCGCTGCGGCTGAAGCTCGCGCACCGGTAGTGACCATCATGGGTCACGTTGACCACGGTAAAACCTCTCTGCTGGACTACATTCGTTCAACGAAAGTTGCCTCTGGCGAAGCAGGCGGCATTACTCAGCACATCGGTGCGTACCACGTTGAAACTGACAACGGTATGATCACCTTCCTGGATACCCCGGGTCACGCCGCGTTTACCTCTATGCGTGCTCGTGGTGCTCAGGCAACGGATATCGTTGTTCTGGTTGTTGCAGCAGATGACGGCGTGATGCCGCAGACCATTGAAGCTATCCAGCACGCGAAAGCAGCGCAGGTGCCTCTGGTTGTTGCTGTGAACAAGATCGATAAGCCAGAAGCCGATCTGGATCGCGTGAAGAACGAACTGTCCCAGTACGGTGTTATGCCGGAAGAGTGGGGCGGCGAATCTCAGTTCATCCCTGTTTCTGCGAAAGCAGGTACCGGCATTGATGACCTGCTGAACGCTATCCTGCTGCAGGCTGAAGTTCTGGAACTGAAAGCGGTACGCAAAGGTATGGCGAGCGGTGCCGTTATCGAATCCTTCCTGGATAAAGGTCGTGGTCCGGTTGCAACGGTTCTGGTTCGTGAAGGTACGCTGAACAAAGGCGATATCGTACTGTGTGGCTTCGAGTATGGCCGCGTTCGTGCAATGCGTAACGAACTGGGTCAGGAAGTCCTGGAAGCTGGTCCGTCCATTCCGGTGGAAATCCTGGGTCTGTCCGGTGTTCCGGCTGCCGGTGATGAAGTGACCGTCGTACGTGACGAGAAAAAAGCGCGTGAAGTTGCACTGTACCGTCAGGGCAAATTCCGTGAAGTTAAACTGGCTCGCCAGCAGAAATCTAAACTCGAGAACATGTTCGCCAACATGACCGAAGGCGAAGTTCACGAAGTGAACGTTGTCCTGAAAGCTGACGTTCAGGGTTCTGTCGAAGCGATCTCCGATTCCTTGCTGAAACTGTCTACCGACGAAGTGAAAGTGAAGATCATCGGTTCTGGCGTAGGTGGTATCACCGAAACCGACGCCACGCTGGCTGCGGCATCCAACGCGATTCTGGTTGGCTTCAACGTCCGTGCTGATGCCTCTGCACGTAAAGTGATTGAATCTGAAAGCCTGGATCTGCGTTACTACTCCGTCATCTATCACCTGATCGACGAAGTGAAAGCAGCGATGAGCGGCATGCTGTCTCCGGAACTGAAACAGCAGATCATCGGTCTGGCTGAAGTACGTGACGTGTTCAAATCACCGAAATTTGGCGCCATCGCAGGTTGTATGGTTACCGAAGGTACGATTAAGCGTCACAACCCAATCCGCGTTCTGCGTGACAACGTGGTTATCTATGAAGGTGAGCTGGAATCCCTGCGCCGCTTCAAAGATGACGTTAACGAAGTCCGTAACGGCATGGAATGTGGTATCGGCGTTAAGAACTACAACGACGTTCGCGTTGGCGATATGATCGAAGTATTCGAAATCATTGAGATCAAACGTACAATCGCATAATTTTCGTCGTCTTTTGGGCCGCAACAGCGTTGGCTGCGCTCGCTCACCCCGGTCACATAGTTATCTATGCTCCCGGGGATTTACGGGCTTGCCGCCTTGTTGCAACCCAAAATCCTTAGAAAATGATTAGGCGTAGGCCGGGTAAGCGAAGCGCCACCCGGCAAGAAATTTAAAAAGGGGCTTATGGCCCCTTTTTTGTCTTTATTCTGGAGAATTTATTATGGCGAAAGAATTTGGTCGCCCGCAGCGCGTGGCCCAGGAGATGCAAAAAGAGATCGCACTCATCCTGCAACGCGAAATCAAAGATCCACGTGTAGGCATGATGACTACCGTATCCGGCGTTGAGATGTCCCGTGACCTGGCGTATGCCAAAGTGTTCGTGACCTTCCTGAATGACCAGGACGAAGCTGCCGTGAAGAACGGTATTAAAGCACTGCAGGAAGCCTCTGGGTTTATCCGTTCGCTGCTGGGTAAAGCCATGCGCCTGCGTATCGTGCCTGAACTGACCTTCTTCTACGACAACTCGTTGGTTGAAGGGATGCGCATGTCTAACCTGGTGACCAGCGTGGTGAAACATGACGATGAACGTCGTGTGAATCCTGCGGACGACAGCAAGGAGGACTGATGAGTCGTCCTCGTCGTCGTGGTCGCGACATTCATGGTGTCCTGCTACTGGATAAGCCGCAGGGCATGTCCAGCAATGACGTGCTGCAAAAAGTAAAGCGCATCTACAATGCCAACCGTGCTGGTCATACTGGCGCGCTGGATCCGCTGGCGACAGGCATGCTGCCTATCTGCCTCGGGGAAGCGACAAAGTTTTCGCAGTACCTGCTGGACTCTGATAAACGTTATCGCGTGGTAGCCCGCCTGGGGCAGCGTACCGATACCTCTGATGCCGATGGGCAAATTGTGCAAGAGCGTCCGGTGACGTTTACCCCGGAACAACTTGCCAGCGCGCTGGAGACTTTTCGCGGCGATATCCAACAAATCCCGTCGATGTATTCAGCGCTGAAGTATCAGGGTAAAAAACTGTACGAGTATGCGCGTCAGGGTATTGAAGTCCCGCGTGAAGCCAGACCGATTACCGTTTACGAACTGCTGTTTATCCGTCACGAAGGTAACGAACTGGAGCTGGAAGTCCATTGCTCCAAAGGCACGTACATTCGAACGATTGTTGACGATCTGGGCGAGAAGCTCGGATGCGGCGCGCATGTGACGTACCTGCGCCGCCTGACGGTCAGCAAGTATCCGGTAGACCGTATGGTCACCCTGGAGCATCTGCACAGTCTGGTTGAACAGGCCGAACAACAGAACATTCCGGCGGCAGAACTACTTGATCCGCTGCTGATGCCAATGGACAGTCCGGCATCGGACTATCCCATTGTTAATCTGCCTTTAACGTCATCGGTTTACTTTAAAAATGGTAATCCGGTACGTACGTCAGGCGTGCCGCTGGAAGGGCTGGTTCGCGTGACAGAAGGTGATGATGGCAAATTTATTGGCATGGGAGAGATCGACGATGAAGGTCGCGTCGCTCCTCGTCGACTGGTGGTTGAGTATCCTGCATAGCGCTCTCTGTCTTGCGATAAGAAGGCGCTGCGAGTAGAATACTGCCGCTTAACGTCGCGTAAATTTTTTAACAGTTCGCGCGGCGTGTACACAAAATCATTCGAGCTGCATCAAGGCGGCAAGTCTGAGGATCCTCAGGAGCTTACTTACGTAAGAGACTGAGGTGAGCAGACACAGCCAACGCAGAGTCAGGTTGAAGGTTGAAGTGTATACACTGGGATTGCTGAATTAGAGATCGGCATCCTTTCATTCTTAACACTTTGGAGTTTTAAAATGTCTCTAAGTACTGAAGCTACAGCTAAAATTGTTTCTGAGTTTGGTCGCGATGCAAACGACACCGGTTCTACCGATGTTCAGGTTGCTCTGTTAACTGCACAGATTAACCACCTGCAGGGTCACTTCTCTGAACATAAAAAAGATCACCACAGCCGTCGTGGTCTGCTGCGTATGGTTTCTCAGCGTCGTAAACTGCTCGACTACCTGAAGCGTAAAGATGTTGCACGTTACACTGCGCTGATCGAGCGTCTGGGTCTGCGTCGCTAAGTCTTTCGAGTTTCAGAAAGAGGGGGCCTTCATGGCCCCTTTTTTCCAGCAGATGGCAGCAATTCGCTGGAAACTAATGTATTGTTGCTATGAATGATCTTCCGTCGCAGAGGTTCGCGCGGCTAATGAGAGGCTTTACCCAATACGCGTGGGTTAGGGTTGTCATTAGTCGCGAGGATGCGCAGAAGGTCGGGTATTAACGATGGCGTGTATAAATACGCCGTTAAAAAAAGAGAAAGGATATTATTTTGCTTAATCCGATCGTTCGTAAATTCCAGTACGGCCAACATACCGTAACGCTGGAAACTGGCATGATGGCACGTCAGGCGACTGCTGCTGTTATGGTTAGCATGGATGACACCGCGGTATTTGTTACCGTTGTGGGTCAGAAAAAAACCAAGCCAGGCCAGGATTTCTTCCCGCTGACCGTTAACTATCAGGAGCGTACCTACGCTGCTGGCCGTATCCCGGGTAGCTTCTTCCGTCGTGAAGGCCGTCCGAGTGAAGGCGAAACCTTGATCGCGCGTCTGATTGACCGCCCGGTTCGTCCGCTGTTCCCGGAAGGTTTCATTAACGAAGTTCAGGTTATTGCGACCGTTGTCTCCGTTAACCCACAGGTTAACCCGGATATCGTGGCAATGATTGGCGCATCCGCTGCGCTGTCCCTGTCCGGTCTGCCGTTCAACGGTCCGATCGGTTCTGCTCGTGTTGGTTATATCAATGACCAGTACGTACTGAACCCGACTCAAGACGAACTGAAAGAAAGCAAACTGGACCTGGTTGTTGCGGGTACTGAAGCTGCCGTACTGATGGTTGAATCCGAAGCTGAACTGCTGAGCGAAGACCAGATGCTGGGCGCTGTCGTATTCGGTCACGAACAGCAGCAGATTGTTATCAAAGAAATCAACGAGCTGGTTAAAGTAGCCGGCAAACCTCGTTGGGACTGGCAGCCAGAAGCCGTCAACGAAGCGCTGAATGCACGCGTTGCCGCGCTGGCAGAAACGCGTCTGAGCGATGCGTACCGCATCACTGACAAACAAGAGCGTTATGCTCAGGTTGACGTGATCAAGTCTGAAACCATCGCTCAGCTGATTGCAGAAGACGAAACCCTGGACGCTAACGAACTGGGTGAAATCCTGCACGCTATCGAGAAAAACGTTGTTCGTAGCCGCGTACTGGCAGGCGAGCCGCGCATTGATGGCCGTGAAAAAGACATGATCCGTGGTCTGGACGTGCGTACTGGCGTACTGCCGCGTACTCACGGTTCCGCACTGTTCACCCGTGGCGAAACTCAGGCGCTGGTTACTGCGACCCTGGGCACCACCCGTGATGCGCAGAACCTCGACGAACTGATGGGCGAGCGTACTGACAACTTCCTGTTCCACTACAACTTCCCTCCGTACTGCGTAGGCGAAACCGGTATGGTCGGTTCTCCGAAGCGTCGTGAGATTGGTCACGGCCGTCTGGCGAAACGCGGCGTGCTGGCAGTGATGCCGGAACTGGACAAATTCCCGTACACCGTACGTGTTGTGTCTGAAATCACCGAATCCAACGGTTCTTCTTCCATGGCTTCCGTGTGCGGTGCTTCTCTGGCACTGATGGATGCAGGCGTGCCGATCAAAGCCGCTGTTGCGGGTATCGCGATGGGTCTGGTGAAAGAAGGCGATAACTTTGTGGTTCTGTCTGACATTCTGGGTGACGAAGATCACCTGGGCGACATGGACTTTAAAGTGGCGGGTTCCCGTGATGGTATCTCTGCACTGCAGATGGATATCAAAATCGAAGGTATCACCAAAGAGATCATGCAGGTTGCTCTGAACCAGGCTAAAGGTGCGCGTCTGCACATCCTGGGCGTGATGGAACAGGCGATCAATGCGCCGCGCGGCGATATCTCTCAGTTCGCTCCGCGTATCCACACCATTAAGATCAGCCCGGACAAGATCAAAGACGTTATCGGTAAAGGCGGTTCTGTTATCCGTGCTCTGACCGAAGAAACCGGCACCACCATCGAAATCGAAGATGATGGTACTGTGAAGATCGCGGCGACCGACGGTGAAAAAGCGAAATATGCTATCCGTCGTATCGAAGAGATTACCGCAGAAATCGAAGTTGGCCGTATCTACAATGGTAAAGTGACCCGTATCGTTGACTTTGGCGCATTCGTTGCCATTGGTGGCGGTAAAGAAGGTCTGGTCCACATCTCTCAAATCGCTGACAAGCGCGTAGAGAAAGTGACCGATTACCTGCAGATGAACCAGGAAGTACCGGTTAAAGTTCTGGAAGTTGATCGCCAGGGCCGCGTACGTCTGAGCATTAAAGAAGCAACTGAGCAGTCTCAGCCTGCAGCTGCGCCGGAAGCACCGGCAAGCCAGGGCGAGTAAGGTTGCCATTGCCCTCCGCGTGAGCGGAGGGCCTTTAACCCGGCAGGAAGCCTTGTTAGCAACCGGGGAACAGGACGTTCATTCAATCGTTGTCTTCGGGAGTGGGAAATGAAGCCTTTTTTGCGCTGGTGTTTCGTTGCGACAGCACTCACGCTGGCTGGATGCAGTAATTCCGCCTGGCGTAAGAGTGAAGTCCTCGCAGTACCACTGCAACCGACTTTACAGCAGGAAGTGATTCTGGCACGTATGGAACAAATTCTTGCCAGTCGGGCTTTAACCGATGACGAACGCGCACAGCTTTTATATGAGCGCGGAGTGTTGTATGATAGTCTCGGTCTGAGGGCACTAGCGCGAAATGATTTTTCACAAGCGTTGGCAATCCGACCAGATATGCCTGAAGTATTCAATTACTTAGGTATATATTTAACGCAGGCAGGCAATTTTGATGCTGCCTATGAAGCGTTTGATTCTGTACTAGAGCTTGATCCAACTTACAACTACGCGCACTTAAATCGCGGTATCGCATTGTATTACGGCGGTCGCGACAAGTTAGCGCAAGATGATCTGCTAGCGTTTTATCAAGACGATCCCAATGATCCATTCCGCAGTCTGTGGCTGTATCTCGCCGAGCAGAAGCTCGATGAGAAGCAGGCTAAAGAAGCGTTAATACAGCGCTTCGAGAAATCGGATAAAGAGCAATGGGGATGGAACATTGTCGAGTTCTACCTGGGCAACATTAGCGAAGCAACGCTGATGGAACGCCTGAAGGCGGACGCAACGGATAACACCTCGCTCGCTGAGCATCTCAGTGAAACCAACTTCTATTTAGGTAAGTACTACCTAAGTCTGGGGGATTTGGACAACGCTACGGCATTGTTCAAACTGGCGGTGGCTAACAACGTTCATAACTTTGTTGAGCACCGATACGCATTGTTGGAATTATCGCTCCTGGGCCAGGACCAAGATGAC
The DNA here is from genome assembly GCF_015672735.1 of Citrobacter sp. Res13-Sevr-PEB04-36. GTDB lineage: Bacteria > Pseudomonadota > Gammaproteobacteria > Enterobacterales > Enterobacteriaceae > Citrobacter. Next base: position 17,308 of record NZ_JADABY010000043.1, on the reverse strand, counting down.
CTGGCAGAATCGGACCAGCAATAGCTGACGTACACATCAGCCCGTAATCTTTTTTTGATTGCCATCACCTTCACCGGTGAGGGCGTTGTTGTTCGTTAATACACCTACTTTGAGCCGGTTCACACTTTTCAATGAAAATTGCAGATCAATTTCATGATGAGTTATGTAGACTGGCCGCCATTAATTTTGAGGCACACGTACTACATGGCTGAATTCGAAACCACTTTTGCAGATCTGGGCCTGAAGGCTCCTATCCTTGAAGCCCTTACCGATCTGGGTTACGAAAAACCATCTCCAATCCAGGCAGAGTGCATTCCGCATCTGCTGGGCGGTCGCGACGTTCTGGGTATGGCCCAGACCGGTAGCGGCAAAACTGCAGCGTTCTCCTTACCGCTGCTCAACAATCTTGATCCTGAGCTGAAGGCACCTCAGATTCTGGTGCTGGCACCGACCCGCGAACTGGCGGTTCAGGTTGCAGAAGCCATGACGGATTTCTCTAAACATATGCACGGCGTGAACGTGGTAGCCCTTTACGGCGGCCAGCGTTATGACGTGCAGTTACGTGCCCTGCGTCAGGGCCCGCAGATCGTCGTCGGTACGCCGGGTCGTCTGCTGGATCACCTGAAACGCGGTACCCTGAACCTCTCTAAACTGAGCGGTTTAGTGCTGGACGAAGCCGATGAAATGCTGCGTATGGGCTTCATCGAAGACGTTGAAACGATTATGGCGCAGATCCCGGAAGGTCATCAGACCGCTCTGTTCTCTGCTACCATGCCGGAAGCGATTCGCCGTATTACCCGCCGCTTTATGAAAGAGCCGCAGGAAGTACGCATTCAGTCCAGCGTCACCACGCGTCCTGACATCAGCCAGAGCTACTGGACTGTCTGGGGCATGCGTAAAAATGAAGCGCTGGTGCGTTTCCTGGAAGCAGAAGATTTTGACGCGGCGATTATCTTCGTTCGTACCAAAAATGCGACCCTGGAAGTGGCAGAAGCGCTGGAGCGTAGCGGTTATAGCAGCGCTGCTCTAAACGGTGACATGAACCAGTCCCTGCGTGAGCAGACTCTGGAGCGTCTGAAAGACGGTCGTCTGGATATTCTGATTGCGACCGACGTTGCGGCCCGTGGCCTGGACGTTGAGCGTATCAGCCTGGTTGTTAACTATGACATCCCGATGGACTCCGAGTCTTACGTTCACCGTATCGGCCGTACCGGCCGTGCGGGTCGTGCTGGCCGTGCGCTGCTGTTTGTTGAGAACCGCGAGCGTCGTCTGCTGCGTAATATCGAACGCACCATGAAGCTGACCATTCCGGAAGTGGAACTGCCGAACGCAGATCTGCTGGGCAAGCGCCGTCTGGAAAAATTCGCCGCGAAAGTACAGCAGCAGCTGGAAAGCAGCGATCTGGATCAGTACCGTGCTCTGCTGGCGAAAATGCAGCCGGAAGAAGAGCTGGATATCGAAACTCTGGCCGCAGCATTGCTGAAAATGGCACAGGGCGAACGTCCACTGATCGTACCACCTGATGCACCGATGCGTCCGAAGCGTGAATTCCGTGACCGTGACGATCGTGGTCCGCGTGACCGCAATGATCGTAACGATCGTGGCCCGCGTGGCGACCGCCCGGAGCGTGGTGGTGAAGACCGTCCGCGTCGTGAACGTCGTGACGTTGGCGATATGCAGCTGTACCGCATTGAAGTGGGCCGTGATGACGGTGTTGAAGTTCGTCATATCGTTGGCGCGATCGCTAACGAAGGTGACATCAGCAGCCGTTACATCGGTAATATCAAGCTGTTCGGTACGCACTCCACCATCGAACTGCCGAAAGGTATGCCGGGCGACGTGCTGCAGCACTTTACCCGTACTCGCATCCTGAACAAGCCAATGAACATGCAGCTGGTTGGCGATGCAGTACCGCACACCGGTGGTGAGCGTCGTGGCGGCGGCGGTGGTCGTTTCAGCGGCGAACGTCGTGAAGGCGGCCGTGGCGAAAACCGTGGTAACAGCACCGAACGTCGTGAAGGTGGCCGTGGTGATGGTCGTCGTTTCAGTGGCGAACGTCGTGAAGGCAGCCGTGCTCCACGTCGTGACGATGCTTCCGCTCCGCGTCGTGATGACTCCGCAGGTCGTCGTCGTTTCGGCGGTGACGCATAAGCCTCTTGGCTTATACTCTAAATAATTCGAGTTGCAGGAAGGCGGCAAGGGAGTGAATTCCCAGGAGCATAGATAACTATGTGACTGGGGTGAACGAGCGTAGCCAACGTACATGCAACTTGAAGTATGACGAGTATAAAAGCGTAAAGTAAAATATACAGCCCCGATCTTAACAATCGGGGCTTTTTTTATTCCCTTTGTACTCGTGTACTGGTACAGTGCAGCACATTGATATGTAGTCACAAGATAAATGACTGGAGAGATGGCTGAATGGCAACACTAACCACCACCCAAACGTCACCATCGCTGCTTGGCGGCGTGGTGATTATCGGCGGCACCATTATTGGCGCGGGGATGTTTTCTCTGCCCGTAGTCATGTCCGGGGCGTGGTTCTTCTGGTCAATGGCGGCACTGATCTTTACCTGGTTCTGCATGCTGCATTCCGGGCTGATGATCCTTGAGGCTAATCTCAATTATCGTATTGGTTCGAGCTTCGACACCATCACCAAAGATCTGCTGGGCAAAGGCTGGAATGTTGTCAACGGCATCTCTATTGCGTTTGTTCTGTATATCCTGACCTATGCGTATATATCGGCGAGCGGCTCGATTCTGCACCATACCTTTGCCGAGATGTCACTGAACGTCCCGGCGCGAGCGGCAGGGTTTGGCTTCGCGTTGCTGGTAGCGTTTGTGGTGTGGTTGAGTACCAAAGCGGTGAGCCGCATGACGGCCATCGTGCTGGGTGCGAAGGTGATCACCTTCTTCCTGACCTTCGGTAGCCTGATGGGACATGTATCCCCAACCACGTTGTTTAACGTCGCGGAAAGCAATGCGTCGTACACACCGTATCTGCTGATGACGCTGCCGTTTTGTCTGGCATCCTTTGGTTATCACGGTAACGTACCGAGTCTGATGAAGTATTACGGTAAAGATCCGAAGACCATCGTAAAGTGCCTGGTGTACGGCACGCTACTGGCGCTGGTGTTGTACACCGTATGGTTGCTGGGGACGATGGGCAATATTCCACGCCCGGAATTCATTGGCATTGCTAAGCAGGGCGGTAACATTGATGTACTGGTACAGGCGCTGAGTGGGGTGCTGAACAGCCGCAGTCTGGATCTGCTACTGGTGGTGTTCTCCAACTTTGCCGTGGCGAGTTCGTTCCTTGGCGTGACGCTGGGCCTGTTCGACTATCTGGCGGATCTGTTTGGTTTTGATGACTCAGCAATGGGGCGTTTGAAAACCGCCTTACTGACCTTTGTCCCACCGATTGTCGGTGGCCTGCTGTGGCCGAACGGCTTCCTGTACGCCATTGGCTATGCAGGGCTCGCGGCCACTATTTGGGCGGCCATTGTGCCGGCTCTGCTGGCACGTAAATCCCGTAAGCGGTTTGGTAGCCCGAAATTCCGCGTCTGGGGCGGCAAGCCGATGATTGCCCTGATTCTGGTGTTCGGTGTCGGCAACGCGGTTATCCATATCCTGTCGAGCGTTAATTTGTTGCCGGTGTATCAGTAAGTAGCGTGCCGGATGGCGGCTACGCCTTATCCGGCCTACTCGAACCCGTAGGCCCGGTAAGCGTAGCGCCACCGGGCAACCCAAACCTACCCAACCAAATCCTCTTTCACCTGCATTGCCAACTCAAACGAATGCAGGCGTGCCTGATGGTCAAAAATCTGCCCGTTAACCATAATCTCATCGGCCTGGGTTTCACGCAGAATCGACTCCAGTCCGTGACGTACTTTTGCTTTATCTCCCACCAGCGACATGCTTAACGCCTGCTGTACGCCATACTGCTCGGACGCAGACCACAGCTGATGCATATTCTCCACCGGCGGCGGGAGCTGTCCGGTTTCACCCCGACGCAGTTTCATAAACGCCTGCTGCATAGAGGTGAAGAGAAACTCGGCGTCACGATTGCTGTCGGCGGCGATGATGTTGATGCACACCATCGCATACGGTGTTGCCAGACGCGTGGAGGGTTTGAATTGAGTACGATAGAGATGCAGCGCCTGGTGCAGCATATCCGGTGCGAAGTGGGAAGCGAAGGCAAACGGCAGGCCCAACTGGGCGGCCAGTTGTGCGCTGTACAGACTGGAGCCTAACAGCCAGACCGGGATTTGCTCTCCGTAGCCGGGAACCGGACGCACGTGGGGATTAGGGTCACGTGCGTCAAACCAGTCCACCAGTTCTGTCACGTCGCGGGGAAAGTTATCAATATCACCACTCATATGGCGGCGTAGCGCGCGCATGGTTGGTTGATCGCTGCCCGGCGCACGACCCAGACCGAGATCAATACGTCCCGGATACAGCGTATTCAGCGTGCCGAACTGTTCGGCAATCACCAGTGGGGAATGGTTGGGTAACATCACGCCGCCAGAACCCAGATGCAGGGTAGTGGTATTGGCCGCCAGATAGCTGATGAGCACCGAGGTTGCGGCACTGGCGATGCCGGTCATATTGTGATGTTCAGCCAGCCAGTAGCGATGGTAGCCGCGCTTTTCCGCCAGTTGGGCGAGATCACGAGAGTGCGAGAAGGCCTGCTTTGCGCTGGATCCTTCAGGGATCGGCGCCAGATCGAGCACCGAAAACGGAATGGTTTTGTCAGTCATAACGGCTCACTTTGTTACCGGTTAATCTTTTAATATTGCATTAAAGACTAGCGATTGTTGTTAACAAAGTGAGCTATTAATCACATCTGCAGTTCCAGGCCTGCCAGTCGTTTCCAGTAGCCGTTGCAGTCACTATGGGCGGCAAGCGGTAATGGGGCATCACCATTCTCGTTGGCACGGAAGGCATCCAGCATGGCGAATGTCTCGGTTCCCAACGGGGACAGGCGCACAATATCAACCAACCCCTGCATGGACGCCAGCTCATTACCGAGGTTGTAGACGTAGCCGCTCATGGTCTGAATACCGTTGAGGACAAACACCTGCTGATTCTCCTGCGACAGGACATCACGCCCGTTGGGATACTTGATGCAGCAGGTTTCACACTCGTCTTTAGGCTTATCTTCGGAACGTGCGGTGAAGCAGCGGGCAGAGTAGGCCAGCGGCAGATGCCCGTAGCTCAGTACTTCGGTTTCAAACTGGTCGCGAATACCCAGTTCGTCACATTGGTTGAGCAGGTTCACCAGCCAATCGCGCGACAACTCAACCGGCATACACCAGCGCACCATGCCCTGCTTGAGCAGAATACGCAGCGTTACAGCGTTGTAGCAGTTGAGAGCGTGTCCGGCCACGAACGGCAGTTTACGTTCGGCGCACATATTGACCACACCGAGATCGCTGGCTTCCAGCAGGAAGTCACCGTTTTCGACATAGCGTTTCAGTTCACCCAGTTCAGATGACGCCTGCACCAGTGCCAGCGTGGACAGGACCACCTGCTTACCGCTCCCGGCGAGGGACTTCGCCATGTCGATCCAGTCACCCACTTTGGTCGCCCGGCGCTTGCTGCACACCGCTTCGCCAAGATAGATAACGTCGGCATGGCTGGTGGCTGCCTGCTGATAAAAGTCTTCCAGCGTCTCTTTCGACCAGTAGTAGAGCACCGGTCCTAAGGAATATTTCATTGCTTTTCTCACTGCCATTTACGGTGATACGCGCCAAGTGTGGTCTGCGTGCCTTCGGACATAGAGCCGAGCGTTTCCATCCAGGCGCTTTGCGGAACGAAGTTCTGCGGATCTGCTTTGCAGCGGTCAATCGCCTGACGCCACACTTTCGCCACCTGGCTGACATAGGCCGGGCTACGCTGACGCCCCTCGATTTTCACCGAGGCAATATTGGCAGCCAGCAGGTCAGGCAGCAGTTCTAAGGTGTTCAGGCTGGTGGGTTCTTCCAACGCGTGGTAGCGCTCGCCATCCACCAGATAACGCCCTTTACACAGCGTGGGATACCCGGCGTTTTCACCATCCTGGTAACGGTCAATCAGCACTTCGTTCAGGCGAGATTCCAGCCCCTGCGCGGTCTGCTGCCAGCGTACAAAACGGGCTGGGGAACACGCGCCGACGGTATTGGGGGATTCGCCCGTCAGATAAGACGAAAGATAGCAGCGTCCTTCCGCCATAATGCACAGGCTGCCGAAAGCAAACACTTCCAAAGGAACCGGCGTCACGCGCGCGAGTTGTTTCACCTGATGAATCGACAGCACGCGCGGCAGCACCACACGCGCGACGTCAAAGTTACGGTGATAGAAATTTACCGCTTCTTCATTGGTTGCCGATGCCTGAACAGAGACATGGCGCTCAATATGCGGGTAGCGTTCTGCGGCATACTCAAGCATGGCGAGATCGGCGAGGATCAGTGCATCCGCGCCCAGTTGTGCCGCCATATCCACGGCTCGCTGCCAGCGAGCGTAACCATCCGGGTGGGCAAAGGTGTTAATCGCGATGTGCAGCTTACGGCGATGTTGATGGACAAAACTCACCGCTTCCTGCAGTTTTTTCTCGGTAAAATTAAGGCCGGCGAAATGACGGGCGTTGGTATCATCTTTTAGCCCGATGTATACAGCATCAGCGCCGTTCTCGATGGCCGCCTTAAGCGCCGGGAGATTTCCGGCAGGGCACAGCAGCTCCATAATTTATCCTGAAAGTTACGCCGTCTGGGCGCAAAAATGTTAACGAAGAGGGATTTTAGTTAACCTTGCTGAGACAATTTTTGATTTGAGGCAGTTAAAGTTGTATTGGTGTCACCAATAAAGAGGTAACAATTTCGTATCGAATTGTTGATTTATGCCGCTATGTCGTTTATTTGATATGGCAAAATAGCAGGACTATAGAAACAGGGAGTAAAGCTCGTGTTGGATAAACTGCGTTCACGCTTAGTACATTTTGGTCCTTCTCTGATGAGTGTGCCGGTTAAACTGACGCCCTTTACGCTCAAGCGCCAGGTACTGGAACAGGTTCTGAGCTGGCAATTTCGCCAGGCGCTGGCCGATGGGGAACTGGAGTTTCTCGACGGTCGCTGGTTGAGCATAAATGTTCGTGATATTGGCCTCAGATGGTATACCTCTGTTGAGAACGACAAACTTATCGTCAGTCAGAACGCAGACGCTGATGTGAGTTTTAGCGCAGACGCCAGCGATTTATTGATGATTGCGGCGCGTAAGCAGGATCCGGATACGCTTTTCTTCCAGCGTCGCCTGGTGATTGAAGGCGATACAGAATTAGGGCTACATGTGAAAAATCTGATGGACGCCATTGAACTGGAGCAGATGCCGAAGGCATTGCGCGTGATGCTGCTGCAACTGGCGGACTTTGTTGAGGCGGGTATGAAACATTCGCCAGAAACCAAACAGACCTCGGTAGGTGAACCATGCTGATTCGAGTTGAAATTCCCATTGATGCCCCTGGTATTGATGCGCTGCTGCGTCGTTCCTTTGAAAGCGACGCGGAAGCGAAGTTAGTGCACGACCTGCGTGAAGACGGTTTTCTGACGCTGGGCTTGGTTGCCACCGACGACGAAGGTCAGGTGGTCGGCTACGTCGCGTTCAGTCCTGTTGATGTGCAAGGTGAAGATTTGCAGTGGGTCGGTATGGCACCGTTAGCGGTCGATGAAAATTACCGTGGGCAGGGGCTGGCGCGTCAGCTGGTCTATGAAGGGCTGGATTCACTGAACGAGTTTGGTTACGCCGCGGTGGTCACGCTGGGCGATCCGGCACTGTACAGTCGCTTTGGCTTCGAACTGGCAGCACACCACGATCTACACTGCCGCTGGCCGGGCACCGAAAGCGCGTTCCAGGTGCATCGCCTGGCGGACGATGCGCTGGAGGGCGTGTCTGGCCTGGTGGAATACCACGACCACTTCAATCGCTTTTAAGCGCCGGGGCTTGTAGGCTACTCAACAGTGCCTCAAGCCCTTCACCTTCTACAAGGCGCTCTTTCTGACGCTTTGTGAGCTGCTTGACTCGATATTCTATGCGCAGGGCCAGCGAACGATCGCCGACCTGCGCGGTAAATACCAGAGCTAACTCTCCCTTTCCACGCAAGGCTTTCGCGCCTTTACCGCTTTGATGTTGCTTATAGCGGCGCTGCACATCGGTGGTTATTCCGGTGTACAGGGCGTTGTCTGCGGTACGGATCAAGTACAGATACCAGGGTGTCATTGTCACCATCGACGTGATAATTTTCAGGCCTACAGTATAAAAGAGAACAGAAATGGAAACACTGACTGCGGTGACGCGCTGGCTGGCAAAGCAGCACGTCGTGACCTGGTGTGTGCATAATGAAGGCGAATTATGGTGTGCCAATGCGTTTTATCTGTTTGACGCGCAGAAGGTGGCGTTTTACGTACTCACTGAAGAGAAAACCCGCCATGCCCAGATGTCCGGGCCGCGAGCGCCCGTTGCCGGGACGGTAAATGGTCAGCCCAAAACGGTTGCGCTGATCCGCGGCGTCCAGTTTAAAGGTGAAATCAGGCGTCTGGAGGGGCAGGAGAGCGACGCCGCGCGTGCGGCCTATAATCGCCGCTTCCCCGTTGCCAGGATGCTGTTAGCACCCGTGTGGGAGATTCGTCTTGATGAAATCAAATTCACTGACAACACGCTGGGCTTTGGTAAAAAGCTACTCTGGCTACGTGATCTATAGTTAGAAGAATGATGTAAGGGAAAGGATAAGCGATGAGCCAGGTGTTAATAACCGGTGCAACAGGTTTGGTGGGCGGACATTTATTGCGGATGCTACTGAACGAGCCCCGGGTCCATGCGATTACGGCTCCAACGCGTCGCCCGCTCGCCGATACGGTTGGCGTCTTTAACCCTCACGATCCGCAGTTGACCGATGCGCTGGCACTGGTCACCGATCCAGTCGACATCGTTTTTTGCTGTCTGGGAACCACCCGACGGGAAGCGGGCAGCAAAGAGGCCTTTATTCATGCAGATTATACGCTGGTAGTGGATACCGCTCTGACGGGACGCCGTCTGGGGGCCCAGCATATGCTGGTGGTGAGTTCGATGGGAGCCAATGCGCACTCGCCGTTTTTCTACAATCGGGTTAAGGGGGAAATGGAAGAGGCGCTGATTGCGCAGAACTGGCCCCGGTTGACGATTGTACGGCCTTCTATGTTGCTGGGTGACAGAGAACAACAGCGAGCAAATGAAAGGCTCTTAGCGCCATTATTTAAGCTGCTGCCGGGGAACTGGAAATCTATCGAGGCACGAGATGTCGCTCGGGCAATGCTGGTGGAGGCGATGTCGCCGGATCGCGAAGGGTTGACGATCCTGACCTCATCTGAGTTGCGCGAAAAAGCGGTATGACGCTAAATAAAATGCCGGATAAGACGCCTTGGCGTCGCCATCCGGCATCCTGTAGAGGTTATTTGATGAACGTAAAGGCGGTTGTGACGCGTTTCACGCCGCTGACCCGGCTGGCGATATCCGCCGCAGCCTTTGCTTCGCGCTCGGTAACCAGGCCGAGCAGGAAGACTTCCCCATTCTCGGTGGTCACTTTAACGTTTGACGATTTAACCTGATCGCTGGTCAGTAGCTGGGAGCGCACTTTGGTGGTGATCCAGGTATCGTTGGAGGCTTCTCCCAGGCCAATTGGCTGGCCCTGACGAACCTCATTAAACACTTCTGTCGTACCTTCTACACCCATTGCAATCTGTTTTGCCCGCGCAGACAGCTCGCTGTTAGGCGACTGACCCACCAGCAGCACTTTACCTTGATAGGCGCTAACGTTGATGCGCGCTTCTTTCTTTATCTGGGCATCTTTTGATAACGCCGTGCTGACGCGTAGTTCCAGAGTTCCATCATCGACCTGGGTACCGACGCTGCGAGGGTCGGTCGCGGCCTTAGTCCCGACAGCTGCAGTTCCGACAACGGCGGCAGCGACACAGCCTTGCAACAGCAGCGCAGAAAGAACCACTGCGAGCGGCGAAAATGCCTTCATGTGTACTCCTTAATCATCCTGGTGAGGGAAAAGCGTGTTATCGATAAGATCGCAAAGACAGTTCACCGTCAGCATATGCATTTCCTGAATGCGTGCACTGTGGTGCGAGGGTATGCGGATTTCGACATCCTGCGGCCCTAATAATCCGGCCAGCTCCCCCCCGTCATAACCGGTCAGCGCGACGATTGTCATGTCGCGGGTGACGGCAGCTTCAACGGCTTTAACGATATCGCGACTGTTGCCACGCGTAGAAATTGCCAACAGAACATCACCTGCATGTCCCAGCGCACGGACTTGTTTTGCATAAACTTCGTCGTGCAGGCGATCGTTGGCAATCGCAGTTAAGACCACATTATCAGTATTTAGTGCAATAGCAGGTAAACTGGGCCGTTCTGTTTCAAAACGGTTGATCATGCTGGCAGCAAAATGCTGTGCGTTGGCAGCGGATGTCCCATTACCACAACAGAGAATTTTGTTGCCATTGAGCAGGGATTGAACCAGCGTCATGGCTGCACGGGAAATCGCATCCGGGAGCGCTTCAGCCGCAGCAATCTGAGTTTGAATGCTTTCTGTAAAGCAGACTTTAATTCTGTCTAACACGCTAATCCTTAAATCTTCAATTATGAGTAGTCATTAAAGGCATTTTTTAACCACTCAACATCATTTCCGGTGAAGGCTAACACATCGAACCGGCAATCCACAGTATCAAAACTCCCATTGTGGCGTGCAAGCCACAAGCGGGCAGTGTGTAATAATTTCTGTTGTTTGCTGCGGGTCACACTCGCCACCGCCCCGCCAAAAAGGGCGGAACGGCGAAAACGGACTTCAACAAAGACGGTGGTCTTGCCTTCACGCATTATCAGGTCGATTTCGCCGCCGCGTTCATGCACGTTGGCGGCGATAAAACGCAGTCCTTTGCTTTCCAGCCAGTGGCGCGCGGTGGCTTCCCACGCGTCACCGGTCTGTTTACTCGTTAACTGGCGGGGACGACCTGTCCTTGCTGGTATTTGAGCCATGATAACTTCCTGTTAATCACACAATCCTGCGTGGCAGTTAATGCACCAGTGTTGCCGTTAATTTCAAAGCCCTGTACCTGACGCATTTGCGAGAAGTGGTTAGCCAGCGACCATGCATCGACGCCCATGGCGTACATGCGTGCCAGCGAGTAGTCGTTATGCACAGCACTGAGCGCCTGCTGCATGAGCGGCTCGTTACCGCCGGCCAGCATTGGAATTTCGCTGTACTGCAAGCCTTCCATTTCCAGGCGGAAGTCAGGACCAGCAGTGCCTTGCGCGCTACGAGAACTGGCATACAGCGTGGCACCGCTCTGACTGCCGTTACGCATGGCGATCATTGGCTTAATAAAGGCGATCTCTTCCGGCGTGGCCAGAATATACACGGCGTCAACACGGCCGCTGCCGCCGGTGATTTGCGCATCGGTCGGCGGAGCCGGAATGGTCAGCCCGCCAATCGTTACGCCAGGTTGTGCTGGTGTAGAGGAGACGACCGGGCTACCTGTCAGGGAAATGCCTGAACCTCCGTTGACGCCCATTTTCAGCTCAGCGGTAGAACCAAACTTCTGTTGTAACACCACGCCGCCGCCAAGTTTTTGCCATTCCTGGGCAAAGGCATTGGCCACGCGATCGCCTAACGCGCTACGCGGGATTAAAAGCAGAGGGGCTTGCTTCCCCTGATCGTGGATATGGCGTGCGGCATCACGCGCTTCGTCTTCCGGTGACAGCGCGAAGTAGCACACATTTGCCAGATTCTGTACGGCTTCAGGCTGATTCAGCGCCAGTACATTCAGCGGGGTACTGCTCTTCATCAGTTCTTCAACATTGTTCTTCAACAGTGGGCCGACAACAATGCTGGCGCCGTCCTGCTGCACCTGGGCCAGGATCTGATTCAGCGGCTGTGACGAGGTGTCGTAAATTTTCAGCTCTGCGGATGGATTTGCCGGAGCGCTGACCGCTGTTGACTGAGTTGGCGTAGGTTGCGGATCGCTAACCGGTGTAGCTGGTTGTGCTGGCGTATCGTTAGTGAGATCGCTCACTGAAGCCTGAGAAGGGCTGGCAACGCCGTCGACAGGTTGCGGCTGCGCAACTGGCGCGGTGGTGTCCGTGACGGCTGCGGGCGCCGCTGCAACGGGGGCGATTACCGGCTGGGTGCCCATGTTCTTCGCTGCTTCAAATCCCTGCTGAATAGTGCGGCCAAAAACAGCGGCCTGACCGTTCAGCGGCAGCAGCAGAGCAATTTTGCTGGTGGACGCTGGTTTATAGCTCTGAACGTTAACCAACTGCGTGGGCAGTAATTTCGCCCCCGGATTTTGCGGATAACGTTTTTGCCAGTCGGCAATACCGGCTTTCATCATGTCTGCATCGCTACGGTTATCAAACCAGACGCGCTGCAGATCCAGCCAGCCTTGCAGAACGTTTTCATCGGCGTTGATGACCAGCGTCTGTGCCTGCTCTGGCGTCATTGACGAGAGGGCCTGCCAGGTCGCATCGATGTTTTTCTGCTTATCGCTGGCGGCCAACAGCGGCTCTTGAGCAATTAGCGCACGCAGCAGCGTTAACGATGGACGCCCCTGGCTGGCATCAATTTGTGCCTGCCAGTAACGTGCCTGTTGGTTGTGATCGAAATCGGCTGGTTTTAGCTTCTCCAGCAGGGCCTGCGCCCCCGCGACATCTTTCTGCGCGAGTTTGATCTCAACGGCTAGCAGAGACTGCTCACAACGCTGGGCGTCGTTGAGATTCTGCGGTAATTGATTAAACAGATCGATAGCCTGCTGGTTCTTACCTTCTTTCAGCAGTGCACGAATGGCGAGTAATTGCCAGTTGGTCTTGCTATCATCTGAACTTTGCTGCATCTGTTGCAGATAAAAGCCGGAATTAGCTTGTGCAGTGCCCTGCATATGGGCTGCACTCTGGTCTGGCGCCTGGGTGCCACAACCGGCGAAAATCAATGCTGCCAGAATGACTGGCAGAGCGCGCGCGGCTTTCAAACGAGAAAATGTTGAGGGTACCATACTGTATCCAGTGATATTTTTTACGCAATGCTCAATATTAAATCGGCAATACGGACGACACAATGAAACAACACGAATCGGCGGATAATTCTCAAGGCCAACTCTTTATTGTACCTACTCCTATCGGAAATTTGGCTGATATTACCCAACGAGCGCTCGAAGTTTTACAAGCCGTTGATTTAATTGCTGCTGAAGATACCCGTCATACAGGATTATTGTTGCAACACTTCGCGATTAGCGCCCGTATGTTTGCGTTACACGATCACAATGAGCAACAAAAAGCCCAAATGCTGGTGGCGAAACTCAAGGAAGGTCAGAACATCGCACTGGTTTCCGATGCCGGAACACCGCTGATTAACGATCCTGGTTATCACCTGGTGCGTACCTGTCGTGAGGCGGGTATTCGCGTTGTGCCTCTGCCGGGGCCTTGCGCTGCTATTGCCGCATTGAGCGCCGCCGGACTGCCATCCGACCGTTTTTGCTACGAAGGCTTTTTACCTGCCAAATCCAAAGGTCGTCGCGATGCTATGAAAGCCATTGAAGCGGAACCTCGTACACTGATTTTTTATGAATCCACCCACCGTCTGCTCGACAGCCTGGAAGACATGGTCGCCGTATGGGGAGAGTCGCGTTATGTGGTGCTGGCACGCGAGTTAACCAAAACCTGGGAAACCATTCACGGCGCCCCGGTCGGCGAATTGCTGGCGTGGGTAAAAGAAGATGAAAACCGCCGTAAAGGCGAAATGGTGCTGATTGTCGAAGGCCATAAAGCGCAGGAAAACGATCTCCCGGCCGATGCCTTGCGTACGCTGGCGCTGTTACAGGCAGAACTGCCGCTGAAAAAGGCCGCCGCACTGGCTGCTGAAATCCACGGTGTGAAAAAGAATGCGCTGTATAAGTACGCCCTGGAACAACAGGGAGAGTAAGTGTGAGCACCTACCAACCTCCCTTTGCTATCACCCCATTGATACTCAATCAGGTCATTGAGATTGGTGAGCTTATGGGTCATTGGGCGGTTGTGGCCGGGCGAGCGTCTCCTCTTTTGCGCAAAGAAAATCGTATTCGCACTATTCAGGCATCTTTAGCGATTGAACATAATTCGTTGAGTGCAGATCAGGTCACCGCCCTGATGGAAGGTAAGCGAGTACTGGCTCCAGAGAAAGATATACAGGAAGTCAGGAATGCGATTCTGGCATATGAAAAAATGTCAGAATGGAAAAGTTATCAGTTATCCGATCTTCTCCGGGCCCATCAGGTTCTTATGATGGGACTGGTCGATAACCCCGGTCGGTTGCGTTCTGGGAACGTCGGTGTTTACAGAGAACAACAGCTTATCCATATGGCTCCTCCGGCATCACAAATAGCGCGTTTGATGGATGACCTACTGAGCTGGTTAAAAACCACAGATCTCCACCCGCTTATCGCCGGGGCTATTTTCCATTATGAGTTTGAATTTATTCATCCTTTTTCTGACGGTAACGGACGGATGGGGCGATTGTGGCAGACATTAATTCTGAGTGAATGGCGTGCGGAATTGGCATGGTTACCGGTGGAGACACTAATCTACTACCAGCAGGATCGGTACTACCACGTATTGGGGCAATGCGATCGGCGGAGTAACTGCACGCCATTTATAGAATTCATCCTCGCTAATATCATTTCTGCTTTGCAAGAAGGATTAGAGCAATCGTCGACACTGTCGGAAGAAATGTCGGAAGAAATGTCGGAAGAAATGTCGCCTGATTTACTGGATATAGAAAAACGTATTCTACAAATCTTGTCGAATCAGCCAGGCAGATCCGCTAAAAGTATCGCTGATGAGTGTGAAATCTCAGCCAGAACTGTAGAACGCTACCTGAAAGCGTTGCAGCATAAAGGAATGCTGCAACGAGTTGGCCCGACAAAAGGGGGGATGTGGCAAGTGCTGTAAATTCTATTTATCAGGATATTGTGAGCCGTCGATCAGGCAACTCACATTGCGGTGCAGCCATAAAAATGAAGCAGGAACAGTAGTAGTAATGGTGGCGGCCAGGTATTTTTCTATCGCATCGTGCTTCCCTTCACCAGCTATCAGCAGCAAGATCTCTTTTGCATTCAGGATGTCCTTCAACCCCAGCGTAATGCCGCGAGTTACACGAATAGCAGCCGTTTTTAACATGTCGTGATGGCGCGTTTTCTCATCAAGTACGCTGATATGGCAAAACGGTTCCAGGATCTCTGCGGGTTCATTCAACCCCAAATGGCCATTTTTGCCGATTCCGAGCAGACATAAATCGAGGCCTCCCCGGCTGGCAATAATCTCCGTGATGCGCTCGCATTCCTGCTCATTAACATTTTCAGATTGGAAACCGACCAGCTGCTCTGCTCGTAACCCCAGCGGTTGAACGATGTGTTGTTGCAGGAAAGATTCACACGTTGCGGGCGAGTTCAATGGAATACCAACCCACTCATCCAGTTTAACGAAAACCACCCGCTCGATATCGATATTACGTTGGTTAATTTTCTCGACAAAGTAGTGATAGGTGAGAAGTGGTGTGCCTCCGGTTGCCAGACAAATAGTGGCATCAGGTTTATTCTGTATCAGCGTAATTAACTGTTCGCTGGCGTGATCGCTCAAGACGTCATAACTGTCACAGTACTGGGTATAATGCATTTTTCGAGACCTTTTGAAGGAGGATGTTGCAGGTTGCTTCATCCTCTTTTCGTTTAAAGTATGCCAAGTGCTGACGAGATAATTGACAGTACAAACGTCACGCCGATTAACAGTACAGGATGTGCTTTTTTCACCCGCAACAAGTAGTACATCAGCAATGTGTAGCCCATTGGTAAAATATTCGGGAATACTTTATCGAAAAAATCCTGCTGTAATGCCACGTTGTGAGTACTGTCGATTGCAAAAGAAGTCACAACGTTAATGTGCACATAGGACGCGATAAGTCCGCCAATAACAGTGATCCCGAGGATCGTTGCTGAGCGGGCAATCATCTGCGAATTTTCTCGTACTTTATCGATAGCCTTAACTCCTACCGAATAACCGACATGTGTCCAGCCGACGCGCAGGAAAAAGATCATCAAATAAACGGCAAAAAACAAAATTGGTCCCAGTATGTTTCCCTGACTGGCGAAAGAGGAGCAGATCCCCGCCATAATAGGTAATAAGGTGAACCAGAAAATGGCATCGCCGATCCCGGCGATAGGTCCGAACAACGCCACTTTCAAGCCTTTAATGGTGTCGCGGTTTTCCCCCTTTTCTTCCATTGAGATCAACAATCCCATCAGAAAACCGACCAGGTTAGGGTGGGTATTGATAAATTCTAAATGATCTTTCATCGCCGCGCTTAGACCGGCTTTATCATCTTTATAGATTTTTTTCAGTACCGGGAGCATAGCCCAGGTAAAACCCCCTGCCTGCATCCTTTCATAGTTAAAGCTGGCCTGAAGAAGTGATGAGCGAAAGCCAAGGCGAGTAATGTCTTTTTTACTGATTTCAGATCCCATTGCTGTAGTCCTCTTCTTCATTGTTTTTATTGGCGACAGGCTGAGGTTGAGCCTGCTGTTTGGCTTTCGCATTGAAAAACTCATATACGGCGAAGCCTGCGCCCAATACGGCTACGGGCAGAAGATTGTTAACCTGGATGTAGCAAACGAAGAGGAAACCAGCAATCAGGTAAGGAATGTACTGTGCTTTAAACATCACGCGCAGCAACAAACCAAAACCGACAGCGGGTAAAATGCCCCCGGCCACTTCAAATCCATGTGTTAACCAGGCTGGCATGGCTTTTACCAGTGACTGCATAGCTCCCTGAGCCAGATATGTACACAGGAAGGCGATCACGGCGTAAGAAGAAGCAACAATCAGCGTTGTCGCCCAGTTCAGACGTGCAAATGCGCTGGTGTTTGCCTCTTTCGCACAATTATCGGCTTTTGCCATGAACAGAGAAAATGCAGAGTAAAAAAATAGAATGACGTACTGCATCAGCAGGCTAAAAGGTAAGCCAAGACCGATGGCCGTTTTGGCATCGACGCCGGTTGACCAGGCAATAACTGTGGTCATGAGACCAGCCATGATCGGGTTAGGCGGTTGTACGCCTCCTGCGGGCGTCAAGCCGGCAAAGGCAAGTTCGGTTAAACCGCCAGTAATTAAACCAATATGAATATCGCCGAGAATAGCGCCGGTTAACGTACATACGATAATCGGTCTAAATAAGAACAAGGCCTCCAGCCAAAAATCTATTCCTAGAAAGAAG
>NZ_JADABY010000042.1 GCF_015672735.1 Citrobacter sp. Res13-Sevr-PEB04-36 | reverse complement strand
GACTGCCGGACCCTGAAATACCATTTTTACTCTGCGTCCAGTTGATTCCATAGTTGATTCTATTCCAGGTATTGTTATAACTGACGCTCCACGACTGCATCGGTTTTTGGTCGTTCCAGTAATCCTCTCGTACTGCACTAAGTGACAAAGCCCCGCCTCCCGCGCCGAAGGACTGGCTGATGTTCGCCTCCATGCGATTACGACGTTTCTCAACCAGAGTATTGTCACTACCGTACGTATCGAGAATGTCCTGCATCCCGTAATAGCCTGGCGTTGAATAACGATACCCTGCAATCGCAAAATTGGTCCCGGTGGTTACGCTGTTTTTGCTGTAACGGACACGCCAGGATTGTCCCCGTTCTTTTTCAGCATGCTGCGGTTGTGACCAGGACTGAGTAATATCAGTAGACATCGCCCCGACCACGCCAAGGTTTTTCCCTACCCCCACTGCCACCGAGCGATAGTTGTCTGAACCTTGGAATCCGCCATAAACCGTAAATCCTACTGGCAGGCCATAAATCGCCGTGCTCTGAGCAAAAGGTGTCTTATCTACGCGATTGTCATAGGAGCGATAATGTCCGGCAGTAAACGCATATTTGAAGCGCCCTTCACGTTGCAATAGCGGCAATGAGGCATACGGTACGGTGAAGTGCTGCTCGCTTCCGTCGGCTTCTTTAAGAGTGACGTCCAGATCCCCGGCGCCCCCCGTCGGATACATATCGGTAATTTCAAACGCACCGGGAGAGACGTAATTTTGGTAAATTTGATAGCCATTCTGCCGGATGACCACTTGCGCATTGGTTCGCGCAATCCCCCGTACGACTGGTGCGTAACCTTTCAGAGAGTCCGCGAGCATCTCATCGTCGGAGGCAAGCTGGCTGCCGCGAAACGAAATACTGTCAAAAACATCCGCGGGTGAGGAACTGTCGCCTATCACCAGTTGCGATTTCAGGGAGATTATATTGCGCTGCACATAGTTATATATCGTGTCCCAGTCATCGCGCCCCTGGCTGTCATGATTCCAGGTCGTGTAATTCCGTACCCGCCAGGGACCAATGTTCATTCCTGGTCGCAGGTTAACGTACTGACTGCGGTAAGCGTTGCCATTGCCCCTGGACCAACTGTTATCCCCACTAAGACTGTAATTAAGCAGCGCTGCGGTGATGCCCTCATCCCACTGTTCTGGCGCAACATATCCGCGAGCGGGTGTGAAAAGTGCCGCCTGTGGAATACTCAGTAGCAACTTCTGGGCTGAAAATGAGAGTTCACTAGATGCCTGCGGAATGATGGAAAAATTGACACAGTTTTCTTTCCCCTCAAGCTCAGGGTACAGCGATGTCTTCACGCCGTAGCTTTGTAACCACGCTAGCGACAAACACGGTTCCAGCGCCCCTTCTTTACCACGGGTAAATGCAACGTCGCGGGTGTCCACATTCTCCCCGTTAAGCAGAATATCGACATGATACGTTCCTTCAGCCTGTTGCCCTGTTTCAAAGCCGGAGAGATCAACATCGCCGCTTGAGGATTCGGTATGTTCAAGTAGCGCCGGATTAAAATAATCACGACCTTTAACCTCCTTCAGTACACTGGCAATGGCCAGGAAAATGAAGACTGCCAGTCGGGCCGGGGGTGGATTAATTATCAGTTTGGCTATCATCATTGGTATAATTTTCCCGACCAGCAGCTATTTTAATGTGAGCCGTGATACGCCTCACTAATCCCACCATAATCATTAATAATTCTGAATATTACTCTCCCTCCAGTAACGCCCTCCGGCATTAAAAAACTTGCGGTACTCCCTGGAGCAACGAATGTAACGTTTTCAACCTTTTTGTCCGCAACGCTAATTTCATTAAAATTAATAAAGTAAGCAGAGGGGTTCGTTACCTGTATAAATTTTCCCTCGAATTTCCAGCGTAATTTATCAGCCTGTTCCCCTGGTGTTGCTCGATTTAACCCGACAGGCCGGTATATCAGTTTTATTCGTGTTTTGATCGCTATTTGCAACGTGTTATCTTTACGTTCAGTTGAGGGTATTGATTTAATATTCAGCCAAAACAGTGACTCTCTATCTTCGGGTAAATTACCTGCTCTAATAATGCGCATCACGTTTTGCTGTCCTTTATCTAAACGATAAAGCGGTGGAGTAATGATAAAAGGCACTTTCTCCGTAGTAATACTCTGCGCTTCAATCCACGATTGAATTAAGTAAGGAATCGAGTCAGGGTTATTAACACTCAGCGAGGCCTCTTTCTTACCACCATCGTAAATCACTCGCGTACCGCCAATTGAAACACCAGCATGAGCAGTAGTAATACCGACTGCCAGAACAAACAGTGGCAACATACAAAAACGTAATACACTCATAGTAAACCTCTGAAAGGGCCGTACGCCGGCCCTTAAAACTGCGCAGGTAGATCAGTTATAGTTAACGGTGAAACTGGCAACAGCATTAGCTGTACCAGGAAGAACTGGCACAACAGTTGCCACATAGGCGGCATAGAAATCCAGATTGTTATCCGCAGTACTGGAGAGCATATAGGTATAACCATTGACCTGGTTAAGTCCTAAACTCGCGCTATCCGCCGTTTTAAGACGGATGGCTACACCACTTGCCGCTCCGCCGCCTTGGGTGATAGCCAGTAAGTTACTGTCGTTACTGTCATTCGAGCCGTCAAATTTTACCTTTGCAGAATTCACGCTAGGCGGACAATCTTTAAGTCGCAACGTAAATCTTGTTGAAGAAGTCTCATCTCCAGCACTGACAAATGCTGTTTTAGATACACGTCCAAGATCGACCATCAGTGTATTATTGCTGCCAATATCGACTATACATGCCGCATCGAGGATTTCACCATTAAAAATAACAGTACCATCATAGGCCATTGCATTTGATGCCATGAGAATGGTCGCGGTGGTCAACGTCATCGCTATCGCATTCTTTTTCATAGCTGCTCTCCTTAACTTTATTTATTTATAGCACCACACCATTATTTACCAATGGGGAAATAACGATTCAGCACTTCTATTATCGCTATCACTTTGAAAAAACCGAACAGAATAGCTATTAACGCCTACTCAGGGGGCTATAGAACCCCACAGATAAGAGATCTTTATTAACAGCTATTACTATTCTGTTCATGGGCTATTTTGATATAAACAGACACATTTCCTCAAGTTATTTTTTGGTGTAATTTTACACCGCGCCCTGGATTCACTTATTCTCCTGCTGCCACCATAATTATTAAAACAAGCAACATTTTATGTTGTTTTGAGAAGCATTATTATTAAGAGAGCAAATCATGCCTGAAACAAAAACAATCACTGAATCAAGCATGTATCATGCATTACCTTTAAAACCCACGGAGCATATAGAGAATATAATTAATAAGTTAAAACCCAACTCCAACATCTATGAAACAAAATGCAGACAAATAATTAACTACAAAAGCAATAACTCTCACCAATGTTATTTACTAATGAATGGGACAATTGCCATCTTTCGACTACGAGATGGCTTTATGCTCAATTCGGAAGTCGCACCGTTTATCTTCGGCCTGAGCAATCAACTTACTGACTCAGAATATCTCTTTATGCGTAGCGAAGAGTGTTCAACCATTGCAGCCATTCCTCTGGAAAAAGCAAACGAAATTATTGCGAATGAGAATCTATGGGAAAGCCTGGCAAAGTTACTGGTTTATACCGCTGGGCGCGTGTACGACCACTGCACTCGCATTTCAGCCCCGACGTCCTATGACATTATTCGATCACAACTTTATGAACTGATGCGCGAGTCTGATGAGTTTCGTCAGCACACTACCGCGGCAAACTATATTCAAAGCCGCTCATTTCTGTCACGTAGCAGCATAATGAAGATTCTCGCAGAGTTAAAAAAAGGCGGCTATATCGTCACCGAGCGTGGTGTGCTGAAACAAATACAGCAGAATATTCCCCTGAAGTATTAACGATGCGCTATGCTGCACAATGTACATGTATGACTATTTATACTGGTAACCTCATCATGCCTCAGGAATCGCCTTTCCACCTGCTCAAACAGCCTTCACCTTATGCCCCGGAATTGTTGCAAAAACTGACAGAAGAACAAGAGTTTAAGCATTACCCAAAAGGGAGTCGGTTCGTGTTCATCCACTCAGGAGAACATCTGTGTCAGTTTGTCCGGGCGGGTATGGTGAGTATTGAGAACCAAGAGAGTCACCTGGCGTTAGGTATCGCCGTAGCGCCAGTGTCTCTTGGTTTTACCAGCGCATTATCAGATAAATTGCTTCTACGCGCGCTTGAAGCGTGCGAGGTGGCAACAGTCCCGCTGGATACCGTTATGGCACGGATTGAAGAAAAACAGCTTTGGGAGATCATGGCTAAGCATATGATCATTTTGACAAACAAACTGTTTATTCAAAACGAGATGGCTGCGGCACCAACCACTTATGATGTGCTGTGCTATCAACTGCAGGCATTAGCCAGAGAGTCTGAGAGTATTCGCCAACAGATTGCCGCTTACCAGTACATTTTGGATCGGACACATCTTTCCCGTAGCAGTGTGATGAAAATACTCTCTGCATTAAAAAAAGGTGGTTATATCGAACTTGACCAAGGCAAACTGGTGGCAATTAAACAACTACCAGCACGGTTCTAACTTGCATGCCGGTCCCCCAATATTGCGTAAAAACCATCTCGCCCGTTGCTTTAATGATCCTGCCTTGCTCCGTAATGTTTATGTTGATTTGGTAAAGGATGTCCAGGTTCGCATTTTAGGCGATTATTGCGCCACAACGTTCCAAAATGGAACGTTTTATAGCAAAGATGTTCCGTATTGAAACACCCATCACCGCAATTTTCTTTTGACAACCCGTGTGCAAAATTACCTTATCGGCAGCGAGAGGTCGCCGTGGCGCTGTACATCACCGATACCCTACACCAGATGTCTGCCGTTTTTTGCAGCCATCTCAGGACTGTCTACGGAGCATAAAAATGAAAAAATTGATCAACCGTGTTGAAGACGTACTGAATGAACAACTCGCCGGGCTGGCAAAAGCCTACCCTTCTCTGGCGCTGCATCAGGACCCGGTATACGTCACCCGTGCTGACGCGCCGGTGATGGGTAAAGTGGCGCTACTTTCCGGTGGCGGCAGCGGGCACGAACCGATGCACTGCGGCTATATTGGTCAGGGCATGCTTTCCGGTGCCTGTCCGGGCGAGATTTTCACCTCGCCGACCCCGGACAAAATGTTTGAATGCGCCATGCAAATTGACGGTGGCGAAGGCGTGCTGCTGGTAATCAAAAATTACACCGGTGACATTCTGAATTTTGAAACCGCTACCGAGCTGTTGCACGAAAGCGGGGTCAAGGTCACGACCATGGTTGTTGACGACGACGTGGCGGTAAAAGATAGCCTGTATACCGCCGGACGTCGCGGTGTGGCCAATACCGTGCTGATTGAAAAACTGGTCGGCGCGGCCGCCGAACGCGGTGACTCACTGGAAGCGTGCGCTGCGCTGGGTCGCAAACTGAATAACCTCGGCCACTCTATTGGCATCGCCATCGGTGCCTGTACCGTCCCGGCCGCAGGGCAACCTTCGTTCACGCTGCAGGATAACGAAATGGAGTTTGGCGTCGGCATTCACGGGGAACCGGGAATCGACCGCCGCGCCTTCTCCTCTCTCGACCAGACTGTGGATGAAATGTTCGATACCCTGCTGGAAAACGGTAACTACAGCCGCACGCTGCGCCACTGGGATAACGTCCAGGGTGCCTGGCAGGAAGGTAAAGAAAGTAAACAGGCGCTGCAACAAGGCGACCGCGTCATTGCGCTGGTCAATAACCTTGGCGCAACGCCGCTGTCCGAACTGTTCGGCGTCTATAACCGTCTTGAAAGCCGCTGTCAGGATGCGGGCATCATCATCGAACGCAATCTGATTGGCTCTTACTGTACCTCTCTGGATATGACCGGTTTTTCCATCACCCTGTTAAAGGTCGATGACGAAACGCTGAACCTGTGGGATGCACCGGTACACACCCCTGCTCTCAACTGGGGTAAATAAGGAGATTCATAATGTCCCTCAACAGAACACAGATCGTTAACTGGCTTTATCGCTGCGGTGAAATATTCACCACCGAAAGTGATTTTCTGACCGGTCTTGACCGGGAAATTGGCGACGCCGACCACGGCCTGAATATGCACCGTGGCTTCAGTAAAGTGGTCGAAAAACTGCCGTCTATTGCAGATAAAGACATCGGTTTTATTTTAAAAAACACTGGCATGGTGCTGCTCTCCAGCGTCGGCGGTGCCAGCGGCCCGCTATTCGGCACCTTCTTCATCCGCGCCGCACAGGTGACTCAGGCCCATCAGAGCCTGACGCTGGACGAGCTGTATCAGATGATTCGTGATGGTGCCGAAGGCGTGATTAGCCGGGGTAAAGCTGAGCCTGGAGACAAAACCATGTGCGATGTCTGGGTGCCGGTGGTCGAGTCGCTACGTCAGTCCTGCGAACAAAAACTGAGCGTACAGGCGGCGCTGGAGACAGCGAGTCAACAAGCGGAAGCCGCCGCACAAAGCACCATAACCATGCAGGCACGCAAGGGTCGCGCCAGTTATCTGGGTGAGCGCAGTATTGGGCATCAGGATCCCGGCGCAACGTCCGTGATGTTTATGGTACAAATGCTGGCTCAGGCCGCCAGAGAGTAAGGATAAAGCGATGGTAAACCTGGTTATTGTGTCTCATAGCGTGCAGTTGGGCGCAGGCGTCGGCGAGTTGGCCCGACAGATGTTAATGGGCGAAGGATGCAAACTGGCGATCGCCGCGGGCATTGACGATCCCGAGAATCCAATTGGCACCGATCCGATTAAAGTGATGGAGGCCATTGAGTCCGTCGCAGATACGGATCACGTGCTGGTGATGATGGATATCGGCAGCGCGTTATTAAGTGCGGAAACCGCCCTGGAACTGCTCGATCCGGCAATCGCCACTAAGGTACGCTTGTGCGCCGCCCCGCTGGTAGAGGGCACCCTGGCCGCCACGGTCAGCGCCGCAGCGGGTGCAGACATCGACCGCGTCATTCGCGATGCCATGAGCGCCCTCGACGCCAAATATGAACAACTGGGTTTACCTTCGTCGTCCCCGGCCATCACTACATCGGCAGCCCTCTCTGTCGATGACGAGGCCCACTCTGTTACTGTGGTGGTCAAAAACCCCAACGGCATTCACGTTCGCCCGGCGTCACGACTGGTCTCCACGCTGTCTGGTTTTCGCGCTGACATGCTGCTTGAGAAAAACGGCAAGTGCGTGGTCCCGGACAGCCTGAACCAAATCGCGCTACTGCAAGTACGCTGTAATGACACGCTGCGCTTAATTGCCAAAGGCGAACAGGCCGACGACGCGCTGGCGGCGTTCAAACAGCTTGCCACAGAGAATTTTGGTGAGTCCGTGGAACAACTCCATACCGGCAGCATCACAAACACAGCCCCCACACAAGCAACGGGGATGGCCTTTTGCTATACGCCGGTCGCCGCAGAGGTAGCCCCGCAACCTGCCACAGATTTACAGCACGAGCAACAGCGGCTACAGGCGGCGATCCACAATACGCTGGAAGATCTGAGCTGTTTAACGGCACTTGCCGAAGAGAAATACTCCGCAGATATCGCCGCAATTTTCTCCGGCCACCACACACTGCTGGACGATGCCGAGTTATATGACATGGCCTGCGATATCATGCGTGAAAAACAGTGTCGTGCCGAACATGCTTGGCACGCGGTATTGAGCGACCTGAGCCAGCAGTATCTCCAGCTCGACGACCCCTATTTGCAGGCACGGTATATCGACATTGATGATTTACTGTACCGCTCGCTGCGGCATTTGACCGGGCTTCCCGCACAAATTCCGACCTTTATTCGCCCGACAATCCTGGTGGCGGACGTCATTTACCCGTCCACCGTACTGCAGTTAGATCCGCTGACCATCAAAGGCATCTGTCTGCGTGCGGGCAGCGAGGCGTCCCATTCGGCAATCATTGCCCGCGAGATGGGGATCGGCTGGGTATGCCAGCAGGGTGAGGCGCTCGATGCCATCAAAATGGGGGACACTTTGACCCTTGACTGCGTGGCACATCAGATCATCCGCGTGGGCTAAACGCCGCTGCACGTCCTGTTATCACAAAGGACGTGCAGCTTTCACATCACGTGCAGAAATGTCTGTTTGTTCGCAAAATAGGGTCCCGATAACGCGTAACGGTCGATCCTGGACTAAGGTTTTCTCATGGTAAATGCCGCAGCTTCGGCACGCCGCTAAGGAGATTACCCGATGATAACGCCAGCAATTCGCCATCCTGGCCTGCTCTCTGTTGCAATAAAACTCACGCTCGCAAGTACCCTTTTCGCTCTTGCCTCATTCGGCGCCCACGCCGAGGAACAGTCCGCCGCAACGCCGCAGCCCCCTGATATCCTGCTCGGCCCTCTGTTTAATGATGTGCAAACCGCCAAACTGTTCCCGGATCAGAAAACCTTTGCCGATGCGGTGCCCAATAGCGATCCGCTGATGATCCTTGCTGATTATCGGATGCAAAAAAACCAGTCCGGCTTCGATCTTCGTCATTTCGTCGGGGTGAATTTTACGCTGCCCAAAGAGGGTGAGAAATACGTACCGCCCGCCGGGCAGTCGCTACGTAAGCATATCGACGGGCTGTGGCCGGTGCTAACGCGTTCGACGACTGATGTGGAAAAATGGGATTCATTGCTGCCGCTGCCGGAGCCGTATGTGGTGCCCGGCGGGCGTTTTCGTGAAATTTATTACTGGGACAGCTATTTCACCATGCTGGGGCTTGCCGAGAGCAACCACTGGGACAAGGTCTCCGACATGGTGGCGAACTTCGCTTACGAGATTGATGCCTGGGGACACATTCCTAACGGTAACCGCAGCTATTATCTGAGCCGCTCCCAGCCGCCGTTCTTCGCTTTTATGGTTGAACTGCTGGCGCAGCACGACGGTAATGATGCACTGAAAAAATACCTGCCGCAGATGCAGAAAGAGTACAGCTACTGGATGGAGGGCGTCGAAACGCTTAAGCCAGGTCAGCAGAACAAACGGGTGGTCAAACTGGCTGACGGCACGGTGTTAAACCGCTACTGGGATGACCGCGACACGCCAAGACCCGAGTCGTGGGTTGAGGATATCGCCACTGCCAAAAGCAACCCAAACCGCCCGGCTACCGAAATTTACCGCGACCTGCGTTCGGCCGCCGCCTCGGGCTGGGATTTTAGCTCACGTTGGATGGACAACCCAAACCAGTTAAGCACCCTGCGCACCACCAGCATTATCCCTGTCGATCTCAATGCGCTGCTGTACAAGATGGAAAAAATGATCGCACTTGCCAGCAAAGCCGCAGGGGATGAAGCCAAAGCCACACAGTACGAAGGCTTCGCTAATGCGCGACAAAAAGGGATTGAAAGCTACCTGTGGAACGATAAAGAAGGCTGGTACGCCGACTACGATTTAAAAAGTCAGAAAGTACGCAATCAACTGACCGCCGCCGCCCTGTTCCCGCTGTATGTCAATGCGGCGGCCAACGATCGCGCCAGCAAGGTGGCTGCGGCAACCCAGGCACATCTGCT
Source organism: Citrobacter sp. Res13-Sevr-PEB04-36 (assembly GCF_015672735.1). Taxonomy (GTDB): domain Bacteria; phylum Pseudomonadota; class Gammaproteobacteria; order Enterobacterales; family Enterobacteriaceae; genus Citrobacter. Next base: position 127,794 of record NZ_JADABY010000042.1, on the reverse strand, counting down.
GCAACCCGGCGGTCTGGCCACAACGTCGGTGAAAAGCGGTCAACAGTGGGATGCGCCCAACGGCTGGGCACCACTCCAGTGGGTTGCTGCGTCCGGGTTACAAAACTACGGCCAGGATAAGGTCGCCATGGAGGTCACCTGGCGCTTCCTGACCAACGTGCAGCATACCTATGACCGGGAGAAAAAACTGGTTGAAAAATACGACGTCAGCAGCACAGGAACCGGCGGTGGCGGTGGCGAGTACCCGTTACAGGACGGCTTTGGCTGGACCAACGGCGTCACCTTAAAAATGCTTGACCTGATTTGCGCCAAAGACAAACCCTGTGACAGCGTCCCGTCTTCGCGTCCTGTTACTGAAAAAACACCGCAGACCGTGCAATAATTTACCCTAGAATATCAATGAGAACGGCCCCCGCAGGGGCCGCTCAATTAATCTCGCCGTACCAGGCGGAAAATACCCAGTACGAGAATGGCACCGACGACGGCCACCAGGAAACTGTGCAGATTAAACCCGCTGATATCACCTCCGATACCAAACATAGTTGCCAGCCATCCGCCGACCACGGCCCCGACAATGCCGAGAATACAGGTCAGAATAAACCCTCCGCCATCGCGCCCCGGCATGATCAGTTTGGCGATAACGCCCGCAATCAGACCAAAAATAATCCAGGCAATAATTCCCATTTTCAGGCCCTCTTTCCAGTGAACGCATGCGCAAGCCATTCCTGCGCCAGTACGTTAAGTATAGGCAAGCCGTTGCCCGGCGTTTTCCTTCAGCTTGCGTTCAGCGGATTTAATAAAAAATTTCATCCATTTGTATTAAGTTCTGTCGCGCGATGCCGATAATCCAACGACCAACCAGGCATCCAGGAGTCATTAGGTGTGAGCAACTACCATGAGCAGTTCCTGAAGCAAAACCCATTAGCGGTGTTAGGCGTTCTCCGCGACTTAAATTCACAGCATATCCCCCTGCGTATCTCCTGGTCAGGTGGACAGTTCATCAGCAAAATTCTCGCGGTGAGCCCGGATGAATTGGTCATGGATTTTGGCAGCCAGGAATATGAAAACCAGGCCGTTCAGCGGGCAAGCCAAGTCTCTGTCATCGCTGAAACGCAGGGCGCCAAGGTCGAGTTCACCCTGCCTCAGCTCAAAAAAGGGGAATTTCAACGGTTGCCGGCATTTATCTCGTCGCTGCCGCCCGCGCTGTGGTTTGTCCAGCGCCGGGAATATTTCCGTATTGGTGCCCCATTGCATCCGCCCTATCACTGCTCGGCAAAAATGCCGGACAACAGTATTCTACGTTTTCGTTTATTTGATTTATCACTCGGCGGGATGGGCGCGCTGTTAGCAGAGGCAAAACCAGAAGGACTGGTGGAAGGTATGCGCTTCTCACAGGTTGAAATCAACATGGAACAATGGGGGGTATACCACGTTGACGCCCAGCTTATTTCTATTAGCGAACGCAAGGTTATCGACGGGAAAAATGAAACCATCACCACTCCCCGCCTGAGCTTCCGTTTTCTCAACGTCAGCCCGGCGGTGGAGCGGAACTTACAGCGGATTATTTTTTCACTTGAACGTGAGGCCCGGGAAAAATCCAACAAGGTGCGCGAGTAACCTCACGCGAACTACATCACATCCAGCGCTTGCTGAAGCTTCCAGATATAACGCGGAGCCTGCGGCGCCGGATGATTATCCGCTACATGCTCAATAAACTCATCCGGGCTGAGATCGTTGATTTTATTGATAGCCTTTTTCCTGTCAGAGGAGAATGTCCGCAGCAACGCCCCCGCACCATTGGCATATGACACCACCAGCGCATATTGCATCACCTGCGGATCTTCGATCCCAGCAAGCGGTCCGGTTTCGAGAATACTCAGGTACGCGGCACCCATTGAGATATTGCGCTCAGGGTTTTTCAGCTCGCTGGTCGACGGTTCTCCACTCCAGCCCATCCGACGGTAGACATCCCGCCCTGAGGTAGAAGCTTTCAGCTGCATCAGCCCAACGGCGTTAGATTTACTGACCGCATTCGGGTTTCCGCCCGATTCAATGGCGATGATGGCGGTAATCAATTGCGGGCTTACCCCCCAGGCCGCACCGGCTTTTTCACTGATCGGCATCCATTGCATTGCGCGTTTAACCGGAACTTCAGCATTCCATGGCGGATTTTTGTAATCCTGTTTTGAACTACAGCCCGCAAGTAATACAACCAAAAAAGCAAACCATCTCAATTTCACGTCATCTATCCTTATAGCCGGAACCTGTCGCTGAGGTGACAACGACATACCTACGCGGCATGATATACATTTGGTTTTAGTTGTAGCAAGGAAATGCCATGTCCCGGTTTCACTTAATTGCCCCTTCGGGCTACTGTATCAACCAGCAAGCGGCATTACGCGGGCTTTCGCGTCTTACTGAAGCCGGTCATCAGGTCTCAAATTCAGCGGTTATTGCACGTCGCTACCAGCGCTTTGCCGGTACCGACGCCGAACGACTGGGGGATGTGAATTCTCTTACTGAGTTAAAAACGCCCAATACCATTGTGCTGGCGGTGCGCGGCGGCTACGGCGCCAGTCGTTTACTGGGTGATATTGACTGGCCGGCGTTAGCTGCCCGCCAGCAACACGACCCGCTGCTCATCTGCGGGCACAGTGACTTTACAGCGATTCAGTGCGGCCTGCTGGCGCAGGGCAACATCATCACCTTCAGCGGCCCGATGTTAGCAGCCAACTTCGGTGCCGAAGAAATGAACCCGTTTACCGAACACTATTTCTGGCAGGCGTTACGCAATGCGCAATTTACCATTGACTGGCAGGGTGATGGCCCGGATTGCGCCACCGAAGGCACGCTGTGGGGCGGAAATCTGGCGATGCTCATTTCGCTGATGGGCACCCCGTATATGCCAGCTATTGATAACGGTATTCTGGTGCTGGAAGACATTAACGAGCATCCGTTTCGTGTCGAACGCATGCTGTTGCAGCTGTACCACGCGGGCATTTTAGCCCGTCAGAACGCCATTATTCTCGGCAGTTTTAGCGGCAGCGCACCGAACGATTACGACGCAGGATACAATCTGGATGAAGTCTGTACATTTCTACGTTCCAGACTCTCAGTGCCGTTGATTAGCGGCCTCGATTTTGGTCATGAGCAACGCACCGTCACGCTCCCGATGGGGGCAAAAGCGGTGCTGAAAAATACTAAAAATAGTAGTCAGCTCACCTTAACCGGGCATCCGGTGCTGAAATCGTAAAAAAAGCCACTCACAGGGCTAAGTAAAACGCTGTTTCTGCCGCTAATATGTTAGGGTTTATTAATACGAAACAGCGTAATTCAGGAGTAACCGAACGTTGGATGCCGCAGCAATTATCAGTCTTTTTATTTTGGGTTCCGTTCTCGTCACCTGCAGTATCTTACTCAGTTCGTTTTCATCACGTCTTGGCATCCCTATTCTGGTGATATTTCTCGCAATCGGTATGTTAGCGGGCGTGGACGGAATTGGCGGCATTCCTTTTGATAACTACCCTTTCGCCTACATGGTGAGTAACCTGGCGCTGGCGATAATTCTGCTCGATGGTGGGATGCGCACTCAGGCCAGTTCTTTTCGCGTGGCGCTCGGTCCGGCATTATCACTGGCAACCGTTGGCGTGCTTATCACCTCCGGGTTAACCGGCATGATGGCCGCGTGGCTGTTTCATCTGGATCTCATCGAAGGGCTACTGATTGGCGCAATTGTCGGCTCAACCGACGCCGCAGCGGTGTTTTCGCTGCTTGGCGGGAAGGGTCTTAACGAACGTGTCGGCTCGACGCTGGAAATCGAATCGGGCAGCAACGATCCGATGGCGGTGTTTCTCACTATTACGCTTATCGAAATGATCCAAAACCATGAGACCGGTTTAAGCTGGGTGTTCGCCGTGCATATTATCCAGCAGTTTGGCCTGGGTATTGCGCTTGGTCTGGGCGGCGGTTATCTACTCCAGCAGATGATTAACCGGATTTCGCTGCCTGCCGGATTGTATCCGCTGCTGGCCTTAAGCGGTGGGATCCTCGTCTTTGCCGTCACCACCGCACTGGAAGGCAGCGGTATTCTGGCGGTCTATCTGTGCGGCTTCCTGCTGGGGAATCGGCCAATTCGTAACCGGTTTGGTATTCTGCAAAACTTTGACGGCCTGGCCTGGCTGGCGCAAATCGCCATGTTCCTGGTGCTGGGCCTGTTGGTTACGCCGTCCGACCTGCTGCCGATTGCCGTTCCGGCACTGATTTTGTCCGCCTGGATGATTTTCTTTGCCCGCCCGCTATCTGTGTTCACCGGGCTGTTACCCTTCCGGGGCTTCAATCTACGCGAGCGCATTTTCATCAGTTGGGTTGGTTTGCGCGGTGCGGTACCGATCATTCTTGCTGTCTTCCCAATGATGGCGGGGCTGGAGAATGCGCGCCTGTTCTTCAACGTGGCATTCTTTGTGGTATTAATTTCGTTGCTGTTTCAGGGGACGTCGCTGTCCTGGGCGGCCAAAAAAGCCAAAGTGGTGGTACCCCCTGTCGGTTGGCCTGTATCCCGTATTGGCCTGGATATTCATCCTGATAATCCCTGGGAGCAGTTTGTTTATCAGTTGAGTGCGGATAAATGGTGTGTGGGTGCCGCACTGCGCGACCTGCATATGCCAGACGAGACGCGCATTGCTGCGCTGTTTCGTGACAACGTGCTGTTTCACCCTTCGGGCAGTACTCGCCTGCGCGAAGGCGACGTGCTGTGTGTCATTGGCCGCGAGCGCGATCTCCCCGCATTAGGCAAACTGTTCAGCCAGTCGCCGCCGGTAGCCTTAGACCAACGGTTCTTTGGTGACTTTATTCTCGAAGCCAGCGCCAAATACGCCGACGTGGCGCTGATTTATGGGCTGGAAGATGGCACAGAGTATCGAGATAAACAGCAAACGCTGGGTGAAATCGTCCAGCAATTGCTAGGCGCCGCACCGGTGGTCGGCGACCAGGTCGAATTTGCCGGGATGATCTGGACTGTGGCCGAGAAAGAAGATAATGCGGTACTGAAGGTGGGTGTACGTGTCGCAGAAGATGAGGATGAATAACTCTGGAATTTTTGCCGGGTAGCGGCTGCGCCTTACCCGGCTTACAAATGTACTGCTATTGTAGGCCTGATAAGCGCAGCGCCATCAGGCAACTTTACAAAAGTTACACCGTCACAACCGGTACTCGCAGCGCCAGCGAGCACATCAACTCGTACCCCACCGTACCGGCCGCGGTAGCCACATCGTCGATTTTGATCTCTTTGCCCCACAGCTCTACCGGCGTACCAATGCCTGCCTGAGGACATGGCGTCAGATCCACTGCTAGCATATCCATCGACACCGTGCCGACCGTCCCGGTACGGACACCGTCCACCAGCACCGGCGTGCCGCTCGGCGCATGGCGCGGATAACCGTCGGCATAGCCGGTCGCCACAATCCCGATGCGTTGTTCGCCGCGGGCGGTGTAACGGCCACCGTAACCGACCCTGTCACCGGCCTTCAGCGTTTGCACCCCGATGACCTCGCTGTTCAGGCTCATTACCGGTTTGAGGCCGGTATTGGCGATGTCCCGCCATTGCCCTGACGGGGAGGCACCGTACAAAATAATACCCGGGCGTACCCAGTCGAAATGGGCTTCCGGGTGCCACAGCGTGGCGGCGGAGTTTGACAGCGAACGTCGGCATTCAAGCCCTTCCGTCGCCTGTGCAATCCGCGCCATCGCGTCCTGAATGCCGTCCGGATGTTCGGCATCGGCAAAATGTGACATCAGCGTCATTTCGCCCACGTTCGGCATCGCGCGCAGTTGTTGCCAGACGGTCGCTACCCGCTCGGGCAAAAAGCCCAGACGGTTCATGCCGCTGTTAACCTTCAGATACACATCCAGCGGGGCGTTCATACGGGCATTTTGTAGCGCTTTGAGCTGCCAGTTACTGTGTACACAGGTGGTTAAACGATATTGGTCATACACCGTCAGGTCTTCAGCGTGGAAAAAACCTTCGAGCATTAAGATCGGGCCTTTCCAGCCCCGGTCACGTAGCGTTATCGCCTCTTCCAGATTAAGCATGGCGAAACCGTCGGTGCTCCCCAGCGCATTCCAGACGCGTTCAATGCCATGTCCATAAGCGTTGGCTTTTACCACCGACCAGACGCGGGCGTCCGGTGCGGCCTGCCGTGCAATGCCTAAATTTTGTTTCAACGCCTGCAGGTCAATGCTGGCCAGTATTGGGCGGGTCATCTCGCGTCCTTCTCAGCTATGTGCGCCGTGTAAATGTCGTGGACGTGACGGCGAAAATCCTGGGCTGTAACGAGCCACGCTCAGGTCATCGTAAGGGATGGCGGGCGTACGACCAGAAAGGATATCGCTCAGCAGCTGCCCCGAACCGCAGGCCATGGTCCAGCCCAGCGTACCGTGACCGGTGTTGAGCAGCAGGTTCTTAAAGCGGGTACGCCCGACTACCGGCGTGCCGTCCGGCGTCATCGGCCGCAGTCCGGTCCAGAAGGTAGCCTGCTCCACGTGCCCGCCGCGTGGGAAGAGATCGCGCACCACCATCTCCAGCGTTTCACGACGCGGCTGTAATAATTCGGTATTGAAGCCCACAATCTCTGCCATACCGCCCACGCGGATACGGTTATCAAAGCGAGTGATGGCAATTTTGTAGGTTTCATCAAGGATAGTCGACACCGGCGCGCCGTCGTCCTCGGCAACTGGAATGGTGAGCGAATAGCCTTTAAGCGGATACACCGGGATATCGACCATCCCTTTCAGCATGGCCGTGGAATAAGAGCCAAACGCCATCACATAGGCATCGGCTTTGATAATTTCCTCACCACACTGCACACCATAAATCTGCTCTCCGTCGCTCAGCAGCTTATCAACCGGCGTATTAAAGCGGAATTTAACCCCAGCCAACTCCGCCATTTGCGCCAGCCGTTGGGTAAACAGCTGACAGTCGCCGGTTTCGTCATTCGGTAAACGCAGCCCGCCGGTCAGCTTATGCGCCACTTCGGCCAGCGCCGGTTCCACTTCCGCGAGGCGATGGGCTTCCAGCAGTTGATATGGCACACCCGCATCTTCCAGAACGGCGATATCGCGCGTGGCGTTCTCATACTGCTGTTCGGTACGGAACAGCTGCAGCGTCCCGCCCTGACGACCTTCATATTCAATGCCGGTAGTCGCACGAAGCGTCTTCAGGCAATCACGGCTATATTCTGCCAGGCGCACCATTCGACCTTTATTTTCCATGTAATGGCTGGTGTCACAGTTGCGCAGCATTTGCCACATCCATTTTAGCTGGAACTGCGTGCCGTCAAGACGAACGGCCAACGGAGCATGACGTTGAAACATCCATTTAATCGCCTTCAGCGGTACGCCGGGTGCCGCCCACGGTGCTGCATAGCCTGGAGAGATTTGCCCCGCATTGGCCGCACTGGTTTCCAGCGCCGGGCCGGGCTCACGATCAATGACGGTGACTTCGTGTCCAGCCTGACTTAAGTACCAGGCGCTGGTCACGCCAACGACACCACTTCCCAGTATGACAACTCGCATAGCCACTCCGTTAACAGTAAAAGAATAATCATCTAATTACATCTTGATAACTCAGTTGAAAATATTATTCAACATATGGCTTTTTTATGGTGATGTATCTCACACATAGCGGTAATGACAGGGAAACCCCTGCTTTGGCATCTCCTGCTGTGCGTCATTTTTATCCAGCATAAAATTTTGTGAGCATCCGGTTTTTCGATGTTGTATTAACGTGATATTGCAAAGAAAAATTTTCTGCCGCAGCACGTTTTTTAACACCGTGTTCTATGCTTGAAATGAGGTACTCCAGACAGAGAGTGCCGCCAACAATGAGGGTGCGCGAATGGCTACGATTGATTCCATGAACAAGGACACCACACGGTTGAGCGATGGACCCGACTGGACGTTTGATCTGCTGGATGTCTATCTGGCGGAAATAGACCGCGTGGCAAAACTCTACCGGCTGGAGACCTATCCGCACCAAATCGAGGTCATCACCTCCGAGCAGATGATGGACGCCTACTCCAGCGTCGGAATGCCGATTAACTATACCCATTGGTCGTTTGGTAAAAAGTTTATTGAAACCGAACGTCTGTATAAGCACGGTCAGCAAGGGCTGGCTTATGAGATTGTCATCAATTCCAACCCGTGTATCGCGTATCTGATGGAAGAGAACACCATCACCATGCAGGCACTGGTAATGGCACATGCCTGCTACGGGCATAACTCTTTCTTCAAGAATAACTACCTTTTCCGTAGCTGGACGGACGCCAGCTCCATTGTTGATTATCTGATTTTTGCCAGAAACTACATTACCCAGTGTGAAGAGCGCTACGGCGTCGATGAAGTCGAAAAACTGCTCGATTCCTGCCATGCGCTGATGAACTACGGCGTTGACCGCTATAAACGTCCGCAAAAAATTTCATTGCAGGAAGAGAAAGCGCGGCAAAAAAGCCGTGAAGAATATCTGCAAAGCCAGGTAAATATGCTGTGGCGTACCTTGCCGAAAAAAGAGGAAGAGAAAACCGTGTTCGAAGCGCGGCGTTATCCCTCTGAGCCACAAGAAAACCTGCTGTACTTCATGGAGAAGAACGCCCCACTGCTGGAGTCCTGGCAGCGTGAAGTCCTGCGCATTGTGCGCAAAGTGAGCCAGTATTTTTATCCACAGAAACAAACCCAGGTGATGAATGAAGGCTGGGCGACGTTCTGGCATTACACCATCCTTAACCACCTTTATGACGAAGGAAAAGTCACCGAGCGGTTCATGCTGGAGTTTTTACACAGCCATACCAATGTGGTGTTCCAGCCGCCGTACAACAGCCCGTGGTATAGCGGAATTAACCCCTATGCGCTCGGATTCGCCATGTTCCAGGACATCAAACGTATTTGTCAGTCCCCGACCGAGGAAGATAAATACTGGTTCCCGGATATCGCCGGTTCTGACTGGCTGGAAACCCTGCACTTTGCAATGCGTGATTTTAAAGACGAGAGCTTTATCAGCCAGTTCCTGTCACCGAAGGTGATGCGTGATTTCCGCCTGTTCACCGTGCTGGACGATGACAGACATAATTATCTGGAAATCTCAGCAATTCATAACGAAGAGGGATACCGTGAAATTCGTAACCGGCTGTCGTCGCAGTATAATCTGAGCAACCTGGAGCCAAACATTCAGGTATGGAATGTTGATTTGCGCGGCGATCGCTCTCTCACACTGCGCTATATTCCGCATAATCGCGCCCCGCTGGATAAGGGTCGCAAAGAGGTGCTGAAGCACGTCCATCGGTTATGGGGTTTTGACGTGACGCTGGAGCAACAGAATGAAGATGGCAGCGTGGAGCTGCTGGAACGTTGCCCGCCGAGAATGAACGGTCTGTGAATCTTATTGCCGGATGGCGACGCGAAAGCGTCTTATCCGGCCTACACTAGACATCCACGTAGGCCGGATAAGGTGTTCACACCGCCATCCGGCATTGAGCGATTAACGGCCCTGAATGGCTAAATCGCCGGGCAGATTTTTCTGCATACGATGCCAAATCTCGCCGCTGTCGTGGCCGTAACTGCGCACCGTTTCATACACCTGGTCATGAGAGCCCTGTTCGCAGAGTAATGACAGCTTATGGTAGAAGCTCAGCGCCAGACTACGGGCTTCCGGATTGGCGAAATAATGACGACCAATGCGGGTATACAATCCCTTCATGCCGTTGAGGATCAGACCGTAAATCGGGTTACCGGATGCAAATGCCAGGCCGCGGAAAATATTGTAGTCCAGGTCAGCAAAGGCGTCGGCATGGTCGGCTACCTGATTTGCCGTCGCCAGCACTTCCTGTGCCTTGTCCGGATGCTGACGGAATGCGGTGCGAATGAAGATTGTTGAGATGTTGGTGCGTACCGACAGCAGATTATCAATGAGTTGCGGAACACTCTCGTGATCGAGGCGCGCCAGCGTTTCAAGGATATTCAGCCCGGACGTTTCCCAGAAATTATTCACTTTCGTTGGTTTGCCGTGCTGAATGGTCAACCAGCCGTCCCGAGCAAGGCGCTGTAACACTTCGCGTAACGTGGTTCGTGTTACTCCGATAAGTTCAGAGAGTTCACGTTCAGCGGGCAAAATCGTACCAGGAGGGAAGCGGTTATTCCAGATGCTTTCAATGATGTACTCTTCCGCGAACCCCGCCGGGCTTTGCGCCTTAATGACCATAGTAATAATTCCATTACACAGCAAAACATAGTTACAGTCATCATACCAGACGGATTTCATAGCTGATAGCGCACACCACGAAGAAAAAGTGGATCAAGTCTTCATTTTCCAGATAACGCGAATATGCAATCGGCGAACCATCTCAGCTGAAGAGCTTGCCTGCTTTCCTTCGCCCCGTTAAGCTTTGCGGTCAAACATAAAAACATGATTTCATTTTTACAGGTAAGGGAAACTGCCATGGAGCTATCCTGGGGTCGCGCGCTGTGGCGCAACTTTTTAGGCCAGTCGCCGGACTGGTACAAGCTTGCACTATTAACCTTCTTAATCGTTAACCCGATTATCTTCTTCATCAACCCGTTTGTTGCCGGATGGCTGCTGGTGGCTGAGTTCATCTTTACGCTGGCAATGGCGCTTAAGTGTTATCCGTTGCTGCCGGGCGGGCTGCTGGCGATTGAGGCTGTCGTCATTGGCATGACCAGCGCTACACACGTGCGGGAAGAGATCGCTGCCAATCTTGAGGTGTTATTGCTGCTGATGTTTATGGTGGCGGGCATCTACTTTATGAAGCAGTTACTGCTGTTTATTTTTACCCGATTGCTGCTGAGCATTCGCTCTAAAATGCTGCTGTCGCTGTCCTTCTGCGTAGCCGCCGCCTTTCTGTCAGCGTTCCTCGATGCGTTGACCGTGGTCGCCGTCGTGATAAGCGTGGCGGTCGGTTTTTATGGCATTTACCACCGCATCGCCTCTTCCCGTGGGGAAGATAATAATATGCTCGATGACAGCCATATCGATCAGCACAACAAAGCCGTACTCGAGCAGTTCCGCGGTTTTCTGCGCAGTCTGATGATGCATGCCGGCGTCGGTACAGCGTTAGGCGGCGTAATGACCATGGTGGGCGAACCGCAAAACCTGATTATCGCCAAAGCGGCGGGCTGGCATTTTGGTGATTTTTTCCTGCGCATGTCGCCGGTCACCGTCCCTGTACTTATCTGTGGACTGTTAACCTGCATGCTGGTTGAAAAATTACGCTGGTTTGGTTATGGCGAAACATTGCCTGAAAAGGTGCGTGATGTTCTGCAGCAATTTGACGATCAAAGCCGCCAGCAGCGTACCCGCCAGGACAAGATCAAACTGATTGTCCAGGCGATTATCGGCGTCTGGCTGGTTATCGCCCTGGCCCTGCATCTGGCCGAGGTTGGACTGATAGGCCTGTCGGTTATCATCCTGGCGACGTCCTTAACGGGGGTCACTGATGAACATGCCATCGGCAAGGCGTTCACCGAGTCACTGCCGTTCACCGCGCTGCTGACCGTGTTTTTCTCAATTGTCGCCGTGATTATCGATCAGCAGCTGTTTTCACCAATTATTCAGTTTGTATTACAGGCCTCAGAGCATGCACAGCTCACGCTGTTCTACCTCTTCAATGGCCTGCTGTCTTCTATTTCCGATAACGTCTTTGTTGGGACGATTTATATCAACGAAGCAAAAGCGGCACTGGAGCACGGAACAATCAGCCTTAATCAGTATGAACTGTTGGCAGTGGCAATTAATACCGGAACCAACCTGCCGTCCGTCGCGACGCCAAATGGTCAGGCAGCATTCCTGTTTCTGTTGACCTCCGCGCTGGCGCCATTAATTCGCCTGTCCTATGGTCGTATGGTATGGATGGCGCTGCCATATACCCTTGTGCTGACGCTGGTTGGACTTTTGTGCGTAGAGTTCACCCTTGTCCCGGTGACTGAGTGGATGACGCAAACAGGCTGGTTAGCTACACTTTCATAACAATTTACCGGGCAAATCACTGCCCGGTTTGACTTTTTGCATGATAATTATCCGATTACACAATATTTCAATGGCAGCTAGTGGCGCATAAATTGAATTGGTTTAAACTGCGCTCTCTACGCATGTTGCAGGGAAATTATTATGTTGCGATTTTTAAACCAGTGCTCCCGAGGTCGTGGAGCATGGTTATTGTTGGCGCTAACCGCCCTGGCGCTGGAACTTGTTGCGCTGTGGTTCCAGCACGTGATGCTGCTTAAACCCTGCGTGTTGTGTATTTACGAACGTAGTGCGTTATTCGGCGTAATGGCTGCAGGATTGGTGGGTGCTATTGCGCCAAAAACGCCGCTGCGCCTGGTAGCGATAATTATCTGGATTTACAGCGCCTGGCGCGGTTTGCAGTTAGCGTACGAGCACACCATGATCCAGCTTCACCCGTCACCATTCATGACCTGTGATTTTGCCGCCCGCTTTCCGAGTTGGTTACCGCTGGACAAATGGCTGCCCCAGGTTTTCCTGGCATCCGGCGACTGCGCTGAGCGCCAGTGGTCTTTTTTAACCCTCGAAATGCCACAGTGGCTCTTAGGCATCTTTGCCGCATACCTTGTTGTTGCAGTGCTGGTGGTTCTTGCCCAACCGTTTAAGCCGAAAAAACGCGATCTCTTCGGTCGCTAACAGAAACGCTCCTTCGGGAGCGTTTTTTTTTGCCATAATGTCATTGCCTGTTAGCATCTATAAGATGTATATTAAATACATCTTATAGATGCCTCACCAAGGAGATGTCCCATGTCCCATTTACGCATCCCGGCAAACTGGAAAGTTAAACGCTCTACTCCCTTTTTCACAAAAGACACTGTCCCAGCAGCATTGCTTTCCCACCATAACACTGCAGCTGGCGTCTTTGGACAGCTTTGCGTGATGGAAGGTACGGTAACGTATTACGGCTTTGCGAATGAAGAAGCGAAAGAACCTGAAGTGAAAGTGGTGATTAATGCCGGTCAGTTTGCGACCAGCCCACCGCAATACTGGCATCGCGTTGAATTAAGCGACGACGCGCAGTTCAACATTAATTTCTGGGTTGAAGATGATAACCACTCAGAAGAGATGTATCAGGCGAAAAAGTCTTAATCTTTAACGCCTGTTAGCCAATGGGCGGCTCAGTCCGCCCATGAAGGCTTGTTCAAAATGTGATCCTGCCAGTCGTGTACTTCTGATTCCTTCACCGCAATATGACGCACCGAAATACGCTCACCGTGCATCGCCGCTTTAGAGCCTGTCAGCAGCGGATGCCAGTCCGGCAACCCTTTTCCTTCCGCCAGCAGACGATACGCGCAGGTCATTGGCAACCATTCAAAGGTCGGCAAATTGTCACGCGTCAGCTTGATGCAATCAGGTTCATATTCGAAACGACGTTCGTAATTACGGCACTGACAAGTTTTGATATTGAGCTGCTTACAGGCGACGTTGGTAAAATAGATTTCGTCGGTGTCTTCATCCATCAGCTTATGCAGGCAGCATTGACCACACCCGTCGCATAATGACTCCCACTCGGCATCGGTCATTTCATCCAGGGTTTTGCTTTGCCAGAAAGGTATGTCGCTCATCAGGGTATCCGCTATTGCAATAAAGCTGCACCTTATAACCAGCCTGGCACGCTGATGCAAGTTTTGCCGCCCGAAAAGGCGGCAAGAAGAGATTATAGCACTCGCGTCGTGAGCGTTTGGCCATGAAAACCGATCGCCAACTCATCACCGCTATGTAACGGCCCTACGCCTTCTGGCGTTCCTGTCAGTACTACGTCCCCCGCTTTGAGGGTAAAGAAACGACTCATGTAGGCAATCAACGGAACAATGTGATGGATCATGTCCGCCGTTGAGCCATGTTGACGTATTTCACCGTTTACCGTCAGGCTTAGCAGTGTATTTTGTGGATCGCCGTTAAATTCGGATACCGGAATGAAGCCTGAAATTGGACAGGAATTATCAAACCCCTTTGCTTTCTCCCACGGCTGTCCCGCTTTCTTCATTTTGCCCTGAATATCGCGCAGGGTCAGATCCAGCGCCACGCCATAACCGGCAATGGCTTTACGGACATGTTCTTCCGTTGCCTGACGCAAAGTCGCACCAATCAGCACCGCCAGCTCAACTTCGTGATGCACCGCCCCCATATCCGCCGGGATAACCAGCGGTTGGCGCAGGTCGCACAGCGCCGTTTCCGGTTTGATAAACAGCACCGGTTCATCCGGCGTTGCGCTGCCCATCTCTTTAATGTGCTTTGCGTAATTGCTGCCTACGCAAACCACTTTACTCACTGGGTAATCCAGCAGAGCACCATGCCAGTTGTGATGTTGATACATGACTTTCCCCTAACGTCGTATTAGATTTCAGAAACTGCATCGACGAGACATGCTGCTGCCGGATGCAGTTTAACCTTTAGCGTCTGGTGTATTTTGTTTTGCCACAGACAGATGCTGTTTGAGTAAATCTTCTGGCGGTGGCGGGATTTGTAAATAATAGCCCTGCTCGGTTAACGCCTGTTTTACTTTTTCAAGATCGGCGTTCACCAGTTTTTTGCGGCCATCAAGCGGTAAAATCATTGCCAACTTCGGCTGACCAAAACCTTTCATCAATTCTTCAGGAACACGAGAGAAATCGTCTTTTTTTTCGACATATAAATAGGTCTGGTCACGTTTGCTGCTTCGGTAGATCACACAAAACATATCTTTTACTCTGAATTCGCGGAATGGTGGCTTGCCTCAATATAATACTGACTATAACATGCCTTATAGTCTTCGGAATATCACCCCACGCTGGGGATGATAAATAGCAAATTGAGTAAGGCCAGGATGTCAAACACGCCAATCGAGCTTAAAGGCAGTAGCTTCACCTTATCAGTGGTTCACTTGCACGAGGCAGAACCCGAGGTTATTCGTCAGGCGTTGGAAGACAAAATCGCGCAGGCTCCTGCTTTTTTAAAACATGCTCCCGTGGTGATCAACGTCAGTGGTCTTGAAAGCCCGATAAACTGGTCGGCGCTGCAGAAAGTTGTCGCCTCTACCGGTCTGCGTATTATCGGCGTTAGCGGCTGCAAAGACGCCAGGCTGAAAGCAGAAATCGACGAAATGGGCCTGCCTTTACTGACTGAAGGTAAAGAAAAAGCGCTACGTCCTGCCTCCGTTGCTGAACCAGTTCCTGCCGCACCGGTGCAAAACGTTACTCCCATCACAAAAACACGATTAATAAATGTGCCGGTTCGTTCCGGCCAGCGCATTTATGCACCACAATGTGATCTGATTGTTACAAACCACGTCAGTGCGGGCGCAGAGCTCATTGCTGACGGCAACATTCACGTTTATGGCATGATGAGAGGTCGCGCACTGGCAGGTGCAAGCGGCGATCGAGAAGCACAAATTTTTTGTACCCACCTGACGGCAGAACTGGTGTCTATCGCAGGTGTTTATTGGCTGAGTGATAAAATCCCAGCAGAATTTTATGGCAAAGCGGCGCGCCTGCAATTAGCAGAGAACGCTTTGACAGTTCAACCGTTGAATTGATCCCTTTTTAACAAGGAATTTCTATGGCACGCATTATTGTTGTTACTTCGGGTAAAGGGGGCGTTGGCAAAACCACCTCCAGCGCGGCCATCGCTACAGGTTTGGCCCAGAAGGGAAAGAAAACTGTCGTTATTGATTTTGATATCGGCCTGCGTAACCTCGATTTGATTATGGGTTGCGAACGCCGCGTCGTTTATGACTTCGTCAACGTTATTCAGGGCGACGCGTCGTTAAATCAGGCGTTAATCAAAGATAAGCGTACTGAAAACCTCTTTATTCTTCCGGCCTCACAGACTCGCGATAAAGATGCGCTGACGCGTGAAGGCGTCGCAAAAGTTCTGGATGATCTGAAATCGATGGACTTCGACTTCATCGTCTGCGACTCCCCGGCAGGTATTGAAACCGGCGCGCTGATGGCACTGTATTTTGCCGATGAAGCGATCATTACCACTAACCCGGAAGTTTCCTCAGTACGCGACTCTGACCGTATTTTGGGTATTCTGGCGTCGAAATCTCGCCGCGCAGAAAATGGCGAAGATCCGATTAAAGAACACCTGCTGCTTACGCGCTACAACCCGGGCCGCGTAAACAGAGGCGACATGCTCAGTATGGAAGACGTGCTGGAAATTCTGCGAATCAAACTGGTTGGTGTGATTCCGGAAGATCAGTCAGTTCTGCGCGCGTCTAACCAGGGCGAACCGGTAATTCTCGACATCAATGCTGATGCCGGTAAAGCCTATGCAGATACCGTAGACCGCCTGTTGGGAGAAGAACGTCCTTTCCGCTTCGTTGAAGAAGAGAAGAAAGGTTTCCTCAAACGCCTGTTCGGAGGATAAGTTATGGCATTACTGGATTTTTTTCTCTCGCGGAAAAAGAGCACAGCAAACATCGCTAAAGAGCGACTGCAGATCATTGTTGCGGAACGACGCCGGAGCGACGCCGAGCCGCATTATTTACCGCAGTTGAGGAAAGATATTCTCGACGTTATCTGTAAGTATGTACAAATTGATCCAGAGATGGTCACCGTGCAGCTTGAACAAAAAGATGGCGATATTTCTATCCTCGAACTTAACGTGACATTACCGGAAGCGGAAGAGTCGAAATAACCGCTTTGCTAAAAAAGTCATGATCAAAAAAGGCAGATTATTCTGCCTTTTTTATTCTCAGTGACCCGTCCTGAATTAGTGTTATTCCAGAGTAAACAATCGATATGGGTACCAGAATAACCACCAGACACTCGCTTATTGCGGATATTCCAGCAGCAAGGCGTTAAGCCGCTCGGCCATCAACTCACCGCGCCAGCCGGAAATAAGCTCCGGCAAGGAAGACTTCGGCTTTAATTTCCAGTGCCAGTTAAGCAACTGGTTGATCTGACGACGGGACGCCAGCAGTTCCACACTGAGATTATGTTCCGCACTCACGTCGGCTACCAGCGTCTTGATGGCTTTGAAGGCTTTGCGGTAGCCCGGCATGTCCATCAGATTCAGCAGCGGTTCAGGCAGCGATGCTTCCGGCAGAGCCTGCGCTTTTTCCACCAACGAAATCAGCGTCTTGCCGTGAAAGCGGATTTCGCTCCCGGAAAGACCGAGACTGTCCAGTTCACCCAGACTGCCCGGCATATAGCGTGCCACTGACCACAGGTGCTCTTCTCGTACCACGAAGTTCACCGCCAGGTCGCGTTCACGCGCTTTGCGCAGTCGCCAGTCAGCCAGCAGTTGCAGGCAGGCAAGCTGGCGGGTACGCAGTTGCCAGGCGTTGGTAATGTCACGCCACGCGTCTTCAGGTGCCAGTATTTCCTGACGACGCTGTTGCATTAAACGACACTCATCCAGCGCGGCCGGAAGCCAGCCAGAGGCATCGGTTTCGGCCATCAGTTTTGTGGTGATCGGTAATAAATACCAGACGTCCGCAGCGGCATACTCACACTGACGCTCTGTCAACGGTCGTGCCAGCCAGTCTGTACGGGATTCGCTTTTGTCCAGCGCCACACCAGTAAACTCTTCCACCATTGCGGCAAATCCCCACGATAGCGGGCGACCGCAAAACGCGGCCAGAATTTGCGTATCAATCAGCGGCTGCGGAAGCTCTCCAAAGGTGTTGAGAAACACTTCCAGGTCTTCACTTCCCGCATGCAGGAATTTGGTTATCGTGGTATCGCGCAGAATATCGCGCAGCGGCGACCAGTCGGTGATCCCTAGCGGATCAATCAGAGCAACGTGTTTGCCGTCAAACAACTGAATAAGCCCCAATTGCGGATAATAGGTACGCGTGCGAACAAATTCAGTATCCAGGGCAATCGCCGGAAACTCACGAACGGCTTCGCACAGCGTGGCCAACGCGTCGTCCGTGGTAATCATTTGGTAATTCAAATCGTGCTCTCTCAGGTTTGCGCCAAAAAAAACGCCGGATTAACCGGCGCTTTCTGATGACTGACTTAACGCTCAGCCTTTATTGTCCACTTTGCTACGGGCTTCGTCACGCAATTCTCGTCGCAAAATTTTACCAACGTTAGATTTTGGCAACTCATCACGGAATTCCACCAGCTTAGGGACCTTGTAGCCGGTCAACTGACGGCGACAGAACGTAATCAGCGCTTCATCGGTGAGTGACGCGTCTTTCTTCACGACAAAAATCTTCACCGCTTCACCGCTGCTGCCCGATGGCACGCCCACCGCGGCAACTTCCTGAACACCAGGATGTTGCATCACCACATCTTCAATTTCGTTCGGATAAACGTTAAATCCGGAGACCAGAATCATATCTTTTTTACGATCGACGATACGCAGGAAGCCTTCGTCGTCCATTACCGCAATATCCCCGGTGTGCAACCAGCCATCTTTGACAATTTCATCGGTCGCATCCGGGCGCTGCCAGTAACCCAGCATAACCTGCGGGCCTTTCACGCACAGTTCCCCCGGCTCACCCGGTGGGACTTCGTTATCGTCATCATCCACCAGCTTAACCTCAGTAGAAGGGACCGGTAGGCCAATACTGCCGCTGTGATAATCGATATCGTGCGGGTTGACGCTCACCAGTGGTGAACACTCAGTCAGGCCATACCCTTCCAGCAGATATTGGCCGGTCAGCTTCACCCAACGTTCTGCAACTGCCTGCTGAACAGGCATACCGCCCCCCGCAGAAAGATGCAGCGACGAAAAGTCCAGTTGCTGGAAGTCTTTGTTATTCAACAAGGCGTTGAACAGCGTGTTGACGCCTGTCATGGCGGTAAACGGGTATTTGGCCAGCTCTTTTACCAGACCCGGAATATCACGTGG
This sequence comes from Citrobacter sp. Res13-Sevr-PEB04-36, assembly GCF_015672735.1. GTDB lineage: Bacteria > Pseudomonadota > Gammaproteobacteria > Enterobacterales > Enterobacteriaceae > Citrobacter. The sequence goes on along the minus strand of NZ_JADABY010000042.1, from coordinate 108,941 downwards.
GTTAGTGATCAGTACGTTTTGACCGCCCAGCTCAATAAACAGCAGGCAGTTCATCGTTAAAGCAAAAATGTGATACAGCGGTAGCGCGGTGATCACCAACTCTTTACCCGGATGCAGTAACGGACCGTAAGTAGCATTGACCTGTTCAAGGTTAGCCAGCATGTTGCGGTGGGTAAGCATTGCACCTTTCGCCACGCCAGTCGTGCCGCCGGTATATTGCAGGAAGGCCAGATCCTCAGACACGACTTCAGGCTTCACATACTGCATACGGTACCCGTTTTGCAACGCGCTGCGAAACGAGATGGCATCAGGCAAGTGATATTTCGGTACCAGCCGCTTGATGTACTTCACGACAAAGTTAACCAGTGTTCCTTTGGCGGTAGAAAGCTGATCACCCATTCGTGTCAGGATCACATGCTGAACCGACGTTTTATCGACCACTTTCTCCAGCGTGTGGGCAAAGTTGGACACGATCACAATCGCTGCCGCACCGCTGTCATTAAGCTGATGCTCCAGCTCACGCGGCGTGTACAATGGGTTCACGTTTACCACAATCATGCCGGCACGCAGAATGCCAAACAGCGCCACCGGATACTGCAGCAGGTTCGGCATCATCAGCGCGACACGATCGCCTTTTTTCAGCCCCAGCCCTTCTTGCAAATACGCCGCAAATGCCCGGCTGCGCTCTTCAAGTTTGCGGAAGGTCATCACCTCCCCCATATTCACAAACGCAGGCTGATCGGCATAGCGTCTTACTGAATGTTCAAAGAGTTCCACCAGGGATTGATAACGGTCAGGATTGATCTCCGCGGGAACGCCTGCGGGATAGCGGTTTAGCCAAACCTTTTTCAATACATCACCTCTAAAATGCGTATTCGTCGTCATCACAACCCCAGACAATAAACAAACCGTTAACATAATATTAACTCAGCGTACCAGTTTGTTTATTACACAACGACAAGGTTGCGAAGCGCGTCACTATTTATTTTTCTTATATCCATATGAATGCAGAAACAGCGGACACGCCGCTGCTTCTTTTTCAAATAAATCAATGAATTATTCTGTAACTATGGTCTGAACCTGTGCCGGACCTGGATTGTACCATCCCCATCCGCCATAGCCGCCATATGGCCAGCCACGCGCACCGTAGAACCAGGGATCAATCGGCTGTGGAGGCATCACGATCTGCTGAGTAATATGCCAGCGTTTATAGCCGGTTACCTGCATCAGCATGAACTTATACGGCGTACTGCCAATTTTACCGTCCACCGTGCCGCTAATGGGACCTACGACGGTAACCAGTTGTCCACGGAAATCCACCGGATCGAGGAAGCCGTTAACATCGGCATAAATTCGCCCGCGTGATGCTTCGCCCAGAATCGGTCGCGCGCCACTGTCGAGAGGCACGGTGGCAATCTCCAGTCGGGATTTCCCCTGCTGGTTCTGAATGTCCACCACCTTACCGCCAAAGCGTGCTTCCTGCCCGACGTAAAGCTGTGGCGCGTTCATGACCCGAACCAGATCCTGCTGTGGCGTTGGGCTTGAACCTTTAATCGCATCAGGAATGGTGACGCAACCGCTCAGCATTAACACCAAGACGCCCGCCAACATACCTTTTATTATCCGCTTTTGAACCACCATATTGCGACTCCCTTATCTCAGCGCCTACCCCGGTACGCTTCAAACTGCTACGCATTCATCGCGTTGAGCCCGTTTGAATTCATCGGGAGATGTACTACTAAGATTCATTCTTTACCGGGAAGTTTCTTCCATGCCACGGTGTTACGTAAATAAACCGGTTCAGCATGTTCGACCGCCACCGTCGTTCCAGTGGCTAGCAATGGGGTCGCGAGAGGCAGCATATCTTCAGCTGCAGGAAGCAAAACCTCACCATCGCGTAGCGCCAGGCCACTGTCTTTGCCAAGTTCAGGCCATGCAGGCCAACCCGTCCCGACCGTCACCCAGTCACCTGAGAGCTTCAGCAGTCGTTCATGAACCTGTTCCGGGGTTAATACCGCTTCGGTGTCTTCGCCGTGCCAAATACCATTTTCATCACGCTGGTATTCGGCCCAATACACTTCGCCCATGCGCGCATCAATTGCCGCCAGCACGCGCGTTGCGCCGTTTTTTCGCCAGGCTCCCTGCGCCATAGTCGCCAGCGTAGAGACGGCGATCATCGGCAAGTTCGCCCCTAACGCTAACCCCTGAGCAATGCCAATGCCTATACGCACGCCGGTGAAGCTGCCGGGACCACGACCAAACGCCAGAGCATCGATGTCCGGTAACATGACATTGCCAGCGGTCAGGATATCCTGAACCATCGGCAGGATCCGTTGGGTATGTTCTCGTGGGCAAAGCTCAAAATGAGCGTTGATATTACCGTCATTCCACAGGGCGACAGAGCACGCCTCTGTGGCGGTATCGATAGCCAGAATTCGCATGGGTCTTCGTGATCAGATCAATAAATTTGGCGCGCATCTTACCACAGTCTGTAACAAATTACTCAGTCGTTGGAATGGCAAGGAAGCGAACCGCACGGGCAATGTCTCGGGTGCGAGGTGCCGGTGGCAGGCTGGCAAGGAATGTCGCGCCGTAAGGTCGCATTACCAGCCGGTTATCGCAAATCACCAGGACCCCGCGATCGTCAGCGTCGCGAATCAAGCGCCCCACCCCCTGCTTTAGCGTAATTACCGCATCCGGGAGCTGAACTTCATCAAACGGATCGCCGCCGCGCAACCGACAGTCTTCCATTCGCGCTTTCAGCAGCGGATCGTCCGGTGAGGTAAACGGCAGCTTGTCGATAATGACCAGCGACAGCGTGTCTCCTCGCACGTCCACGCCTTCCCAGAAGCTGCTGGTCGCCACCAGCAGAGCATTCCCAGCACTGACAAACTGCTGCAATAGCTGCCCTTTGCTGGTTTCTCCTTGTAGCAGGACCGGGAGCGTCATGGTGGCGCGAAACTGTTCCGCCAGGTCGCGCATCATCGCGTGAGAAGTACACAGCATAAAGCAGCGGCCATTGTTGGCTTCAATAATGGGCCTCAGCATGGCGGCCAGCTGACGCGCCGCCCCCGGCTGGTTAGTTTGCGGGAGATTGCGCGGCACGCACAACAGCGCCTGTCGCGTGTAGTCAAAGGGGCTCGGCAACAACATTGATTCGGCCTGCTCAATGCCCAGTCGCGCGGTAAAGTGGTGAAGATCGTCGTTAACCGACAGCGTGGCGGAGGTAAAAATCCAGCAGCCTGGCTTTTGATCCATCACCTCTTTGAATTTATCCGCCACGGTGAGCGGCGTCAGCGCCAGCGTAAAATGCCGTGAGGTGCATTCATACCAGTAACTGAATCCCGGCTGGTTGATCTCCTTCAGGCGTTTCAGGCGAGCACGATACAGCGTGGCGCGCTCGAATGCGGCATCCAGCAGCGCCGAACGTCCGAGCGACAGCTTCGCCACGTCGTAGCACAGCTCCAGCGTGTCATCGAGCAGCAAAAATGCCCGCTGAATGCGCTGATCGGCCAGCAGTTCACGCAGGTTGCCGCGATAGCCCGGTTCGCCCAGCTGTAGACGGAAATCCTGCGCGCTTTGCGCCAGACGGTCAGCGCACTTTTGCAGTTGCTGGGTATCTTTTAGCTCGGTGCGATAGGCAATGGTAATGTCTTTAGCCAGATCGAGCAGTTGGCGGCTGGAAAGCGACTGACCAAAATACTGGCTGGCAATATCCGGTAGCTGATGGGCCTCATCGAAGATCATCACGTCCGCCTCCGGGATCAGCTCCCCGAACCCGCTCTCTTTTACCACCATATCGGCGAGAAACAGGTGATGGTTAACTACCACCACATCCGCATCCATGGCTTTTTTACGCGCTTTAACGACGAAACAGTCTTTATACAGCGGGCAGTCACTGCCCAGACAGTTGTCGTTGGTGCTGGTCACCAGCGGCCATGCGTGCGAGTCTTCCGCCACACTGACGCAAGTACTGATGTCACCATCAACGGTTTGATTCGACCATGAGCGCAGCAGGATCACGTCGCTTAAGGTTTGCACCGGCAGGTCACCCCCCGCCAGCGCCTGCTGTTCGAGACGCTCCAGACACAGGTAGTTGGAACGCCCTTTCAGCAGAGCCAGTTTGCCGGTGAATTTCAGCGCCTTTGCCACGGTAGGGAGATCGCGACTGTAAAGTTGATCCTGCAGCGCTTTCGATCCGGTAGAAATAATTACTTTCTTACCGGCGCGCAGTGCAGGCGCAAGGTAGGCATAGGTTTTCCCGGTCCCGGTCCCGGCTTCGACGACAAGCGGCTGTGATTTTTCAATGGCATGCGAGACGGCGACGGCCATCTGTCGCTGTGGTTCACGCGGTTTAAAACCCGGTATCGCTTTAGCCAACTGACCGTCTGCTGCAAAATCGTCCGTCACACTACCCCCTGTTCATTTGAACAGGGATTATGTCAGGCCAGCGGGTCTTTCGCCAGTTGAAGAGGTGACGCGGGCACAACATTGTGGCAGTCTTGGCGCAATCTGAAGCCCATGAAGAAAAATGTAAATGAGGAATATTCTATGACTATCGTGCGCATTGATGCCGAGGATCGTTGGTCAGACGTGGTGATTCACAACAACACGTTATATTACACCGGCGTACCGGAAAACCTGGATGCTGAGGCGTTTGAACAAACGGCTAACACGCTGGCACAAATTGATGCGGTGCTGGAAAAACAGGGCAGCAACAAATCACGCATTCTTGACGCGACCATTTTCCTGACGGACAAAAGCGACTTCGCCGCCATGAACAAAGCCTGGGACGCGTGGGTCGTTGCCGGTCACGCGCCCGTGCGTTGTACCGTACAGGCCGGGTTGATGAACCCGAAATACAAAGTCGAGATCAAGATTATCGCCGCGGTGTAACGGGCGTTACTCGTCTTCGTCCTCGTCTTCAAAACGCGCCACGATCCGTTCGCCGGTATGAGTGGCGCGAATTTCAGCCGCGACCTGAGTGATCGCTTCTCCGCTGCTCATCCCCTGTGACATCAGTTCCTGAATACGCTCGACCGCTTTTTGCTGCTGTTCATGACTGAGTGAAGGTAAACCTGCAAACATTGTTAACTCCTGCTAAATTGTCTGCGCTAATTATCCCATGCTACCGGGCAGTAAGCCAGTAAAGTAGTAACGAGTCAGGACTGATGAAAACGTTATCCCCCGCAGTAATTACATTACCCTGGCGTCAGGACGCCGCTGAACGCTATTTCTCGACCTTAAGCCATCTGCCGTGGGCGATGCTGCTACATTCGGGGCACGCCGACCACCCGCATAATCGCTTTGATATTCTGGTCGCCGACCCTGTAATGACGCTGGTCACGCGAGATGCAGACACCGCAGTGCATGACAAAGAAGGAATCACGCACACGCCTGATGACCCGATGACGGTGTTACGCTCGGCGCTAACTTCACTGGCAATACGGCCCGATTATAATCCCGACTTTCCCTTCCAGGGAGGGGCGCTGGGCCTGTTTGGTTATGATTTGGGCCGGTGCTTCGAGGCTCTGCCAAACATCGCTGAACGTGATATCAGCCTGCCAGACATGGCGGTTGGTATTTACGACTGGGCACTGATTGTCGATCACCAGCGACAAACCGTGTCGCTGCTCAGCCACGGTGATGTGCAGGCCCGCCGTCACTGGCTGGAAAGCCAGCACGCGCCAATGCGTGAGCCCTTTATGTTAACGTCAGCGTGGCAATCCAATATGAGCCGCGCGCAGTACGGCGAAAAGTTTCGCCAGGTACAACGCTATCTGCACAGCGGCGATTGCTATCAGGTCAACCTTGCCCAACGTTTTCAGGCGCAGTATCAAGGGGATGAGTGGCTCGCCTTTGTGCGACTCAATCATGCCAACTGCGCCCCATTCAGTGCGTTTATCCGCCTTGAGAAAGGCGCAATCCTCAGCCTGTCTCCAGAGCGGTTTATTCAGCTGGAAAATCGGCAGATCCAGACGCGCCCCATCAAGGGCACCCTGCCGCGACTGGACTCGCCAGATGCCGATCGTCAGCAGGCGCAAATACTGGCAAACTCGCCTAAGGATCGTGCTGAAAACCTGATGATCGTGGATCTGATGCGTAACGACATTGGTCGCGTTGCTGTGCCGGGTTCGGTCAAGGTTCCCGAACTGTTTGTCGTCGAACCCTTCCCTGCCGTGCACCATCTGGTCAGCACCATTACTGCGCGTTTGCCGGAATCGCTGCACGCCACGGATCTGCTGCGCGCCGCCTTCCCGGGTGGTTCCATTACCGGCGCGCCAAAGGTGCGGGCGATGGAAATTATTGACGAACTGGAACCGCATAGGCGTAACGCCTGGTGCGGCAGCGTCGGCTATCTGAGCTTTTGCGGCAATATGGATACCAGTATTACCATCCGCACCCTGACGGCCACCGACGGACAGCTTTACTGTTCGGCTGGCGGTGGTGTTGTTGCGGACAGTCAGGAAGACGCGGAATATCAGGAAACGTTTGATAAAGTGAACCGTATTTTGCACCAACTGGAGAACTGAACCGTGGAAAACAGCAGCCTGACGCTTGATGACTTTTTATCGCGCTTTCTTCTCCTGCGCCCGCAGGTCAATCATGAAGCGTTAAACCAGCGCCAGGCCGCCGTGCTGATCCCGGTCGTTCGCCGCCCACAGCCGGGATTGCTGTTAACCCAACGCTCGGTGCATTTACGTAAACACGCCGGACAGGTTGCCTTCCCGGGCGGAGCCGTAGACAGTAGCGACGCGTCGCTGATTGCCGCCGCGCTGCGAGAAGCCGAAGAAGAAGTTGCCATTCCCCCTTCGTGCGTTGAGGTGATTGGCGTCCTGCCGCCGGTGGATAGCGTCACCGGATTTCAGGTCACGCCGGTGGTTGGCATTATCCCGCCCAATCTGCCGTATCGGGCAAGCGAAGATGAAGTCTCTGCGGTGTTTGAAATGCCGCTGGCACAAGCGCTGCATTTGGGTCGGTATCACCCCTTAGATATCTACCGTCGGGGCGACTCGCACCGCGTCTGGCTGTCGTGGTATGAGCATTATTTCGTCTGGGGGATGACCGCCGGGATAATTCGTGAGCTGGCGCTGCAAATTGGCGTGAAACCCTGACTATACTTATCTTTACGCACTGTAGACACAACCTGAAACGTCGGTCACAACATTAGTAAAACCGCGGTTATCTATTAGTTTAATTCATGTGAATAGTTAAGCCGATCGCCGCGTTCCCTCTTACACTATGCGCAGTTATAACATCGTTACTGGCAAGCCCAGTCGCCCTGTAGGAGTATTATCGTGATTAGTCTATTCGACATGTTTAAGGTGGGGATTGGTCCCTCATCTTCCCATACCGTAGGACCTATGAAGGCGGGTAAACAGTTCGTCGATGACCTGGTCGAAAAAGGATTACTGGACAGCGTTACTCGTGTCGCCGTCGACGTGTATGGTTCACTGTCGCTCACGGGTAAAGGTCACCACACCGATATCGCCATTATTATGGGTCTGGCAGGTAATGAACCTGCGACCGTGGACATTGACAGCATTCCCGGATTTATCCGCGATGTCGAAGCACGTGGACGCCTGCTGCTTGCGCAGGGTCGGCACGAAGTTGATTTCCCGCAAAACGACGGCATGCGTTTTCGCAACGGCAATCTGCCGCTGCATGAGAACGGTATGCAAATTCACGCGTACAACGGTGACACCGTTGTTTATAGCAAAACTTATTATTCCATCGGCGGTGGTTTCATCGTTGATGAAGAACACTTTGGTCAGGATGCGGCGAATGAGGTCAGCGTACCTTATCCGTTCAAATCTGCCGCTGAAATGCTGGAATACTGCAACAGCACCGGTCTGTCGCTCTCTGGCATGGTGATGCAGAACGAACTTGCACTGCACAGCAAAGAAGAGATTGAAGCGTATTTTGGCAACGTCTGGCAAACCATGCAGGCCTGTATCGATCGTGGGATGAACACCGAAGGCATTCTGCCTGGCCCGCTGCGCGTGCCACGTCGTGCCTCTGCCCTGCGTCGCATGCTGGTCTCCAGCGACAAGCTCTCCAACGATCCAATGAACGTGATCGACTGGGTGAACATGTTTGCGCTGGCCGTGAACGAAGAGAACGCCGCTGGCGGTCGCGTTGTGACGGCACCGACCAACGGTGCTTGCGGTATCGTGCCTGCGGTTCTGGCTTACTACGATCACTTCATTGAGCCTGTCAGTACGGATATCTATATCCGTTATTTCCTGGCATCCGGTGCAATTGGCGCGCTGTACAAAATGAATGCCTCAATTTCTGGCGCAGAAGTAGGCTGTCAGGGTGAAGTAGGCGTGGCATGTTCTATGGCTGCAGCAGGTCTGGCAGAGTTGCTGGGTGCAAGCCCGGAGCAAGTATGTGTGGCAGCAGAAATTGGTATGGAACATAACCTCGGCTTAACCTGTGACCCGGTTGCCGGGCAGGTACAGGTGCCGTGCATTGAGCGTAACGCGATTGCCTCTGTGAAAGCGATCAACGCGGCACGTATGGCCATGCGTCGTACCAGTGCCCCACGCGTCTCGCTGGATAAAGTCATCGAGACCATGTACGAAACCGGCAAGGACATGAATGCCAAGTACCGCGAAACCTCTCGCGGCGGCCTGGCGATCAAAGTTCAGTGTGACTAATACTTAATTTTCGCCCATCTGCGACGGATGGGCGAAATTACTTCCTCAGCCTCGTCTACTGTAATTTCCCCCACTACACTTGCTCTGTTGCTGTTGGCTTCTGTGACCAACGGCCTATCGGGCGGCCCGCATGCAAACAGCACAACGGATCATCAAAAGTTATCGCCGTAATCGCTTAATCGTCTGCACAATTTGTGCACTGCTGACGCTCATTATCACATTATCTGTCCGATTTATTTCGGAGCGTAATTTAAATCATCATTATACCGTCACGTTCGCTAACCATGCCGTAGAAGAGCTGGATGACATCCTGCTACCGTTGCAGACCGGACGTGAGGTGCTGCTGCCGCTAATCGGCCTGCCCTGCTCAGTGGCACGTTTACCCCTGAGTAAACATGTCGCCAGACTGCAAACCGTACGTTCAATCAGCCTTGTTCAGGGCGGCATCCTCTATTGCTCAAGCATCTTTGGCTATCGCAATGTGCCAATCAACCAGTTGCAACCTGAATTGCCCAGTCGCGAGCCGCAGTTATTGCTGTCCACCGATCATTCGCTGATTAAGGGCAGTCCTATTCTTACGCAATGGTATCCGTCGTCAGCCAATGGCGGAGATGGGGTGCTGGAAATCGTCAATATTGAATTATTGTCGGGCATGCTACTTGAGCCGCAACCCCCACAAATTACACATGCCAGCTTAACCATCGGAAAACGGCATCTGCTGTACGGACAAGGCGTTGTCGACAAGCTACCGGAAAGTGATGACGAACAACGCTACCAACTTTCATCGCAACACTTTCCCTTTGCCATTAGCGTCAGCGGGCCGGGTGCCAGCGAGCTGGCGTTAAGGCATCTGCCCACACAGTTACCATTAGCGGTGATGCTCAGTCTGTTAGTCGGGTATCTGGCATGGCTGGCCACCGCCAATAGAATGAGTTTTTCCTGGGAAATTAATCTGGCCCTCGCTGAACGGGAATTCGAGCTATTTTGTCAGCCACTGCTGAACGCCAGTACCCAGCAGTGCACGGGCGTTGAAATTCTCTTACGCTGGAACAACCCGCGCCAGGGCTGGATTTCACCTGAAGTGTTTATCCCTATCGCGGAAGAGCACAACCTGATTGTGCCCCTGACCCGTCACGTCATCGCAGAAACCATTCAGCAACGACATGTTTTCCCGATGAGCAGCCAGTTCCATATTGGTATCAACGTCGCCGCCAGCCATTTTCGTGACGGTATGCTGTTAAAAGATCTTAATCAGTACTGGTTCAGTCAGCATCCCATTCAGCAACTGGTGATTGAACTAACCGAGCGCGATGCGCTTATGGATGTCGATTATCGAATGGTGCACGAACTACACCGTCTGGGGGTAAAACTGGCCATCGATGATTTTGGTACCGGCAACAGCTCGCTCTCGTGGCTGGAGAAGTTACGCCCGGATGTACTGAAGATTGATAAATCCTTTACCTCTGCAATCGGGACCGACGCCGTCAATTCAACGGTCACCGATATCATCATCGCGCTGGGGAAAAAACTGAATATTGAGCTGGTTGCAGAAGGGGTTGAAACACAAGCACAGGCGCAGCATTTACGCCGACATGGCGTGCATGTGTTGCAGGGATTTCTCTATGCCAAGCCGATGCCATTGCGTGATTTTCCGAAATGGCTGGCGGGCAGCAGCACACCACCACCCGCCAGGCATAACGGGCGTATCATGCCCGTTATGCCGTTTCGGTAGCTCAGATTATTCGTCTTCGTGGTGAGCAGGTTGCTCTTTAACAATGCGAACGAGATCCACACGATAGTCATTAGCTTCGACAATGGTGATGCTTAAAGGTGCGACCTCAATCACATCTCCAACACGCGGAATGTGGCCGTTCGCCGCAATCACCAGCCCTGCCACCGTGGCAATGTCTTCGTCTTCGTCCACCAGCGTATCAACGTCCAGCGCCTGCTGCAGAGCATGCAGGTCGGTGCCGCCTTTAACCAGCCAGCCGCCCGCATCGGCGATGATTTCCGGTGTTTCATCGGCATCCGGGAACTCACCGGCAATGGCTTCCAGCACGTCCAGCGGTGTCACCAGACCCTGGACAACACCAAATTCGTTGGTGACGATAACAAAGCTGCCGCGAGCACGACGCAACACACCCAACAGATTAATCGGATCCAGCGTTTCAGGGACCACGATGGCCGGTGATGCCGAGGCGATTGCCGCCACATCGACACCGTCTTCGAGGGCCACCAACAGCTCTTTTGCCCGCACGATACCGATAATTTCGTCAAGTTCACCGCGACACACCGGGAACAGGCTGTGTGGGGAGGAGAGCAGTTGTGCGCGGATTTCTGCCACGCTCAGATCCGCATCTACCCAGCTGATTTCGCCACGTGGCGTCATGATGCCGCGTAATGAACGTGAGGCCAGCGACAATACGCCGTTGATCATATAGCGTTCTTCTTCAACAAACGCCCCTTCCGGAACAGGTACCGGCACCGGGTTGTCTGACTCCATCTGCACACCAGCCTGACGTTTACCCCCCATCAGACGCACAATGGCGTCGGCGGTGCGAGCACGCAGCGGTAGCGTCGACTGATGACGAATAAAGTTACGACGGGCAATCTGGTTAAACAGTTCGATAATAATCGAGAAGCCGATAGCAGCGTACAGATAGCCTTTCGGAATATGGAAGCCAAACCCTTCAGCGACCAGACTCAAACCGATCATCAACAGGAAGCTCAGACACAGCACCACGACGGTCGGATGTTGGTTCACGAATCGCGTCAGTGGCTTGGACGCCAGCAGCATCACCGCCATTGCAATCACCACCGCCGCCATCATCACAGGCAGATGGTTCACCATACCGACGGCAGTAATCACCGCATCCAGTGAGAAGACCGCATCAAGGATCACAATCTGCGTCACGACAACCCAAAAGCTCGCATAGCCTTTTGACTGACCGGTATCATGCTCACGGTTTTCCAGCCGCTCATGCAGTTCGGTGGTGGCCTTGAATAGCAGGAAGATACCTCCCAGCAGCATAATCAGGTCGCGCCCCGAGAACGAGTAATCCATAACCGTGAACAGCGGTTTCGTCAGCGTAACCATCCACGAGATCACGGACAACAGCGCCAGACGCATAATCAGCGCCAGTGACAAACCGATCAGACGCGCTTTATCTCGCTGCTTAGGCGGCAGCTTATCGGCCAGAATCGCAATAAAGACCAGGTTATCAATACCCAGAACAATTTCGAGAACAACAAGCGTGAGCAAACCCACCCAAATCTGCGGGTCCATTAATAATTCCATGACAAGCTCCTGCTTAAAGAATGGCTAAACTGCGCCCTGGACATCTCAGGCGTTAAAGCAATATGCAGATAAAGTTTGTGGCAAAAAGTGCCAAACTGACAGGCGCGAAGCGTCCTAAAGGTGAAATGACGTCGGTGACGATCCATACGGTGGGCTACTGCCCTATACTCCTGATTAGTTAAATATATGCTAAACATAACAGACACAACCGGTTTTTAGCAAAGATTTACCTTCCTTTGCAATAAGTTGTGTCGGAGATATTTTACTCTTCGAAATTTCTTAGAATCGGAAGTTAAATTACGGATCTTCATCACATAAAATATTTTTTTCGATATCTAAAATAATTCACGAAAATCATAGGTTTTTCATTGTAACCCTTATCTGAATCGATTCGATTGCGGACGACGATTCAAAATACATCTCGTTGTCGATGTGTTAACGATAATAAAGGAGGTAGCAAGTGACCATTGCTATTGTTATAGGCACACATGGTTGGGCTGCAGAGCAGTTACTTAAAACAGCAGAAATGCTGTTAGGCGAGCAGGAAAACGTTGGCTGGATCGATTTCGTTCCAGGCGAAAATGCTGAAACGCTGATCGAAAAGTACAACGCTCAGTTGGCAAAACTCGATACCAGTAAAGGCGTGCTGTTTCTCGTTGATACATGGGGAGGCAGCCCGTTCAACGCTGCGAGCCGCATTGTCGTCGACAAAGAGCATTACGAAGTGATCGCTGGCGTAAATATTCCTATGCTGGTCGAAACCTTCATGGCGCGTGATGACAATCCAAGCTTTGATGAATTAGTTGCACTGGCGGTTGAAACCGGTAGCGAAGGCGTAAAAGCGCTGAAAGCGAAACCGGTTGAGAAAGCCGCCCCAGCCCCAGTTGCTGTAGCAAAAGCAGCAACGCCGGCTAAACCGATGGGCCCGAACGATTATATGCACATCGGCCTGGCGCGTATCGATGACCGCTTAATCCACGGTCAGGTAGCGACCCGCTGGACCAAAGAAACTAACGTGACCCGCATTATCGTCGTCAGCGATGAAGTTGCCGCAGATACCGTGCGTAAAACACTGCTGACTCAGGTTGCCCCTCCGGGTGTGACGGCGCACGTGGTTGATGTCGCGAAGATGATCCGCGTCTACAACAACCCGAAATATGCAGGCGATCGTGTGATGCTGCTGTTCACCAACCCGACCGATGTCGAACGTGTCGTGGAAGGTGGCGTGAAAATCACCTCGGTAAACATTGGTGGCATGGCTTTCCGTCAGGGTAAAACGCAGGTTAACAACGCGATTTCCGTTGATGAAAAAGACATCGAAGCCTTCAAGAAACTCAATGCACGTGGCATTGAACTCGAAGCCCGTAAGGTTTCTACCGATCAGAAATTGAAAATGATGGATTTGATTGCCAAAGCGAAATAACCCGCTGGCATTTACTTAGATTTCACACTTAAGTCTGTATAGCAATAGGAGAAGTACAATGGAGATTACCACTCTTCAGATTGTGCTGGTGTTCATCGTCGCATGTATCGCGGGTATGGAGTCGGTACTCGATGAATTTCAGTTCCACCGTCCGCTGGTGGCCTGTACGCTGATTGGCGCCGTTCTTGGGGACATGAAAACCGGTATTATCATCGGTGGTACCCTGGAAATGATCGCGCTGGGTTGGATGAACATCGGTGCTGCGGTTGCACCGGATGCCGCACTGGCCTCAATTATTTCTACCGTTCTGGTTATCGCGGGTCACCAAAGCATCGGTGCTGGTATCGCGCTGGCTATTCCGCTGGCAGCAGCAGGCCAGGTTCTGACCATCATCGTTCGTACCATCACCGTAGCTTTCCAGCACGCCGCGGATAAGGCGGCTGAGAACGGCAACCTGACGGCGCTCTCCTGGCTGCATGTGTCCTCACTGTTCCTGCAGGCAATGCGTATCGCTATCCCTGCGGTTATCGTGGCAATTTCTGTCGGCACCAGTGAAGTCCAGGGCCTGCTGAACGCGATTCCTGAAGTAGTCACCGGCGGTCTGAACATCGCGGGCGGTATGATTGTCGTCGTAGGTTATGCGATGGTCATCAACATGATGCGCGCTGGCTACCTGATGCCATTCTTCTACCTCGGCTTCGTTACTGCAGCATTTACCAACTTCAACCTGGTTGCACTGGGTGTGATCGGCGCAGTCATGGCCATCCTCTACATTCAGTTGAGCCCGAAATATAATCGCGTAGCGGGTGCACCAGCGCAAGCTGCTGGCAACAATGACCTTGATAACGAACTGGACTAGTAGGTGAGCGAAATGGTTGATATGACTAAAACTACCACCGAGAAAAAACTCACTCCGAGTGACATTCGTGGCGTGTTCCTTCGTTCTAACCTGTTTCAGGGTTCATGGAACTTCGAACGTATGCAGGCGCTGGGTTTTTGCTTCTCAATGATACCGGCAATTCGCCGCTTGTACCCGGAGAACAACGACGCACGTAAGCAAGCTATTAAGCGTCACCTGGAATTCTTTAACACCCATCCATATGTTGCGGCACCAGTTCTTGGCGTAACCCTGGCGATGGAAGAACAGCGTGCTAACGGCGCAGAGATTGACGATGGTGCCATCAACGGTATCAAGGTCGGTCTGATGGGACCACTGGCAGGCGTGGGCGATCCGATCTTCTGGGGTACCGTGCGTCCGGTATTTGCTGCCCTCGGTGCAGGTATCGCGATGAGCGGCAGCCTGCTGGGTCCATTGCTGTTCTTCATTCTGTTTAACATCGTTCGCCTGGCAACGCGCTACTACGGCGTGGCTTACGGTTACCGTAAAGGTGTCGATATCGTTAAAGATATGGGCGGCGGCTTCCTGCAGAAACTGACTGAGGGGGCGTCAATCCTCGGCCTGTTTGTCATGGGGGCCCTGGTGAATAAGTGGACGCATGTGAACATCCCGCTGGTGGTTTCCACCATCACCGGTCAGGATGGTCAGACTCGCGTAACCACCGTGCAGACTATCCTTGACCAGCTGATGCCTGGACTGGTGCCGCTGCTGCTGACCTTCGCCTGTATGTGGCTGCTGCGTAAGAAAGTGAACGCCCTGTGGATTATCGTTGGCTTCTTCGTCATCGGCATCGCGGGTTACGCTGTCGGTCTGCTCGGCCTGTAAGACTGCTATACAATACCGGGGGCACTGCTCCCGGTTTTTCTATTTAGAAGGTTGAGGATTCATGACTATCACGGACCTGGTGCTGGTACTTTTTATCTTGTCGCTGCTGGTGTTTGCCATCTACGATCAGTTCATCATGCCCCGCCGTAATGGCCCTACTCTGCTTGCTGTTCCACTGCTGCCTCGCAGCCGCGTCGATAGCGTTATCTTCATTGGGTTAATCGCGATTCTTATCTACAACAACGTCACCAGTCATGGGGCACAGTTCACCACATGGTTATTATGTGCACTGGTGTTGATGGGGATATATCTGTTCTGGATCCGCACACCAAAAATCATCTTCAAGCAAAAAGGTTTTTTCTTCGCCAATGTTTGGGTGGAATATAGCCGGATTAAAGAAATGAATTTGTCAGAAGATGGCGTACTGGTGATGCAATTAGAACATCGACGTTTACTTATCCGCGTACGAAATATAGACGACCTTGAGAGAATATATAAACTACTTGTATCAAATCAGTGAGTTATAAACATAGCCTGAACTATATTTTTGTATATCAACGCAAAACAAATATAGCACAGGCTATATTTCACGCCTTTACTTGTTATTTAATTTAACGTTTTATCGATAATTAAATCTAAATGAAAATCGTTTTCAATTAGAAGCCAAATAATATTTCCCCTTTTATTGTTTTATATTCTCAAAATATGCTAAGGTTGCGCCCGTCGTTGGGGAGTAGCCAATTTCCAGACTCCGGAAATGTACGTGTCAACATACTCGTCGCAAGACGTGGCACGTACGGACTGTAAACATACAGTCAGGCGAGACCATAGACACATCAACTGCAATGTATGTCTTCTGAACTGCGTGTTCTGACGTGCATGGTTACTGGGGGCAGTGGTGTGTTTAATGGATACCCCGGTCAGGACGTTGTTATGAATATCACCGCTACTGTTCTTCTCGCTTTCGGCATGTCGATGGATGCTTTCGCCGCATCAATTGGCAAAGGCGCCACGCTACACAAACCCAAATTCTCTGAAGCTCTGCGCACTGGCCTTATTTTCGGTGCAGTCGAGACGCTGACCCCGCTGATTGGCTGGGGAATGGGCATGCTGGCGAGTAAATTCGTACTTGAGTGGAACCACTGGATTGCCTTCACCCTGCTGATTTTCCTCGGTGGGCGAATGATAATCGAAGGCTTCCGTGATAACGGTGATGAAGATGATGAGCCGCAGCGCCGCCATGGTTTCTGGCTGCTGGTGACCACCGCCATTGCGACCAGTCTGGATGCGATGGCCGTCGGTGTCGGTCTGGCTTTTCTACAGGTGAACATTATTGCCACCGCGCTGGCCATCGGTTGCGCCACGTTGATTATGTCCACGCTGGGGATGATGATCGGGCGTTTCATTGGCCCAATGTTGGGCAAACGTGCTGAAATTCTCGGCGGGGTGGTATTGATAGTTATCGGTGCCCAGATCCTCTGGGCACATTTCCACGGTTAATTCACGCGCTGCCAGATATGAATACTAAAGTCTGTCTGGCAGTCAAATGTCGTTTTCCCCGCCAGAGTTTCCCAGACTTCCGGTTTTGCCCGCCAGGCGAAAGGCGTCATTTGCAGTAACGCTACTGCCTCACTGCCACTGAGCTGCATCTGGTAGCCCAGCGCAATACTCTGCTGCAGGGTAAAGCCTTCCAGCTGTTCCGTGTGCGGCGCATGCAGGCGCACTTCATCGTAAATCAACCCTTTCAGCTCCATCAAATGACGCGGACCCGGCGTGGCCGTTACCACCCATCCCCCTTGCTTCACCACGCGCGCCAGTTCCTGAGCTTTGCAGGGAGCGTAGATCCTGATAATGGCATCCATTGAAGCATCGGCAAAAGGCAGGCGATGGCTTGACGCGACACAAAAGGTCACCTGTGGATAACGCTTTGCTGCAGCCTTAATCGCCACTTTCGAGACATCCAGTCCAAAAGTCGCGCCTGCTATCGCATCAGCAAATGCGTGCGTGTAATACCCTTCCCCACAGCCGATATCAAGCATTGACGCATCATCTGCGCTTAATGTTTCCTGGAGGACATTCACGATCGCATCACGCAATGGCTGATAGTGTCCGGCGTCGAGAAATGCCCTACGCGCCTGCATCATTTCCGCACTGTCGCCCGGATCGCGCGACCGTTTATGTTGAACAGGCAGTAAGTTGACATATCCTTCTTTCGCCAGGTCAAACTGATGCCGTCCAGGACAGGAAAAACTGTTTTTATCTTGTGTAAGAGGCTGATGGCAAAGGGGACAGGAAAACGACATGACAACTCCGGCAGATGGCTTCAGGGCGCAAGTGTAACGCGAATTGCGCCCAGGGAAAATAACTACAGCGCCGGAGAGACGCCGTTATTACCGTGCATCACCAGCAAATGCTCAGAGTCGGCGGGCATGCCATCCGGTTCGACATTTTCCAGACGCAGCACGTCCCCCATTATCTGACTAAAGACAGGAGCCGATACTGCTCCCCCGTAATACGCCCCGTTTTGCGGATTGTTGATAACTACCACTAACGCAAACTTCGGATTGCTTGCCGGGGCGACTCCCGCCGTGTACGCCACGTATTTATCGACATATTTACCGTCATCACCAATTTTCTTTGCCGTCCCGGTTTTCACCGCCACACGATAATCTCGTACCGCGGCCTTTGTTCCTCCACCGCCGGGCAACGCGACACTTTCCATCATATGCTCAACCTGATGAACTAATGCCTCAGACATTACGCGCCGACCTATCACCGGTGGATCGATACGGGTAATGGACAGCGGTCGATAGATGCCAAAACTGCCAATAGTGGCGTAAACATGCACCAGCTGTAACGGCGTGACCATTAAACCGTAACCGAAAGCAAAGGTCGCGCGATCCAGGCTACTCCAATAACGCCGCTGGGGCATTAAACCGCTGCTTTCACCGGTCAACCCCAGCCCGGTTGGTTCGCCAAAACCAAAGCTCTTGTAGGTATCCAACAGTCTCTGAATGGGCATAGCTAATGATAAATGTGACACGCCGGTATCGCTCGACTTTTGTAAAATCCCAGTCAGCGACAACTCAGGATAATAGCCAACGTCGCGAATACGGTGCCCATCAAGATTAAAGGGGTGGGTATCAATCACGCTGTCGGGCTGAACAATCCCCTGTTGCAGGGCAGTCATAAGCACTAACGGCTTAACGGTAGACCCTGGCTCAAAGGTATCGCTGATCGCGCGGTTACGAAAATCGTCCAGCACCGCGCCGTCGCGGTTGTTAGGATTGAAATCCGGGAAACTCGCCATCGACAGTATTTCACCCGTAGCAATACTGACCAGCACCGCCGCGCCTGATTCGGCTTTATTCCACGTCACGGCATTGTCCAGCGCATCTTCGGTGACCGTCTGTAAGCGCTCATCGATGCTGAGTTGCAACTCGTGTGCGGGCACGGGCATCACTTCCGTGATGTTCTCAATCACATGGCCAAATTTGTCTTTGCGCACCAATCGCGATCCGGGTTTGCCCATCAACTGGCTATTAAAGCTCTTCTCAACACCTTCAATACCCTGGCCGTCAATATTAGTGAAGCCAATCAGATTCGCCGCGACATGCCCGGCAGGATAGAAGCGACGCGATTCTTCACGCAGATTAATTCCGGGGAGATTCAGTTTATCGACCCATTCTGCCTGTTGGGGCGAAATCTGGCGCGCCAGGTAGATAAAGCGCCCGGCAGGATTACTGTTAACGCGTTCCGCCAGTGAGCCAAGTGACAGATTCAGAGTCTTTGCCAGCGCTTGCCAGCGCTCGTTATAGCCGACACCGCCTTTGCTAATAATTGTCTTAGGGTCGGCCCAGACAGCATTAACCGGTACACTGACCGCCAACGGTCGCCCTTCTCTGTCGGTAATCATTCCACGCGGTGATGCCGTTGTGACTTCACGTAACGAACGCATGTCCTCCTGCTTCACCAGACTGGTCGGCGTGACAATTTGCAGCCACGCCACCCGCCCAAGGAGAAGTCCCAAACTTAATAAAATTGCCGCGCAAAGCAGGGCAAAACGTACGGGAGTAAAATTGCGTGCATCGCCGTCGTTTTTCTTTTTCACCTGGTCTCCAGCAAGTTAGTATTCAGGTGACTGATTTAACGAGAATTAGCGGCAGAAAGCGGGGGAAACAATGCTACGAACATCACGCCTTTGCAACAAAGCGCTAATGGGAGGCTATTTTGAAATATTTTGACGTAACCTGAATTAAAAAGCCCCGCAAATGCGAGGCTTTATATCTGAGATTTCTGCGCCTGAGCGCTTCAAATCAGTGGTTTCGATCAGATAGCTGTTACGTTAACAGCAGCCGGACCTTTCTGGCCGTCCTGAATTTCGAACTCAACGTTCTGGCCTTCAGCCAGAGTTTTGAAGCCGTTACCCTGGATTGCAGAGAAGTGTACGAACACGTCTTTGCTGCCATCAGCAGGAGTAATGAAACCAAAACCTTTAGACTCGTTGAACCACTTAACTTGACCTTTAATCTTTGCCATTTGCAAAATTCCTTAGAGTATTTTCTTCGCCCGCAGGCATAACATAGATAAAACTGAGACATTACTGCTTGAGGCACTAATATAAGGTTCGGCAGAGAAGCGGTATTCAACGTCAACGTGTTTACTCAGGTCTTCTTTACTGAAAATGCCACACATAAACAGAACTGTACCTCGTTTAACCCAAAACGTGTTATCACATACAACGATAATAATGGCAAGCCATTTTTAAACGTGTCTCGATCGGTCGCACAAATCCAGAAGTTCATCTCACGACAACTGCACAGTTATGCGCCAGACCAAGTCGGGATATATTCTCGCCGCTCTCGCCCAGCCCCGGCTGGCATACGCAGCAGCCGTGACATGTCTACCATAGCTTACCTTGTGAGGTTGTTCCAGAATCTCTGATGCTCCATGTGCTGAATATCATTTTTTATGCTTAGTAATGCATAATTTGTCACAACAGCAAAAATGAGATCTGTCTTCTGATTTTGCAGAAAAATAATGAAACAATGATGACAAGGCACAAAAAAAAGTAAGAGAAACGTTTCGCTGATAATAAAACGACCGTTATCACAAAAATGATATAATCATATTATTAACGTATGGGTAATTATATTTAACGCCGGACGCTGGCAGGAGATTAATGAGGCAACGTGAATAGAAGGAGGGACGTTACATACAGTTCATCGCGCAAACAGCACGAAGGTTGCAGAAGAAAATCATCTGACTCGACTAGCGACAGGATGGAGTATCTGAGAACAACGTCGTCAGACGCCCACCCTGTCTTTCAGGTGACTAGCGTTCTGCTACCAGGCGAATGATGTCATCATCTTCATCCTGTTTTTGCTCCGCAGGCTCAGGGACCTTCTCCGGTTCGTTAGCTTCGCAAAGACGACGGAGCAATGCATTCTGTCGTTTTTGCTGATCTAACAACGCTTCAAGTAACTCGATCTGCTCATTAGTACGTGAGCTTGCCCGATTGATGAAGAACCACAACACCAGCCCGATAACCAGAACCACCACCGATACAACTAAAGACGCAAAACTTAACGCGCCAGAGTTTAAAACTTCGTTCATTTCACCACCTCAATGTAGACAGCGTAGTTTACCACTGCCGCACAAGAAGGTAATCAACTGTTGCTAAAATGCGCTTACCAGGGAATAAATTTATTGATGGCGCAAATTCCGTTGAAAAATTGTACGTCCTGATCGCACATGATGTTGAACACCTGCGCCCACATCAGCATGCATACCAGCATGACAACTATCAGGACCACCCACCGAATTTTTTTCACGCCAACTCCACTCTCCGCATCCACATTTTATGCGACTAAATTATCATGCGTTACCTAAACCCAGCGTTAACTGTAACGGTATTACTCTTTTTAGGAATGATTCACTTGTTTCATTCAGTGTACAGGCTAATCTTATTATAACGAGAAAAGATAAGAGGTTGTAATGCGTCTGATTATTCGCGCGATTGTATTGTTGGCTCTGGTTTGGATCGGTTTATTACTCAGCGGCTACGGCGTTTTGATAGGAAGCAAAGAGAACGCAGCCGGACTCGGTCTGCAATGTCAGTACCTTACAGCTCGGGGCACCAGCACCGCACAGTATGTGCATACCAGTAGCGGTATCATCGGACTGTCGGACTGTCCCCTGCTAAGGAAAAGCACCGTAATTATCGATAACGGTTAATATAGCGGCAATATAACCGCTCATTATTTACGCCAGCGTGCGCTAATTTTGTCAATTAAAAAGCCCCGGTAGCTTAATACCTGGGCTTTTTAGCCTATGACAAATTAATCAAATCAGAATGGATAGTCGTTATAACCCATTTGCTCTGAAATTTTACGCGCTGCCGTGTGCAGCATCTCAACATATTCATGTAAACGTTCTTCAGAAAAACGCAAAGTTGGGAAGGAAATACTCAGACCCGCAATGACTACGCCGAAACGATCAAAGACCGGCACACCTATGCAACGCAGTCCTTCTTCTTGCTCTTCATTGTCTTCACCGTAACCTTGTTCACGCACTTTATCCAGCAGCAGCAGCAATTCATCAGTGCTGGTGATAGTACGGTCGGTGCTGCGTTTGTACTCAACGCCTTCAAGAATCTGTTTTACTTCATCGCGATCGCGCCATGCTAGCAACACTTTACCGATCGCCGTGCTATATAAAGGGTTACGACGACCTACGCGAGAATACATGCGCAAATTATACATTGAGTCGATTTTGTGGATGTAGACAATACTGTCTTCGTCCAGCGCACCGAGGTGCACCGTCTCTTTGGTCAAACGCGACAGCTCGCGCATCTGAATATCAGCGCTACGAATCAAATCCACGTTTTGCAACGCACGCGCACCCAATTCAAACAATTTCAGGGTCAGAGAGTATTTCTCTGACTCCCCTTCCTGTGCCACATAACCCAGCGTTTTCATGGTCTGTAAAAAGCGATAAACGGTGCTTTTTGACATCATGACGCGTTGCGACAATTCGGTAATACCAATTTCGCGCTCTTCACCCAGCGCCTGCAGAATGCCAAAAACTTTCAGCACGGAAGAAACAGAATCGGGTTGTTTATCCAGATCTGCGATAGCCATTTATCACCTCATTACGAGTGTTTTATAAAAATCAGAACCGGTTTTTATTATAATTTCACGTACCACTGCTCGCAATCCATCTTTGCTCACTTAGTTACAAATCTGCGACATAACGCCTGAATATCAATGCTAAAATTATTATTCTCATCATAATTTCCGACTCTATTGACTTCCTATGGATAAATTCCAGGCCGATGGCCTGCCGTTGCCCCAACGCTATGGCGCAATTTTGACCATTATTATTGGTATCTCGATGGCCGTACTGGATGGGGCAATTGCCAACGTTGCCCTGCCGACGATTGCCGCCGATCTTCATGCCTCCCCCGCCAGTTCAATCTGGGTGGTTAATGCCTATCAAATCGCGATTGTAGTTTCACTGTTATCACTCTCGTTTTTAGGCGACATGTTTGGCTACCGACGCATTTATAAATGCGGGTTGGTCGTTTTTCTGCTCGCGTCACTCTTCTGTGCATTGTCGGACTCCCTGCAGATGCTAACCCTTGCACGTATCGCGCAAGGGTTTGGCGGGGCTGCGTTAATGAGCGTGAATACAGCGCTGATCCGCCTGATTTACCCCCAACGCCAACTTGGCCGCGGGATGGGAATTAATTCATTCATCGTGGCGGTCTCGTCTGCCGCCGGGCCGACTATTGCAGCAGCAATCCTCTCCATTGCCTCATGGAAATGGTTGTTTTTGATTAACGTACCTCTCGGGATTATTGCCCTGTTGCTGGCTATACGCTTTCTGCCTGCGAATGCTGCACGCAATAATAAACCCCGTTTTGATCTACCCAGCGCGGTGATGAATGCGTTAACGTTCGGTTTGCTGGTAACCGCGCTCAGCGGATTTGCTCAGGGACAGTCGTTAACGCTAATCGGGGCTGAACTGGCAGGACTCATAGTCGTCGGATTTTTCTTTGTCCGCCGGCAGCTGTCGCTGCCTGTCCCCCTATTACCGGTTGATTTGCTGTGCATACCGCTTTTTTCGCTCTCCATCTGCACGTCTATCTGTTCATTCTGCGCGCAAATGCTGGCCATGGTTTCTCTGCCCTTCTTTTTACAAACCGTGTTGGGTCGTAGTGAGGTTGAAACAGGCCTGCTGTTGACCCCATGGCCGCTGGCCACCATGGTCATGGCACCGCTGGCAGGTTACCTGATTGAGCGTGTTCACGCAGGGCTTTTGGGTGCGTTGGGCATGGTGGTGATGGCGTGTGGATTATTTTCGCTGGTGTTGCTGCCATCCACACCATCAGACTTCAATATTATCTGGCCGATGATTCTGTGCGGTGCGGGCTTTGGCCTGTTCCAGTCGCCAAACAACCACACCATCATCACTTCCGCGCCGCGTGAACGTAGCGGTGGCGCAAGCGGCATGTTAGGTACAGCACGTTTGCTGGGCCAAAGTACTGGCGCCGCGTTAGTGGCATTAATGCTGAATCAGTTTGGTGATAGCGGAACACATATGTCGCTGTTGACGGCGGGCATACTGGCGACCCTTGCCGCCATTGTTAGTGGACTGCGGATCACCCAACCACGGGCTCAGGCGTAAAAAAAGCGCGTCAATCGACGCGCTTTTTTATTATTTAACTTGCTGAGAGTTATTTCAGGTATTCCCCACTACGCAGTGCTTCAATACGCTTATCCAGCGGTGGGTGAGTCATAAACAGCTCACTCAGCGACTTGGATTTACCGTTGATGCAGAAGGCCATCATGCTGGTTGCTTCCTGCGGCTCATAGCTGGTTTTCAGCCGCTGCAGCGCAGCAATCATTTTCTCACGACCCACCAGTTTGGCAGAACCGGCATCCGCATGGAATTCACGATGACGTGAGAACCACATGGTAATAATGCTCGCCAGAATACCAAACACCAACTCCAGCACCGTTGCGACGGCGAAGTAGATTAACGGGTTGCCGTTGCTGCCCTCACCTTCTTCGCGGTTTCCGCCCATAAAGCCAGCGGCAATTTGCGCCAGAATACGCGAGATAAAGATAACAAAGGTGTTCACCACGCCCTGGATCAGCGTCATGGTGACCATATCACCATTGGCAATGTGGCTAATTTCATGCGCGATAACGGCCTCGGCTTCGTCCGGGCTCATATTTTGCAACAAGCCGGTGCTGACAGCCACCAGCGAAGCATCCCGGCGCGCGCCGGTCGCAAACGCGTTGATATCTGGCGCGTGGTAAATAGCCACCTGCGGCATAGCGATCCCGGCCTGACGAGCCTGCGTCGCCACAGTATTCATCAGCCAGCGTTCTCTTTCATTTCGGGGCTGTTCAATCACTTCCCCGCCAACGGACTTTAACGCCATCCATTTGGACATCAGCAGCGAAATGAAGGAACCACCAAAACCAAACAGCAGTGCCATAATCAACAAGCCTTGAACGCTGCTTGACTGGATCCCTGTCAGGCTCAATACCAGCCCGAAAACGACCATCACAGCCAGGTTCGTCAGCAGGAAGAGCGCGATTCGCATCATAATTTTCTTTTAACCTCAATTTAACAAAACGCACTATGCGATTACCCATATCGTATGGGTCTTACGGCTATTTTCAAGCATGCATACGTGCTAAGTCACCAGAAAGACACAACTTTACATTTTACCGTATCAGACTGACGACTTCATGCGCTTGTTAAAAAAACAGGCACAATTTCTTGTGCCTGTAGGATATTATTGCTTCGTTGCGGTCTGTTCCGCTGGCTTGTCTTTTTCAAGATGCGCCAGGTCGAGCGCGATTTTCACTGTCTCATCCAGATACGGATCCGGCTCCTGGTAATCCTTCGGCAGATCGTCCAGTTTCTTCAGCGGCGGTTTCCCTTCACGTTTAAAGCGATCGTTGATACGCGCCAGACGCAGAGCGTCATCTTCGTTATTCTCTTTCTCACGCTGAGCGTAATTCAGAGACGCAATGTTGCGCTTATCTTTCAGGGCATTGAAACGGGCAATATCCTTCATGATGTACTGGAATTCAGGATCTTTAACGATACGCGCATTATGTTCTTTCAGTAATTCAGGGCCAAACGGCGTTAAATTATCTGACTTCGCATAGGTTGCCGCATCGACGCTATCCCACGGAAGGGCATTATCTTCAAACTTTTCACCGGTTTCAGTTTCTTCATTGCCTGTTGGCATGATGATATCCGGCGTAACGCCCTTACGCTGCGTGCTGCCACCGTTGACACGGTAGAACTTCTGGATAGTGTATTGAACGGAACCCAGCGCAGGCCATTCCGGACGCAGCATCTGATCGTAGATACGGTTCAGAGAACGGTATTGCTGCACGGTGCCTTTACCGAAGGTCGGTTCACCGACGATCAACGCACGACCATAATCCTGCATGGCCGCGGCAAAAATCTCGGATGCAGAAGCACTGAAGCGGTCAACCAGCACTACCAGCGGGCCTTTATAGTAAACAACGCCGTCGGTATCACTGTCTTCGCGAACTTTACCGTTATTGTCACGGACCTGAACAACAGGACCAGAAGGGATAAACAGGCCGGAAAGCGAGACCGCTTCGGTCAGTGCGCCACCACCGTTGGTACGCAGATCGATAATCACGCTGCTCACGTTTTGTTTTTCCAGCTTCTGCAGCTGAACTTTAACGTCATCCGTCAAGCCAACATAGAAACCTGGAATATCGAGCACGCCAACTTTTTCTTTGCCAACGGTTTTGACCGACATTTTAACCGCGCGGTCTTCCAGACGAATACGTTCGCGCGTTAGCGTAACAGTACGCGTCTTGGTACCTTTACCGGCGGGCAGGATTTCAAGGCGAACCTTGCTACCCTTTGGTCCTTTGATCAGCGCGACGACGTCATCAAGACGCCAGCCAATCACATCCACCACGCCTTTACCAGCCTGACCAACGCCAACAATACGATCGCCAACGCTTATCGCCTTGCTTTTGGCTGCCGGACCGCCCGCTACCATAGAATTAATGACCGTATAGTCATCATCCATTTGCAGAACCGCGCCAATACCTTCCAGAGACAGGCTCATTTCAGTATTGAACTGTTCGGTGTTACGCGGAGACAAGTAGTTGGTATGTGGGTCGATTTCTCGTGCAAACGCCGTCATCGCCAGTGAGAAAACATCTTCACTGTTGGTTTGCGCCAGACGACGAATAGCAAATTTGTAACGACGGGTCAGCGTTTCGCGAATTTCAGCATCGGTTTTACCGGTCAATTTCAGGCTAAGCTCATCGAATTTAACCTTACCGTCCCACAATGCGTTTAGCTCGGCTTCGCTTTTTGGCCACGGGGCCTTGCTGCGATCTAGGTTAAACGTGTCGTTACCGGTGAAATCCATTGGACGCGCCAGCACGCTTAACGCGTACTGGTAACGTTCAAACCGGCGCTTTTGCGCCAGATTGTAGAGATCGTAAAAGACATCCAGCTTGCCCGTGCGCAGTTCATCACCGATGACGGTTTTCTTTTTAGCAAACTGCTCTATATCGCTCGCTAACAGCACGTTATGGCTGTAGTCGAGCAGATTCAGATAGCGGTCAAAAATTTTTGCCGAAAACGCCTGATCCAGATCGAACTGGCGATAATGTGAACGCGTAAAACGTGATGTGACACGTTCGCTCACCGTCGCGTGCTGAGTTTCTTCCTTTAAAATGGGGAGTTGATCGGCACGCGTGATGTCTTCCACAGCGAGTGCCTGGCCTGCTAATGCAAACAGACCAGCTAACGCAGTAAGCCTAAAAAAATTGTTCATGCCAGGCCAGGCCTCCGTTTCAGAACACCAAGTGTTCTGCGCGTACAATCAAAGACATACCCGAATTCAGCTGTACACGGACACCATCTTTGGTGATTTCTAATACGGTGGCATCCATCGCATTATTACCTGCTTTCACCTTTAAGGACTGCCCTACCTTCAGTACTGAAATATCAGACACTGGAGTATGCTGTTCTTCGCGAGGAGCACGCGGTGCTTGAGCGGCCGGTTTTTCAGCGCGAGGTTTACGCTCTGCGCCTTCTTTACGACGCGGAGCAGGACGCGGCTTACGCTCGCGACGCGGGGCGCCGTCTTTTTCACCAGCAGCAGCTGCCGCTTCGCGTTTTTTAGCCTGTTGCTCGGCACGTTGCGCCTGAACGCGGGCTTTTGCTTCTTCAAGCTGTTTGCGCGCATGTTCGACGTGCTGCTCATCCAGCTCACCACATGGGTTGCCGTCGAGATCGACACGCGTTGCGCCCAGCTTAACGCCATACAGATAGCGCCAGCTTGAAGTGTAGAGACGTAAGGCAGAACGAAGCTGTGTCTTGCTGAGGTTCATTTCACCCTCAACACGCTCTACCAGATCCTGAAAAATGCCAATTTTCAGCGGGCGCGCTTCGCCTTCCGCACTAAAACACTGTGGGAAGCGTTCGGCCAGAAACGCGATAACTTCTTTACTGCTATTCAACTTAGGTTGATTTTCCATGAAATTTCCTGATTACAACGGACGTAGCCAACAAGCGCAGGCATGAACAGGCGTCATTATAATGACGTCATCAGTAATTGCTACGTTATCCGTTGATTATCCTGCGACGGTCGCAAAGAATTTTTTGTAATCCGTCATTACAAGCACGGTTTCGAGCTGTGCCACAAGCGTACGCAGCCCCTGCTCATCCTCTTCAGTAAAACGGCCAAACGCTGTGCTATCAATATCCAGCACGCCGATTATCTGATTGTCGACCATTATCGGCAGGACGATTTCAGCATTGCTGGCGGCATCGCAAGCAATGTGCCCGTCAAAGGCATGAACGTCTTCAATGCGCTGAACCTGGTTCTGCGCCACCGCCGTACCACACACGCCACGCCCAACAGGGATGCGCACACAGGCGATCTTTCCCTGGAAGGGACCGAGCACTAGCGTATCGTTTTCGAGCAGATAAAAACCAGCCCAGTTCACTTCTGAAAGACGGTCGTACAGCAAGGCGCTGGTATTTGCCAACGTTGCCAGAAAACTGGTTTCGCCTGCCATCAATGCGCGAAAATCACGGTTCAGATCCGTGTATAGCTCTATTTTGTTCATTATATAATCACTTAGTTGTCTTACTTAAAAACTGCAGCCTACTAAAATAAACATTAAATGCGTTAATGCTCAAGATCATTCCCGTCATGAGTTAAGATAACATCACTCTAACACTTTGATCCGCGATACATGGCCCTGAATACTCCACGCATCAAGCCCTTCAAAAAAATAGCGATCAGGTCCGTCGGTGAGGCGCTTCCCCGCGCGCACTACCAGCGTTGCCCCGAATGCGACATGCTATTTAGCTTGCCAAAGATGCGTTCGCACCAAAGTGCATACTGTCCCCGCTGTCAGGCAAAAATCCGTGATGGGCGCGACTGGTCGTTAACACGCCTGGCAGCAATGGCTTTCACCATGCTGCTGCTGATGCCTTTCGCCTGGGGAGAGCCGCTGTTACATATCTATTTATTAGGTATTCGTATCGATGCCAATGTGGTTCAGGGCATCTGGCAGATGACCCGGCAGGGCGATCCACTCACCGCCTCCTTCGTGCTATTTTGCGTGATGGGCGCGCCGATAATACTCGTTTCCTCAATTGCTTATCTGTGGTTGGGTAACATTCTCGGTATGAATCTGCGCCCGGTCCTGCTGATGCTGGAAAGGCTCAAGGAATGGGTCATGCTTGATATTTACCTGGTGGGTATTGGCGTCGCGTCGATTAAAGTACAGGACTACGCTTTTCTGCTGCCGGGCGTGGGGCTGTATGCTTTTCTTGCTCTGGTGATCCTCAGCATTCTGACGCTGTCGCACCTCAATGTAGAACAATTGTGGGACCGTTTTTATCCGCAAAGACCCGCACGGCGCCCCGATGAGCAACTTCGCGTATGCCTCGGCTGCCATTTTACGGGCTATCCGGACACCCGCAGTCGCTGCCCACGTTGTCATATTCCATTGCGCTGGCGCAGGAATCAAAGCATACAAAAGTGCTGGGCCGCGCTGCTGGCCTCGATTGTCCTGCTACTGCCTGCTAATCTGCTGCCTATCTCGGTTATTTACGTTAACGGCTCCCGGCAGGAAGACACGATCCTGTCCGGTATTATGTCGCTGGCAAACAGCAATGTTGGCGTCGCAGCAATCGTCTTTATCGCCAGTATTCTGGTGCCTTTCACCAAAGTGATTGTGATGCTTACCCTATTGATTAGCATCCATTTTAAATGTGAACAGGGATTACGTACGCGTATTCTGCTGCTGCGAATAGTGACGTGGATCGGCCGTTGGTCGATGTTGGATCTGTTTGTTATTGCCTTAACCATGTCGCTGATTAATCGCGACCAGATACTGGCTTTTACTATGGGACCGGCTGCGTTTTATTTCGGCGCAGCGGTAATTTTGACTATTCTTGCTGTGGAATGGCTGGACAGTCGCTTACTTTGGGATGCACATGAGTCAGGAAACGCCCGCTTCGCAGACTGAAGCGCAGATTAAAACAAAACGCCGCATTTCTCCGTTCTGGCTGCTGCCGATCATTGCCTTAATGATCGCCGGCTGGCTGATCTGGGGAAGCTATGAAGATCGTGGCAACACTGTCACCATCGACTTTATGTCTGCGGATGGCATTGTGCCGGGCCGGACGCCCGTTCGCTATCAGGGTGTCGAAGTTGGCACGGTGCAGGATATTAGTCTCAGCAAAAATCTGCGCAAAATTGAAGTTCGCGTCAGCATCAAAGCCAGCATGAAAGATGCCTTGCGTAAAGATACGCAGTTCTGGCTGGTGACACCAAAAGCGTCGCTGGCGGGAGTCTCCGGGCTTGATGCGCTGGTCGGCGGGAACTATATCGGGATGATGCCGGGAACCGGCGAACCGAACGATCATTTCGTTGCCCTTGATACACAGCCAAAGTATCGCCTGAATAACGGCGATTTAATGCTACATCTTCATGCGCCGGACCTTGGTTCCCTGAACAGCGGTTCGCTGGTTTATTTCCGCAAAATACCGGTAGGCCGGGTATATGACTACACCATTAACCCCAACAATCAGGGCGTGACCATTGATGTGCTGATTGAGCGCCGATTTACTAACCTGGTCAAAAAAGGTAGCCGTTTCTGGAACGTATCCGGGGTCAATGCGGATATCAGCCTCAGCGGGGCGAAGGTCAAACTGGAAAGTCTGGCCGCACTGGTCAATGGCGCTATCGCCTTTGATTCGCCGGAAGATTCACAACCGGCTGCCGCTGATGACACGTTTGGTCTGTATCAGGACCTCGCCCACAGCCAGCGCGGCGTGATCGTCAAGCTGGAACTTCCAAGTGGAGATGGTCTAAAAGCGGGCTCGACATCCCTGATGTACCAGGGTTTAGAAGTCGGCGAACTGACGAAACTGGAACTGCTCCCTGGTGGTAAAGTCACTGGAGAAATGACGGTAGACCCGAGCGTTGTCTCGTTACTGCGAGACAACACACGCATTGAACTACACAGTCCCAAATTGTCGTTGAGCGATGCAAACCTGAGTTCGCTGTTAACCGGTAAAACCTTTGAACTGGTCCCCGGCGAGGGCGAACCACGCAGCCAGTTTGTGGTGGTTCCTGGTGAAAAATCCTTACTTCACGATCCGGGCGTGATGACGCTCACCCTGACCGCGCCAGAAAGCTACGGCATTGAGGCGGGTCAACCGCTGATCCTGCACGGCGTCCAGGTTGGACAAGTAATTGAACGTACGCTATCCAGTAAAGGCGTCTCCTTTACCGTCGCTATCGAACCCCAGCATCGCGACCTGGTACAGGGTGACAGTAAATTTGTGGTTAACAGTCGGGTTGACGTCAAAGTGGGCATTGACGGCGTTGAGTTCTTAGGGGCCAGCGCCAGCGAATGGATTAGCGGCGGTATTCGTATTTTACCCGGCACCAAAGGTGAAATGAAAACCAGTTATCCGCTGTATGCCAACCTGGAGAAAGCGATTGAAAACAGTCTGAGCGATCTGCCCACCACCACGCTCAGCCTGCGCGCCGAAACGTTGCCCGACGTGCAGGCCGGTTCGGTAGTGCTGTACCGTAAATTCGAAGTGGGTGAAGTGATTAGCGTTCGCCCCCGTGCTGATGCGTTTGATATCGATTTGCACATTAAGCCGGAATATCGCAACTTGTTGACCAACAACAGCGTGTTCTGGGCTGAAGGCGGCGCAAAAGTTCAGCTTAACGGTAGCGGCCTGACAGTACAGGCTTCTCCGCTGTCACGCGCGTTAAAAGGTGCAATTAGCTTCGACAACCTGAGTGGGGCCAGCGCCAGCCAGCGCAAAGGTGATAAGCAGATTCTGTACGCATCAGAAACCGCCGCTCGTGCGGTAGGCGGCCAAATTACCCTGCACGCCTTTGACGCCGGTAAGCTCGCGGCTGGCATGCCAATTCGCTATCTGGGCATTGATATCGGCCAGATCCAAACCCTGGAGCTCATCACCGCACGCAATGAAGTGCAGGCGAAAGCGGTACTGTACCCGGAATATGTCCAGACCTTTGCACGCAGCGGAACACGCTTCTCGGTCATTACCCCGCAAATCTCTGCGGCTGGCGTAGAGCATCTGGATACCATCTTACAGCCTTATATAAACGTAGAGCCAGGTCGCGGGAATCCACGCCGTGATTTTGAGCTACAGGAAGCCACCATTACCGACTCACGTTATCTTGATGGCCTGAGCATCGTGGTCGAGGCGCCGGAAGCCGGTTCTCTGAATATCGGCACCCCGGTTCTGTTCAGAGGTATTGAGGTGGGTACCGTCACCGGGCTGACGCTGGGTTCACTTTCTGACCGCGTGATGATTGCCATGCGCATCAGCCAGCGCTATCAGCACCTGGTGCGTAACAACTCCGTGTTCTGGCTTGCATCCGGGTACAACCTCGACTTCGGCCTGACTGGCGGCGTGGTGAAAACCGGGACCTTTAATCAGTTCATTCGCGGCGGTATTGCCTTCGCCACCCCACCGGGTACACCACTGGCACCAAAAGCGCAGGCCGGAAAACACTTCCTGTTGCTGGAAAGCGAACCAAAAGAGTGGCGTGAATGGGGAACAGCCCTGCCACGTTGATACCTCCTGCTCCGGCGTACTCGCGCCGGAGCAAATATGCTACACTGCGCGCCTGTTTTTTTTCCGGTGCGACCAAGTGGCTTATTTTCCTGACGCCTTTCTGACTCAAATGCGGGAAGCAATGCCTTCCACGCTCTCTTTCGATGAATTTCTCGCCGCCTGCCAGCGTCCGTTACGACGCAGCATTCGCGTTAATACCCTGAAAATCTCCGTTGTCGATTTCCTCGATTTAACGGCACCTTACGGCTGGTCGCTCACGCCGATCCCCTGGTGCGAGGAAGGTTTCTGGATCGAACGCAACGACGAGGAGTCAGTCCCGCTGGGCAGCACCGCTGAGCATTTAAGTGGACTGTTTTATATTCAGGAAGCCAGCTCAATGCTGCCGGTTGCCGCGCTGTTTGCCGAAGGGAATACCCCAGATCGCGTGATGGACGTCGCCGCTGCACCGGGCTCGAAAACCACGCAAATCGCTGCAAAAATGAAGAACAAAGGCGCAATTCTGGCCAATGAATTTTCCGCCAGTCGCGTCAAAGTACTGCATGCCAATATCAGTCGCTGCGGGATCGCTAACGTTGCCCTCACCCACTTTGACGGACGCGTGTTTGGTGCTGCACTGCCAGAGTCTTTCGATGCCATCCTGCTGGATGCTCCGTGTTCCGGTGAAGGCGTGGTGCGTAAAGATCCCGATGCGCTGAAAAACTGGTCCGTCGACAGTAATCTTGCAATTGCAGCCACCCAACGCGAACTGCTCGACAGCGCGTTTCATGCCTTACGCCCTGGCGGCACGCTGGTGTATTCCACCTGCACGTTGAACCGTGATGAAAATGAACGCGTCATGCAGTGGCTGCTAGAAACCTATCCGGACGCCGTGGAGTTTCTCCCATTGGGCGATTTATTCCCGGAAGCCGAACGCGCGTTGACGCCAGAAGGTTTTCTGCATGTCTTCCCGCAAATTTACGACTGCGAAGGATTCTTCGTCGCCCGTTTGCGAAAAACGGCCAGTATCCCTCCTCTGCCGGCCCCCAAATATAAGGTCGGCAATTTCCCGTTCAGCCCATTGAAAGGTCGTGAAACTGCACAGGTTACCGCGGCGGCTAACGCCAGCGGATTACAATGGGAAGACAATATGCGCCTCTGGCAGCGTGATAAAGAAATCTGGTTGTTCCCGGTTGAGATCGAATCACTGATTGGTAAAGTGCGGTTTTCCCGCCTCGGGATTAAGCTCGCCGAAACCCACAATAAAGGGTATCGCTGGCAACATGAGGCCGTCATCGCTCTCGCCGACCTACATCACCGCAATGCGTTCGAACTGACCCTTGAGGAAGCCGAAGAGTGGTATCGCGGCAGAGATGTATACCCGCAGACCGCTCCAACCACTGACGACGTTCTGGTCACCTTCCAACACCTGCCAATTGGGCTGGCAAAAAGGATCGGTTCACGGTTGAAGAACAGCTATCCACGCGATCTTGTGCGGGATGGCAAACTCTTTACAGGATAACGCACGTTTTTACTGGCGCTTTTGCTCACGTTGACTACGCTGAAAAATGGACGGCCTAACTGGTCGTACCACAACCAGCAAATTGACGGAGAGCACGATGATGAAAACCAGTGTGCGCATTGGCGCTTTTGAAATCGACGACGCCGAGTTACATGGCGAATCGCCGGGAGACCGAACGTTAACCATTCCGTGTAAATCCGATCCGGATTTATGTATGCAACTGGACGCCTGGGATGCCGATACCAGCGTCCCGGCCCTCCTTAATGGCGAACATTCTGTTCTATTCCGCGAGCACTACGATCGTAAGTCAGATGCCTGGATCATGCGTTTTGCCTGATTCAAAAAGAACCCGTCGCCAGACGGGTTATTTATGCCTTCATTCCCCCGCGTAGTAACCTCTTCTACACTATCGGTACGGCAGTACAATTTGGGGATGGAATGTTCACGCTGGTTCTTTTTGTTTGCTACCTGGATGGCGGTTGTGAAGATATCGTGGTCGATATCTACAATACGGAACAGCAGTGTCTTATTTCGATGGACGATCAGCGTATTCGTAATGGCGGATGCTTACCGGCGGATGGCTACATCGACAGCTTCTGGCGACCTGCCCAGGAATATAGCGATTTTTGATTATTGTAATTGCACCAGCGTAAGCTCGCCGCCGAATACCGCGCCGGTATCAATATAGTGCAGGTTATCAACGTCCAGACGATGGCGCAGCGGCGTGTGACCAAACCAGAAATGGTCCGCGCCACCAATTCCGCCATTTTTGTTTATCAACCGTGAGCGATCCCACAATACCCGTTGTAAATCGACATTCTTCTGCCATTGATATTCATCATCCGGGTAATCAGCATGGGCGATAACGTGTACGCCATTCTGGCAGCGCAGTTCCACAATCCAGGGTAATTGCTGACACACCTCAAGCGCATACTCCGCTGCCGGTTGCACGGCATGGGTAAACCATTCTCCTCCGTTCATCTGCCACAGCAACTTTTCGCCCGTTTTCAGGGCATCCAGCGCCATCTGTTCATGATTCCCCCTGACCGCCACCATCCATTTTGTGCGTAATAGCGCCAGACAGCGCAGACTGTCTGGCCCACGGTCAATCACATCACCGACAGAAACCAGCAGATCCTGCCACGGATCAAAACGGCACTGGCGCAATTTAGCCATCAACATGGAAAAACAGCCGTGGAGATCCCCCACCACCCAGACGTGGCGCCAACGTGTACCTTCTATTCTCTGGTAGACAGGGGCAGAGTGTCTCATTTGACCTCCTGTATACAAAAATCACCCTTATAAAAATTTAACAATAGCAGTAAAAAAGCCTGGACGATTGAGGGGCGGAGTATGGTATGGTTTGGGAAGAATACAGCATGCGACACGCAGTGTTTTGCCTTGGACGGCATCGTATTCGCCAGATAAAAAGAGACCGAATACGATTCCTGTATTCGGTCCAGGGAAATGGCTCTTGGGAGAGAGCCGTGCGCTAAAAGTTGGCATTAATGCAGGCTAAGTTACCCTGCCATTTAAGAATAGATGACAGCGCCAGGTTTTCCAGTCCGCGACCAAAGTGGCCTGAAAAAAAGGATGATTGTCACCCGCTACAACGCGAAAACCGCAAGTTCTTTTACCAGAACGTTGCGGTTTTTTATTGGAAATCAGAGAGCTATATCTGACAATTAACAGAGCTTTTCTGCGCGTTCAATAAACGGAGCAAGGCTCATTTTTTCGCCGGGTTTTGCTGGGTCGTCAATCTGGATAATGTCGATCGGTTTAGCGGTGGTTTTACCGCTTTCTACCTGCTGCCTGGCAATATCGTTCAGCGGATATTGCACCAGCGTGCTGGGGTTGATGACATACAGCGCATTCCCCGGTCGGCACGTCAGCATCACTTCTTCGCGATTAAACGCCCACTTGTCTTTGCCAACCTCAAACCGGCTGACGGTAATGACCTGCGGCGCAGCCAATGCCGCCCCTGAACTTACCAGCAGTAACACCGAGATAATCAATTTTTTCATACGCTTTGCCAGTCCATCAGAACGGTTCCAGGGTTGCAAACAAGCTGACAATTGCCAGCACAACGGCCCCTATTCCCCATTCAATCTTAGTCATCCAAATAAAATAAAGAGTCATGCAGCGGTTATCCTGCTGCATACGTGGTACGAGAACATACCGGTTCGCCAGCGCAATCGCCACCATTAGTATGACCAGCACACATTTTAACAACAGAAGTTGCCCATAGGGCGCATGCCAGGGAACAGACCACCCGACGATAAGCAGCACGTTGGTTATCCCCGTCAGTAACACCCCCATAACGAAAAGATGCCCAAAGCGTGAAAAGCGCATCATGGTGGCGATAGCCTGCTGTCGCCAGCGGCCTTGTGCCATTCTCATACAATAGAGTACCGGCAACAAGCCGCCAAACCAGGCTGCAGCGCAGACCAGATGCAGGGCATGGTTAAGCTGCTGTACCGCCCGAGTTGCGCCGTCATGCAGCGTCGCATGCCCAACACCGGCTAATAAGATAAATTGCGCTATCGTCAGCATCAGCAGCAGTCGTGACATGCTGCGCGGTACAAGGAGGGTCACCACCAGCGTGACCAGGGCGAGGATAATTTGCCACAGCCATACGCCGCCAAACTGGGTTTGCAGGACACTCTCCCATATATCAACGGAGAAAACGTCCTGCCAGCCGGACCCCATTAATCCCCCCTGAATCGCCAGCATCAGCGTCGCGCTGATAAAACTCCACGTCGCGGCGTGCCGTTGCAGGCGCATAAAACGGCGCATCATTAAACGTCGTACCGAAACCGGGGCCAGCCAGGCGCCGTACAGCGCACAGCCAAACACCAGCATCAAAGAGGTAAAATGGATGAACCGCAGCGCAACCCAGGTGAATGCCAGCATCGTTTTATTTCACGCTAAACGTGTAGTGCCCCTTCGTTTTATGACCATCGACTGAAACAACATGCCAGTCAACCGTATATTTTCCGGCATCCAGCGGTTGTTCAACAGGAACGATCAGCTGCGTCTTGTCCTGCTCATTACGCGTCGCCTTGCCTGTTTTAATCGGCTGCTGCTGCGGGCCGGTCAACGTTGCGCCGCTGAATGCAGGCTCGACACCCTCTGAAAAATTCAGGGTCAACACCTCTGGAGATGCGGTAATCTGTGCATTCGATGCTGGATTTTGCTGTGTCAGGTGCGCATGTGCCAGCGCGGCAGGAGAAATCAACGTGGATACGAGGGCGATGAGTGCATAGCGAAGTGAAGATGCAGGTGAAGTCATATCAACTATTCCTTTTTGTTATGTCTAATTTATAGAGAATAACCTCCTATAATGTACGAGTCGAGAATCATCAATTCAGACTTGCCATTAACGTGCACTCTTAGTAACTTTTGCGCGCTACGAAATACCCATAAGGAGAAACACATGAACCTGGCCAAACTCGAACAAGCTGAAATGGATAAGGTCAATGTTGACCTGGCTGCGGCTGGCGTCGCCTTTAAGGAACGCTATAACATGCCTGTCGTTGCAGAAGTCGTCGAGCGCGAGCAACCCGCACATTTGCGAGACTGGTTTCGTGAACGGTTAATTGCACATCGTTTAGCATCCGTTTCCCTCTCACGTTTACCTTACGAGCCGAAAGTTAAATAAACCTTATAATACGTTACGATTCCTTACATGCTGACTGCTACAGTATAAGTATATTCTTAACCTATACTTTGAAGATGATTGTAGGCACTATGAAAAGGAAGTCATTATGTCACACTGGAAAATCGCCGCAGCGCAGTATGAACCGCTTCAAACATCACTAACTGAACATGTCGCCCATCACCTGCAATTCATCAGAGCAGCCGCAAAATGCCAATGTGAGCTGCTGGTTTTTCCCTCCCTGTCTCTGTTGGGCTGCATTGATGAGAGCGATGAGCTTCCAGCCCCGCCCGATGAATCTTTGTTGCTGCCCCTCGCCCACGCCGCAGCGACGTATTGCATGACCATTATCGTCGGGTTACCTGTTGAACATAACGAGCGTTTTGTGAAAGGCATGGCTCTTTTTTCTCCGTGGATGACATCACCGTTAACGTTTCACCAAAGCCACGGCGCCTGTATCGCCAGACAGCGAAATATCATCAGCGTCGTCGACAGCCAGCCGGAAGGTATCGATATTGATCCTGCGTTTTCACTGTTTACCACCTGCCAGTGCGTCAGCGAACCTGACCTTCTCCCATCCGCCTCCCGCCTGCAGCGTTTCTCACATCAGTTCGCCATTGCTGTGCTGATGGCTAATGCACGCGGGAGCAGTGCATTATGGGATGAACGGGGCCGTTTAATCGTACGCGCGGATAGCGGTTCACTGCTCTTAACCGGCAAACGTACCTCTCAGGGTTGGCAAGGCGATATCATTCCATTACGCTAGTCGTTTTCGGCCTGGAGCATGGCATGTTGCGCATAATAGATACGGAAACCTGTGGCCTGCAGGGGGGCATTGTTGAGATCGCTTCTGTCGATGTGGTTGATGGCAAGATTGTGAATCCGATGAGCCATCTGGTGCGGCCCGACCGCCCCATCAGCCCGCAGGCAATGGCGATTCATCGGATTACGGAAGCCATGGTGGCGGATAAACCATGGATAGAAGACGTCATCTCGCATTATTACGGCAGCGAGTGGTACGTCGCGCACAATGCCAGTTTTGATCGTCGTGTATTACCTGATATGCCTGGCGAATGGATTTGCACCATGAAGCTGTCCCGCCGCCTGTGGCCGGGGATCAAATACAGCAACATGGCGCTGTATAACTCCCGCAAGCTGAGCGTACAGACGCCCGTAGGTTTGCATCAGCACCGCGCGCTGTACGATTGCTATATTACCGCAGCACTGCTGATCGACATCATGAACACCTCGGGCTGGTCGGCAGAGCAAATGGTTGATATCACCGGACGCCCTGCACTGTTAACCACCTTTACCTTTGGTAAATACCGCGGTAAACCCGTTTCCGAGGTGGCAGAACGCGATCCGGGCTATCTGCGCTGGCTGTTTAATAACCTTGACAGTATGAGCCCGGAGCTGCGGTTAACGCTGAAACACTATCTGGATAATGCCTAGACGGCCGCGTGGCCGGGCAACGTCCCCTGCGCCAGGGCAATCAAAAAGGCGAATTCAAGAGCTACACCTTCATAAGATTTAAAGCGACCAGACTTACCGCCGTGTCCGGAGTCCATATCCGTACACAGCAACAGTAGATTGTCGTCCGTTTTCAGCTCACGCAGTTTCGCCACCCATTTTGCCGGTTCCCAGTATTGCACCTGGGAGTCGTGAAGCCCGGTGGTGACCAACAGATGCGGATAGGTCTGGGCCGTAACGTTATCGTACGGGCTGTAGCTTTTCATGTAGGTGTAATATTCCACATCCTGCGGGTTGCCCCACTCTTCAAACTCTCCGGTGGTGAGCGGGATCGACTCGTCCAGCATCGTAGTCACCACATCAACAAACGGCACCTGGGCAACCACCCCGTGAAACAGATCCGGACGTTCGTTAATGGCAACGCCCATCAGCATTCCACCCGCGCTTCCTCCCATGCCGTAGCAGAGTGAAGGCGATCCGTAGCCCAGATTGAGCAGCGCGTCGCAAACGTCGAGATAATCGTTGAAGGTATTTTTCTTCTGTAAGAATTTACCGTCTTCGTACCACTGCTGCCCCAACTCACCGCCGCCACGGACGTGGGCAATGGCATACACAAAACCGCGGTCCAGCAGGCTCAAACGGCTGCTGCTGAAATCAGCGTCCATACTGGCGCCATACGAACCATAACCGTATACCAGCAGTGGATTTTTCCCTTTTTGGAAATGCTGCTGATGGTAAACCAGTGAAACCGGTACCTCGACACCATCCCGCGCGGTTACCCACACATGCTCACTGCGGTAATGCGCCGCGTCGAAACCGGGGACGTCCGTTTGTTTGAGCACTCGTCGCTCTCCGGTGTCCATATCCAGCTCAAATAGCGTGTCCGGTGTCGTCATGGACGAATAGCCATAGCGCAGCCGCGATGTTTCTGGCTCGGGATTATAGGCAAGCCAGGTGACATAGGCCGGATCGTCAAAGGCAATCCCAACGACTTCATGCGTCTTGCGGTTTATCTGCCGCAGGCTGGTTAAGCCTTGCTGACGTTCTTCCACCACCAGCCAGTCGGTAAACAGCGTAAACCCTTCCAGCATGACGTTTTCACGCGGCGGGATTAACGCTTCCCAGGCTTGTTCATCACGCACTCGGGTGCGGTACAAGCCAAAGTTTTTGCCCTGTCGGTTAGATCGCAAATAAAACGTGTGCTGATAGTGATCAAGGCTGTACTCATGGTCTTTACGCCGCGGTAAAAAAACCAACGGTTCGGCGTCGGCCAGCTCAGCGTCAAGCAGCAGGACCTCACTGGTGGTCGCACTAGCAATATGAATAACGACATAATGCTGCGAAGTCGTTTTGTGCAGACTGACATAGAACATATCGTCTGCCTCTTCATAGACCAGCCTGTCTTCGGACGACGGTGAGCCGACGGTGTGTCGCCAAACCTGATACGGCAGTAATGTTGTTTCATGCTTACGCACGTAATAGAAAGTTTGCGAGTCATTGGCCCAGACGAGTTCAGGCTCGACGTTGTCGAGGACTTCCGGATACCAGTTACCGCTTTGCAGATTGCGAAAACGCACGCCATATTGCCGACGTGAGAGATAATCCTCAGCCAGTGCCATGATGGTGTTGTCCGGGGATATTGCCAGGCCACCCAGCGTATAAAACTCGCTGTGGGCTGCGCGCTGGTTCCCGTCCAACAGTGTATCCCAGGTATCCCACTCCTCGCTGAGTGCAGACTGACGCTGGTAAATGGCATACTCACAACCGGGCTCATAGATATGCCGGTAGCGATAACCGTTTTTCACGTAGGGAGCGGAAACATCCTGCGGGGGAATACGGTCGATAATTTCTTTTAGCACGCGATCCTGCAACGCCTGCTGTGAGGCCATAACCTGTCGGCCATAAGCATTTTCTTGCTTCAGGTAATCGAGGACTTCTGGTTGCGAGCGGGTATCATCTCGCAACCAGTAATAATTATCGACGCGGGTGTCGCCATGTTGTGTCATGGCGTGTGGAATACGAGGAGCGTTGGGTAGCATGTCATTGTTCTTTTGCTTAATCATCCTATAAGGGTGGCAAAAGTCAGCAATGATGCAAGCGAAATATGCTCCTATGCGGTAACTATTTAGCCCGGCAATGCCTGTTTCTGTTGCTTAAGATCTTGCTCAATACCTTCTCGAACATCCTGCGGGATCTTTAACGCATCTCCCAGCGCGTTCAGATAACTGCGCTCCATAAAGTGGTCGATATCAATCGCCGCGCAGCTGAGGAAGTAGATTTCCAGCGCCTCTTCTTCATTGCGGATCCCCTGCGCCAGACGCTGAGGATCAAGCGGTTGCTCAATGGCGCGTTCAATCAGGATGCGCCCCTGCTCTTCCACACCCGCTTCACGCAGCTGCTGCTCGATGGCCGCACGCTCTTTTGCATCAATATGACCATCGCTTTTTGCCGCAAAGACCAGCGCGAGGATCAGGCGTTCAGTCCGCTCATCCACCGGTGTACTTTGCATACCAAATTGCGGTTCATCCTGATGCGCCGAACGCACTTTATCTTTATATTTATTCCATAGCACGCTTCCGGCTACCGCACCGCCACCAACGAGCAGCGCACTGGTACCGTACTTGGTTAACAATTTACGTGAGGATTTATTGGCAACCAGTAATCCCGCCAGCCCTCCTAATGCGCCGGGAACCAGCAGTTTGCTCAGTCCCTGATCGCCCGAAGAGGATGCGGAAGATCCTTTTTGCCCAAGAAGAGATTGTAATTGATTTAGCCAGTTAGCCATTTTGCCCCTCAAGTACTGACGATGAATCATCACAGCGTACCCGAGGGGATGTCAGGAAGTGTCTATTGTAGCAAAAGATGCGCAAATACCGGGTTACTGCGCCAGATACTCTGCGCTGCCCGCTTTGCAATCAACCTTCACCTGATAGCGAATATCCGCACTCTTGCCGCGCACGGTAAGCGGTACCGTCCACTGCCCGTCTTTGCCAACAATGTCCTGCGGATTAACCCAGGCAACGGGATCGAGTTGCCCCAGTTTTTTCTGATCGTCAGCCCAACGCACAATGCGATTTTGCTGATAATCACGTTTTACACTCGCAGCAATACCGTCGGCGTTGAGCCCCTCACACTTGGGAAACTGAACGGTCTTACTTTCCGTATTTGCAGCAAAGGCCGTTACGCTGGCGGATAACAGCAGCAGGCTCAATAGCGTTTTTCTTTTATTCATTCTTTTCTCCTTTATCCCCTTCGTCTTTCAGGCCGCAGAAATGCAACACGAAATCAGTTGGGTACAGCACAATGATTCAGGGAAAAGCATGGTACAAAACGCCGGGAGCGCAAGTTGGATCAGGCTGCTTGTGTGTCGTCCTCGTCGGAAGCCGTGTTTTCTACTGCCTGAGGAGACGGCAGTTTGCCGTTTTTCAGGATGGCGCTCAGCACGTCTTTTTGCTCGGCCAGCCACAGAGAAAGCGCTTCACGCTGTTCATCTTCCAGCGCGACCGGCGACTGCTCCAGCCAGGTGTCTAGCAAGTCTGCTGTATCCAGCATTTTGTCATACGCATCGGCTTCCTTTTTGCTGGTAAACGACATTTTTTCCTCACCTTCCCGAATGACTACGTATTTAACTTCAACCGCCATTTTTGCAGCCTCTTAAATTACCTGTATTTATGTACAGTATATTCTTTTTGCGCTTCGAAATCAACCTGGTTATAAAGACAGACGCAAACGTTTTCGTATATACTGCGCCCAGATAAAACAGGGGATTAATTTATGACGTTATTAGGCACAGCGCTGCGTCCGGCAGCAACGCGAGTGATGTTATTAGGTTCAGGGGAGCTAGGCAAAGAAGTGGCAATTGAATGCCAACGCCTGGGTGTGGAAGTCGTTGCCGTGGATCGTTACCCTGACGCACCGGCGATGCACGTAGCCCACCGCGCATACGTGATTAATATGCTGGATGGCGCCGCATTGCGCGAGGTCGTCGAACGTGAAAAGCCACATTATATCGTGCCAGAAATTGAAGCCATTGCGACGGATATGCTGGTAAAAATGGAACAGGAAGGTCTGAACATCGTGCCTTGCGCGCGCGCCACACAGTTGACCATGAACCGTGAAGGCATCCGTCGCCTGGCCGCTGAAGAACTGTCATTGCCCACATCCTCTTTCCGCTTTGCCGATAGCGAAGCCCGTTTTCGTGATGCGGTGGCTGAAATTGGTTTTCCGTGCATCGTGAAGCCGGTAATGAGTTCTTCCGGCAAAGGGCAGAGCTTTATTCGCTCTGCTGAGCAGCTTACCGAGGCCTGGGAATATGCCCAGCAGGGAGGTCGGGCAGGTGCGGGACGTGTAATTGTGGAAGGGGTGGTGAATTTCGATTTTGAAATCACTTTACTTACCGTCAGCGCCATTGACGGCGTGCACTTCTGCGCACCAGTAGGCCATCGTCAGGAAGATGGCGATTACCGCGAATCATGGCAGCCGCAACAGATGAGTGAACTGGCGCTGAAACGCGCACAGGAGATTGCCCGTAAGGTCGTGCTGGCGTTGGGTGGGCACGGACTGTTTGGCGTAGAGTTATTTGTTTGCGGTGATGAAGTGATTTTCAGCGAAGTTTCCCCTCGCCCACACGACACCGGCATGGTGACGTTAATTTCGCAGGATCTGTCCGAGTTTGCGCTGCATGTTCGCGCGTTCCTCGGATTACCCATCGGCGCAATCCGCCAGTATGGCGCGTCCGCATCAGCCGTTATCCTGCCGCAACTCACCAGTCAGAATGTGACGTTTGGTAACGTTGAAAATGCCGTTGGCGCCGGTTTGCAGCTTCGTCTGTTCGGTAAACCGGAAATTGATGGCTCACGTCGCTTAGGCGTTGTGCTGGCGATGGCGGAAAGCGTTGACGAGGCGGTTGAGCGAGCGAAAAACGCCGCCGCACAGGTAAACGTAGCTGGATAAAAAACGGGCCAGATGGCCCGTTTTACGGTATTACCTCGGCCCGATACACATCGCGTCATCGGGCATTTTTCGCCTTACAGCTTCGCGCCTTCTACCGCTTCGCGAGCCAGTTTGGTGATGCGATCGTAGTCGCCCGCTTCCAGCGCATCCGCCGGAACCAGCCAGGAGCCGCCGATAC
Organism: Citrobacter sp. Res13-Sevr-PEB04-36; assembly: GCF_015672735.1. Taxonomy (GTDB): domain Bacteria; phylum Pseudomonadota; class Gammaproteobacteria; order Enterobacterales; family Enterobacteriaceae; genus Citrobacter. The sequence goes on along the minus strand of NZ_JADABY010000042.1, from coordinate 64,899 downwards.
ACAGCACGCTTTTCAGCGCCAGATAGTCACGGTAGTTGGCTGGAGAGATACCGCCTGTCGGGCAGAAACGCACCTGGGAGAATGGACCCGCAATCGCCTGCAGCGCTTTTGTCCCGCCGTTCGCTTCAGCCGGGAAGAATTTGAACTCTTTCAAGCCGTAATCCATGCCCAGCATCAGTTCAGAAACGGTGCTGATGCCAGGGATCAGCGGAATCGTCCCTTCGGTTGCCGCTTTCAGCAGAGGCTCGGTCAGCCCTGGGCTAATCGCAAACTGCGCGCCGGCTTCGGTCACTTCCGCAAGTTGCTGCGGGTTCAGAACAGTACCTGCACCGATAATCGCGTCCGGCACTTCTTTAGCGATAGCGCGAATGGCATCCATCGCGCATGCGGTACGTAAGGTCACTTCCAGAACACGCACACCACCTGCAACCAGCGCTTTTGCCATCGGCACCGCGTGTTCCAGTTTATTCACCACAATAACCGGTACAACCGGGCCAGTGGTCAGGATTGCTTCTGCACTTGTCTTCCAGTTTTTCATCAGAGTATCTTCTCTCGCCTGATTACAAAATGAGTCTTAAAAATCGATACAGGTTGCGCCCTGCTCCGCACCGGACAGTTTTTCGCGCAACGCGCTAAACATCTCACGCCCTGTTCCTACCCGCGATGCACTGAGATCGGGAATGTGGGGCTGACGAGAGGCAAGTTCCTCTTCATCGACCAGCAGCGTCAATTCACCTGTCTGTCCATTCACACGAATGATGTCGCCATCGCGTACTTTAGCCAGTAGCCCGCCATCATAGGCCTCCGGTGTTACATGGATTGCTGAAGGCACTTTACCTGAAGCACCTGAAAGTCGTCCATCGGTAACTAACGCGATTTTGAAACAACGGTCCAATAATACACCAAGAGGCGGCATGAGTTTATGTAATTCTGGCATCCCGTTCGCCTTGGGTCCCTGATGACGCACCACTACCACGCAATCCCGGTCAAGCAGGCCAGCATCAAACGCTGGTAACACATCATGCTGGCTCTCAAAGACAATCGCAGGTGCTTCAATCACCTGGTTTTCAACCGGTACTGCGGAGGTTTTCATCACCGCGCGTCCCAGGTTGCCACTCAATACCTTAGTGCCGCCATGAGGCGAGAACGGCTGGTCAAATGCCGCAATCACGGCGCTGTCCAGCGACTTCTCAGCCCCTTCACGCCAGTCCAGTTCACCGTTGTTCAACCATGGTTCCAGGGTATAACGCGACAAACCGAAGCCCGCGACGGTGTTGACATCTTCATGCAGCAGACCCGCATTGAGCAGCTCGCGCATTAACACTGGCACACCGCCCGCGGCCTGGAAGTGATTAATATCAGCCGGGCCGTTCGGATACAAACGCGCCATCAGCGGCACGATGTCAGACAGATCGGAGAAATCATCCCAGTTGATGAGTATCCCCGCCGCGCGCGCCATCGCCACCAAGTGCATTGTATGGTTGGTTGACCCCCCGGTCGCCAGCAGCGCCACAATGCCGTTCACTACCACTTTTTCATCAATCATTTTACCGATTGGCATCCACTCATTACCGTTACCAGTCAGACGCGTAACCTGGCGGGCTGCCGCTGCGGTCAGCGCTTCGCGTAATGGGGCGTCCGGGTGCACAAAAGAGGATCCCGGCAACTGCATACCCATAAACTCCACCACCATCTGGTTGGTGTTTGCGGTACCGTAGAAAGTACAGGTTCCCGGCGCGTGGTAAGACGCAGCTTCGGATTCAAGCAGCGCCATACGATCAACTTTGCCTTCGGCATAGAGCTGACGAATACGGACTTTTTCTTTGTTCGCCAGGCCGCTCGCCATCGGTCCTGAAGGGATAAAGATGGACGGAAGGTGACCAAACGACAGTGCCGCCATCACCAGACCCGGGACAATTTTGTCGCACACGCCGAGGAACAGCGCACCGTCGAACATATTGTGAGACAAACCTATGGCCGCCGACATTGCAATCACTTCGCGGCTCAGCAGGGAAAGCTCCATCCCGTCCTGTCCCTGGGTTACACCATCGCACATAGCAGGCACGCCACCCGCAACCTGACCCACCGCATTGGCTTCATGCAAAGCTTTGCGAATGATATCCGGATAATGCTCATACGGCTGATGCGCAGAAAGCATGTCGTTATAGGAGGTAATTATCGCGATATTGTTACGCAGCATGCTTTTCAGCGATGCTTTGTCTTCTGGCTGGCAGGCGGCAAAACCATGGGCCAGATTTCCGCATGCCAGTTGTGAACGGTGAACGGTGTTCGTTTTAGCCTGTTCGATACGGGCGAGGTAGGCAGAACGCGTCTTTTGTGAACGTTCAACGATACGGTGTGTTACGCGTAACAAATTCGGATTCATAGAGGCTCCTAAAATTTATCTGTCAGAGCATCAGGATTAACAATGCGTTTCAGTGTGGTAAAACCATACTGAAGAGCTTGCAGGCCGTAGCTCAGGGGCAAAATCGTTTCAGGCAGTGTAATAAAAAAAGCCCCGCGGGTGAATCCACGCGAGGCTTAAAAGTGCAAAAATTATTCTACAATCTGTGTTAGATCATGTTACCGGTAAAATAACACCTAATGGCTAGATGAAGTTTTACTCGAATTCGTTCCAGGAACGACCGTCACGGGTGATCATGGCCACCGAGGCAACCGGTCCCCAGGTCCCCGCCTGATACGGCTTCGGTGCGTCGTTGTCCATTGCCCAGGCTTCGGTGATAGAGTCCACCCACTTCCACGCTTCTTCGACTTCATCACGACGTACAAACAGCGCCTGAATGCCGCGCATAGTTTCCAACAGCAAGCGCTCGTAAGCATCCGCCAGGTGCGTTTGATTGAAGGTTTCGGAATAGCTCAGATCCAACTTGGTTATCTGCAGATTATGCTTGTGGTCCAGACCAGGCACTTTATTCAGTACCTGGATATCGACGCCTTCGTCTGGCTGCAAACGGATGGTCAGCTTGTTCTGCGGCAGATCCTGCCAGGATTCTTTAAACAGGTTCAGTTCAGGTGTTTTGAAGTACACCACCACTTCAGAGCATTTGGTTGGCAGACGCTTACCGGTACGCAGGTAGAACGGTACGCCCGCCCAGCGCCAGTTATCGATATCCACGCGGATAGCAACAAAGGTCTCGGTGTTGCTGCTTTTGTTCGCACCCTCTTCTTCCAGGTACCCAGGTACTTTTTTACCTTGCGCAAAACCGGTGGTGTACTGACCACGCACCGTTTTTTCACGCACGTTCGTGCGATCAATACGACGCAGTGATTTCAGGACCTTCACTTTCTCATCACGGATACTGTCAGCGCTCAAGTCAGACGGCGGCGACATGGCGATCATGCACAGGATCTGCAACAGGTGGTTCTGGATCATGTCGCGCATCTGACCGGCCTGGTCAAAATAGCCCCAACGTCCTTCAATACCCACCTCTTCCGCCACGGTAATTTCGACGTGATCGATGGTGCGATTATCCCAGTTGTTCACAAACAGAGAGTTGGCAAAACGCAGTGCCAGCAGGTTCAGGACCGTTTCTTTGCCCAGATAGTGGTCAATACGGTAGACCTGGCATTCTTCAAAGTATTCACCGACCTGGTCGTTAATTTCACGTGAAGTCGCCAGAGACGTTCCCAGCGGTTTTTCCATCACCACGCGAGCCGGTTTGGCGTTCAGTTTCGCTTCACCTAAACCTTTGCAGATCGCGCCAAACGTGCTTGGCGGCATGGCAAAGTAGTTAATCGTGGTGCGTGCTTTTTGATCCAGCATTTCACCCAGACGACTAAAAGCGGCGGTGTCATTGACGTCCAGGTTACAAAACTCCAGACGGCCACTGAGGGTATCCCACAAACTTTCATCGATTTTTTCTTTCATGAAAGTTTCGAGCGCTTCGCGTACAACCTTGGTATAGGCTGCTTTGTCCCAGTCAGCGCGGCCTACCCCAATAATGCGGGTATCCGGGTTAATCTGGCCGGCCTTTTCCAGCTGATACAGGGAAGGCAGCAATTTCCGACGTGCAAGGTCGCCCTTCGCGCCGAAAATGACCAGGTCACATGCCTGGGCTGTTTGCGTTACCGCCATGTCATTCTCCTCAGTTGAGTGCCTGGTTCTCATGCCCGACACTGAATGTAATTTTATTACAGTGCACTGTACTGCTTTTACGTGATTACGTGAACCGTAAACGCTTATCCTGCCGTGCTGTTACCGTGAACAGCAGCGTTATTGGCGTTTCCCGCCGCAAAATGGATAAAAAAGTCGCTTTTTTGCGTACCTATGAAGACGTAAGAAAACCCGACTCCGATCATGTATTGAAAAAAAACAACAACTTTTCTGTCCATTTTGCCCCGAATGTGGGTTCACAGGGGTAATATCTACCAGAGTTACCGCTCGATTTCCCCATATGGCTGAAATCGTTTTTGCCCATGGCCGATGAGTCTACCCACATCATGAATATGCTGGAAAAAATCCAGTTAAAACTGGAACATCTGAGCAAGTCAGAACGTAAGGTCGCCGATGTCATTCTGACCTCACCTGACCGGGCTATCCATTCAAGTATTGCCACACTGGCCCTGGAAGCCAACGTCAGCGAACCGACGGTGAATCGATTCTGTCGCAGCATGGACACAAGGGGCTTCCCTGATTTTAAACTGCATTTGGCGCAAAGTCTGGCAAATGGTACCCCGTATGTTAATCGTAATGTCGATGAGGATGACAGCGTCGAGTCCTACACCGGGAAAATCTTCGAATCCGCAATGGCAAGCCTGGACCATGTCCGTCAGTCGCTGGATAACGCGGCGGTCAATCGAGCGGTCGATTTATTAACCCAGGCGAAGAAAATCGCCTTTTTCGGCCTGGGCTCGTCTGCCGCCGTGGCGCACGACGCCATGAATAAATTTTTCCGTTTTAACGTGCCGATTATCTATTCCGACGATATTGTACTGCAACGTATGAGCTGTATGAATTGTAGCGATGATGACGTCATTGTACTCATTTCACATACCGGCAGAACAAAGAGTCTGGTTGAGCTGGCACAACTGGCGCGGGAAAACGATGCCATGGTGATAGCCCTCACCTCTCCCGGCACGCCGCTGGCTCGTGAAGCCACGCTGGCAATTACCCTGGATGTACCGGAAGATACTGACATATATATGCCCATGGTCTCTCGACTTGCTCAACTGACCGTGATAGATGTGCTGGCTACGGGATTTACTTTGCGCCGTGGGGCAAAATTTAGAGATAACTTGAAGCGTGTCAAGGAAGCGCTCAGGGAATCGCGTTTTGATAAAGAATTACTCATCAAGAGTGATGACCGCTAAAAGCAATAACGATGTTCTACCCTTTTATCATCCGGGTCGTTCGTTTTTACCGTTATGTTCCAGAACGGCCGGATCAATGTTCACACGCAACACCTAGTTGTTTCAGTCAACGGAGTATTACATGTCCAGAAGGCTTCGCAGAACCAAAATCGTTACCACGTTAGGCCCAGCAACTGACCGCGATAACAACCTTGAAAAGATTATCGCCGCGGGCGCAAACGTTGTACGTATGAACTTTTCGCACGGCTCTCCAGAAGATCACAAACTGCGGGCGGATAAAGTCCGTGAAATTGCCGCCAAACTGGGACGCCACGTTGCTATTTTGGGTGACCTGCAGGGACCTAAAATCCGCGTATCAACCTTCAAAGAAGGCAAAGTATTCCTCAATATTGGCGACAAGTTCCTGTTAGATGCCAACCTGGGTAAAGGCGAAGGCGATAAAGAAAAAGTCGGTATTGACTATAAAGGCCTACCTGCTGACGTAGTGCCGGGCGACATCCTGCTGCTGGATGACGGTCGCGTTCAGCTCAAAGTGCTGGAAGTTCAGGGTATGAAGGTCTTCACCGAAGTGACCGTCGGTGGCCCACTTTCCAATAATAAAGGCATCAACAAACTGGGCGGCGGTCTCTCTGCAGAAGCACTGACCGAAAAAGACAAAGCCGACATCATCACCGCGGCGCAAATCAGCGTTGACTATCTGGCCGTCTCCTTCCCGCGCTGCGGCGAAGATCTGAACTATGCCCGCCGTCTGGCGCGCGATGCAGGCTGCGATGCGAAAATTGTTGCCAAGGTGGAGCGTGCAGAAGCCGTGTGCGACCAGAATGCGATGGATGATATCATCCTGGCATCTGACGTCGTTATGGTTGCTCGTGGCGACCTGGGCGTTGAAATTGGCGATCCGGAGCTGGTCGGTATTCAAAAAGCCCTGATCCGTCGTGCGCGTCAGCTGAACCGTGCGGTCATTACCGCCACGCAGATGATGGAGTCGATGATCACCAACCCGATGCCGACCCGTGCAGAAGTGATGGACGTGGCGAACGCCGTACTCGACGGCACCGACGCCGTTATGCTCTCGGCAGAAACTGCCGCAGGTCAGTATCCGGCTGAAACCGTCGCCGCGATGGCACGCGTCTGCCTGGGCGCAGAAAAAATCCCGAGCATTAATGTCTCCAAACACCGCCTCGACGTGCAGTTTGATAACGTTGAAGAAGCGATCGCCATGTCTGCAATGTATGCAGCGAACCACCTGAAAGGGGTCACTGCCATCATCGCGATGACGGAATCCGGCCGTACCGCGCTGATGACGTCCCGTATCAGCTCCGGTCTACCGATTTTTGCCATGTCGCGTCATGAGCGTACGCTGAACCTGACCTCCCTGTATCGTGGCGTCACCCCTGTTCACTTTGACAGCGAAACCGACGGTGTGGTTGCCGCCAGCGAAGCGGTGAACCTGCTACGTGATAAAGGCTACCTGGTTTCTGGCGACCTGGTGATTGTCACCCAGGGCGACGTCATGAGCACCATTGGCTCCACCAATACCACGCGTATTCTGACCGTAGAATAATCGCGCCGCTCGATGCCTGATATCGCTTTGCTCATCAGGCCTACAGGTGATACCTGATACAGAAAGCCTCTCAAATGAGAGGCTTTTTTTATTTCTTCGGGTAAAGATCTTTACGTTTATACGGCTCAATTTCGCCGGGCTTGCGGGTTTTCAGCAGTTTTAAGATCCAGGTGTACTGCTCGAGGTGCGGCGCAACAAAAATCTCCACCTCTTCGTTCATGCGTCTGGCAATAGTGTGGTCATCTGCGGTCAGAATATCATCCATCGGCGGGCGAACCTGAATTGTCAGACGGTGTGTTTTACCGTCGTACACAGGGAATAGCGGGACAACACGCGCATGACACACCTTCATCAGGCGGCCTATCGCCGGCAACGTTGCTTTATACGTTGCGAAGAAGTCGACAAACTCGCTGTGCTCCAGACCATGATCCTGATCCGGCAAATAGTATCCCCAATAGCCCTGACGCACGGACTGAATAAAGGGTTTGATGCCATCGTTACGCGCATGCAAACGGCCACCAAAACGACGGCGTACCGTGTTCCAGACGTAATCAAAAACAGGATTGCCCTGGTTGTGGAACATCGCGGCCATTTTCTGGCCCTGAGAGGCCATCAGCATGGCCGGAATGTCTACACCCCAACCGTGCGGAACGAGAAAAATCACCTTTTCCTCATTGCGGCGCATCTCTTCAATGATCTCCAGGCCTTGCCAGTCAACCCGGTTCTGGATTTTCTCCGGGCCACGCAGGGCAAGCTCTGCCATCATCACCATCGCCTGTGGAGCCGTTGCAAACATCTCATCGACGATAGCTTCGCGCTCGGCTTCGCTACGTTCAGGAAAACACAGGGATAAATTAATCAGCGCTCTGCGGCGCGAACTTTTCCCCAATCTTCCGGCAAGACGTCCCAGCTTCGCCAGCACAGGATCGCGAAACGATGCGGGAGTTAACGCAATTCCTGCTATCGCCGCCACACCCAGCCAGGCCCCCCAGTAACGCGGATGGCGAAATGATTTATGAAACTCAGGGATATATTCAATATTCTTTTTTTTCGTTTCCATGCTCTTCCAGTGTCTGGTGCCGCGAAAAATAAATCTGCTGATAGTGTAGCGGCGCGTCGTGCCCCGTACAAAATAAAAAAGCCGGCACGCATCGCGCACCGGCTCTGTCAGTATGTTGATTAATCGAAGCGCAACTGAGGCAGAACCTCTTTCACCTGCGCCAGGTAATCGGTACGATCCGAGCCAGTCAGTCCTTCCGTACGCGGCAGCTTAGCCGTTAACGGGTTCACCGCTTGCTGGTTAATCCATACTTCGTAGTGCAGATGTGGACCGGTTGAACGCCCGGTGTTGCCTGACAGCGCGATACGATCGCCACGTTTCACTTTTTGCCCTGGTTTGACCAACAGCTTACGCAGGTGCATATAACGCGTAGTGTAAGTACGACCATGACGCACCGCGACATAGTAGCCTGCTGCGCCGCTGCGCTTCGCAACGACCACTTCGCCATCACCCACCGACAGTACCGGGGTCCCCTGCGGCATCGCAAAGTCGACACCTTTGTGTGGCGCCACGCGTCCGGTGACCGGATTCAGGCGACGGGGGTTAAAATTAGACGAAATACGGAACTGTTTCGCGGTCGGGAAACGCATAAACCCTTTCGCCAGGCCGGTACCATTACGGTCATAGAACTTACCGTCTTCGGCACGTATCGCGTAATAGTCTTTACCTTCAGAACGCAGACGAACGCCCAGTAGCTGGCTTTGTTCACGCTTGCCGTCCAACATCTCGCGAGACATCAGCACCGAGAACTCATCGCCTTTTTTCAGTTTGCGGAAGTCCATCTGCCACTGCATAGCCTTAATCACCGCACTGATTTCGGCGCTGGTCAGCCCGGCCTCTTTGGCACTGGCGACGAAACTACCGCCTACGGTGCCTTTGATACGGCTGTTAACCCAGTCGCCTTGCTGCATTTCGCTGCTCATTTTGAAACCCGTCGCCGTGCGATCGTAAGTGCGGGTTTCACGGCGAGAAACTTCCCAGGTAAGGCGCTGCAAATCACCTTCCGAGGTCAGCGTCCAGGAAAGTTGCTGGCCAATTTTCAGATTACGCAACTCTTTGTCCGAAGCGGCAAGCTGGCTGATATCGCCCATGTCGATACCATACTGATTCAAAATGCTGCTCAGTGTATCACCGGTAGAGACAACATATTCGTGAACGCCCACCTCACCTGAGGTTTTGTCATCCAGTTCGTCCTGAGGGATGGCCTCATCTTCCTGAGCGGCCTGATCGATAGGTTCACTGGCCTCAGGCAACAGCGAACGAATCTCGCTTTTTTCGAGTTCGATCGTTTTGACAATCGGTGCAGCATCGGGATGGTAGACGTAAGGCCGCCAGACAGCGACGGCCAGTGTAAGAACGGTAAGCGACCCCAGCATAACGCGATGGGGTCGTGGCAGATTATTAAATGCCAGAGCGACAGAGCGGGCTATCTGTTGCACGTATTCACTTCCTCATTAATCTCCTTTCAGGCAGCTCGCATACTGGTTGGCTAATTGGTTCAGAAACGCTGAATAGCTTGTTTTACCCAGTTTGATGTTTGTGCCGAGGGGATCCAACGTTCCCATTCGAACGGATGTCCCTCTCGCAACGGCTTCAACGACCGCTGGCCTGAACTGTGGCTCAGCAAAAACGCAGGTTGCTTTTTGCTCAACCAACTGTGTTCTTATTTCATGTAAACGCTGCGCACCAGGTTGAATCTCAGGGTTCACTGTAAAGTGACCAAGCGGTGTTAGTCCGTAATGTTTTTCGTAGTAGCCGTAGGCGTCATGAAAAACGAAATAACCTTTCCCCTTGAGCGGTGCGAGCTCGTTACCTACCTGCTTATCGGCTGCGGCTAATTGTGCCTCAAAATCCTTCAGGTTGGCGTCAAGTTTGGCTCGACTTTGCGGCATAAGTTCCACTAATTTTTCATGGATTGCAACCGCTGAGGCCCGCGCTATCTCTGGGGAGAGCCAAAGATGCATGTTGTAGTCGCCATGATGGTGATGCTCGTCACTTTTTTCACTCTGGGCATCATTATGTCCATGATCATCATCATCATCGTCAGCCCCTTTCATAAGCAACGGTTTCACGTCACTGAGTTGCGCAATCGTTACCTGTTTCGCATTAGGAATATTCTTGACAGATTTTTCCATAAACGCTTCCATCTCAGGACCGATCCAAACGACTAAGTCCGCGCCCTGTAAGCGTTTTACGTCAGACGGACGCAATGAGTAATCATGTTCAGAGGCTCCATCAGGCAGGAGAACCTCGGTATCCGTAACCCCATCAGCAATCGCCGAAGCGATAAACCCTAACGGCTTAAGCGATGCAACCACGGCGGCATTAGCAGCCTGTGTTGCACTCCCCCAAAGAGCAGCGGATAATGCTGCGAAAAGAAGCGTATTTTTATGTAACATAATGCGACCAATCATCGTAATGAATGTAAGAGATGTGATATTATAACATTCTATAACTTCTGCAAGACTAAAATTGATATGACGACTTTGGTTTCACTGGAAAATGTCTCGGTCTCTTATGGTCAACGCCGCGTCCTTTCTGACGTTTCGCTTGAACTACGACCCGGCAAAATTTTAACGCTTCTTGGCCCGAACGGTGCCGGGAAGTCGACGCTGGTGCGTGTTGTCCTCGGGCTGGTAGCAGCAGATGAAGGCGTTATCAAGCGTAATGGACATCTACGCATAGGCTATGTCCCACAAAAACTGTATCTCGATACCACGCTTCCCCTGACGGTTAGCCGTTTTTTACGCTTACGTCCTGGCACAAAGAAAGACGATATTCTTCCGGCGCTCAAGCGCGTTCAGGCCGGACATCTGATGGATGCGCCGATGCAAAAACTGTCTGGTGGGGAAACGCAGCGCGTCCTGCTGGCCCGCGCATTGCTGAATAGGCCGCAGCTACTGGTGTTGGATGAACCCACTCAGGGTGTGGATGTCAATGGTCAGGTCGCTCTGTATGACCTTATTGACCAACTTCGCCGTGAGCTCGATTGCGCCGTACTGATGGTCTCGCATGATCTGCATCTGGTAATGGCGAAGACCGATGAAGTATTGTGCCTCAACCACCATATTTGCTGCTCCGGCACGCCAGAAGTGGTTTCTATGCACCCGGAATTCATCTCTATGTTCGGGCAACGTGGTGCCGAGCAACTCGGAATATACCGCCACAATCATAATCATCGCCACGATTTACAGGGTCGCATCGTCTTACGCCGGGGAAATGGTCACTCATGATTGAATTGTTATTACCCGGTTGGCTAGCCGGGATCATGCTGGCCTGCGCCGCTGGCCCACTGGGGTCGTTTGTGGTCTGGCGTAGAATGTCTTATTTTGGCGACACGCTGGCACATGCATCACTGCTGGGCGTGGCCTTTGGTCTGCTGTTAGATGTAAACCCGTTCTATGCGGTTATCGCAGTCACTCTGATGCTGGCAGCCGGTCTGGTGTGGCTGGAGAAACGCCCTCACCTCGCCATAGACACCTTGCTTGGCATTATGGCGCACAGCGCCCTGTCACTGGGCCTGGTGGTCGTCAGCCTGATGTCGAATATCCGTGTGGACCTGATGGCCTACCTGTTTGGTGATCTGCTCGCCGTGACGCCGGAAGATCTTATCTCCATCGCCATTGGCGTCGTCATTGTGCTGGCCATTCTCTTCTGGCAATGGCGCAACCTGCTGTCAATGACCATCAGCCCGGATCTGGCCTTTGTCGATGGTGTGAAGCTGCAACGCGTGAAGCTGCTGCTGATGTTGGTCACTGCGTTAACGATTGGTGTGGCGATGAAATTTGTCGGGGCGCTGATTATTACGTCGCTGCTGATTATTCCTGCTGCCACCGCACGCCGTTTTGCGCGTACGCCTGAGCAAATGGCCGGTGTGGCCGTGGGCGTGGGGATGATAGCGGTGACGGGCGGCCTGACGTTCTCAGCGTTTTATGATACGCCAGCGGGCCCCTCCGTGGTGCTGTGTGCAGCAATGCTGTTTATCTTCAGTATGATGAAGAAGCAGGCCAGCTAAGAGTGTGTTGCCGGATAAGCGAAGCCGCCATCCGGCATAAAAAACTTAAGGCATTTGCGGCGGCGTAATACCGAAATGGTTCCAGGCGCGCACCGTCGCCATACGTCCGCGCGGTGTACGCTGCAAGAAGCCCTGCTGAATCAAATATGGCTCCAGCACGTCCTCAATCGTTTCGCGCTCTTCGCCAATCGCGGCGGCGAGGTTATCCAGCCCTACCGGCCCACCGAAGAATTTATCGATCACTGCCAGTAGTAGCTTACGGTCCATGTAATCGAACCCTTCAGCGTCCACATTGAGCATATCCAGCGCCTGGGCGGCAATGTCTGCCGAGATGGTGCCGTCATGCTTCACCTCGGCGAAGTCACGCACGCGACGCAGCAGACGGTTGGCAATACGCGGCGTTCCGCGCGCACGACGAGCGACTTCCAGCGCACCCTCCTCGCTCATCTCCAACCCCATATAGCGCGCACTGCGCCCTACAATGTGCTGAAGATCGGCAACCTGATAAAACTCCAGTCGTTGCACGATACCAAAACGGTCACGCAGTGGAGAGGTTAACGACCCGGCACGGGTTGTCGCGCCAATCAGCGTAAACGGCGGCAGGTCAATCTTGATCGAGCGTGCAGCAGGCCCTTCGCCGATCATGATATCCAGCTGATAGTCTTCCATCGCCGGATATAATACCTCTTCCACGACCGGCGATAAGCGATGGATCTCATCGATAAACAGCACGTCGTGCGGCTCGAGGTTCGTCAGCATTGCCGCCAAATCGCCCGCTTTTTCCAGCACCGGGCCGGAGGTGGTACGCAGGTTTACGCCCATTTCATTGGCGACAATATTGGCAAGCGTGGTTTTTCCGAGACCCGGAGGACCAAAGATCAGCAGGTGGTCGAGGGCATCACCGCGCAACTTCGCCGCCTGGATAAAAATCTCCATTTGCGAACGAACCTGAGGCTGACCGATATACTCATCGAGCAACTTGGGGCGGATCGCACGATCCACGATGTCTTCAGGTATCGTGCTGGCAGCTGAAATCAGACGGTCTGCTTCAATCATCCTTTACCTCACAATGCAGCGCGGAGCGCTTCACGAATCAGGGTTTCACTGCTGGCATCAGGGCGGGCAATTTTACTCACCATGCGGCTGGCTTCCTGTGGTTTATAGCCCAGAGCCACCAGCGCAGCAACGGCTTCCTGTTCGGCGTCATCCGTCACCGGACCCGCAGGTGACGTCAGCACCAGATCGGCCGCCGGTGTGAACAGATCGCCATGCAAGCCTTTAAAGCGGTCTTTCATTTCAACAATCAGGCGCTCAGCGGTTTTCTTACCAATACCCGGCAGTTTCACCAGCGCACCGAGCTCTTCGCGTTCAACCGCGTTAACAAACTGCTGCGCCGACATACCGGAGAGGATCGCCAGCGCCAGCTTCGGCCCGACGCCGTTGGTTTTAATCAGCTCTTTAAACAGCGTGCGTTCCTGCTTGTTATTAAAGCCATACAGCAGTTGCGCATCTTCCCGCACGACGAAGTGAGTGAAGATTATCGCTTCCTGCCCGGCTTCTGGCAGCTCGTAAAAACAGGTCATCGGCATATGCACTTCATAGCCTACGCCGCCCGTTTCCAGAAGAACCAGCGGGGGTTGTTTTTCGAGAATGATGCCTCTGAGTCTGCCTATCACATGACGCTCCTGCGTTACGGGCTAAAAAAGGTAATGCGCTATCATAAAAAAAGGCTGGATAGATATCCAGCCTCATTTGTCATTAACGTAGTCGACCACGCGCTAAATTCAGCCGAGTGTCGCTCATTTGCATGGCATTCTGGCTGACGTGACAGTGGGTAATGGCGATGGCCAGCGCATCCGCGGCATCGGCCTGGGGATTTGCGGGGAGTTTTAGCAACGTGCGCACCATGTGCTGCACCTGACTTTTCTCCGCACTGCCTATCCCGACGACGGTTTGCTTCACCTGACGTGCCGCATATTCAAACACCGGAAGGTCCTGGTTGACAGCAGCAACAATCGCCACGCCGCGCGCCTGCCCCAGTTTAAGCGCCGAATCGGCGTTTTTCGCCATAAATACTTGCTCAATGGCAAAGTAGTCTGGCTGAAACTGGGTAATGATTTCCGACACACCTGCATAAATCAGCTTCAGGCGCGACGGTAAATCATCCACTTTGGTACGAATGCATCCACTGCCCAGATAGGTCAGTTGTCGACCGACCTGGCGGATCACGCCATAGCCGGTGATGCGCGAGCCCGGGTCAATGCCGAGAATAATGGACATCACGCATCTCCTGTTATTTTACCGCTCAACCACGTCATTCTAACGTAGCAGCAACCTCGTCGGAGATTTCACCGTTGTGGTAAACTTCCTGCACGTCATCGCAGTCTTCCAGCATATCGATCAGACGCAACAGCTTCGGTGCCGTTTCTGCATCCATGTCCGCTTTGGTGGACGGGATCATCGTAACTTCAGCGCTGTCCGCTTTCAGACCAGCGGCTTCCAGTGCATCACGCACTTTGCCCATCTCTTCCCATGCGGTGTAGACGTCAATCGCTCCGTCATCATAGGTCACAACGTCTTCAGCACCGGCTTCCAGCGCGGCTTCCATGATGGTGTCTTCGTCGCCTTGCTCAAAGGAGATAACGCCTTTTTTGCTAAACAGGTACGCAACAGAACCGTCAGTGCCCAGGTTACCACCGGTTTTAGTGAACGCATGACGCACTTCCGCAACGGTACGGTTACGGTTGTCAGACAGGCATTCAATCATGACCGCAGTCCCACCAGGACCGTAACCTTCATAAATGATGGTTTCCATGTTTGCGTCTTCGTCACCGCCCACGCCGCGTGCGATAGCACGGTTCAGGGTGTCACGCGTCATATTGTTAGACAACGCTTTATCGACAGCCGCACGCAGACGCGGGTTAGCGTCCGGATCGCCACCACCAAGTTTAGCGGCCGTGACCAGCTCGCGAATGATTTTGGTGAAGATCTTGCCGCGCTTGGAATCCTGCGCTGCTTTACGGTGTCTGGTGTTGGCCCATTTACTATGACCTGCCATAAATAATATCTCCAAAAAGCGCGCCTTCTCAGGCGACGTTAATTACAAATTCTTCAATCGCCTGCCGGTTACTCCACGACTTGGTTAATTGCGCAGCTTCCGCCGCATCAACCCAACGATAGGTCAGATGTTCAGTGAACACGATCTCTCGTTCCGAGGGGAGCGCCAGGCAAAACCAGGATTCCGTATTCCGTTCGATTCCTGGTGCATAGCGATGACGTAAATGGCTAAAAATCTCAAACTCCACCGTGCGCTGACAGTCAATTAAGGTCAGTTGCTCGCGGGCAACATCAATGGTGACCTCTTCCTTTACTTCACGCATAGCGGCTTGCGACGCGGTTTCACCCTCTTCGAGGCTGCCGGTGACCGACTGCCAGAAATCAGGATCGTCGCGTCGCTGTAACATCAGCACTCTCCCGGTGTCCTTTGCATAAATCACGACTAACACCGAGACAGGCTGTTTGTATGTCATATCAGTTATTCTCGGCCTTCTTCACAACCTGAATGCTCAGTTCCGCCAGCGCAGCGTCGTTGGCAAAGCTTGGCGCTTCGGTCATCAGACACGCGGCAGCCGTGGTTTTCGGGAAAGCAATAACGTCACGAATGTTATCGGTACCGGTCAGCAGCATGGTCAGACGATCCAGACCAAACGCCAGGCCCGCGTGCGGCGGAGTACCGTATTTCAGCGCGTCCAGCAGGAAGCCGAACTTCTCACGCTGTTCTTGCTCGTTAATGCCCAGAATACCAAACACGGTTTGCTGCATGTCGCCGTTGTGAATACGCACAGAACCGCCGCCCACTTCGTAACCATTGATGACCATATCGTAAGCATTGGCAACCGCCTCTTCCGGCGCGGCTTTCAGCTCAGCGGCCGTCATGTCTTTCGGCGCGGTAAACGGATGGTGCATCGCGGTCAGGCCACCTTCACCGTCGTCTTCAAACATCGGGAAGTCGATAACCCACAGCGGCGCCCATTTGGTTTCGTCGGTCAGGCTCAGATCTTTACCCAGTTTCAGACGCAGTGCGCCCATCGAGTCAGCAACCACTTTCTTGTTGTCTGCGCCGAAGAAAATCATGTCGCCATCTTGTGCGCCGGTGCGTTCAAGAATCGCGTCAACGATATCGGCATTCAGGAACTTAGCAACTGGGCTGGTAATCCCTTCCAGACCTTTCGCACGTTCGGTGACTTTAATGTAAGCCAGACCCTTCGCGCCGTAGATCTTGATGAAGTTACCGTAATCGTCGATCTGTTTACGGCTTAAGCTGGCCCCACCCGGCACACGCAGTGCAGCCACGCGGCCTTTGGCATCATTAGCCGGGCCGGAGAAGACGGCGAAATCAACGGACTTCAGCAGATCAGCAACGTCAACCAACTCCATCGGGTTACGCAGATCCGGTTTATCGGAGCCGTAGCGACGTTCAGCTTCCGCAAAGGTCATGATCGGGAAATCTCCCAAATCCACACCTTTTACTTCCAGCCACAGATTACGCACTAACGCTTCCATCACTTCACGCACCTGCGGTGCAGTCATGAAGGAAGTCTCAACATCGATCTGGGTAAATTCAGGTTGACGGTCAGCACGTAAGTCTTCGTCACGGAAGCACTTTACTATCTGATAGTAACGGTCAAAGCCAGACATCATCAGCAGCTGCTTGAACAGCTGTGGGGACTGCGGCAGGGCGTAGAATTTGCCTTTATGGACGCGGGAAGGCACCAGATAGTCACGTGCGCCTTCCGGGGTCGCTTTGGTCAGCATCGGCGTTTCGATGTCGAGGAAGCCGTGGTCGTCCATAAAACGACGCACCAGGCTGGTGATTTTGGCACGTGTTTTCAGACGCTGCGCCATTTCCGGACGACGCAGATCCAGATAGCGATACTTCAGACGCGCTTCTTCGGTGTTAACGTGGTTAGAGTCCAGCGGCAGCGAGTCTGAACGGTTGATGATGGTCAGATCGGACGCCAGTACTTCAATTTCGCCGGTCGCCATGTCGGCGTTGACGTTTTTCGCATCACGCGCACGCACGGTGCCCGTAACCTGGATGCAGAACTCATTACGCAGTTCGGAGGCCAGCTTTAACGCGTCCGCACGGTCCGGATCGAAAAATACCTGCACGATACCTTCGCGGTCGCGCATGTCGATGAAGATCAGGCTACCAAGATCACGACGACGGTTGACCCAACCACACAGAGTCACCTGCTGCCCCTCGTGGGACAGACGTAGCTGTCCGCAATATTCTGTACGCATGAGATATCCCTTAACTTTGCCGCAGGCGGATTGTCACCTGCCTTGCAGATGACGAAGTCGCAGCTTTAGCTGAATGTCACAACTGAATGAAAAAAGGCGGCTATTATACTGGAAATTCTGCCGCACGATAAGAGGCTACTGGGGTAGACTCTCAGTCCGGTACTGACTGTACGCGTGTTTCCTACGCGGGTATTGCGTAATCTCACAAAAAATAACAAAAATTGTCGCCCCTTTCACACACAATCGCGATTAAGGTGTAACGGAATTCAATTTTGACTGGAGTCACCATGCTGGAACTGAACACTAAAACCACCGCCCTTGTCGTTATCGACCTACAGGAAGGGATCTTGCCTTTCGCCGGCGGCCCCCATTCGGCAAGCGACGTCGTGACCCGCGCCGCACGTCTGGCGGCACAATTCCGTGCTCACGGTTCACCGGTGGTGATGGTTCGCGTCGGCTGGTCTGACGATTACGCCGAAGCGCTGAAACAGCCAGTTGACGCCCAGACACCGGCTAAAGCACTCCCTGCAAACTGGTGGGACTATCCAACCGCACTGGGCAAAAACGCCAGCGACCTCGAAGTCACCAAACGTCAATGGGGAGCCTTTTACGGCACCGACCTGGAGCTACAGCTGCGTCGCCGGGGCGTTGACACAATCGTGTTGTGTGGGATTTCCACCAACATCGGCGTGGAGTCAACGGCGCGTAACGCCTGGGAACTGGGTTTTAACCTGGTGATTGCCGAAGATGCCTGTAGCGCGGCGAGTGCCGATCAGCATCAGGGCAGCATGACACATATCTTCCCGCGCATTGCGCGCGTGCGCAGCGTGGACGAGATCCTGCAGGCGCTATGATCTATATTGGCCTGCCGCAGTGGTCGCACCCGAAGTGGGTGCGCCTGGGGATCACCAGCCTTGAAGAGTATGCCCACCACTTTAACTGTGTGGAGGGCAATACCACACTCTACGCGCTGCCAAAAGCCGAGATTGTTACGCGCTGGCAGGCGCAGACTAGCGACGACTTTCGCTTCTGCTTTAAGTTTCCGGCCACCGTTTCACATCAGGCCGCGCTGCGTAACCGTGATGATTTGGTGCAGGAATTTTTCACTCGCTTGTCACCTCTGGAAGCGCGAATCGGGCAATATTGGTTGCAGCTACCCGCGACCTTTTCTCCCCACGACCTCCCTGCCCTGTGGACGTTTCTTGATGCGCTGCCCACATCGTTCACCTATGGGGTTGAAGTTCGCCATCCGGAATTTTTTGCCAAAGGTGATGCCGAGAAACGGTTCAATCGCGGTTTACATGAGCGTAGGGTCAATCGAGTAATTTTAGATAGCCGGCCGGTACACGCTGCGGTTCCTCACACTGAAGCCATACGAGATGCCCAACGCAAAAAACCAAAAGTTCCGGTCCATGCGGTGGTTACCGCGAACAACCCAATGGTGCGCTTTATCGGCAGCGATAATATGGAACAAAACCGGACGTTATTTAACGTATGGCTGACCAAACTGTCTCTCTGGAAGCAGACCACAACACCGTATCTTTTTTTACATACGCCAGACATCGCGCAGGCGCCGCAGTTGGTCGAGGCCTTATGGGGCGACCTGCGTGCCGCTCTGCCAGAGATCGGATCAGCGCCGTCTATTCCACAGCAATCTTCTCTTTTCTGAAAATGCCACCTATCATAGTCAATGCCATCAACCCAACCGCACTCTAAATAATTCGAGTTACAGGAAGATGGCAAGGGAGAGAATCCCCAGGAGTTTACATCAGTAAGTGACTGGGGGGAGCGACAAATCTGCCGGGGGCAGATTTGAACGCGGCCTGCAGCGGCCCTGAATGGGGCGAGACCCAGGGATGGGTCGAGTATCTACAGCCACCGCGCATGCAACTTGAAGTATGACGAGGAAAGGGAGTTTGTATGGTAAGCGCGCTATATGCCGTACTGGGTGCGTTATTGTTGATTAAGTTCTCCTTTGACGTTGTCCGTCTGCGTATGCAGTATCGCGTAGCCTATGGCGACGGCGGTTTTAGCGAACTACAAAGTGCGATTCGCATTCACGGTAATGCGGTGGAATATATTCCCGTCGCATTGGTGTTGCTGTTATTTATGGAAATGAACGGTGCAGAAACGTGGATGGTGCATATTTGCGGGCTGATGTTAATTGCCGGTCGGCTGATGCATTATTACGGATTCTACCACCGTCTGTTCCGCTGGCGTCGTTCCGGCATGAGCGCCACCTGGTGCTCGCTGGTGCTAATGGTGCTGGCGAATCTTTGGTATATGCCCTGGGAGTTGGTTTTCTCCCTGCATTAGCGCACAATACGCCACTTTATTTTTCCCGGATTTTTACGTTATGTCTCACCGCGACACGCTTTTTTCTGCGCCTATCGCCAGTCTGGGTGACTGGACCTTTGATGAACGGGTAGCTGAAGTCTTCCCGGATATGATCCAGCGTTCCGTTCCCGGCTACTCCAACATCATTTCGATGATTGGTATGTTGGCCGAACGTTTCGTGCAACCCAACACGCAGGTCTACGATCTGGGCTGCTCATTGGGCGCCGCGACGCTCTCGGTGCGTCGCAGTATTCAGCATGACAATTGTAAAATTATTGCCGTCGACAACTCCCCGGCCATGGTTGAACGCTGCCGCCGTCATATTGACGCCTATAAAGCCCCTATTCCGGTCGAGGTGGTCGAAGGGGATATTCGCAACATTACTATTGAAAACGCCTCAATGGTGGTGCTGAATTTTACCCTGCAATTCCTTGAGCCAGTGGAGCGCCAGGCATTGTTGGATAAGATTTATCAAGGGCTGAATCCTGGCGGCGCGCTGGTACTGTCGGAGAAATTCAGTTTCGAAGATGAAAAAGTTGGCGAGCTGCTATTCAACATGCACCACGATTTCAAGCGGGCAAATGGCTACAGCGAACTGGAGATCAGCCAGAAGCGCAGCATGCTGGAAAACGTGATGCTGACCGACTCGGTCGAAACTCACAAAGCGCGCCTGCATCAGGCAGGTTTTGAGCACAGCGAACTGTGGTTCCAGTGCTTCAACTTTGGTTCCCTGGTGGCGCTGAAAGCTGAGGTTGCGGCATGATCGACTTTGGTAACTTTTATCAGCTGATTGCCAAAAATCACCTTTCTCATTGGCTGGAAACGCTTCCCGCGCAAATTGCGAGCTGGCAGCGCGATCAGCACGGCCTGTTTAAGCAGTGGTCGAACGCGGTAGAGTTTCTGCCCGAACTGACGCCGCACCGTCTGGACTTGTTGCACAGCGTGACCGCTGAAAGCAAGGAGCCGCTCAGCGAAGGGCAGCTTAAACGCATCGATACGTTAATGCGCAATCTGATGCCGTGGCGTAAAGGGCCGTACTCACTGTATGGCGTCAATATCGATACCGAATGGCGTTCTGACTGGAAATGGGATCGCGTACTGCCGCATTTATCCGACCTGACCGGACGGACTATCCTGGATGTCGGCTGTGGCAGCGGGTATCACATGTGGCGCATGATTGGCGCGGGCGCGCACCTGGCAGTTGGAATTGATCCGACCCAGCTGTTCCTGTGTCAGTTCGAAGCGGTGCGTAAACTGCTGGGCAACGACCAGCGTGCGCATCTGCTGCCGCTGGGGATTGAACAGCTTCCGGCATTGAACGCGTTTGATACCGTTTTCTCAATGGGCGTGCTCTATCACCGTCGTTCTCCGCTGGAACATCTCTGGCAGTTGAAAGATCAACTGGTACAAGACGGTGAACTGGTACTGGAAACGCTGGTAGTTGAAGGAGACGAGAATACCGTGCTGGTGCCAGGTGACCGCTACGCACAAATGCGCAACGTCTACTTTATTCCGTCTGCACTGGCGTTGAAAAACTGGCTGGAGAAGTGCGGTTTTGTCGATGTCCGCATTGCCGACGTGTGTGTGACCACCACCGAAGAGCAGCGCCGCACCGAGTGGATGATTACCGAATCGCTGGCTGATTTCCTCGACCCGAACGACAGCAGTAAAACGGTAGAAGGCTACCCTGCCCCGCTGCGCGCGGTGCTGATTGCCCGTAAGCCGTGATGGATTGCCGGATGACCGTTACGTATAGCACCGTTTATCCAAAATAGTTCAAGTTGCAGCAAGGCGGCAACGCAGCAAATCCCTGGGAGCGTAGATAACTACGTGACCGGGGTGAGCAAGGCGGCCAACGCGGCTGCGGCTTGAAATATGAAGGAGAAAAAAAGGCCCCTGTTGAAATTGCAGGGGCCTGGTACGAGCAAGCATCATATTGGGCGACATGATGCAACGGTAAAAATCAGCTGGCCTGATGGTGCGCAATAATCGCTTTCATTTCAGCAACCGCCGCCCCGTCTACCGCATAGCGGGAATATTCATCCGCTTGCGCATCCGAAGACATCGACAACCCCGCATTGCGATAACGCATGGGAGAAGCCAACCAGACTCCGGCAGAACTGTGGACTTCCTGCACACCGGCGTCGAGGAATTGCGACAAATTCGCGGCGCGAACCCCCGCTCCGGCCATAATGATTGGAGCATCGGGCTGTGCAATAAGTTCCATTATTTTTGTTAAACCTTGCGCAGCATCTGATTTTTGCCCGGAAGTCAGCACTCTGGCGACACCCAAATCAGATAAGTTTTTTAGCGCATTTAAGGGGTTGACGCACATATCGAAGGCTCGATGAAACGTGACATTTAGCGGCCCTGCAGCTGCCATAATTTGTTCCATACGCGACATATCGACGTTGCCATCAACATCTAACAGCCCAGTCACCAGCCCTGAGAACCCAAGTTCTCTGACCATGGCAATATCATCCAGCATGACAGCGAACTCACCTTCGGTATAGCAAAAATCCCCGCCGCGCGGGCGAATAATCGGATTGACGGGAATATCGATATGCTGACGTACCTTACGTAATACACCCAGCGACGGGGTTAAGCCCCCTTCTTTGGGCGCCGAACACAGTTCAATACGATCCGCGCCATTTTGTTGCGCCGTCAGAGCACACTCCATGCTGTAACAGCAGATTTCCAGCAGTGCCATGTTTACTCCTGTTGTTCGCTTGCCACAATTTTTTCAATTGACCACGGATGAAACTTGATGGTCACGTTACCATCGCTAACCGCCAGCGTCGGGTTTGGTAAGCGCTCACGCTCGCCTTTCGGTGAACTGGTTTTGACGAAGATCCCAGGCTGGCTCAACCCATCATCGGAAAGCAACGCCAGCGCCCGTTCATTGAGCGTTTCCGGCTCGCCCGGCAGAACAATTTCAATATGCTCCCAACCTTCATGTGGGTAGCGTTTTTCACCCGGCCACGGCAGCTCCACAATAGAAAACCGCCAGTGTGCCACGCAAACAGGTTCATCCAGTTTGAACAGACAAATCGGTCTGCCGTTGATGATATTTTCCGACAGCAGCTCACCGCACTGTTCAAACCCGCGACGCCACCGCTCTGCTGTCGTATTCTGATGACAGCGCAGAGAGATGTGATCGGCTTCAAGTGGTGCAACATCCAGACCCAGACGGGTGGAAAGTTCTCTTAACGCCTGAGTGAAATGCCCTAAATTTGCGGAAATATCATGCAGTTCTGCAACGGTTTGCCAGTTCGCCATATTGAAAGCTCATATCCATGTTCAAAGCCGCTAATTTACTCTGTTGCGCAGCACCATCCAACCGCTGATTTTTTCACGGATAAAATGAATGGTTATGCGTAATTACACTGCGTCTATTTTAGACCGCGTGCGGCATGCGCAATGCTGACGGCAACGGGCATTTGCAGTATACTCCCGCCCTAAATTCTTAAACTGGCGCGGTGTATAGTAAAGCGCTTCATAAATGTAAGGTATTCCGGTGAATATTCAGGCTCTTCTCTCAGAAAAAGTCCGTCAGGCCATGATTGCTGCAGGTGCGCCTGCAGATTGCGAACCGCAGGTTCGTCAGTCAGCAAAAGTACAGTTCGGCGACTATCAGGCCAACGGCATGATGGCAGTTGCTAAAAAACTGGGTATGGCGCCGCGACAACTGGCAGAGCAGGTGCTGACTCATCTGGATCTCAACGGGATTGCCAACAAGGTTGAAATCGCTGGTCCAGGCTTTATCAATATTTTCCTCGACCCAGTATTTCTGGCGCAGCACGTGCAGCAGGCATTGGCCTCCGATCGTCTGGGCGTTGCGCAGCCAGAGAAGCAGACCGTCGTCGTTGACTACTCTGCGCCGAACGTGGCGAAAGAGATGCACGTAGGCCACCTTCGCTCCACCATCATCGGTGACGCGGCTGTCCGTACGCTGGAATTTCTCGGCCATAACGTCATCCGCGCAAACCACGTTGGTGACTGGGGTACCCAGTTCGGTATGCTCATCGCCTGGCTGGAAAAGCAGCAGCAGGAAAACGCGGGTGAAATGGCGCTGGCCGACCTTGAAGGTTTCTACCGTGACGCGAAAAAACATTACGATGAAGATGAGGAATTCGCCGAACGCGCCCGCAGTTACGTGGTGAAGTTGCAGGGCGGTGACGCTTACTTCCGCGAGATGTGGCGCAAACTGGTCGACATTACCATGTCGCAAAACCAGTTAACCTACGATCGTCTGAACGTAACGCTGACCCGCGACGACGTGATGGGCGAAAGCCTGTACAACCCGATGCTGCCTGGCATTGTTGCAGATCTAAAAGCCAAAGGTCTGGCTGTTGAAAGCGAAGGCGCGACCGTCGTATTCCTTGATGAGTATAAAAACAAGGAAGGCGAACCGATGGGCGTTATCATTCAGAAGAAAGATGGCGGCTATCTGTACACCACCACCGACATCGCCTGCGCCAAGTATCGTTACGAAACGCTGCATGCCGATCGCGTGCTGTATTATATCGACTCCCGTCAGCATCAGCATTTAATGCAGGCATGGACCATCGTACGTAAAGCCGGTTACGTACCAGACTCCGTACCGCTGGAACACCATATGTTCGGCATGATGCTCGGCAAAGACGGTAAACCGTTCAAAACCCGCGCAGGTGGCACGGTCAAACTGGCCGATCTGCTGGATGAAGCGCTGGAGCGTGCACGTCGTCTGGTGGCAGAGAAGAACCCAGATATGCCTGCCGACGAGCTGGAAAAACTGGCGAATGCGGTCGGTATCGGCGCCGTGAAGTATGCGGATCTGTCGAAAAACCGTACCACTGATTACATCTTCGACTGGGACAACATGCTGGCCTTCGAAGGCAATACCGCACCGTACATGCAGTATGCTTACACCCGCGTACTGTCCGTGTTCCGCAAAGCGGATATCGACGAAAGCGCGTTGGCTAACGCCCAGGTCTTCATCAACGAAGATCGTGAAGCCCAGCTGGCGGCGCGTCTGCTGCAGTTTGAAGAGACGCTGACCGTCGTTGCACGGGAAGGTACGCCGCACGTAATGTGCGCCTATCTTTACGATCTTGCTGGTCTGTTCTCTGGCTTCTATGAACATTGCCCGATCCTCAGCGCGGAGAGTGAAGAGATTCGTAACAGCCGCCTGAAGCTGGCACAGTTGACGGCGAAAACGCTGAAGCTGGGTCTGGATACACTGGGTATCGAAACCGTAGAACGCATGTAAGTTCGCTGATAACAGCAGGCCTGAGCCCGGGTGACGGACTCAGGCCTTTTTTTATTTCCGTAAAGGGCTATCTGTAACAATTCACAAGGAATGACACATTTCCGTAGAGGGATGGAACATCTTTTACCTGTTATCCCGTTTACGCCTCCGTATCATTAGGCGGCAAATTAATCAGGTACGGGCCAATGACATTCAGAGATTTTGAGGCGGAAGAGAAACTCTTTCAACGGCGGGTAATGGTGGCCTTTGGCCTGGTAGTCATCTGTTTTGGCATCCTGATTTACAATCTCTACAATTTGCAAATTCGCCAGCACCAGTATTACACCACCCGTTCGGATGCCAACGATATAAAAATGCTGCCCGTCGCCCCAACGCGAGGCATTATTTACGATCGCAACGGTATCCCGCTGGTACGCAACGTCACCTGGTACGATATTTCCGTCACCCCCTATAAAATCAACGATATGGATGCCTTGCTGAAGCAGCTAACGCCAATCGTTGATCTGACGCCTGATGATATCGATCAGTTTCGCCATGAACTCAAATCCAGCAGCCGCTATCGCCCTGTAGTGCTCAAAAATGCGCTGACCGATGTAGAAATCGCCCGTTTCTCGGTTAACCAGTTTCATTTCAGCGGTGTCACTGTTAACAGCTATGAAGATCGCCAGTACCCTTATGGCGCAGAGTTGGCGCATGTGCTCGGCTATGTATCAAAAATCAACGACAGCGACCTGAAGGCGTTGGATAAAAAAGGGATGGCGGAGAACTACGCAGCCGATCACAACATTGGCAAACAGGGAATCGAGCACTATTACGAAAACGATCTACACGGTAAAACGGGCTACCAGGAAGTCGAGGTCGATAACCACGGACGCATCGTGCGCCTGATAAAAGATGTACCGCCGGTTGCCGGAAAGGACATCCACCTGACGCTGGATTTGCACTTACAGGAATATATTGAGAGCCTGCTGGCAGGGCAACGCGCCGCCGTGCTGGTTGAAGATCCGCACGATGGCTCGGTGCTGGCGATGGTTTCTAACCCCAGCTATGACCCGAATCCGTTCGTCAAAGGTATCAGCTACCAGGAGTACAACACGCTGTTGCAGGATAAAGACCTGCCGTTGATTAACCGCGTCACGCAAGGTTTGTACCCTCCCGCCTCCACGGTCAAGCCGTACATGGCGATGTCAGCGTTACTCAATGACGTTATCACCCCGCAGACCAGCTTCTTTGGCGCGCCAACATGGACATTACCCGGCACTGAGCGACATTATCGTGACTGGAAAAAAACCGGTCATGGCATGCTGAACGTGACCAAAGCAATTGAAGAGTCCGCGGACACGTTCTTCTATCAGGTGGCGTATATGATGGGCATTGACCGAATCAACAGCATGCTCAGCCAGTTTGGTTACGGTAAACCCACCGGTATCGATCTTGATGAAGAGTACAATGGGCTGTTACCGAGCCGCGACTGGAAACAACGGGTGCATAAAAAAGCCTGGTATCAGGGAGACACCATTTCGGTTGGTATCGGTCAGGGATACTGGATTGCCACGCCAATCCAGATGGTAAAAGCAATGGTGGCGCTGATTAACAACGGGAAAGTGATTGCCCCTCACCTGCTGCAGGATGAAGAGAGTGGGAAAACCGTTACGCCTTACCATGCTGCCACGGTACCGTCACAAATTGCCTCTGCCTCATCACCCTATTGGGGGCTGGTACGCGAGGCGATGTTTGGCATGGCCAATGCGCCGAACGGGACTGGTTATAAATTCTTCCATACTGCACCTTACGGAATTGCCGCAAAAAGTGGAACCTCGCAGGTCTTCAGCCTGAAAGAAAACCAGACTTACAATGCGAAGATGATCCCCATCCGCCTGCGCGACCACGTGTTCTACACCGCATTTGCACCGTACAAAAACCCGAAAGTCGCCGTGGCGCTGATTCTGGAAAACGGTGGCAGCGACGGCGTTACCGCCGCGCCGGTTATGCGACAGATTATGGATCATTTGTTTGTGCCGCAGGAAAGCAGCATACAACCCGATAGCGCAACACAATCAAACCCGACGATCGCAACGTCATCGGGCACCGCCATCAAAAATACTTACGCAAGTACTCAGTGAGACACAGCATCGCCATCGCCTGGCCGTAAGGCATAGACGTGAGCGGAATATTGCGATAAAAATCGAGATTGTGCCCCATCCCAGTACCAAATGAGGTTTGCAGCAGCTCACCTTCCGGCGAGATATGCTGCACAATGCCTTTGATGGCGAGTTCTGCTACCGTCGCGTATTCCTGTCCGACGTAGCGTTTACGCACCGCTTTCAAAATCCCATACGCAAATCCGGCGGTGGCCGACGCTTCAAGGTAAGAGTGCGGATCGTCCAGTAACGTATGCCACAGACCACTTTGATCCTGACACGTCGCCAGGGCTGCAATTTGTGCATGCAGCACCTGCACCAGATAGCGACGAACGGCATTATTTTCCGGTAAATCGACCAGTTCGAGGAACTCCGGAATAACAATGGTTAACCAGCTGTTGCCGCGCGCCCAGCGGGCGTTGGCAAAGTTATGATGTCCCTCATAGCTCCAGCCGTGGAACCACAGACCTGTTTCTTTATCCATCAGGTTTTGCACATGTAACAGGAACTGATACGTCGCCTCTTCAACGTACTCGGGACGGTTAAGCAGTTTGCCAATCTTCGCCAGCGGTAAAACCGTCATCATTAGCGTGTCGTCCCACATCTGCTGATGATTCTCTTCTGCCAACGTGATGTGCTGCATACCACCAAAATCAGTACGTGGCATTTCATGCATCGCCCACTCGGCCCAGGTGTCAAGCCACGGCAAATACACCGGATTACTCGTTTCTTCATAGCGATACGCCAGCGTCAAAAACGGTGCCATAGTATTAACGTTTTTGGTCGTCGCGCCTTCAGCAAAGCGATCGGCAAACCAGCCATCGATGATATCGCGCATCGTTTCGTCGCCAGTTTGCTGATAATACTGGTACATCCCGTACAGGCCGACGCCATGCGTCCACTCCCATCCGGCCCAACCTTTGGTATCGATAACGCGTCCGTCGTCCAGTCGCAGCAAGAACTCACCGCTCTCATCGCAGATATTGACCAGGTTATGTGTCACCTTTTTGATAAGCGTTTTTAACGCATCTCTGGCAATAAAATGTTCTGGCTGACGTAACAACGGACTGTGTTTAACCGGATAAACCATCATCTACTTAACCTCCATGCTATGTCGAATTCAATACTGCGACCTGTTCCAGTTTCGGCGCAGCAGGTATATTTTTGCGGTAAGACCATAATGTCCGGGAAGATCTCTTCCTGACGATGAGCGGCAATCACGTCGTCTACGTCTGCACAACATTATTGGGAAACCCCCACCATCCTCGCGTTGACACAGGACGTCCTTACACGGCCACAGTAAAAGCTAACAGCACGGGAAACCTTTTTATTTCTGCCAGAGATAATCGCGAGATGGCAACAGCACAAAGAGTCCGGCAACATATGTCACCAATTTTATAAAACGGCGTTTCTTTTTAATCGAATGTACGGGTCAAAAATGCGAAGAGCCAGCAGTTTCATCTGCTGGCTGACAGGAAGAAGAGATTAGCGGTAGTTCACAATCACCTGGTTGCTTTGCACCTGTAAGGCAGGGATCAGGCGACCGCCGCCGGGCACTTCCCAGACAAAATGCATCGGCTCAACGGCAGGAACATTATTAAATCCGTGTGTGGTGCCACTTTGCCCATCCAGCTCAACACAGCGCGACTGCGAACATAAACGCACCCGCAACCCTACGGGCGTGGGCCCATTCAGCTCATAACGCCAGGCCACCAGCGTCATCAACCCCGAAACTGACGGATCGGGAACCAGAGGGGAAGACGAGGCGGACTGCCCGCGATGATTTAAGGTAATACCCATACCGCTGGCCTGCCAGGCCCCTTCTCCAGCGGCCTGCACCGCCAGAGGGAAAAAAAACAACCACAGAAACTTACGCATTATTTACCTCCAATAGTCGCGGTCATGCGGATATGGCGGTTATCTGAAAGCTCCATGTTCGACAACACCACCAGCTGCGGGATGCTGCGGCGTAAAAAGCGCGCCAGTAGGGGGCGCAGCGCATGGTTAACTAACAACACCGGCGGCGCGCCCAGCATTTCCTGACGCGATAATGCCTCCTGGGTCTGCGCCAACAGTCTGTCTGCCAGCCCCGGCTCCAGCCCCCCCCCCCCTTGCAGGGCTTGCAACAGCAAACGCTCAAGCGGCGTATCCAGACCAATAACCTGAACTTCATCATTCCCCGGGAACCATTGCTGGGTGATCGCCCTTCCCAACGCCACGCGCACCACGGCGGTGAGTTCATGCGGATCGTTTTGCAACGGCGCATGTTCGGCCAGTGTTTCTAGGATGGTACGCATATCGCGAATCGGCACTTTTTCATCCAACAAATTCTGCAGCACTTTATGCAGCGTGGTTAGCGTCACCACGCCCGGCACCAGATCCTCGGTCAGTTTCGGCATTTCCTGCGACACGCGGTCCAGCAGTTGTTGCGCTTCCTGACGTCCAAACAGTTCTGCGGCAAACTGGCCAATCAGGTGATTCAAATGCGTCGCTACAACAGTACTGGCCTCCACCACCGTGAAGCCCTGAATTTGCGCCTGTTCTTTCAGCGCGCTTTCAATCCAGATAGCGTCCAGACCAAAGGCCGGATCGACCGTTTTTTCACCCGGTAGCGATCCTGCAGCCGTGCCAGGGTTGATGGCCAGCCACCGTCCCGGATACGCATCCCCACTGCCAATTTCCACCCCTTTCATCAGGATGCGATAGCGCGCAGGTTGCAGATCCATATTGTCGCGGATGTGCACCACCGGCGGCAGGAAGCCCATATCCTGGGCAAATTTCTTACGAATACTGCGAATCCGCCCCAGCAATTCACCATCCTGCTGAAAATCCACCATCGGGATCAGGCGATACCCCACCTCCATACCCAGCGAATCCTCCAGCTGGACATCGTTCCAGGTTGCTTCCACCACCGCATTATTTTCCGGCATTTTGATCGACTGAGGCTCCGCAGGGGCTTTGGTCTCACGACCGCGCAACCACCAGGCCAGACCCAACAACGCCGCAGTAAACATCAGGAACACCAGGTTAGGCATACCCGGCACCAGCCCCAGCAAGCCGAGTACCGCCGCACTGAGCACCATCACGCTGGGGTTACTGAACAGCTGGGTGACCATCTGCTCACCGACATCCTGATCGGTACTGACGCGGGTCACGATAACGCCCGCCGCCGTAGAGATAACCAGCGCCGGGATTTGCGCGACCAGCCCGTCACCGATGGTTAGCAAGGTGTAGCTTTCAGCCGCACTGCCCATACTCATGCCGTGTTGTAATACCCCCACCAGCAGACCACCGACCACGTTAATCACCATGATCAGAATACCGGCGATGGCATCCCCACGGACGAATTTACTCGCCCCGTCCATTGAACCGTAAAAATCAGCTTCCTGAGTTACTTCAGAACGGCGTTTTTTGGCTTCATCCTCGCCAATCAATCCGGCGTTAAGATCGGCGTCAATCGCCATCTGTTTACCGGGCATGCCGTCCAGCACAAAGCGCGCACCGACTTCGGCAATACGACCGGCACCTTTGGTGATAACCATAAAGTTGATGATGACGAGAATAACGAAGACCACGATACCGATGGCAAAGTTACCGCCCACCAGGAAGTGACCAAACGCTTCAACCACCTTCCCTGCGGCCGCCGAACCGGTGTGTCCTTCCATCAAAATAATACGTGTAGAGGCAACGTTCAGCGCCAGGCGTAATAAGGTGGTGAACAGCAAAATGGTCGGGAAGGCGGCGAACTCCAGCGTACGCTGGGTGAACATCGCCACCAACAGCACCATGATCGACAGTGCAATGTTAAAGGTAAACAGCAAATCAAGGATGAAAGCGGGCAGCGGCAGCACCATCATCGACAAGATCAGCAGAATGAGGATCGGCCCGGCAAGAATTTGCCATTGCGTGGATTTCAGGTTGCTGGGCAGGCGCAGCATCGCGACCAGATTAGCCATCAGTATTCTTCTCGTTCATAAAATCCAGCGCTTCAGGCACCGGAAGGTTTGCAGGTTGTGGTGGCGGCTTGCCGCCAGCCAGACGCCAGCGTTTTAATTGCCATACCCATGCCAGCACTTCTGCGACAGCAGCATACAGCTGGCCGGGTATTTGCTGACCAATCTCAGCATGGCGATATAACGCACGCGCCAGCGGCGGTGCTTCTAAGGTTGGGACTCGATGCTCCGCGCCAATTTCGCGAATACGCAACGCAACCAGCCCCGCTCCTTTGGCGACAACGCGTGGCGCACTCATTTTGTTTTCGTCATATTGCAAGGCGACAGAATAGTGCGTGGGGTTGGTCACAATGACGTCCGCTTTCGGCACATCCGCCATCAT
This sequence comes from Citrobacter sp. Res13-Sevr-PEB04-36, assembly GCF_015672735.1. GTDB lineage: Bacteria > Pseudomonadota > Gammaproteobacteria > Enterobacterales > Enterobacteriaceae > Citrobacter. The sequence continues at coordinate 33,561 of NZ_JADABY010000042.1, read as the reverse complement.
GCGTCGCTGCGCTGCCGCACGCTGCATCTGGCGAATTTTGCCCTTAACGTGCGGATCACCTTCGCTTTGTTTAAATTCATCGCGAATATCCTGGCGCGACATACGCAGTTTTTTCACATGGCTATAAATCTGGAAAAAAACGTCAAACCCCACCATCGGGATCACCCCGAGCACCACCAACAGCGCACACAAACCGACTAAATCAAGGGCATTGCCCATTGCCGTAATCGGTGATTCAGCCATCAGACGCATCATCTCCGGCCACTTGTGCCAGAGGTAGAATCCGGCCACGCTGCCGACCAGCGTAGACTTCAGAATAGCTTTCAGCAGCTCGGCGCCGGTTTGCGCAGAAAACATGCGCTTAATGCCCGGCAGCGGATTCAACTTAGAGAATTTGGGCTGCAGCGATTTACCACTAAAGATCAAACCGCCCAGCATCACCGGGGAGATCAACGCCACCAGCATGACGCCAGTTATCAGCGGTAACAGCGCAATCATCGCGTCTTTAATAAGCAGAATGATCTGGCTGAGGATCAGATTAGGGTCATTGACCATGCTATGGTCAAAACGCAGCCCAGCCGACAGCATGCCCGCCAGTCTGCGGGCAAGCGACTCCCCTCCGATCCAGATAATGCACACACCCACCAGCAAAATAAGCAGTGAGGTCAGCTCTTTGGAACGGGGGATCTGCCCATCTTCCCGCGCCTTTTCAAGTCGGTGGGGTGTGGGGGCTTCTGTTTTGTCGTCGTCGCTTTCTTCTGCCACGCATCAGACCCAGGATAGAAACACAGGCGAGAATGATGCCAGAACAGCGACACAGCAATGGGGAGAGTAAGCGGTAAAAAAGACGGGATTTATGGCTTTAAGCAGAATTGCGCGTAAGCCGGATGAGAGGTCAACACCCCACATCCGGCAAATACTCATCAGAACCCGAGGCTATCCAGCAGGTCGTCAACCTGATCCTGACTTGCCACGACGCCGGCTTTTGAGGTATCAACCTGCGGGCCGTTCAGCAAACTTTCATTTTCGCGTTTTGGACGGGCGCCCTGCTCCGGGATATTCTCCAGTAGTACCATTAACAGCTGACGCTCAATCTCCTGAATAACGTCCATCATACGCTTGATAACCTGACCAGTAAGATCCTGGAAATCTTGCGCCATCATGATGTCCAGCAACTGGGCATTGGTAAAGCTGGTGTGTCCCGGGACATCGCCAAGGAACTGACGAGTGTCGGTCACCAGTTCTCGGGCATCGGACAGCTCAATCGGATTTTCGAACCATTCATCCCAGCGTTTGGTCAGATCTTTGGCCCCTTTCTCCATCGCGTCCTGGTGCGGCTGCGAGGCTTCTACGCTGTTCAGTGCACGCTCTGCCGCCTGCGCGGTCATCTGCACAACGTAATCCAGACGATCGCGCGCATCCGGTATCGCTTCCGCTGCTTCAGCAATAGCCTGATCCAGCCCCAGTTCACGCAGGCTGTCGCGCAGCATTCGGGTCAGACTACCGATGCGCGCGATGATATCCCCTGCTGAATGTTCATCAACAGGTTTAATTTGTGGTTGCATCATCATCATCACACCCTCACATGCCCAGTTTCTCAAAGATTTTATTGAGTTTCTCTTCCAGCGTCGCCGCCGTGAAAGGCTTCACCACATAACCACTGGCACCTGCTTGCGCGGCGGCGATAATGTTCTCTTTCTTCGCCTCCGCGGTCACCATCAGCACCGGCAAAGAGGACATACCTCCGTCGGCACGAATGGTTTTCAGCAATTCCAGTCCGTCCATGTTTGGCATGTTCCAGTCAGAAATGACAAAGCCAAATCCCCCTGCCTGCAGCTTATTCAGGGCATCCACACCGTCTTCGGCTTCTTCAACGTTATTGAATCCCAGTTCCTTTAACAGGTTGCGCACGATGCGACGCATGGTGGAAAAGTCATCCACAACCAGAAATCTCAGCTCTTTATCCGCCATAAAATACTGCTCCTCATTAAATACGTATTGCCTGTCCGGCACTGATTTTCGCCAGCATCTGCTGGCTTACCTGGCTAAGATCGACCACTTCGCTCACGCCACCCATATTGATGGCCTCGCGCGGCATGCCGAACACCACACAACTTGCTTCGTTTTGCGCAATGGTCCAGGCGCCTGCCTGGTGCATTGCTAACATTCCGGCAGCGCCATCGTTGCCCATCCCCGTGAGTATCACGCCCACGGCGTTGCGCCCCGCCTGTTTCGCCACCGAATGAAACAGCACATCTACAGAAGGCCGATGCCGGTTGACCGGCGGACCATCATGAATCTTGATCACATAGTTCGCCCCGCTGCGGGCCAACTCCATATGTTTGTCACCAGGGGCGATATACGCATGTCCCGGTAATACACGTTCGCCGTCTTCCGCCTCTTTCACGCTGATCTGACACAGTTTGTTCAGACGCTCGGCAAATGAGCGGGTAAACCCTGGCGGCATATGCTGGGTGATAATGACCGCCGGACTGGAAAGCGGCAGTGGTTGCAGCACATGACGTATTGCCTCCGTTCCTCCGGTCGACGCGCCAATGGCGATCAGTTTTTCAGAACTGAGCAACGGCACCGCTTTCAGCGTTTTCGGCGCGGCAACCGGTTTATGTGCCGTCAGACGCGCACGGGATGCCGTACGCACTTTCTCGGCAATCATCTCGCTGTAGGCCAACATCCCTTCGCGGATCCCCAGTTGCGGTTTGGTGACGAAGTCAATCGCCCCCAACTCCAGCGCCCGCAACGTGACTTCCGAGCCTTTTCCGGTCAGAGAAGAGACCATCACCACCGGCATCGGACGTAAACGCATCAGCTTCTCAAGAAAGTCGAGGCCATCCATACGCGGCATTTCCACATCCAGCGTCAGGACATCAGGATTGAATTTTTTGATTAAATCCCGCGCAACCAGCGGATCGGGTGCCGTTGCAACCATCTCCATATCGCTGTGGCTGTTAATAATTTCAGTCATGATTTGACGCATTAATGCGGAATCATCGACCGACAAAACCCTGATTTTACTCATGATTTATCCTTACCCGGCGCATGCGCATACACCGTTTGTCCGCGCAGGCTAAACTCGCGCACGAGGTTGCTAAAGTTTTCTGAGTGGCCGGCAAATAACAGTCCATCAGGCTTCAGGAGTGGAACAAAACGGTGCAAAATGTCCTGCTGTGTCGTTTTATCAAAATAGATCATGACGTTACGACAAAATATGGCGTCGAACGGGCCAGGTACGTTGTATTTTTTATCCAGTAAATTCACGCTGGAAAATTCAACATGGCTCGCCAGTTCCTGACGCACGCGCACCAGCCCTTCATGCGGCCCGGTACCGCGCATGAAATAACGCTGTAACTGCTGTGGCGACAGTGTTTTCAGTTCATCGAGGCGGTAAATGCCGTTTCTGGCTTTTTCCAGCACTTCGGTATCAATATCGCTGGCAAATACACGCCAGCGCCCAGGTGCCATACCTAACGTATCGGCCAGCGTGATCGCGATACTGTAGGGTTCTTCACCCGTAGAAGCCGCCGCGCTCCAGACACGGTATTCGCCGCTGCGTCGACGCGCGTGATCGGTCAGCACCGGAAAATGATGTCCTTCGCGGAAAAAAGCGGTCAGGTTGGTGGTCAGGGAGTTAATAAACGCCTGCCACTCAGCGCTGTTCTGGTTGGCTTCCAGCATGCTGAGATAGCGACCAAAGTCATCCAACTCCAGGGTACGTAAGCGACGCACCAGGCGGTTATACACCATGTCCCGCTTGTGGTCGGCCAGCACGATACCCGCACGCTGGTAGATTAATTGACATATCCGACGAAAATGCGCGTCAGACAGCGCGAGGCGCTGTGTCATCTGTAACAATAATGACGTTTGCCCGGAGGGCAGAGATGATGTCATAGCGCCTTCTCAATCACATTCAGGATACAACGGGCACAGCCAGCAGCTGCACCAATGCGTGTTGTGTTACGGTTTGCTCTTCATGCTTAAAAACACGATGCAGGCAGAAAGATGCTCTGCCTGTTCGATTTACTATCCGGTGTTAGCTCCCGGTTAAAATGTTTCCCAATTGCTATCGGGTTCAGTGCTTAGTTGGCGCGAGGGTGAAACGGGAACCGACGTTGCAGATGGCCGTGCATCGCGTGATTTAGCCGACGATGTACGTGACGCCAGGCGGAAAGCCGATACCGACTGGGTCAGACGACTGGCCTGTTCTTCGAGCGCGGCAGCGGCAGCAGCGGACTCCTGCACTAACGAGGCGTTCTGCTGCGTCACGCGGTCCATCTCGGACACAGCAAGCGCGACCTGGTCGATACCACGGCTTTGTTCATCAGACGCGGAGGCGATTTCGCCCATGATATCGGTGACACGGGTCACCGCATTGACGATGTCATTCATTGTTTCCCCGGCGCTCTCTACCAGTACCGAGCCGGTATCGACCCGTGAAACGGAGTCTTCAATTAATGCTTTGATCTCTTTTGCCGCCTGCGCACTGCGGCTTGCCAGGTTACGAACTTCTCCTGCCACCACAGCGAAACCACGGCCCTGTTCACCGGCGCGTGCGGCTTCAACTGCCGCGTTCAGCGCAAGAATATTGGTCTGGAAGGCAATCCCGTCGATCACGCTGATGATGTCAGCAATTTTCTTCGAGCTATCGGCGATTTCGTGCATGGTATTCACCACGCCATCAACTACCTTGCCGCCATGCTGTGCGGTATCGGAAGCGCTTTTCGCCAGTTGCGAAGCCTGCCGCGCGTTGTCCGCGTTTTGCTTCACCGTCGCCGTTAGCTGTTCCATGCTGGCAGCGGTTTCTTCCAGCGCAGACGCCTGCTGCTCAGTACGCGATGACAAGTCAGTGTTGCCGCTGGCAATTTCGCTGGTACCGGAATAAATCGCATCGGAACCTTCGCGCACCAGAGTGACCGTTTCAACCAGCGACCGCTGCATATGATCAACCGTACTGGCCAGTTCGCCGATTTCATTGCGACCGCTGACGGTTAATGACGTGGTTAAGTTACCGCTGGCAATTTCACGGATATGGGCAATAACGCGGGCGAGAGGGTTAAGCAAGGCATGACGGATGCCGTACCACACCACCATCAGGATCAGCACCAGCACCACGGCCAGAACGCCGAGCTGCCATTGGGCAAAATGGTAATCCCGCGCGCTTTCATCAAATGCCTGAAGGTAGAGTTTTTCACTGACGCTGGCGTATTTCCCAAGCGCCTCACCCAATGCGTTTTGCATTCCCTGGGTCGGCTGCGCGAAGTACGCATCCATGTTGCCGTTTTCCAGAAACTGCACCAGTTCCGCTAATGCCGCATGATACTGCTGATATTTCTCATCCACGGTGCCGCTGGCTTCTGCCATTTCAGGCAACGGCGTGAAGTTTTTGAATTTTTCATAATGCGTTTGAGCCTGCGCCAGCGTTCCTTTCGCATTCTTCAACAGATCGTTCTTCGCGCTGCTCTGCTGATTAGATGTATCCATCATCATGCGCGCAGAAGAGCGGCTCAGGTTAATGCGCGTTTGCAGCATTAAGTCCCATGTTGAGGTGAGTTCACTTTGCTGCTGACGTAAATCGTTCGAAATAACAAAACTTTGCTGATTCTGTTGCAATGAGGAAAACAACAGACCACCGGAAACAAGCTGTAGCAGTGCGAAAACCCCCAGCACCATCATCAGCATTGTGACAACGCGGATACGGTTAAACATAAGGCACCTTCCTGAAAACGAGTTATCAACGTTATCGGCACCCGCCCAAATAACTTTACGTTTGCGAAAAGGAAATCCTGCAGGAAAGAGAGGTGTGACAACGCGGACACGCTGGCGCCACAACAAAATGGATAAAAAATTAAAAAAAGTTGTATCCCTCCCCGCTTTAATTCAATTTATATGATGAATGTTTCGCTACCACTTAATAAGTATAAAAAATGAGTAGCTGGGAAATGAATGTTAAATCATTACTGAGGGATTTTTAGTGGCAAACGCAAACAAACTCACGTTGTTCATCGTGGTCTTTATGCTGGCAGGGATCTTGTCAGGCGCAGTGATCCACTCCTGGGCCTCTCCGGACGTAGTAACCGCCTGGGCTGGTAATATCACGCTACTCACCGACATTTTCTTGCGGCTGATTAAAATGGTCATTGCGCCGTTAGTCTTCAGTACGCTGACCGTTGGCATTATGCGGCTGGGAGAAACATCTACCATCGGTCGCGTCGGGGGTAAAGCCATGATTTGGTTTATCAGTTCCTCCGTGCTGTCTATTCTGGTCGGTCTTTTAGTGGTCTCCCTTGAACAACCCGGAAGCGGGCTGAACCTGGCCATTCCACTGGAAGCCACCGATACAGGCCTCGCCGTCAGCGGCATGAGTCTGAAAGGTTTTCTCACTCACACTATTCCGACCAGTATCGCCGAAGCCATGGCCAATAATGAGATCCTGCAGATCGTGGTGTTCTCAATGTTTTTCGGTATTGGTGGGGCCTCACTCGGTGAGAAATTTAACGCGCCGCTGGTCGCCGCACTGGATGTGGTCTCCCACATTATGTTGAAGGTGACCGGGTATGTGATGTACGTGGCTCCGCTGGCTATTTTTGCCGCCATCTCCTCCGTCATCGCCACCCAGGGGCTGGGGATCCTGCTCAACTATGCCTCGTTCATCGGCGGCTATTACCTTGCTATCGTGTTGACCTGCCTGGTGCTGTTAGCGGTCGGCTACGTGATGCTGAAAAAAGAGGTCTTCCGCCTGGTCAGCATGCTGAAAGATCCGGTGCTGGTAGCCTTCACCACCAGCAGCTCTGAAGCCGCGTATCCAAAAACGCTTGAGCAACTGACAAAATTTGGCTGCTCGCGCAACATCGTGTCGTTTGTGCTGCCCATCGGCTACTCATTTAACCTGGTCGGCTCAATGGTGTACTGCTCTTTTGCATCAATGTTTATTGCGCAGGCCTATAACATTCACCTTTCTTTCGCCGAAATCACTGTGCTAATGCTGACGTTGATGTTGGCTTCAAAAGGGATTGCCGGCGTGCCGCGTTCGGCACTGGTAGTTCTGGCGGCAACGATTCCCAGCTTTAATATCCCGGTTGCCGGTATTCTGTTGTTGATGGGTATCGACCACTTCCTTGATATGGGACGTTCGGCGATTAACGTGTTAGGCAACGGGATCGCCACCGCAATGTTGGCGCAGAATGAAGGGTTACTGGAAGAAGAACCTGAACTGGTGGAGCAGGAAGCCTGAAATGAGAATATGCCGGATGGCGCTACGCTTATCCGGCCTACAATGAGCAATCTTGCAGACCAGATAAGGCGCTTTCAGCGTCATCCGATATGACGGTCAGGCTACGTGACTTGCTGCAATATCCAGCAATGCCATCTCTTCGCTGTTCAGCAACTTCTCGATGTTGACCAAAATCAGCATCCGATCGCCCAGCGCGCCCAAACCGGTCAGGTATTCCGTTGACAACGTGACCGCGAATTCCGGCGCCGGGCGGATCTGATCGGTCGTCAACGACAGCACATCCGACACGCCATCCACCACGATACCCACCACGCGTTGCCCCAGATTTAGCACAATCACCACGGTGTTCTCGTTGTAATCAACGTCACTCTGGCTAAACTTCACACGCAGGTCAACAATGGGCACAATCACCCCGCGCAGGTTGGTCACCCCTTTAATAAAAGACGGCGTATTGGCGATACGCGTGACCTGATCGTAGCCACGGATTTCCTGCACTTTCAGAATATCGATACCGTACTCTTCATCCCCCAGCGTAAACACGAGGAATTCCTGACCTGACGGTTCGCCGGCCAGTTTAGTTACATTACTCATACCGGTCATATTATTCCCTTTCTCACTCAATCAGTCGGCGGTGATCGCCACACGTTGTTCGCGGTTTAACCCCTGCAATGCAGAGACATCGACAATCAGCGCGACGCTACCGTCGCCAAGGATCGTTGCGGCAGAAATGCCGGGTACTTTGCGGTAATTGCTTTCCAGATTTTTTACCACCACCTGGTGTTGACCAATAAGTTGATCAACCAGCAGCGCATAGCGGCGTCCCGCACTTTGTAAAATAACCACGATGCCCTGAGTCGCTTCAGTCTTCGCGCCTTCAACCTCAAAGACTTTCCACAACTCAACCAGTGGTAAATATTCACCACGCACTTCAAGCACACGTTCTCCCCCAGCCAGAGGGTGCAGATCTTCTTCGCGGGGTTGCAGCGACTCCATCACCGCGTTTAGCGGTAAAATGAAGACCTCATCCGCCACACGAACAGACATGCCGTCCAGAATCGCCAACGTCAGCGGCAGCAAAATCCGGATAGTTGTGCCCTGTCCCTGCTTCGATTGGATCTCAACATGCCCACCCATTTCCTGGATGTTTCGCTTCACCACGTCCATCCCAACACCGCGACCAGAGACATCCGTCACCTGCTCAGCGGTCGAGAATCCCGGCGCGAAAATCAGCATGCCGACTTCGTCATCGCTCATGTTGTCGTGGATCGGCATGCCCTGCGAGATGGCTTTGGCCAGGATGCGCTCACGGTTGAGGCCCGCACCGTCATCGGTGACTTCGATACAGATGTTCCCGCCCTGGTGTTCAGCAGAAAGCGTCAGGTTACCGACCGGATTTTTCCCGGATTCAAGGCGTTTTTCCGGCAATTCGATACCGTGGTCGAGGCTGTTACGCACCAGGTGGGTCAGCGGATCGATAATACGTTCAATCAAACTCTTATCGAGTTCGGTGGAGCTACCAATTTGCGTCAGCTCAACCTGTTTCCCCAACTTGCCCGCCAGGTCGCGCACCAATCGAGGGAAACGGCTGAAGACATACTCCATTGGCATCATACGAATCGACATCACAGATTCTTGCAAGTCACGGGCGTTACGTTGTAACTGACCCATGCTGGTGATGAGATCGCCATGGTTTACCGGATCCAATTCGTTCGAACGCTGGGCCAGCATCGACTGCGTGATCACCAGTTCGCCGACCAGGTTAATCAACTGATCGACCTTTTCAACTGCCACGCGGATGCTGGTAGATTCGCTGGCGCGCGCGGGTTTTTCTCGTTCGACGCGACCGTGTGGCGGCTCGCTGGCGGCGGTTTTAACCTCCGGGACAACAGCAACCGGCTGTGGTTCATCTATCACGGTCACCGCCTCAACGGGGGCAGCCACGATGGAAGTAAACTCAATCTGGTCGGCTTCGATGACAAAGCAAAGTACCGCGATGATGTCATCTTCCGCGAGGTCACCATCAATCGTTGCCGACAGCGTGTCGCTGCTTTTGACCACATCCGATAGGGTCGCCAGATTTCCCAGCTCTTCTTCCAGTAAATCCACTTCTCCGGCTTTCAGACGCGAGAGGACAATCCGCTTTTTAACCTCTTCAACGGCGGCAGTTTCATGCTCAATCGTCTCTTCCTGCATCGCTGAACCGTCGACAACACTCAATTTTGCGGTGTTGACGACGGCGGGTGAAGTTTCGCCTTTTGCTTCGAGCGCTAACTGACGTAGCGCATGACAAATGTACTCAAAGCTGGCGGCATCCGGCTCTTCTGAGCTTTTATAGGCGTCGAGCTGTTCTTGCATAATATCTTTTGTTTCCAAAAACAGGTTGATAATGTCGGCATTGAGCTGCATCTCACCACGCCGCGCTTCATCCAGCAGGTTCTCCATTAAATGGGTCGTTTCCTGCAAAATAGTAAAGCCGAAGGTGCCCGCCCCGCCTTTAATCGAGTGCGCCGCACGAAAAATGGCATTCAGTTGTTCGGAATCCGGAGATTCAGGAACCAAATCAAGCAGGTGCTGCTCCATGTCAGCCAACAGTTCGTCAGCTTCATCAAAAAAGGTCTGATAAAAATCGCTAATATCCATGCTCACGCTATCACCTCGGATTGGCTGGTGGCGATGTGGGAACGCTTACCGGCGGAACGACCGCAGGCGGTTGTAAGACACTTACCGGCTCATTCTGGCTTTCAGCGTTTTCATGCAAAATGGCCTCTTCCGCCTGCTTATTCAGCACCAGCAGACTTATACGGCGGTTGATGGCGTCCTCAGGACCGCGATCGCTCAGACGCATCGTGGCGGCCATGCCTACCACTCGTAATATTTTTCCCGTATCCAGACCGCCGCTGACCAGTTCGCGGCGCGAGGCATTGGCGCGATCGGCTGACAGTTCCCAGTTGCTGTAGCCTTTCTCACCGTTGGCGTAAGGATAATCATCCGTATGACCGGACAAGCTAACGCGGTTAGGGATGCCGTTTAAAACCGGCGCAATCGCCCGCAGGATATCGCGCATGTAAGGTTCAACCTCGGCGCTGCCGGTCTTAAACATTGGGCGGTTCTGACTGTCAATAATCTGAATACGCAGCCCTTCCTGCACCAAATCGATTTTCAAATGCGGACGCAGTGCGCGCAGCTTAGGATCGGACTCAATAAGCTGATCCAGGTCGCCGCGTAATTTGCTCAGGCGGCTTTGTTCCATGCGTTTTCTCAGCTCTTCAATATTCGGCTGTCGGTTAACTTCTCCCTGCTGCTGGGTGTAGTCATCCCCCCCACCTGGGATCGGGCTTTGGCTGTTTGAAATACGATTTCCACCGGTTACCGCGGTGGCCAGAGGCGTACGGAAATATTCAGCAATTTGAATCAGTTCTTTCGGGCTGGAAATGGAAATGAGCCACATCACCAGAAAGAAAGCCATCATCGCGGTCATAAAATCGGCGTAGGCAATTTTCCATGAACCATGCGCCCCACCACCGTGACCTTTATGTTTTCGTCGCTTTACGACGATAATGGGATGGGCCTGATTTTTCATACTTCCTCGGTCGTTTGCTGCGCAGTTGGGTTTCTCACCGCACGAACATGTTCTTCCAGTTCGATAAACGACGGACGTTCGCTGGAATACAGCGTCTTACGACCAAATTCGACGGCAATCGGCGGAGCGTAGCCGTTCAGGTTGGAAAGCAGAGTGATCTTCACGCATTGCATCATTTTGGTGGTTTCGGCACTTTTCTGACGTAACACGCTGGCGAGCGGAGAAATAAAACCGTAGGCCAGTAAAATCCCGAGGAACGTCCCCACCATTGCATGTGCAATAAGAGCCCCCAGTTCAGCCGCTGGACGATCGGCCGAGGCCAGCGCGTGTACCACGCCCATCACCGCCGCTACGATACCGAAAGCCGGTAATGAATCTCCCACCATCGCCAGACTGTTGGCCGGGACTTCCGACTCACTTTCATGCGTTTCAATTTCTTCGTCCATCAACGCTTCAATTTCAAACGTATTCATATTGCCGCTGATAATCAGACGCAGATAGTCGACGATAAAATCAAGCATCACGGCATCCGCGATAATGCGCGGATAGCTGGCAAAGATTTCACTTTCTTTAGGGTTTTCGATATCACGTTCGAGCGAGAACATACCCTGCTGGCGTGACTTGGCCATCAGGCGATACAACAACGCCAGCAGATCCATATACATGGCTTTGGTGTATTTCGAGCGACGAAAAAGTAGCGGGATCGCTTTCATCGTCCCTTTAATGGCTTTACCGTTATTACCGACTATGAATGCCCCGATACCTGCGCCACCGATGATCACCAGCTCAGCCGGTTGATAGAGTGCCCCAAGGTGTCCGCCGGTCATCATGTAGCCGCCGAAAACTGTACCAATAACAACCAGGTAACCTATTAAGATCAGCACGATATCATCCTTTCGCAATTGACTATGACAGGATGCGCAGTCGGGTAGTTAACTCAATGGTCAGGACAAAAAAAAGCAGCGGTAATGACTTACCGCTGCTGGAGTGTCTATCCACACCGTATCAGTTAAACAGCCTGTTCGATCTGTTCATCCAGCAGTTGTGGAATAATATCGGCAGCATTCTGGGAAAGTTTACGTCTTTTTACGGCGCGCGATGGCGGCTGGCACAAACTGCAGGCAAAGCTGCCCACGGGTTGGTGCGCGTGAGTAATAAAATTACCGCCACAGCAGTTACAGGTAGAAAGTTCTAACAACCCACTATCGACAAAACGGACAAGCGTCCACGCGCGGGTTAACGCCAGCAGCGGCCCTTCAGCCGGTTGCGGGCATTGTTCAAGATACAAACGATACGCTTTAATGACGGCATCTACGCCGCTGCACAGGCCCGTTTTGAGAAGAAATTGCCATGCATTGCAGAACATAGAAGCATGGATGTTTTGCTCCCATGTCATAAACCAATCGGTTGAAAAAGGAAGCATACCTTTCGGCGGAGGGCTACCGCGTAATTCTTTATACAGCTTAATAAGACGGCCACGACTTAATTGCGTTTCGCTTTCCAGCATTTGCAAACGAGCGCCCAGTGTGATCAATTCCATGGCTAACTGGATATCACGCGCTTCCTGAACGATGCTTTTTTCGCTCATAATCAGGCCCTTTTCTTACGCGCCGCGTCATTGATGTCACTTAACAGACGCGTTGAAAGCATGATACCTGTATGAATTTGCTGAAGATCGTCGACGCGGGAATCTTGCGTGAGTCGGGTAACTGTTTGATGATCGTCAAATCGGAAATGGCAGACCAGTTGGTTTGTCTCAGCCAGTTTGACCATCTGAGGAAGGGTTAATGTTCCCAACGTGTCCGCCATCTCTTCGCTGATCCCAAGGCGAAACATCGCGGAAGCCTTGTCCTGAACGATTAGACGTTGTGCAAGCAATAAATATGACAAATTTATGTCATAAATGTGTTTCAGCAACTCGGATGTATGCATTATTTGCATCCATAATAACCAACATTATTTTTATGCGGTAAAACCGCACCCCGTGATGTCGCCGGGAAGGCCCGGTAAAAAAAAAGCAAAAGGTCAAATACATAGCAGCGTTACGGCATTTACGCGTTGTGTAAACATCCCTTTTTAAGAAGGCCGCGTTCCTTACAAGCTCACATCAATTCTTACAAATGCCTAAGATTTTTCCTAATTCGACGCAACTCTACCCGCCGTCAGTTACACATACAACGGAGCCATGCTGCGAATTTAAAGAATATGTGATGTAGATCACATAAACCAGCCTTTTGTTTATTTTTTATTAACACATTGTTTTCATTAGCCGAGAGTTTCACTTAAATACGCTGAACAGATTTTCAGCTTATGTGATGTGAATATTCTATTTATAAGAATAATTAATGAATAATCATGATGACATTCACACAATTGCCGCACAAAACGTTGCAGTATGAAGAAACACGGAGTAACGCTAAAAGTTCTCTCATAATTCTTGTATTTAAGGAGCGAGTTATGAGCTACACACACATTCTTGTCGCTGTTGCCGCCACCCCCGAAAGCCACCAGCTGTTAGCAAAAGCCGTTTCTATCGCTCGTCCTGTCAACGCCCGAGTGAGCCTGATAACCCTGGTCTCAGACCCCGAACTGTACAACCAGTTCGCGGCTCCCATGCTGGAAGATCTACGTGATGTGATGCAAGAAGAGACGCAGAATTTTATCGACAAGCTCACCCATGAGGCGCAGTACCCCATTGAGCACACCTTTATTACCTATGGGGCACTCAACGAACATATTCTGGATATCTGTCGTAAACACGCCATCGATCTCGTCATTTATGGCAACCATAACCACAGCTTCTTTTCGCGAGCATCCTGCTCAGCGAAAAGCGTGATCAGCGCCAGTCAGGTCGATGTGTTATTGGTTCCGCTAGCAGGGGATTAATGGCCGGATCACCGTCAGGCCAATTTTGGGAAGTCAGCCACAGTGTCGTGCGGCTGGCTTTCAGCATGACGTGGCGTGACCTTTTTTAAATCGAGAATAAAGCGCGCCTGCCAGTTGTCGATATCGTTTTTAACGATAATATCCAGCATCTCGGCGTGACGGGTTATACGTTCGGCAAGCGGCATGGTTAACGCGCGGTTTAATGCGCCCGCGACATCATCCCGGTCATAGGGATTAACAATCAGCGCAGAGGTCAGTTCATGCGCGGCCCCGGCAAATTGCGATAATACCAGCACGCCCGGATTGGCGGGATCTTGCGCGGCCACGAACTCCTTGGCGACCAGATTCATCCCATCTCGCAATGGCGTCACCAACCCGACATCCGAGTAGCGGAATATCTTCATCAGCAATTTGCGATCAAAATACTGATTCAGATAATAGAGCGGCGTCCAGCCCAGTTGCCCGTATTTGCCGTTGATGCGCCCTGCCTCTGTCTCCAGTTGGTGGCGAATATCCTGATAGGCCTGCACCTCTTCGCGCGATGTCGGGGCGATTTGGGTATAGCGAATTTTACCGTGGTGCTGAGGGTAACGTTCCAGCAACGCCTCGTAGGCCTGAAAACGCTCCGGCAAGCCTTTGGAGTAATCCAGGCGTTCCACCGAAAATATATTCTTCACATTTTTTAGCTCGGCCTTGAGCTGCGCCATTTTCGGCGGCAGTGGCCCCGCTGCCTGGCGGGCAATTTCATCAGGGGCAATGCCGATAGGATAGACCTGAGTACGGAACGCCTTGTTCCAGGCCTGGTGATGATTGTCGCCGCGCGTGGTAAGCCGCGTTTGCACATTCAGCGCATCGAGAAATGCCTGACGATCGTTTTCAGTCTGGAACCCCAGTAAGTCAAAATCACACAGTTGCTCAAGCAGCACATCATGCGGAGGCAGCGCATTGAATATCTCCGGCGTCGGGAAAGGGATATGCAGGAAAAAACCGATGCGATTATTGACACCTCGTTTACGCAGTTCGCTGGCAAACGGTAATAAATGGTAATCATGAACCCAGATGATGTCGTCATCATTAAGTAAGGGCAGCAACTTATCGACCAATAACGTATTGACCCGCTGATAGCCTTCCCATGCCGGGCGCTGAAACTGCACCAGATCCAGGCGATAGTGGAAAGCGGGCCATAAAACGGCATTCGAAAACTGGCAGTAATACTCTTCGTAATCCTGCTCGCTCAGATTAAAGGATGCCCAGGTGATATTGCCGCGGGTGACTTTTTTTAACGGTTTGTCTTCATTACCCGTCTCACCGCTCCAGCCAAACCACAGCCCCCCCGCCGTTTTCAATGCCCCCAGCACGCCGACCGCCAGGCCGCCGGCACTGCCTTTGTCATCGGGTGAGGCAATTCGATTAGAGACTACGACTAAACGACTCATGGTCATCTCTCCTGTCATTCGTTGCTTTTTGTTCTTGCTGTGGACAGTTGATCTGTTCCAGCCAGCGCCAGACGTCCGTTACGCCAGCCAGACGCCACATCGCCTGGGTCGCGCCGCTCCCCACCTTCACGGAAACACCGTCGGCACGGTTTATCACACCAAAGCCCGACTCATCCGTTAAATCATCACCAACAAAAACGGGGATGCGCCCGGCAAAAGGAGCTTCCTGCATAAATGCAGCAATCGCTTCCCCTTTGTTCGTACCCTTTGGTTTTATCTCAACCACACATTTCCCGGGCTGCAGGGCGAGCAGTGGCCATCTGCGCGTGATGCGTTCAGCCAGCGCCAGCAGCGCCGCTTCATGCTGCGGAGCCTGTCGATAATGCAGGGCAAACGCCATGCCTTTTGTTTCCAGTGTCGTACCAGGTAAACCCACCAGCGCGGCATGCAATAACGCACTGATGTCACGTTCGACGTTCTGGGGAAGACGCACAATGTGGGTGTGACCATTGATGTCGCGGCGCTCGGCTCCATGGACTCCGGCAAGCGGAAAACGAAATGGGTGCGTGAGCGTATCAAGCTCAGCCATTGAACGCCCTGAAATCAATGCCAGTGCTCCCGCGTTACGCGTGGCCAGGCGATGTAATAATTGCAGGATCGTCTGTGGGACGATGACCTGATCGGGATGCGGCTTGATCTCAGCCAATGTTCCGTCGAGATCAAAAAAATAAGCACAGTTTGCGGGTAGCTCAGGGGGTACGGTTCGCGATGCTGTCACCCGGTGCTCCTCCTTTTCTTTATGCTGGTTGAGGTATGACGGATATAAGTATAGACAGTGTGACGAGGCTCGCCATTTGCAAAAACAATCGCCAGCCGGTATAGCGGCTGGCGATGGGGAGAAGCTAGACTAAAAAGTTGGGCGTTAAATCATCAAACGGTACGCTTCGCTTTTTGCTTGTAACGGTCAAAGATCACCGCCGCCAGCAGGATTAAACCACGTACTACATACTGGGCGAACGGAGAAATGTTCAGCAAGTTCATCGCATTTTCAACTGTCCCAAGGATCAGTACCCCCGCCACCACATATGAGATTTTTCCGATGCCACCTTTCAGCGAAACGCCCCCCAGCACGCACGCTGAAATGACAATCAGCTCATAACCGATAGAGGTCATTGGCTGACCACTGGTCATACGCGACGCCAGGATAATCCCCGCAACGGCCGATACCAGACCGGAAAGGATAAAGATGATGATTTTGGTGCGGACAACCGGAACGCCTGCCAGACGCGCCGCCTCTTCATTACCGCCAATGGCCAGTGTGTTACGCCCAAAGGTGGTTTTATTCAGCAGTAAGCCAAAAATAATGAAGCAACCAACGGTTAACCAGATAGGCGCAGGTAGCCCCAGCCAGTTAGCATAGCCGAGGGCGAAGAAGCGCTCGTCTTCGATACCAACTGCTTTACCGTCAGAAATAATGTAGGCCAGACCGCGCACAATCTGCATTGTTGCCAGCGTGGTGATCAGCGCGTTTATTTTTAAACGCGCAATCACAAAGCCGTTCACCAGACCGCAAAGCACGCCCAGCAGCAGCCCGGCAGCTACGCCGATCCACAGACTTTCGGTCATATTAATGACCACCGCGGTGGTAACCCCGGCACAGGCAATCACAGACGCGACAGAGAGGTCAAAATCGCCGGAGGCCAGGCAAAACAGCATCCCACACGCGACCATACCCGACATGGAAACCGCCAGCCCGAGCCCCTTCATATTAATAAAGGAGGCAAAGTTTGGTACAAAGAGGGCACATACCAGGAAAAGCACAGCAAAAACCACCAGCATCCCGTACTGATCCCAAATTCTGCCAAGATTTAGCGCTGATTTGGCTGCGCCAGAACCCGATGTAGAAACGGAAGACATCATACTCTCCTTACTCAGGCTACAGCCTGGCTGACTTTAGGCATAGCAAGGCTCAACGCCTGACGCTCATCCGCCTGTTCGTGAAGCAACACGCCGGCAATTTCACCTTCTCTCATCACCACAATACGGTCGGCGACACCGAGAACTTCCGGCAGGTCACTGGAGGCAAACAGCACGGCAACACCGCGCGCCGCCAGGGCATAAATAACGTTATAAATTTCATGCTTCGCGCCCACATCAATACCGCGCGTCGGTTCATCAAGCAAAATCACTTTCATATCTTCCGATAACCAGCGGCCAAGAATCGCTTTCTGCTGATTTCCCCCGGAGAGGTTCATGATCAGTTGCTCAGCTCCCGGCGTTTTAATGTTAAGGGAGCGGATATGGTGGTCAGCGTTGGTCTCTTCCCAGCCGTTGTTTATCAGGCATCCGCCCAGAACATGTTTACGCCGGGCACTAATATTGATGTTGTTACGAACCGAATGGACCGGAATAATCCCTTCAGCTTTGCGGTCTTCCGGGCACAGCATCATGCCAGCCTCAATCGCGTGGCTGGGTTTACGGATATCAATCGGCTTTTCATCAATAAATACCTGGCCTTCGGTGATCCGCGTCCCGCCAAATAATCCTTTCATCAGTTCACTACGACCAGCTCCAACCAGACCAAACAACCCCACGATTTCACCGCTACGCACTGATAAACTGATTGGCGTGCGCACGCCCGGCGCTTTAACCTCGTGCAAGCGCAGACGTTCTGCACCATACGGTCTGGATTGCCAGCCGTAAATATCGCCAAGGTCACGCCCCACCATGGCCTGAACCAGCGCCTCGTGATCGACCTGCTGCATGTCCGTAAACGTTTTAACGTACTGCCCATCTTTAAACACGGTAATGGCATCGCTGAGGGCGAAGATCTCTTCCATACGGTGCGAAACATACAGAATGATGCGTCCCTCATTGCGCAGTTCGCGAATCACGCGGAACAGATTGTCAATCTCTCTTGCAGAAAGTGAGCTGGTAGGTTCGTCAAACGCGATGATCTTGGCGTTACGCGCCAGCGCTTTGGCAATCTCCACCATTTGCCACTGACCAATGGAGAGATATTTCAACGGGGTGGCTGGATCGATATCCATCCCCAGATGTTTTAACTGCAAACCAGCTTCGTAGTTCAACAGTGAGCGGTTCACAATCCCGCCCTTGTGGGGAAGTTGGCCTAAATAAATATTCTCGGCGACGGTCATTTCCGGCACCAAATGCAGTTCCTGGTAAATAATGGCGACACCGGCGTTCAGCGCAGTGGTGGTATCAGCAAACGAAACCTCCTCGCCGCGGATCACCAAAGAACCCGTCGTTGGCGCATAGTTACCGCTGAGAATTTTTAATAATGTTGATTTCCCGGCGCCATTTTCACCCATCAGTGCATGCACCTGACCGGCATAGCAGTCGAAGCTAATATCCGTAAGCGCCTTAACGCCTGGGAAGGTTTTGCCAATGCCGCGAAATGAGAGATACGGGGTAGACTGTTGCATAACGTCTCCGTGAATCTAATCTGTTGCCGGATAGCGGCGTTGCCGTATCCGGCCTACTGAGGGCGTAATATGTTGGCCGGATAAGATAGGTTTAAGTCTTATCCGGCATTGACATTACTTGCCGCCTAAACCTTTTTTCGCCAGCTCTTCTTTGAAGTTGTCGCGAGTAATCAACACCACGTCTGTCACTTCAGTAAATGCCGGTGGCTCAGCGCCTTTGGTCACCCAGTTGTAGAGCATTTCACTGGATTTATAGCCGTGTACATCCGGGCTTGGCAGCAGTGAGCCGTAGAAGCCGGTCGCCTCACCTTTTGACAGTTCGCTAATCGCATCAACACCGTTAATACCGATACCAATCACGTTTGGCGCTTTAAAGCCCTGCCCTTCGGTCGCACGCACGCCACCCAGCACAGTGTTGTCGTTCATGCCGACGATCAGCCAGTGTTTAACTTCAGGATGCTGAACCAGCATGGAGTTCGCGGCGTCGAATGCGCCGGGGATATCATTAGATTTGGTCGGGACCTGATAGATCTGTTTTTCCGGGAAGCCCGCAGCTTTGAGCGCGTCCATTGAACCAGACGTACGACGACGCGCGGTATCCAGTTCGTTCGCGGTAATGGCCATCACAGCGGAGGATTTCACATCCCAGCCGCGTTTTTGCATTTCTTTGTACAATTCCTGGCCCTGGCGCTCACCAATTTTGGTTGCCGCCATCATCACCAGCGGCACGGTGTCCATCGGTTTACCTTTGGCGTTGGCAAACTGGTCATCGACAGCGATCACTTTCATGTCGTAGCCACGCGCCTTCGCCATAATCGCAGGCCCCAGTTTGGGATCCGGCGTACAAATAACAAACCCTTTTGCCCCACTTGCCGCCAGGCTATCGATGGCATTCAAGGTTTTCTCACCGTCCGGGACGGCAATTTTAATCACTTCAAAACCCAGATCTTTACCGGCTTTATCAGCAAATTTCCATTCCGTCTGGAACCAGGGCTCTTCCGGTTGCTTGACCAGGAAACCGAGCTTCATGGATTCAGCGATAGCGGATTGTGACATAACGGCGGCCAGACCGATGGCCGCCAGCGCTTTAGTGAATTTGTGCATGGTTAACTCCAGCTTTAACGTTCTTTTATATAGGGTAAAATCAGACGATTTTTTGTAATTCGGACGTAAAACAAGGCATTACCTTTTATTGATAAGATCAATGCCAGTGCTGAGAGTAGTTGTAGCGGGAAATTGATTCTCCATAAGAGAGCGGCATCACACCACAGAATTACAGTAATTGCGTGCATAAATTCAGTGGGAAATGACATAAAAAAACGTGTTTTTTTCGATGGAGAAAATGGTATGTAGCAGATTAATCCATAACATCAGCCAGTGAATCCTTGTTCCCGAATGCATAGCATTCGGGAACGCAATGATTACCAGGGATAATAAATATGCTCGGCATGATCGCGAACAGGGGCATCATCTTCCAGCAGATGGGCAGAAACGGTAAAAGCGAAATCAAAAATATGGCCTAAGCCCTTGCCGCTGATCAGATTGCCATCCACGACTACCGGTGCATCAATATATTCGCCGCCGGTGACGTTTTGCCATAAATCCCCCGAGCACACGTATCGACGCCCCTTCAGCAGGCCGTTGCCTCCCAGTACCCGCGCGGCCGCCGAGCATACCGGACAAATCAGTTTTCCGGCGGCATCATGACGAGTAATAAACTGGACAACCGCATCGCTGGCGGCAAGATTCACGCTGCCCTGCGGCCCGCCTGGCAACACGACGGCGTCATACATCCTCTCCTGGCTGGCTGCCAGGGTACTGTCAGTCACCATTGGAATATCATGATAGCTCACTACCGCACGAGACTCAGCGCAGGCCAGCGTCTCAACCTCAATATGCAGACGGCGCAGAATATCGATGATGACAATGGCTTCAGCCTCTTCAAAACCAGGTGCCAGCAGCACCGCGACCTTCTTCATAACTCATTCCTCGATTTATCCACATAAATCAAACAATCAATGCCGAATTATTAATGTCGTTTGGTTAATGCAGTTCATTAAAATTGATCAGGCGCAAAAAATAGCGTCAGATATTACAGATCTGCACAGAGGATACCTTATCGGAAAATTTAATTTTGTGATATGAAACATCATTTCATTATCATTATTTTACTTTAACTTTTTCAAAATCATGATGTTACATTCACTACCGTTATACCTAAAAACGTTAATTTCGAAAATATACCTATGACAATATGTAAAAAAACATAAATACGCGTATTTAAGGATTTTCTTATGAACAAGGTAGCGCTATGCTTATTTGCGATCGGCATAGAATTGCCTCATTGATCACATAAAGGACCGGCAGAACGGACTTATTCTGCTAACAGTATTACGTGTACGTAGATGTAAAGTGCAATGACAGCCCGTTGTACTGACGTGAGTAACGTACATTTTCCTTTCTGGAAATAAGGATATTGATATGGCCGCAGTTGGAATTGTTCACAAACTCAACACTCAAATGAACCTTGAGTTTTACGCATCAAATCTCTACCTTCACCTCAGCGAATGGTGCTACGAGCATAGTCTGACCGGAACCGCAATGTTTCTGCGTACGCAGGCGCAAAGCAACGTCACGCAAATGATGCGCGTGTTTAATTTTATGAAAAGCGCGGGTGCCAACCCCATTGTCAAAGCCATCGACGTGCCTGGCGATGAGCTGACTTCCCTTGAAGAGTTATTTCAAAAAACGCTGGATGAATATCAACAACGAGCCAACACACTGTCACGCTTAACGAACGAAGCGGAAGCATTAAACGATGCGCCAACCGTTGATTTTCTTCACGATCTGGAAAAAGAGCAGCAGCAAGATGGCGTACTGTTACAAACAATTCTTGATGAGGTTCGTAGCGCCAAACGTGCTGGGCTGTGCATGGCGCAAACAGATAAGCACCTGCTAAACGTGGTTAACTACCAACATCACTGATACCCGGTATTTCCCCATCTGCGCCTCCCTTTCCGAGAGGCGCAAAAAAACCTTTCTAAAACCTGAAACAACGGTTTATTTTAGTGAGACTCACTCTGCGGCGTAAATTTCAGTTCGATCAACGCAACGGCTTTTTGAATGGCACGCATCGTAACCGGATCGCCACCTGCGGGATGACTAGAAAAATCAATACTTTTCAGCTGACTGGACATTTTTTCCCGCACTTCTACCGGGGCAATAACATCAATGACATCCAGAATTTGCTTGATAACAAGCTGGCAGGCAACAACGTCCGAGAGCAGTTCCTGATCGGCATTTAGTGTTTGGGACATAGTGAGCTCCTTATAGAAAGGTCGTCATAGTACCTATTCAGCGCGCGAAACGATAGCGGTGCAGGCTGTACGGCTGCACTGAAAATAAAAAAGATCCTGTGAATTTCATTTGAGATGGCAAGCACAACATGAATAACGATTTAGCGGTTGAGAACAAACGAGGCCTGTCCCCGGCAGCCTTACTCGTTGCCGGGGCTTTTTTTATGGAGTTTATTGATGGCACGGTAATCGCAACCGCTCTGCCCGATATGGCGAAGAGCTTTGGCGTCGAAGCGGTCGATCTCAACATTGGCATCAGCGCCTATCTGATCACCCTGGCGGTTTTGATTCCCGCCAGCGGCTGGATTGCCGATCGCTTCGGCGCGCGTAAGGTGTTTAGTCTGGCGTTGGCCATTTTTACCCTCGCTTCGGTGCTGTGCGGGTTATCTACCAGCCTCGAAGGCTTTGTGGCAATGCGTATTCTGCAGGGGATGGGCGGTGCTTTGATGGTCCCGGTCGGTCGCCTCGCGGTGCTGCGCACTACGCCAAAACACCAGCTGATCACCGCTATTGCCACCCTGACCTGGCCGGCATTAGTCGCCCCCATCATCGGTCCCCCTCTTGGCGGGTTTATCACCAGCTACGCCAACTGGCGCTGGATCTTCTTTATTAACCTCCCGTTAGGGTTACTGGCGATCGCCCTGGCGTTACGCGTCATCCCCGATATTCATGACGACGAACGCCGCCCCTTCGATATCCCCGGCTTTATAGCCACTTCGATCGCCATGGTGAGCCTGGTGTATGCCATGGAGTTACTGGGTGCGCAACATCCGCCGGGCTGGCTGACGGCTGGGCTACTTACGCTTGGGGTCATCATGTTCCTGTTTGCCCTGCACCATTTTCAGCATACCGCCTGGCCAATGATCCGTCTGGATGCCCTGCAGGTGCCGACGTTTCGCGTCACGATGTACGGCGGGTCGCTATTTCGTGCGTCTATCAGCGCCGTACCTTTTCTGCTGCCGTTAATGTTTCAGGTCGGTTTCGGCATGAACGCCTTTCATGCCGGTTCACTGGTGCTGGCGGTGTTTGTCGGTAATCTGACGATTAAACCCGCAACAACTCCGTTGATACGCTGGCTGGGTTTTAAGAAGCTGCTGTTGATTAACGGTGCGCTAAACGTGCTGGCACTGCTGGCGTGCGCGTTAATTACCCCGCAGACGCCGGTGTGGATGATTTTACTGGTGCTGTATCTGGGCGGCGTGTTCCGCTCGATCCAGTTTACCGGTGTCAGCACGCTGGCCTTCGCCGATGTCCCCGCGCCACAGATGAGCTACGCCAATACGCTGTTCAGTACGGCCACACAATTAGCGGTAGGGTTAGGGATTTCGCTGGCAGCAATCGGCATCAGAATTGGCGATAAGGTCAGCGAGTGGCTGACGCTGGGCAATGTCCCCGGCATTAGCTTCCGTCTGGCCTTTGTAGCGATTGCCATTATTTGCCTGATTGGTATGGTCGATACGTTGCGACTCACTCGCGACGCGGGAGGCGCGGTATCAAACAAAAGCAGATAAGCCCGGGCAGCATGTGCACCCGGGCGACAACGCTTAGCCAATGATTTCGCGAACAAATGCTTCGATGGATTTGTCCTGGCAGTTTTCAAAGAAGCACTGCTGGAAACGCGGGCCGGATACAGCCGTTTTCACCAGTTCAGGATCGATAGCACGCAGGGTATCAAGATAGTTTTCTTTCACAACAGCGGCTTTAACCTGATTCAGAATACCGGCGTTACGCACCTGTGGCTCTTTACGCTCCGGCGGATAACCTTCGCCATTACGACCCGTGAAAGCTTTCTCGAACATGTAGCGGACGTTCAACTCTGCGCCCCAGCCGAAACCTTTCGCAAACGCCAGCGAGAGCGCATTGCCGTTGTTGATTTGTGCAAACAGGAACGCATCTGCCGGATCGAGGCAGTAACCGCACACCACGCCCGGATGGATATTCAGCGACATCATGGCACCCTGCCCTGTACCGCAGCCGGTGACGACAAAATCAACCGCTTTGGAATTGAGCAGGATGCTAGCCATAATGCCGAGATGAATGTAGGTCAGATGATGGTCATTTTCGTCGCTCATCCCGACGTTAAACACCGGGAAACCTTTCTCATCCGCAACGGCCTTAAGCTCGTTATAAATGATCGCGTTTTTGCTTGCCTGGCTATTTTCCATCATCAATGCAATTTTCATTGTACCTTCTCCTGAATACGTCGCGGGATTTCCGCCATGAGTCATAGTATTCAAGCCACATTACTATTGTGCAAACTCACTTTCAAATTTAATGAAATTTAGTTTTAAAAAGTAATAATGTGCTCACATTTTTCCCTCAAAGCTACAGATTTGCCTCATAGTAAAGGCCCCGTTGTCATTAATCGCAGGTGATCGTCAAGTTATTCAGGCCATTGTCTGACTGCAGTATATGCCAGGATAACGTATCACCGAACTTTCAGAGCGATATCATGAAGACTCTTATCCTTACCCTGTTGCCGCTCGTGCTGACGGGATGCACTATCACTAAACAGGCACAAGTTAGCGAAGCCAGCCCTATCACCGGCGTGGTGCGTCTGACTTACAACCAGGCCATGCTGCAGACAGTACGCACTGATAATTATGTAGCCCAGGGTACAGCAACGAAGGAATGTCAACGCATGGGGTACGCCAGCGCAATGGAATTTGGTCAGCCCGTAGCCACCTGCAGTGTTTATGCTGGTTCTGTGTGCATGAATACGACCATTACGCTCGCCTGGCAGTGCCACGGCGTGGCTGTCGCACAATCCCCCGTGTTTAATTATTAATGTGTCGACCAGCATATTGTTGCTGGTCTTTTATGTCGTCCTGGCTTATATCATCGATTTAATATCGTTAATGCGTTTTATTCC
Source organism: Citrobacter sp. Res13-Sevr-PEB04-36 (assembly GCF_015672735.1). Taxonomy (GTDB): domain Bacteria; phylum Pseudomonadota; class Gammaproteobacteria; order Enterobacterales; family Enterobacteriaceae; genus Citrobacter. Next base: position 8,739 of record NZ_JADABY010000042.1, on the reverse strand, counting down.
CATTCGCATTTTTAATAATTAAATTTATTATTTTACCTTTTGCAAATAATTAAATAACAAATTATAGTGACGCCACATCAATATATAATTAACGCTAGTGGAGCAGAACCATGCTGAAAACAGAAATGATCGATCAACTGAATGAGCAAATGAATCTTGAATTATATTCATCTCTGCTCTACCAACAGATGAGTGCGTGGTGCAGCTATCACAGCTTCGAAGGCGCAGCCGCGTTCCTGCGTCGCCATGCGCAAGAAGAGATGACGCATATGCAGCGCCTGTTTGACTACCTGACCGACACCGGTAGCCTACCGTGCATTAATACCATACCGTCGCCGTTTGCTGAATATGCGTCGCTGGATGAGCTGTTCCGCGTTACCTATGAACACGAACAGCTGATCACGCAGAAAATTAATGAGCTGGCGCACGCGGCAATGACCCATCAGGATTATCCAACCTTTAATTTCCTGCAGTGGTATGTTGCCGAGCAGCATGAAGAAGAGAAATTATTTAAATCGGTTATTGATAAATTAACACTGGCAGGCAAAAGCGGTGAAGGTCTTTATTTCATCGACAAAGAACTGGCTACGCTGGATACACAGAATTAATTCTGTTGGTCCACGGTGGCGATACACTACACCACCGTGAACCAAAAATCTTAATGACGGCAGATCTTGCTTTCGTGCGTAGAGAAGCCGTCGTCTTTGGCAATAAATTTTCCCTTCGCCGCTAAGAACGCCACCAACTCAGCCGCCGTCATGCCTTCAGCAGAACAGGTATGAAAACGCGCCTGCTCACCAAAACGTGCCGTAATCGCCGCTTCAAGGCTGGCATTTGAATACTGTTCGCCAGACTCAATCATCATGTTGAGTACTTCGTGGCCGTGAATAGATTCCATACATCCTCCTCAGTAAAGCCCGCAGCCTAATGTAAACGACTCCATGCTGCTTTGCGCTAACGCAGAAAAATGTCATCTGGAATACATCTTAACCATTTAATTAAGTGTAAATATAAATGTACATGCATTGTAACGGTCATTTGACGAAAATAGCGTTATGCCTTACTCTGCGCCGCAGATACAACTATTGACTATCTCTGGGACAGAGGAAAGCGTGAAGAATAGAACTCTGGGTAGTGTTTTTATCGTGGCGGGAACCACGATTGGCGCCGGTATGCTGGCGATGCCGTTGGCTGCGGCGGGTGTGGGTTTTAGCGTGACGCTGGTGTTGTTGGTTGGGCTATGGGCGCTAATGTGCTACACCGCACTGTTGCTGCTGGAAGTGTATCAGCATGTACCGGCAGATACCGGGCTCGGCACGCTGGCGAAACGCTATCTTGGTCGCTACGGACAGTGGGTTACCGGCTTTAGCATGATGTTTTTGATGTACGCGCTTACGGCCGCATATATCAGCGGCGCTGGTGAACTGTTGGCCTCAAGCATCAGTGACTGGACCGGTACCAGCATGTCCCCAACAATGGGCGTATTACTGTTCACCTTTGTTGCCGGGGGCGTGGTATGTGTAGGCACATCATTGGTTGATCTGTTCAACCGCCTGCTGTTCAGCGCCAAGATTATCTTTCTGGTTGTTATGCTGGCGCTGTTGATGCCACACATTCATAAAGTCAATCTCCTCACGTTACCGCTGCAACAAGGTCTGGCGCTTTCTGCCATTCCGGTGATCTTTACGTCATTCGGTTTTCACGGCAGCGTCCCCAGCATCGTCAGCTATATGAACGGCAATATCCGTAAATTACGCTGGGTGTTTATTACCGGCAGTGCCATCCCGCTAGTCGCCTATATTTTCTGGCAGTTGGCCACGCTCGGCAGTATCAACTCATCAACCTTTATGGGACTGCTAGCAGACCATGCGGGTCTAAACGGTTTATTGCAGGCGTTACGTGAAGTGGTGGCCTCACCGCACGTTGAGCTGGCGGTACATCTGTTTGCCGACCTTGCCCTGGCGACCTCTTTCCTCGGCGTAGCGCTGGGCTTATTTGATTATCTGGCTGACCTCTTCCAGCGTCGCAATTCCGCAGCCGGAAGACTGCAGACTGGCGTAGTAACATTCCTGCCACCGTTGGCCTTCGCCCTCTTCTACCCGCGTGGGTTTGTCATGGCACTGGGATACGCAGGTGTAGCTCTCGCAGTGCTGGCACTGCTGATCCCGTCAATGCTGGTCTGGCAGAGCAGAAAACACAATCCTCAGGCAGCTTATCGCGTAGCGGGCGGCGCTCCGGCGCTGGCACTGGTGTTTATTTGCGGTGTTGTTGTAATAGCGGTGCAGTTTTCAATTGCGGCAGGGCTGCTGCCAGAAGTTGGGTAAAGAAAAAGGGGGCTTAGCGCCCCCTTTTTCTTAGTGCAGACAGCACTGCTTATATTTTTTACCACTGCCACACGGACAGGGATCGTTACGCCCTACTTTAGCATCAACTTTAACCGGTACCTTCGTCGGGGCTTCCTGCGGGTGCGCCATCCAGTACGCGTGCAGATCCAGCGCCGCCAGACGGATAGCCTCAACGCTCTCTTCAAACGCTTCCGGGGTCAATTTTTCCACTACCTCGAAGTTATCTTCCGTCCCGTGCAGAGCAATCGCCTCAAGCGCAGGTTTTAACGAATCCGGTAATGTGGACCAATCCGACAACGCCACGCCGCGCATATAGCCAAAGCACCATTCCTCTACAATCGTCAGCTCATGGCCTTCAATTTCGCGCAGGCCAAACAACGGCTCAAACTGCTCCGGGAACTCATCCAGACGATCGGCCGTATCAGCCATATGCTGAAACGCCAGGTTCATAAAACGCGCCATTTCTTTTTCGGATGACCAGCGCGGGACATACTGCGCGCCGCCCCATATCGCAACCAGCCACTGCTCTGGTTCAATTTCAAAAGGTGAACTGAGCACCGCCGTCAGCAAGCCATCCAGCTCGGAGACATCCAGAATCGCCTTGTCGGTATTGTACTTGGTCAGTACATCATCCAGCCATTCCAGCTCGCTCTCGTTTAATGGTCCCGTTTTCATAACGCTTTTCCTTAGTCAATAATTCTGGCCTGTGATTATCTTACATGGCGTGTGGGATAACGGATACCAATAGGAACAAGCGGTCTACAGAGACCGCTTGTTCAGGTTAACAGGAAACGGGGGTAATTCCGGTAGTCAACGCACAAAAGGGATCACAAAATCGCGGGCATTATATCTGCCACGCATAATAAAACCACCCGCAGGTGGCTTACTGTTGCTCAATACGGTTCAGCGTGGCCGTGTATCCGGTTTTCGCTACCGCGTTGAGTAGCGTATCGGTAGAGAAACCTTGCGGAACGATGGCTTCTGCCTGCCGAGTCTTTAGCGAAGACTTGGCTTTGATCACGCCGTCCGTTTCGCGCAGCGCCTGGTTAACCGAAATAACGCACAGAGAACAGGTCATATTTTGTATATCCAGCACGACTTTTTGATTCGCGGCCTGTACCCATAACGGCAGTAATAAACACACGAGCAGTGTCACTCTTTTCATTCAAACACCTCATAAAACCAGGCCACCAGCGTGGGGTAGAATAACACTGGCAAAATTAGTATTACCGCAAACCAGTACAGAACACGCATCTGCGTCAGGGTTAACCGCCCGGTGCACCACAGCCGTTTTGAAAAATAGAGTCGCCAGAACACCCGTAGTAATAACCCTAAGGTCAGCACCATCAGGGGAATACGTAAAAATTCAACCTGAGTGAATACGGCAAAGCCCGCCGCCGAAATACCAAACAGCAGATATAACAGTGGCCCGACGCAGCATAGACCGGCGGTGACAGCCGCCGCAGCGGCCGTCAGCAGGGTTAATCCCGCCCCCTTAGCGTTGTTCTGTTGCAACATAGCTGTAAGAGAACGCTTTGGGGTCATAGAAGTTGATCGGATCGCCATCCACTTCAGCATAAGGATAACCAAAGTTGTTCATCGCACCCTGCTCTGTTGCCGGATACAGTTCAAAATCGCGTCCGTAGTTAAAGCCCACCCAGTTCATTTCCCAGTTGCCAAACAGGTAAGCATTGACGGCCTGGACATCGGCATCCTGATGGTTTTTTTTCTCTGCCAGACGCATTTTGGTCACGTCTGCTGGGTCGCACGGCAACCAGCCGTAACCGGCCAGGTAGAACTCAGCGCGACAGTGCTGTCCGCCACTGACATCAGCAACCCCTGCGCTGTCGGCTTTACCAAACGCGCTTTTCGAATAGCGTTCCAGCTTATTGGCTTTCCCCAGGCGGATACCAAACAGTTCACGCGCCGGAATACCGCTGGCCCGAGCCAGTGCCACAAAAACGGAACTCATGTCGGTACATTTCCCTTTGAGTTTGCCGCTTTTCAGGATTTCCGCGACGTCACCCGTCCCGCAACCAATTACGTCATTATCACGCTCCATATAGCGGCTAACCCACTCATAGATCAGGCGTGCTTTTTTCAATGGATCCTGCTCAGCACCGGTGATTTTACGCGCGGTCTCCAGGACCTGCCCATCAACGGGGGTATGCGCTGTCGGTAACAGATACGGTTTAACATCCAGCGGGTAAACAATCTGCTCCGGGACTTGCCAGGTTTTTAGCGCGTCATGCTTCAGCGGTTCCCAGTCGGCCGTTTCAATCTCAATATCGACCTTCATCAGCAACTCACCCTGTGAATCTGGCCAACTGACAAATAACGTTTTGGCACCGTAGCTGTTATTGGTGGTGACATATGCCTGCTTATAGTTGCCGCTAAAAACAAGGTTTGTCATCTGTTGAAACACGGTGTCTACTGGCAGCGGGATCCACAACTTCACCACGCCACTCGAACCCTGCGGTGGATTCAGCTTATAGGTTTGTGATAACACAAAACGCCGACGCGCCACCGGCGCAGCCAATGGCTCTGCGGCCTGTACCGTCTGGCTAACGATCGAAGGGCCGACAAAACCGGCGGCAGAAAGGAGTACGCTATTTTTAAGAAACTGGCGACGTTGCATTGCTGTCTGTCCATATTATGAGAGTTAAGCCACGGCGAGCGTTGGCGATCATCACAGCAGACAGACGTTGGCGTAAAAAGGCGAGTCGATGGGGATTATTCATCAATAACAGACCTGTTAACTGTGAATGAAAAGAGAACCGATTAAGCCACTTTCAACCACAAGAGTACAGGCGCAACGAGAAAAAAGGCAAAGAATGCATAAAATACGCGGGATGCCCAACCTTTCCCCTCCCCTTAAATTAAAACATGTACACAGAGGCGCCTAATTTTCGGGCTAAGCCCTTTGCCCCCTCGCGCATGACCGTATCGTGATTCCAGCGAAAAACGGGAGCGGCCAACGGAGCAAGATAGTTCATCCAGCGAAGCGTAGTGCGAACATTCCAGTCATACCTGACGATAGTCTCTTTACCCAGTTCCACAAAAGACCATACGCCGCGACCTTCAACCTCACCGCGAGCTTCCCCTTCAAGAAGAGAGCACGGCAGAATATTCAGTACGCTGATATCAAAGGTTAAACGATACGGCAGCGCCCCTTTCCAGGTATAGCGGTGTAACGCGCCGATCCCTTGTCCATCGCCTTTTTTGAGCTCGATGACTCGCTCCAGGCTTACCCACCACTCAGGCCACTGGTCCGGATGAGAGAACACGTCCCAGACTTCCTGTAGCGGTGCCTCGACCCGCCAGACGGTGAAGAACTGATATTCGGCCATGGACCAGGCTCCCTTATGGCGTGAAGAAATCGACGGGAAAACGGAGGTTGACGATCATGGCATCCATAAGCACCGTTTCCAGCGGTTTACCCTCCGGCGTGTAGCTCATCACTTTGACAGGCAGTTTATGAAAGTTATCTAACCAAACTTCATAGCGATGAACTCCCTCAACAGCCATTGTCCCCGGCCCTACCACCGAGATGTGCATTACCGAACGCCCGGAAAGATTCTCCACGCCAAGAGTGGTGGTTGTCCCCCCATGCTGCAAACGGCGAATATTCCCCAACAAAACGCCGATGTCAGACCGATCGACCCGGTGACCGCGCTCATCCTGGATCAATGAATTTGTAGGCGACAGAGTCAAAACTGGCAATGTTCCCAGCCCGAATGGCCACAACGTCACTTTAGTGTTTACGGGATTATAGATCAGCACCGCACCAGCGTGCGGCTGGGTAAAGTCCATCCGTACGTAGCCGGGTTTTTTATAGCTATAGCGGATAATTTTGCTCTCTTGCGTAGCCGACGAGGAACGCATAACAAGCTGATACGATTGCATTTCATCAAAACGTTGTTGGGCGAGGCTGATGGGATCCAGCGACAGTGCTGACGCCACGGCGATGCGCACTGCCGCCGGGTACGCTAGCCCGCTAAAAACGAGAAACGTTGCAGACATTACCGTCGCACAGAGTATGCCTTTCATGATCGCCTCCCGCATCCACATAGTCTGCAAACAGGAATCATCACCTGTTACCTGCTTTCATTATAGGGGGGAATTTGGCGGTACTGACTTACAGGATAATCATTATTTGCGCAGGCAAAACGGTAACATTCATCATGCCTACGACGAATATCAGCGTCACCAAACGCTATACTTTACTAGCCACATTTTTTATCAGGCATTCATCATGAAACGGCCACGAGTAGGTTCATACTTCATCTTTACCGCATTGCTGATGATGTCATTATGCGCTAACGCCAACACCTTGCAGGACCAGGCCGCAAGGGAGCGTGAATTAAGTGCTGCACTGGCTACCGGCAACAGCGTCATCATCATTGGTGGAACGGATGACTTCGGTTTCACGCTCAGAGCCCGCGATAAGATCAATCAACCATTTGCTATTCAGGATGGCATTGGCGATCCCGTTATGTTTAACCGTTTTCAGAACCACAACGACAACCCCGCTCGCGACGGATTCAGGAGCAATCCAGCCCGGGGAGGCTTTATGCTTGGTGCGCCGATTCGCAGATAGATTCTCATTGAAAACGCTGCTCATGGACGTAATCCAGATGGGAGTTAACAAATTACAGGCACAAAAAAACCACCCGGAGGTGGTTTCACGACACTGCTTATTGCTTTGATTATTCTGCTCTTTCCCATGGTACCCGGAGCGGGACTTGAACCCGCACAGCCTTACAGCCGAGGGATTTTAAATTCTACGCAGGATCAATGAGTTACATAGCAGTGCATTGCGAAACTTTGCTGTAATTGTTTACTCATTTTACTGTAATTGGCAGTAAATAGATAGACTTGGATAACTTTGAGCACAGAATCTGCACAGGTAAGTCCCCCTCTCACGGAGGCCTACCTGTCCTTTGCTATATCTATATGACTGCAAAGTTACGAGTTTGACTGGAAATCTTCAATTATCTTCTGATTGTAATCATCCAGATACTTTTGCAGTTCATCCCTGTCGATCAGACGTACCAAGGCTGATTCAGCTAACTCTTTCGCAGAGCGAGTGAAGTAGGAATTAGTCACAACCATCGCCTCATCACAACCATAGAATGTTTTAGCAGAGATCACCTGCTGCACCGCCGAGTTACCTACAGAACCAGAATAATTTTTCGCCTGAATAACCATATCCTTACCAAATCGAGTGACGAAGAGATCTGCCCCCTGATCTTGCGTTCTCTTGGTTTCTTTGACGTCATAGCCCATAGTCTGGAATACTTCCACAAGGAAATCTTCAAACTGGAAACCGTCCATTGCATCAACTAAATACATGGTAACGAATTTGTTAGGGTTAAAATGTTCGAGCCGTGTAGCTAATCTATCAACCAGAATATCAAAATAAATATGTTCGCACACAGCTAAGTATTTTTTAACTTCATCAAATGAAACTAAAGGAACACCAGGCGTAGCCTCCGCTTTTTCATTGAACTCTACTGATGAGAACTCTATTTTATTGCTCCATATATAGAATAGAAACAATGAAAGATCTGCCCTAAAAGTGGTACCCGCTTCCTCAATCCATGACTTCAAGGATTCAGTAAGTGTAGATTTAATATGCCGTTTAACTTCCTTAGCGAAACCATAATAAAGAGCGTTAAATGACGTGGTAAGGAGTAATTTATCTAATAGCTCAGGTAACTCTTCAAGCTCATTGAACCCTTTTCTGACCAACACCTCACGGAAAAGTTGTAATTCGGAGTATGTACCATTATCTGTTGAGTAATCTGCTTCCGATTTATTATTATGTGAGAATCTGGAAGTGTAAATGAAGTTAGTAAAATATGGATCTTTTAAACTGGAGTATTTTTCGAGAACATTTTCAAGCAATTGATTAAGCTGAGTTTGCTCTTTCTTTTTCCCAAATAGATCTTTTAGAACACCCTTTGAACGATACTGAAACTCTGGATAAAACGATGGATTCAATGGTGTCATACGTTGTATATCTATTGCTTGTGAGGTCGATGATGCTGAACCCCATGCAGACGTTTTTACAGGCGAAACTCCACTACACCAGGGACAATTAACCTCAAAAGTCGTTCTACTGCAAGTATCACACTGATAAATCATTTGAATATTCTCCTTTTATTCTAATATCTGTCTATTCGGCGCTTCAATTACCAGCCTAATAATCCACAATTTAAAAAAGATCGTCATCACTCAGTCATATTACTTTATGTTCTTATTTTTGAGTCCATCCACTTAGTCATATCCTTAAGAAGAACCAGTGCATCTTTTTTGCTTCTCGTATTCCCCCAAAAACTCAGTTCAAGCACTTTCCCCTTCCCAGTAATTGATACTTCATAGTCCTCAG
>NZ_JADABY010000041.1 GCF_015672735.1 Citrobacter sp. Res13-Sevr-PEB04-36 | reverse complement strand
GCCGGAGGTTTTTCTGATGCGCCTATAAGGCTTTGTTACCAGCAGCGCCCTAACAGGCGCATACGATCTGACATTTGCATCAGACTTCGTTACTTACGGCCCGTAAACGGGCTACCCGGATATGGGATCGATAACTGCTCACCCATTTTATCCTCTTCCAACTGGTGCTTTATGTATTCTTGTATCCTGGCTGTATTTTTCCCAACCGTATCAACGTAATACCCTCGACACCAGAATTCCCTGTTACGATATTTAAACTTCAAATCGCCAAACTGCTCATAAAGCATCAGGCTGCTCTTTCCCTTCAGGTATCCCATAAACCCCGACACACTCATTTTGGGCGGGATTTCTAAAAGCATATGGATGTGATCCACACAGCATTCTGCTTCCAGAATATTCACGTTTTTCCATTCGCACAGCTTTCTTAAGATACTGCCTATCGCTTTGCGCTTTTCCCCGTAGAACACCTTTCTTCGGTACTTCGGCGCAAAAACTATGTGATATTTACAGTTCCATCGCGTGTGCGCTAAGCTCTTTTCGTCCCTCATTGGGACCCCCTTTTGATTTCTTGTTGAACGTTTGCAGTTGCCAGACCGCAAACTGTTTTAACAAATCAAAAGGGGTTTTTATAACTGGCTCAAAGCTGAAAGCTTTACGGAACCTCCAGCCTAG
>NZ_JADABY010000040.1 GCF_015672735.1 Citrobacter sp. Res13-Sevr-PEB04-36 | reverse complement strand
CTTTCCGGCATCGCCAGCCAGCCGAAAATAACCGCCTGTACAATTAATGCGCCAACAGAAATTAAGCTTTCAGCTTTATATGGTAATAATCTGGTTAATGGCTCGCAAAACGTATCAGATCTGCAGAGAGTTACATTAGTTAATTGCCCTGGTGCCATTGATGGTATTACCTACACATTCAACGCGGTATACGGGGCGCATAATGCCGGGAATGGTGTGTTGAAGGTGGCAGAGGGTACAGGTTATGCGAAAAACGTGTATGTCCAGTTTCAAAATGCCGATGGAACCGCTCACACCATTAATAGCACGACTAATATCAGCGGTTACGATGGTTCGGGGGATTACCCTATTCCAGATTTTAAGGTCGCATACTTTATTGATAATGTTAATAACGTCACGGCCGGAAATGTAAAGTCAGCAATCGAGCTCCAAATTCAATATAATTAATCTATAGGGATAAAATATGAAATCAATGATGGATAAAAAAACGCTGGTATTAGTATTAGCTTGTACGGGATTATTTTCTGCTGCCAGTTCAGCGAACTCAGCAAATATTGATATTACCGGTACAGTTGTCGCCTCGGCTTGCGTGATCAACGGAAATAACACATCACTGGCCATGAATTTAGGCGACTCTATTGCAGCGGACTCCCTGGCCACCAGTGGCACGACTACAGCATGGGCAAGTGCAACTCTGAAAGTAACGGGTTGCCCAGCTTCGACCACCTCTTTTAGCGTGACATTTACCGGTGACGTCGATCCCACAGATGCGAATTACTATAAAAATACCGGTACCGCCACTAATTTAAAACTTGAACTGACAAGTGAAAGTGACGCGCTTGCGTATAGAAATGGTATAAAACTGGTAAATATCCCTATTGATAACAGCACCCATGCCTATGATCTGAACATGCGCGCTCGTGCTATGTCCAAAGGGATTGTGATGCCAGGTACTATCAAAGGCCAGGTGCAGGCAACCTTTACCTACCAGTAATTCAGGACAGGACAATGGCGCAACAGATAAACAAACTGCTTCCCGCTTTGGCATGTCTATGGGCCGTCAGCGGTATTGATTCCGTGCAGGCAGCAGAGATTAATCTTAGCGGTACTGTGGTAGCTTCTGCCTGTATCGTTGATGCTAACACGAAGGAACAGACCGTAATATTTGAACAGGCGCTCGCCGTTAATTACCCTAATCCTGGTGACACCAGCGAATGGCAGGATTTTGAACTAACGCTCTCGTCTTGCCCTGCCTCAACCACTCAGGTGACCGCCAAACTTAGCGGTGATGCCGACAGCGATGATATCACTAAATTTGCCAACAGCCAGGGCAGCGCCAGCGGTATGGCGCTGCAAATAATGAAGCGCGATCACCTCACGGAGATTTCGCCTGAAGGCTCGCTGGCAGCCGCGGTCGACAAGGTAAGTCGTAAAGCGATATTCCCGCTATCCGCCAGGATGTATACCCCGACAGGGACGGTTACGGCAGGGGAATTCAAAACAACTGTTCAGCTCACCTTTACCTACCAGTAGCGGTCAGTCAGTCTACATTAATCTTCTCCTGATACGCCTGAAATAACCTCTTCTCAGGCGTATCGCTAGCATGCACTCTTAAAGAGGTTTGAAGCTCAACCGCATTAAAACGTACGTTAAGTATTTTTTAACCAGAATTGTGGTTTCGTTGTCATGATAAAAGACAATATTTCTGTATTATCCTCATCGCAATGTGTCCCCCGCCCTACGTATCGTTATTAATGCACTGAAAATATAATGGTTTGCGCTGATCTGCTTTCAATCCCCAAAAGCAGCTATGAGCGAAATACCGTCACTCGCACCCAGAGAATGACAAGAGCACTTAGATTTCCAGTGCAGCAAGGATTATGGCTTCCATTTTCTGCGGGGTGGTGAGCGGTGCAAAACGCTTAAGCGGTTTACCGTCGCGTCCGATCAGGAACTTAGTGAAGTTCCACTTGATCCGCCCACCCAGCACGCCTGGCAATTCGGCTTTCAGGTAACGAAACACCGGATGCGTTGCACCGCCGTTGACCTCCACTTTCTCGAATATCGGGAAACTCACACCGTAATTGATGTGGCAGGTCTGAGCGATCTCGTCGGCACCGCCGGGTTCCTGCTTACCAAACTGGTTGCAGGGAAACCCCAGCACGACCAGACCCTGAGCGGCATACTTCTTGTAGAGCGCCTCAAGACCTGCGTATTGTGGCGTGAAGCCACAATGGCTGGCGGTGTTAACGACCAGAACCAGCTTGCCAGCGTAGTCGGCCATGGAGACAAGCTGACCCTGCAGGCTGGTGGCAGTAAGTTGATGAAAGGTGGTCATGTCGGGATCCTCAGAGCAGACGTCGACATTGCCATGCAGCAGGTTGCTGCATGGGTAATCGGCGCGGGTCATGGCGAGGAGATCCGGCTCCCCATTGATTAACACATTATTATACGAGCAATATCCGTTTCCTCATCATTCATTAGTTACGCCACTGCCATTTTGTTAATCTTCGTTACTGGTAATCAGAATGGATGTCAGGAAATGAGCGAGCAGATAAAGATAGATATTCCGCCACAGGAAGGTCGTGGCTTTTGGGTTGCTAAAGGTCAAACGTTCAGTGTTATTGACCCTGAGGGGCAGCAGGTTGCGGACTTATGGGCAATGTCTATTAGCGCTGGTGAAATTGACTGGCTAAGCACATCTCAGACGCGAGATATAACAGAGCGATTATTCCCCGCACCGGGAGAGTCTTTTTACAGTGAAAAAGCCAGACCCTTACTCACATTAGTGCAGGATAACTCGCCATGCCCGCATGATATGCTTTTCCCAGCCTGCAACCCTGGACTTTACGAACGAGCTGGCCTGTATGATCACCCGAACTGTCGTGACAATATGCTGGGAGCACTGCAGGCGGCAGAAATATCACTTCCCATCGTTCCCGATCCGGTCAATTTTTTCCAACGCTCAGAACCGCAGGCTGACGGTAAGCTTGAGGTATTGGCTTCGAACAATCCCCCCGGAGGAAATGTGCTATTGCTCGCTGAAACAGATCTCTATGTGGTGGTCACTGCCTGTTCTGTTGATTTCCACCCGACCAATGGGGGCTACTGTACTGGTATCCAGATTATCGTTGGTTGAAATTCTGACAGATTCGGACTGGGCAATCACCGACTTCCAGGACGTGCGCATCAGGTACAATGGGCCATTCGAAGCACTTTTATTTGAGGTTAACGATGGAATTAATTCCTTATTTTTTATTTGCCGGAGCGCTGTTACTTAATGCTGGCGTTCCTGGCCCCAGTATTGCTGCCCTTGTGTCACGGGTCATTACGAATGGCTGGCGAAATGTTATACCTTTCATCGCGGCAATGTGGATAGGTGAAGTTGTCTGGCTCTCCATGGCTATGGCCGGGCTAACTACCCTCGCACAAACATTCCAGTTAGGTTTTCATATTCTGAAATGGGTAAGCATCGCCTACCTTTGCTGGCTTGCATTTAAAATGTGGCGTAAACCTGTAAATGAAAAAACAGACGAACTTCCGCAACGGACTTCTTCATGGTCAATGTTTAGCGCGGGTATGGCATTAACGTTGGGTAACCCCAAAATAATGGTGTTCTACCTTGCTCTTCTTCCGTCGTTTATCGATTTGTCAAAAGCCGGTGTAAGTGAATGGGCAATCCTTGCCAGCATTACGCTGGTGACATTGGCTGCAATCGATCTTACCTGGACTTTTCTGGCACACAGAGCACGCGTTTTATTACGTACTCCTAAAGCGGTGAGATTTGCCAATCGTATAGGCGCTGTTGCTATGGGTGGTGCCGCTGCGGCTATCGCTGCACGCAACTAATATCCTGAAAAGTCTGCTGGCCATTTGTCGGCAGATTTATTAAATCTTAGCGTCTGTTTCTGGCGCTGACCGGCCCTTGAGGCTGGCATTACCCGTAAAAAGCCTTGTACCATTTTTAATGAAGGAGTTCGCATGCTAAAGGTCATCGCCGAAGATTTTATCAAACCCGAGTACGTCGACAACGTTCTCCCTTTATACCGCGAACTCATCGCGGCAACGAGGAAAGAGCCCCTGTGTATTGCTTATGATTTATACCGGGATGAAAAGGATGTGGGGCATTTTATTTTCATTGAAGAGTGGCCTGACCGGGCAGCACTCGATACACACTGTGCCAGCGAGCATTTTACTCGGCTTGTTCCTTTGATTGATCAATACGCGCGTAAAGCGGCGCAGTATATCCTGATGGATGATCGGGTGGATCCGGAGAGATAAAGGCCGTTTCCGGCTCGAGGCCGACCAGCGTTGTCCCATAAGATTAATGAGTCCATCTAATAAAGCTTAGTGAATTACTCCATCTAATCAAATAAATCAGTTTGCGTTATGCTTCTCCTGGTCAACAGTTGAAGGATAACATCATGCAAACAGTCACACTGAACAACGGTATTAAAATGCCCCTACTGGGCTTTGGTGTATTCCAGATCACGGATGCCGCCGAGTGCGAACGGGCGGTGATTGACGCCATCGAAACGGGTTATCGCCTGATTGATACCGCAGCCTCTTATCTGAATGAAACTCAGGTCGGCAACGCGCTAAAACAAAGCGGCGTCGCCCGCGATGAGCTGTTTGTGACCACCAAACTGTGGTTACAGGATACAAACTACGAAGGTGCGAAAGCCCAGTTTGAGCGATCACTGAACCGACTACAGCTCGACTACGTTGATCTGTATTTGATTCACCAACCTTACGGCGATGTCCACGGCGCATGGCGTGCAATGGAAGAACTGCAACAGGCAGGCAAAATTCGCGCTATTGGCGTAAGCAACTTCCATCCCGACAGACTGGCCGATCTTATTGCCTTCAATAACGTCGCCCCAGCGGTGAATCAGATTGAAGTGAACCCTTTCAATCAGCAGTTGCATGCCGTGTCGTGGATGCAAAGCCGTGGTATTCAACCTGAAGCATGGGCACCGTTTGCCGAAGGGAAAAATGGTTTATTCCAGCATCCTGAGTTAACGGCGATAGGTCAGAAATACGGTAAAAGCGTCGGCCAGGTTGTCCTGCGGTGGATCTTCCAGCGTGGCATCGTGTCGCTGGCTAAAACAGTGCGCAAAGAACGTATGAAAGAGAATATCAACATCCTTGATTTCGAACTGAGCGCGGAAGACATGCTGCATATTACCGCGATCGATACCGCAACCAGCGCATTCTTCTCTCATCGCGACCCGGCCAGAGTGGAATGGCTGGCTGGCCGTAAGCTCGACGTCTAATCCGCGACACAAACAGAGGTTTACGGTCGCAAACACGTTATCTCGGTCAATCCTGACTCGACGTGTTGGCGACTGGACTTGGTTGCATGGGGCTAAGCCACGGCTTGCATGACTAACACGCTGAATCTGTTTGCCAGACACGTTAAATGCCGCAACCAGAACCGTATAAAACGAAAAAACCCAAGTCGCATAACGACTTGGGTTTCGTATTTGGCGGAAGCGTAGAGATTCGAACTCTAGAACCCTTTCGGGTCGCCGGTTTTCAAGACCGGTGCCTTCAACCGCTCGGCCACGCTTCCAATGAGGCGCACTATAAACATCCCGAACGGACCTGTAAAGCACCAATGTGTTCGTTTGCCTGAAAAACAGTCAAAATATTGTTAATCGACTGAAATAACAACAGATTGAACGTTTATTCAGCATAAATATGCTCTTCTGCCACTTAGTGTTTTTTGATGAACATATCCTTGGTGTAGTAATAGCCCCGGTTATCCGGCGCAAATCCCCCTACCCACGGCTTCACCAGATGTGCACGAACATAATGATAAATCGGAATGGCTGGCACATCCTCAGCCAAAATCGCTTCCGCCTGCTGGTAATACTTCCCGCGTTCTTCCAGTGATCCTGCTTTCGCCGCATGACTCATCGCGTCATCATAGGCAGGGTTGCTGTACTGGGTCGTGTTCTCACTATCACCGGTACGGAAAATATTCAGGAAGCTCGAGGCATCATCGTAATCGGCGATCCACGCATAGCGCACCACGTCAAAATTACCGGTGTGCATGGTATCCAGCATCGTTTTCCACTCCTGGTTTTGCAGTGTCACCTCGACGCCCAAATTTTTCTTCCACATTGACGATGCCGCAATCGCAATCCGCTGATGCGTTTCGAAAGTGTTGTAGAGCAAGTTTAATGAAAGCGGATGTTCAGGGCCAAAACCGGCTTCTGCCAGAAGTTTTTTCGCTTCCGCAATACGTTTATCCCGCGGCCACGACGCATACTCTGGCGCGGATAACGTCACCCCGCCAATTTCAGGCTGACTGATAACCCAGGCTTCACGCTGCCCCTGCCCCATCACCTTTTGGGCAATGATGTCTTTATCCAGCGCCATATTCAGCGCCCGACGCACGCGCGAGTCGTTAAACGGCGCCCGGGTCGTATTAAACTGGTAGTAATAAGTTGATAACAACGGTGAGACGTGAAGCTCGTTACCCATTGTTTTTTTCAACTGGGCAAACTGATTCACCGGCACGCTCAAGACAATATCGATTTCACCGGCCTTGTAACGGTTAACGTCTGCCGCTTCTGAACTGATCGGCAGATAAGTAACTTTATCAATGACCGTGTGCGCGTTATCCCAGTAGTGCGGATTACGCACCGCGACAATTCGCTCATTCACTACCCACTGCGACAGTTTGTACGGCCCACTGCTGACAAAATGCTCTGGTCGGGTCCACTTATCGCCATAACGGCCAACCAGTACCTTATCCAGCGGCACCAGTGACGGGTGCGCCAGCATAGCCAGAAACGCCGCCGTCGGTTGCGTCAGGGTAATTTCCAGCGTGGTATCATCCAGTGCTTTTACACCCAGCGTGGCGGGATCTTTTTTCCCCTGTGCGATATCGACAGCATTGGCTATATGCATGTTGCCAAGGTAAGAGGCATACGGTGAAGCTGTTTGCGGTGAAACCAGACGCTGCCAGCTCCAGACAACATCCTGTGCGGTAATGGCAGAGCCATCAGACCAGGTAATGCCCGGTCGTAAATGAAAGGTCCAGACGGTGTTATCTTTATTCTCCCAGGATGCCGCCAGTCGAGGCTCGATAGCCCCATCCTGACTGACGGCAACCAGACCGTCGAACATATCGCTGATTAAAGTAAATTCAACGTTGCTTTCAACTTTATGCGGATCCAACGATGCAGGTTCACTCCCGTTATTTCTCACCAGTTCCTGTTTTTCGGCCAATGTTGTTCCTGCAGGAACATTGGCAGCCCATACCGCACCGTTTATCGATATCAAACAGGCGGTCAACAGCGAAAACGTAAATACCTTCGATTTTTGTTGAGTCATTCCCTGCACCTTATTGTTCTGTTTTATGATGACACCGCAGTCACTCTTAAAGGGATGTAGTGGATAACGCAATATTTTTCAGTTACCTATCAGATATCGATCTGACATTTTCAAACATTAAGTGGTAACATCTGATTCAGGCACTTTTGCTGAAATAAAATGCTTAAGTCTGGCGGGTTAAAATGCGTAAAGATGGGTAAAACCGCTGTGTCATTACCCGCGATTTCATTATCCTCCGTCATTAATTACATCTGTCATAAGAGAGTGACTCATGGATCGTATTATTAGTTCATCGCGCGACCGTACATCGCTACTCAGCACGCATAAAGTGCTGCGTAATACCTATTTTCTGCTGAGCCTGACGCTGGCGTTTTCTGCCATCACCGCAACGGCTAGCACCGTGCTGATGCTGCCATCCCCGGGTCTTATCCTGACGCTGGTCGGTATGTATGGCCTGATGTTCCTGACCTATAAAACGGCAGATAAGCCGGTCGGTATTCTGTCAGCTTTCGCCTTCACCGGCTTCCTGGGCTACATTCTGGGACCGATGCTGAATGCCTACTTGTCTGCAGGCATGGGTGATGTTATCGGCATGGCGCTGGGCGGTACCGCGCTGGTCTTCTTCAGCTGCTCTGCTTACGTGCTGACCACCCGTAAAGACATGTCCTTCCTCGGCGGTATGCTGATGGCGGGTATCGTGGTGGTGCTGATTGGTATGGTTGCCAATATTTTCCTGCAGCTGCCGGCTCTGCATCTGGCCATCAGCGCGGTGTTTATTCTGATTTCTTCAGGCGCTATCCTGTTCGAAACCAGCAATATCATCCGTGGCGGTGAAACCAACTACATCCGTGCAACGGTCAGCCTGTATGTTTCGCTGTACAACATCTTCGTCAGCCTGCTGAGCATTCTGGGCTTCGCCAGCCGCGACTAAGTTGTCAACTCGCATTATACGGCCCCGCTTATGCGGGGCTTTCTTTTTTGCTAAACTGCCGCCAGTTTGACTAACGCAGTGAAGGATTATGTTGATCTTTGAAGGTAGAGAAATCAGTACCGACAGCGAAGGCTATTTAAAAGACACCACCGAGTGGAGTGAGCCGCTGGCTGCTACCATTGCCGAAAACGAAGGTATTACCCTGACCCCCGAGCATTGGGAAGTGGTGCGCTTTGTACGCGAATTTTATCTGGAGTTTAATACGTCTCCGGCCATCCGCATGCTGGTAAAAGCGATGGCCAACAAGTTTGGCGAAGACAAAGGTAACAGCCGTTATCTTTACCGTCTGTTTCCGAAAGGTCCGGCTAAACAAGCAACCAAAATCGCGGGTCTGCCTAAACCGGTAAAATGTATTTAATAGCGGATACTAAATCCCTTTAAATCATCGCCAGGACGATGGGGTTCACTGAGAATTCTCTCTATCCTGGCGCTACGCGGGCCCCCTGCCTTTAACCAATTCATCAGCTGTTCCACCTGCTCGCTTTCGCCGCAGGCGACAACCTCTACGCTACCGTCATCCATGTTCTTGGCGTACCCGGTCAACCCCAGGCGTTGCGCTTCATGCTGGGTTGTGTAGCGAAATCCCACACCCTGTACCCGGCCGTGCACCCAGGCAATAATGCAGACTTTAGACATTACGGTTCTCCTTATCATCGCGTTGCGCGTTGCAAATCCTCGAAAAACTCAGGACAATGGCGCCCATTTCTTTGAATCGACAGAATAGCAAATTATGAGTGTACGTTTAGTGTTAGCCAAAGGGCGCGAAAAATCATTACTTCGCCGCCATCCGTGGGTATTTTCCGGTGCCGTCGCCCGTATGGAAGGTAAAGCCAGTCTGGGTGAAACCATCGATATTGTTGACCATCAGGGTAAATGGTTAGCACGCGGAGCCTGGTCACCGGCGTCGCAGATCCGTGCACGCGTCTGGACATTCGACAAGTCCGAATCAATTGATATCGACTTCTTCACCCGCCGTTTGCAGCAAGCAAAGACGTGGCGCGATTGGCTGGCGAAGAAAGACGGCCTGGACAGCTACCGTTTGATTGCCGGAGAATCCGACGGTCTGCCGGGTATCACCATTGACCGTTTTGGCCGTTTCCTGGTCCTGCAACTGCTCAGCGCCGGGGCTGAATATCAGCGTGCCGCGCTGATTAGCGCCCTGCAAACGGTGTTCCCTGAATGCGCCATTTATGACCGCAGCGATGTTGCGGTGCGTAAAAAAGAAGGTATGGAGCTGACCCAGGGGCCCGTCACTGGCGAACTGCCTCCGGCCCTGCTGCCGATTGAAGAACATGGCATGAAGCTGTTGGTCGATATTCAGCACGGTCATAAGACAGGTTACTACCTGGATCAGCGCGACAGCCGTCTGGCCACACGTCGTTATGTACAAGACAAACGTGTCCTGAACTGTTTCTCCTATACCGGCGGTTTCGCGGTATCTGCGCTAATGGGCGGATGCAGCCAGGTCGTCAGCGTTGATACCTCACAGGAAGCGCTGGACATCGCCAGACAAAACGTCGAACTGAATAAGCTGGATCTGAGCAAAGCTGAATTTGTGCGTGACGACGTCTTTAAACTGCTGCGCGCCTATCGCGATCGCGGTGAGAAGTTTGATGTCATCGTGATGGATCCGCCGAAGTTTGTGGAAAACAAAAGCCAGCTAATGGGCGCCTGTCGTGGTTATAAGGACATCAATATGCTGGCTATTCAGCTACTGAATCCTGGCGGTGTACTGCTAACGTTCTCGTGTTCCGGACTGATGACGACCGATTTATTTCAGAAAATCATCGCCGATGCCGCATTAGATGCAGGTCGTGATGTACAATTTATAGAGCAGTTCCGTCAGGCCGCCGATCATCCGGTGATCGCTACCTACCCGGAAGGGCTGTATCTGAAAGGGTTTGCCTGTCGCATCATGTAACTTGAAAAGTGGAATATTGCCCTTACATAGAGGGTATCTATTTCCCGGGAGGTGACTATGATTGCCAGCAAATTCGGTATCGGCCAGCAGGTCCGCCATTCCCTGTTAGGTTACCTCGGAGTGGTCGTGGATATCGACCCGGAATATTCGCTTGATGACCCGTCACCTGATGAGTTGGCGGTTAACGACGAACTTCGCGCCGCTCCCTGGTATCACGTGGTGATGGAAGACGATAACGGCCTGCCAGTGCATACGTATCTGGCGGAAGCACAGTTGAGCAGTGAGCTACAGGAAGAACATCCTGAGCAACCTTCGATGGATGAACTGGCGCGGACCATCCGTAAACAGCTTCAGGCCCCGCGCCTGCGCAACTGACTTTAGCGGTTGCCGGATGACGATAAACTCAACCGGCAACCGCTTGTTCTTATTTCGCCAGCCCCAGTCTCGGGATCTCGATAGCCGGGCAGCGATCCATCACCACAGCCAGACCCGCATCACGCGCCAGCACCGCCGCTGGCTCGTTGATCACACCCAACTGCATCCATAAGGTCTTCGCCCCGATGGCAATCGCCTCCTGCGCAACCCCCCAGGCCGCTTCGGAATTACGGAAGACATCCACCATATCCACCTTCTCCGGCACATCCGCCAGCGTCGCGTAACCCTGCTGCCCCAGTAACGTTTTCCCGGCAACCTTGGGTGAAACAGGAATAACGTGATAGCCCTGATCGAGCAAATATTTCATCACGCGATAGCTGGGACGATCGGGTTTGTCGCTCGCGCCTACCAGCGCAATCGTACGGGTGGATGTCAAAATGCCAGCAATATCGGTCTCTTTCATCATCTTCCTCCAGGCTGTTTTGCAAAGTGTACGACAAACCTGACGTTGCAACCATTCATCCCATACCAGCGCATGAGAGCTAAACTGGAAATTATGTCTATATGTTAGTAAACATGATTATCGAAAACTTTTGATACATCTACTCAGGTATTTTCTGAACAGGAGAACCCTATGAGAGCCGGCATTGTGACAGCCTTAATTACCCTGTGTTTGCCGGTATCCGTTTTTGCTACCTCACTGCGTCTGTCAAACGACATTGACCTGCTGGTACTGGACGGAAAAAAAGTCTCCAGCTCATTGTTACGCGGTGCAGAGAGCATTGAGCTGGAAAACGGTCGGCATCAGCTGGTTTTTCGCGTCGAGAAAACCATTCGCCTGTCCAGCCATGAAGAACGGCTGTATATTTCTCCCCCTCTGGTGATCAGCTTTGATACCCAACTCGTCAGTCAGGTTAATTTTCATCTTCCGCGCCTGGGCAACGAACGAGACGCGACACATTTCGATGAGACCCCTCGAGTGGAACTGCTGGATGGCGACGCCATGCCGATTCCGGTCAAACTGGATGTTATGACCATCACATCTACGACAAAAATCGTTGATTATGAGCTCGAAACGGAACGCTATAACAAAGCAGCTAAGCATGCTTCATTACCGCAATTTGCCACCATGATGGCAGACGACAGCTCACTACTCTCCGGGGTTTCTGAACTGGACCGGGTGCCCCCCCAGTCGCAATCACTCACCGAACAGCGTTTAAAATATTGGTTTGGGCAGGCCGACGCGCAAACGCGAAGTAACTTCCTGCAATGGGCAGAGAAGCAACCCCCTTCATGACATTTATGCCCATGTACGCATTTTTTTTGTCTTTCTCTTGCAGCGTCAAGTGCTTCCAGTACTCTGTAGCAAGGTTAACTTGGGAGCTGTACTATGGAATTGACGACTCGCACATTGCCAGCACGCAAGCATATTGCGCTGGTTGCACACGATCACTGTAAACAGATGTTGATGAACTGGGTTGAACGCCACCAGCCGCTGCTGGAACAACACGTTCTCTATGCGACAGGCACGACAGGAAATTTAATCCAGCGCGCGACGGGTATGGACGTCAACGCCATGCTGAGCGGCCCAATGGGCGGTGACCAGCAGGTGGGTGCACTGATTTCTGAAGGGAAAATTGATGTGCTGATCTTCTTTTGGGATCCGCTCAATGCTGTGCCTCACGATCCTGATGTCAAAGCCCTCTTGCGCCTGGCAACAGTGTGGAACATTCCGGTAGCAACCAACGTTTCGACGGCCGATTTTATTATTCAGTCGCCAAATTTCAGCGATGAGACGGAAATCCTGATCCCGGATTACGCCCGCTACCTGGCTGAGCGTCTGAAATAATAGACATACAGGCGGCTGTTGCCGCCTGCTTTCAGGGTTTACGGGTGACCGGCACATCCAGCTGTTTAAGCTCATCAACAAAACGCGACGGCGTATCTTTGTTAAACAGCAGCCATACCCGATGCCGCGCACGCGTTAGTGCCACGTAAAGCAACCGTCTTTCTTCTGCATCAGGAAAATCCTCCACCGTCGGCAGCAACGCCTCTTCCATGATCGATTCACGCGCTGGCGCCGGGAAACCATCGTTACCGTCATGAAGCCCGACAATAATGACGTAATCCGCCTGCTGCCCTTTACTGGCATGGATAGTCATAAACTCAAGCTGTAGCTTGGGCCAACGGGTCGCCGCCTTCTCCAGGCTGGCAGGTTTCAGATGATGATAGCGCGCCAGTACCAGAATTCTCTCATCGGCTTTCGCAAAACCAGACAGCTTATCCAGCAGCGCATCCAGCTGGCTTTCATCCAGCAACGTTACCGCTTTTTTATCACCAACTGTCAGGCTATTAAGCGGTTTGGCAAGCTGATGCGGGTTTTGCTGAATAAAGCCGTTGGCTACCTCACCAATGCGGCTATTGAAACGGTAGGTGGTATCTAAATCACAACGATCGCCTTCACCAAAGGTTTGATGGAAGGCGGTAGTCAACGAAAGCTGTGCGCCACTAAAGCGATAAATCGCCTGCCAGTCGTCCCCCACGGCAAACAAGGTAGTTTGCGAATTTTGTTTACGCAATGCGGCCAGCAACGCCGCTCGTTGAGGGGAAATGTCCTGAAACTCATCAACCAAAATATGTTTCCACGGACTAATAAAGCGCCCCTTTTCCAGAATGACGATGGCCTGATGAATTAACCCGGAAAAATCAACGGCACTTTCTTCTTTCAGAGCGCTCTTCCAGGCTTTGAGCAGTGGCGCCATGAGCTTGATACGTTTACTGAACAGATCGCGAATGTCTTCCGGCGCATTGGCAATCATCTCCGCTTGCGCCCCGCCGTGCATCCGCATCAGGCTAACCCAACGATCCAATCTCGGAGCCAGGCGACGTTGCAGTTTTTCATCATCCCAAAAATTACCTTCAGGGACTGACCACTGCATCTCTTCTTCTAACCATTGCCGCCAGCCTTTGGCCTGCGCCTTTTTCTCACTACACTGCTGACGCCAGGCGGTAATAAAGAGTTTATGGCGTGCGGAAGTATCGTTTTCCAGCTTGCTTACCGTCGGAATTTTTTTACTGCCCTGCTGGATGATGTGCAGCGCCAGCGAGTGGAACGTTCGCGCAGTGATGTCTTCTGTATGTAGTCGTTCGCGAATACGTTCGTCCATCTCCTGGGCCGCTTTGCGACCAAACGCCAGCAGCAGAATTTGTTCGGCCAGCGCATCGCCTTTTGCCAGTAGCCAACCTGCACGTGCCACCAGCACAGATGTTTTGCCACTTCCTGCGCCCGCAAGCACGAGTAATGATTGCTCACCGTTAACCACCGCCCGGGCCTGAGCCGGATTCAGCGGCGAAGATTCGATCTGTTCAAAGAACTCGGCGTGCTCTGTCAGCATTGCATCGGTATAGACCTGATTGTGCTGTAAACGACAGGCTGCAATGTCCTTCAACCATGCCTGGCACTGCCGTATCGCCTCGCGGCAGTTGTCAAATTCCTCCAGCCTTTCAACCGGCAGCGGCAGCGCCGTAAACGCGCGGCGGATTTGCTGTTGCAGACCCGCCGTTTGGTTGTGTGTTAACCATTTATTTTCGTGGGTGCGGGCCGCAATCGTCTCGAGTTGCTCCTGTAAAACTGCTGCGGCGACCTCGCTCATTTCCTGGCTCCATTGCTGCCAGAGCGTGTTGAGATGGTGATGAAAACGCTGAGTTTCTGCCCATTCAGTCCCATGCAACCGCACGACCTTATCATCCGGGAGCACAAATTCAAGTTCCCCCCATACCAGGCCTCGTTTGCAATGAATAGCCAATAATTGATTGAATGGAATAAGATACTCGTGACGATCGCCGGAAACTTTGATCCCGGCATTAAGAATAACGGCCCGATCGTACGGGTGTTGCGCCAGACGTTTTCCAAGAGAAGTAGCTTTCAGTTCCATAAGGCTTAAGCGGGTCCACACGAAGAGGTTTACCGATCAGTGTAACCGCCAGAGAAAACGTGCTCCAGCCCAAAAAAACGTTACAATTGCCAAATTCACCAAAAACCAGAGTTAACCGAGAGTTTATGCGTACAGTTCTGAATATTTTAAATTTTGTGCTCGGGGGGTTCGCCACCACCTTAGCCTGGTTACTGGCAACGCTGGTCAGTATCGTGCTTATTTTTACCTTGCCATTAACCCGCTCATGCTGGGAGATAACGCGCCTTTCTCTGTTTCCCTATGGCAACGAAGCCATTCATGTTGATGAACTCAACCCGGCGGGTAAAAATGTTCTTCTGAACACCGGCGGGACGCTACTTAATATTTTTTGGCTGATTTTCTTCGGCTGGTGGCTATGCCTGATGCATATTGTCTCCGGCATTGCCCAGTGCATTACGATTATTGGGATTCCCGTGGGAATTGCTAACTTTAAGATTGCCGCAATTGCGCTCTGGCCCGTTGGTCGCCGCGTGGTGTCGGTAGAAACTGCCCGCGCAGCACGTGAAGCCAATGCGCGTCGCCGCTTTGAATAACCAGGACTGATGGCCTTTATGTTAAGTCCTCTGCTCAAACGCTATACCTGGAACAGCACCTGGCTGTACTACGTGCGAATTTTTATCGCACTTTGTGGCACCACCGCGCTGCCCTGGTGGCTGGGCGACGTCAAGCTGACTATTCCACTGACGCTGGGCATGGTGGCCGCTGCGTTAACCGACCTCGACGATCGCCTGGCTGGTCGTCTGCGCAATTTGATCATTACGCTGATCTGTTTTTTTATTGCCTCAGCTTCCGTCGAGCTTCTCTTCCCATGGCCGTGGCTGTTTGCCATTGGATTAACGCTTTCCACCAGCGGCTTTATTCTGCTTGGCGGATTAGGCCAGCGCTATGCGACGATAGCCTTCGGCGCATTGCTCATCGCCATTTATACCATGTTGGGCACGTCACTGTACGATCAGTGGTATCAGCAACCAGTACTGTTACTGGCGGGCGCTATCTGGTACAACCTGCTGACCTTGACCGGACATCTCCTGTTCCCGATCCGCCCACTGCAGGACAATATAGCGCGCAGCTACGAGCAGTTAGCGCACTATCTGGAACTGAAATCACGTCTGTTTGATCCCGACATTGAAGATGAAAGCCAGGCACCACTTTACGATTTAGCGTTGGCCAATGGGCAACTGATGGCGACGCTAAACCAAACTAAGGTATCGTTGCTAACCCGGCTGCGCGGCGACCGCGGGCAGCGAGGAACGCGTCGCACGTTGCACTACTATTTCGTAGCACAGGATATTCACGAGCGCGCAAGCTCTTCGCATATTCAATACCAAACGCTACGCGATCACTTCCGTCACAGCGACGTGATGTTTCGCTTCCAGCGCCTGATGTCCATGCAGGGACAAGCGTGTACACAGCTGTCACGCTGCATTTTATTGCGTACCCCCTACCAGCATGACCCACATTTTGAGCGCGTTTTCACCCATATCGATGCCGCACTTGAGCGCATGCGGGCTAACGATGCCCCCGCAGACCTACTCAAAACGTTGGGATTTTTGCTCGCCAACCTGCGTGCTATCGACGCGCAACTGGCAACGATTGAATCCGAGCAGGCGCAGGTCATCTCACGCAATGAGTCCGAAAATCAACTTGCCGATGACAGTCCGCATGGGTTTAGCGATATCTGGTTGCGTTTGAGCCGAAATTTTACCCCCGAGTCAGCCCTATTTCGCCATGCAGTCCGCATGTCGCTGGTGCTCTGCGTCGGTTACGCCATCATCCAGGTAACCGGTATGAACCATGGATACTGGATCCTGCTGACCAGCCTGTTTGTCTGTCAACCAAACTACAACGCCACTCGACATCGCCTGGCCCTGAGGATTATTGGCACATTGGTCGGGATTGCGATTGGTTTACCTATCCTGTGGTTCGTCCCTTCTCTGGAAGGACAGCTCATCCTGTTAGTGATTACCGGCGTGCTCTTTTTTGCCTTTCGCAACGTGCAATATGCCCATGCAACCATATTTATCACCCTGCTGGTATTATTGTGCTTTAACCTGCTGGGCGAAGGTTTCGAGGTTGCTCTACCGAGAGTCATCGATACGTTGATCGGCTGTGCTATTGCCTGGGCTGCCGTCAGTTTTATCTGGCCAGACTGGCGTTTTCGTAATTTGCCACGGGTCATTGAACGAGCAACGGATGCTAACTGTCGCTATCTGGACGCTATCCTTGAGCAGTATCATCAGGGGCGAGATAACCGTCTGACATATCGAATTGCCCGCCGGGATGCACATAACCGCGATGCGGAGCTTGCTTCCGTGGTGTCGAACATGTCGAGTGAACCTGATGTTACAGCCCAAACGCGCGAAACGGCATTCCGCTTGCTGTGCCTCAACCATACCTTTACCAGCTATATTTCTGCCCTCGGCGCTCACCGGGAACAGCTGACCAATCCGGAGGTCCTGGCGTTACTGGATGATGCAGTCTGCTATGTTGATGATGCGCTTCATCATCAACCCGCTGACGAGCAGCGTGTATACCAGGCACTGGAAGGTCTCAAGCAACGGATTCAGCACCTTGAACCGAGTCCAGACAGTAAAGAGCCGCTGGTCGTACAACAGGTTGGATTATTGATTGCGCTGCTACCGGAGATCAGGCGTTTACAGCAGCAAATCGCGACATTACCCACTAATACCCCGGTTCAGGCGTAAGTGCGCTGACCCACTCAACCAGCTCCTGGCGGCGAATCGCCGGGAGCGCTGCTTCATGTACCCCAATGATTGCACCCTCCAGGGCATACAGAATCTTCACCGTCAGCGACGGGTTACTTTGCAGAAGCTTCAGCCAGCACATTTGAGCGCCCAAGGTACGTAATGTGCCTTCATCTTTAATCCCGGCTTCACTCAGCAGGGTCTCCAGATGAAAGGTTATATTCGGTAATTCCCTCAACCGATGTTGCGCAACACGCGTCTGTTTTTCTTTTACTGCTGCATCCAGCGAATATCGTGATAAAGACACCAATTGTTGTGGGTTTCGCCACAGCGCATCGTTCACCTGATAGTAGTTGAGTATCACGGGACGTCCGCGCTTCATAAACGTCAGCCAGACGGGGGAATGTTTCGCACAGTACTGTACGCTTTGTTCACAAGCCCGCAGGTATAACTCACCATCAGCGACCATTGCAAAAACTGTTTCCCCCACCGTCAGGCTGTAGCTGCCAAACAGAGAGCGGTAGCGAATCGCACCTAAAGAGGCCAAATATTCTTGTGATTTATAGATCCTGGCATAAGAAAGATTTTTCATAAAAGTCCTTTTAAATCATAACATAAGAGAATGATTTGCAGTAACGGATCCGTTAACGACGACCATAGGCAACTTAGTCTCAAGGGGCAAGATGAATTTTGTTTTTCCCGCCACGACAACTAAAAATTGCGAGTCTGTTTCCGAAAATAAAGTTGATCTTTAGTGATAGCAGGGTTACTGTACATCCATACAGTAACTCACAGGGCTGGATTGATTATGTACACTTCAAGCTACGCAAATCGCTCTTCGTCGTTCTCTTCAACATCAAGCAATAGTGCGCGTGTTTCTTCAGAAAATGCGACCGCCGGGCTTATCAGTGAAGTGGTCTATCGCGAGGACCAGCCCATGATGACGCAATTACTGCTGTTACCCCTGCTTCAACAGTTAGGGCAGCAATCACGCTGGCAGCTCTGGCTTACGCCACAGCAAAAACTGAGCCGGGAGTGGGTGCAATCAGCGGGGCTTCCATTAACGAAAGTTATGCAAATTAGCCAACTTTCTCCCTGCCACACGCTGGAATCGATGGTTCGCGCTTTGCGCACCGGCAATTACAGCGTGGTTATCGGTTGGCTGACTGAAGAATTAACGGAAGATGAACATGCTAAACTGGTGAAAGCGGCTGATGACGGAAACGCTATGGGATTCATTATGCGTCCTGTTCGCGCTCAGGCACTTGCGGGCAGACAGCTTTCCGGGCTAAAAATTCACTCAAATTTGTATCATTAAGTAAAATTAGGATTAATCCTGGAATTTTTTTTCATCCCTCAATTTGATTTTGAGTTGTAATGAATTTTTCGCGTGAATGCCTGTCTGAAGCGGTTTTCAAGATGCCACTCGTACAATTATTCACCTACAAATGTTAAATATTGTGTATACAAGCCTTTTTTTTTCATATGCCTGACGGAGTTCACACTTGTAAGTTTTCAACTACGTTGTAGACTTTACATCGCCAGGGGTGCTCGGCTTAAGCCGCAGATATCGGTAGAGTAACTATTGAACTGGTCCCCGGGTGAAGGATTTAACCGTGTTATCTCTCTGGAGATATTCATGGCGAATTTTGGATGATAACGAGGCGCAAAAAATGAAAAAGACAGCTATCGCAATTGCAGTGGCACTGGCTGGTTTCGCTACCGTGGCGCAGGCCGCTCCGAAAGATAACACCTGGTATGCTGGTGCTAAAATGGGCTGGTCTCAGTTCCATGATGTAGGCAACAACCAGATCAACAACACCGGCCCGACCCACGAAAGCCAACTGGGTGCTGGTGCGTTCGGTGGTTATCAGGTTAACCCGTACGTTGGTTTTGAAATGGGTTACGACTGGTTAGGTCGTATGCCGTACAAAGGCACTGCCGACGGTACTAATCAAAACGGCGCTTTCAAAGCTCAGGGCGTTCAGCTGACCGCTAAACTGGGTTACCCAATCACTGACGATCTGGACGTTTATACCCGTCTGGGTGGTATGGTTTGGCGTGCAGACGCTAAAAGCAGCAACGGCTTCAAAGACCACGACACTGGCGTATCCCCAGTATTCGCTGGCGGCGTAGAGTATGCAATTACTCCTGATATCGCTACCCGTCTGGAATACCAGTGGACCAACAACATCGGTGACGCAAACACCGTTGGTGGTCGTCCGGATAACGGCCTGTTGAGCGTTGGTGTTTCTTACCGTTTCGGCCAGCAGGAAGAAGCAGCTCCAGTAGTTGTCGCTCCGGCTCCGGCTCCAGAAGTACAGACCAAGCACTTCACTCTGAAGTCTGACGTTCTGTTCAACTTCAACAAAGCTACTCTGAAACCAGAAGGCCAGCAGGCTCTGGATCAGATGTACAGCCAGCTGAGCAACCTGGATCCGAAAGACGGTTCCGTCGTGGTTCTGGGCTTCACTGACCGTATCGGTTCTGACGCTTACAACCAGAGCCTGTCTGAGAAACGTGCTCAGTCCGTTGTTGATTACCTGATCTCTAAAGGTATTCCTTCTGACAAAATCTCTGCACGTGGCATGGGTGAATCTAACCCAGTTACTGGTAATACCTGTGACAACGTGAAAGCTCGCGCTGCACTGATCGACTGCCTGGCTCCGGATCGTCGTGTTGAGATCGAAGTTAAAGGCATCAAAGACGTTGTAACTCAGCCTCAGGCTTAAGTTCTCGTCTAATAAAAAACCCCGCGATGCGGGGTTTTTTTTCACCTGTTATTCGCTAATAATCGCGAGTGCTTAACACACTGAAGCCAACATCACGCTATTCTTTTCCCAGTAGCGCCTGTAAATCCTGTTTCAATGTGGACATCTTATTCGCGTACTTCTCTTTATGTTCGGCGTCTTCAATGAGTTGCACAATGGTTTCAGAAAGCGTTTTACCACGCCGCTGCGCAAGCCCTGCCAGACGCTGCCAAACCATGAATTCCAGGTCGATAGATTTCTTACGTGTATGCTGATGCTCTGCATTAAAGTGACGTTTACGCCTTGCCCGTATGGTTTGTTTCATACGGTTTTGCAGCGCAGTATTCATGTGTTCTTCAATCCAGGTATTCACCCGAACCGGTTCATTTTCGAGGGTTAGCAATAAATCAACGGCTTCTTCGGCAGCGCTGGCTTCCACGTAACGGGTAATCAATTCCCCCTCACGATGTTTTTTCACCAGATACTTCCATTTCCAGCCGCTTTCAAGGTTTTCAAGTTGTTGATATTTCATTGCGATCTCAATGTTACCGTGTAACTCTTATCAGAATATCAGCTTTTTGGGCATCTGAAGAAAAGAATATCCAGCCTGTGAACTATCGCGCGTCATCGCCCCCCTTTAGCGGCGCATTCCACGTGTGCAGTGCTGCCGGTTACGGTATAATCTCGTTTTTTACAACAGACTAAAAAACATCAACTTTGACCATTACGAAACTTGCATGGCGTGATCTGGTTCCTGATACCGACAGTTATCAGGAAATATTTGCACAGCCGCACGTCACTGACGAAACCGACACCTTACTCAGTGATACTCAACCACGCTTACAATTTGCGCTTGAGCAGCTGCTTCAGCAGTGGGCAACGTCCTCTTTTATGCTGGTGAAAGCGCCGGAAGAGCTTGAGTATCTCAATCTTATCGCCACGGCTGCACGTACATTACACGCGGATGCCGGAAGCCTGACCGGAGGCCATTACGAAACCGCTGGTCACACCATACGTTACCGCTCAGCGGAGCAAGCAGAAGACAATTTTGCGACCTTAACTCAGGTAGTCAATGCTGACTGGGTTGAAGCCGAACAACTGTTTGGCTGTTTGCGTCAATTCAACGGTGAAATTACACTGCAACCGGGGCTGGTGCATCAGGCCAACGGGGGCGTGCTGGTTATTTCATTGCGCACCTTATTAGCTCAACCACTGCTGTGGATGCGCCTGAAAGCCATCGTCAGCCACGAGCGCTTCGACTGGGTAGCCTTTGACGAATCCCGTCCGCTTCCTGTCTCCGTACCGTCTATGCCGCTGAAACTGAAAGTGGTATTAGTGGGTGAGCGTGAATCGTTGGCCGACTTCCAGGAAATGGAACCGGAATTAGCCGAACAAGCTATTTATAGCGAGTTTGAAGATAACTTGCAGATAGTAGATGCTGAAACCATGGCCCTGTGGTGTCAGTGGGTCACGCATACTGCCAGACGCAATAATCTACCTTACCCCGCGCCAGATGCCTGGCTGACACTGGTGCGTGAGGCCGTGCGTTATACCGGCGATCAAACCACATTACCGCTGAATCCACTGTGGATCATCCGCCAGCTCAAGGAAGTAGCCCCTCTTTGTGAAGGCGAAACCTGCAATGCAGAACAGTTGGGGCTGATGCTGGCGCAACGCGAATGGCGGGAAGGTTTCCTGGCCGAGCGTATGCAGGATGAGATCCTGCAAGAGCAGATCCTCATCGAAACGGAAGGTGAACAGATTGGGCAAATAAACGCGCTGTCAGTGATTGAGTTTCCAGGCCATCCTCGCGCGTTTGGTGAACCTTCACGTATCAGCTGCGTCGTGCATATTGGCGATGGCGAATTTACAGATGTTGAACGCAAAGCAGAACTGGGCGGAAATATTCATGCCAAGGGTATGATGATCATGCAAGCGTTCCTGATGTCGGAACTGCAGCTTGAACAGCAAATTCCCTTCTCTGCCTCGCTAACTTTCGAGCAATCCTACAGTGAGGTCGATGGGGATAGCGCATCCATGGCCGAACTGTGCGCATTGATTAGCGCCCTTGCCGATGTTCCGGTTAATCAAAGTATCGCGATTACCGGTTCTGTCGATCAGTTTGGCCGTGCGCAACCTGTTGGTGGCTTGAACGAGAAGATTGAAGGTTTCTTCGCCATCTGTCAGCAGCGAGAATTAACGGGTACGCAGGGGGTGATCATTCCTTCAGCCAACGTCCGGCATCTGAGTCTGCAACCCGCGCTTCTACAGGCTGTTGAAGAAGAGAAATTCACTATTTGGGCGGTGGATGACGTGACCGATGCGTTGCCACTGTTGTTAAATTTGGTGTGGGATGGCGAAGGCCAAACAACGTTGATGCAAACCATCCAGGAGCGAATTGCTACGGCAACGCAACAGGAAGGTCGTCACCGTTTTCCATGGCCACTGCGTTGGCTGAACTGGATTATTCCGAACTGATCGGACTTGTTCAGCGTACACGTGTTAGCTATCCTGCGTGCTTCAATAAGATAAGGCTTACAGAGAACATGGTAGATAAACGCGAATCCTATACAAAAGAAGACCTTCTTGCCTCTGGTCGCGGTGAGCTGTTTGGCGCAAAAGGCCCACAACTGCCTGCACCAAGCATGCTGATGATGGACCGTGTCATCAAGATGACCGAAACCGGTGGCAACTTTGACAAAGGTTATGTTGAAGCTGAACTGGATATCAACCCGGACCTGTGGTTCTTCGGTTGCCATTTTATCGGCGATCCGGTGATGCCAGGCTGCCTGGGTCTCGATGCCATGTGGCAGCTGGTTGGATTCTATCTTGGCTGGCTCGGCGGTGAAGGCAAAGGCCGTGCGCTGGGCGTAGGTGAAGTGAAATTCACCGGCCAGGTTCTGCCGACCGCGAAGAAAGTCACTTACCGTATTCACTTCAAACGCATCGTTAACCGCCGCCTGATCATGGGCCTGGCCGATGGTGAAGTGTTGGTAGATGGTCGTCTGATCTACACGGCGAACGATCTAAAAGTAGGCCTTTTCCAGGATACGTCTGCGTTCTAATCGCGGGCATCTGTGGACCTGATAAAACGTCAGGCGCTGCGTCATTGCCGAATGACGACGTAAACGCCTTATCCGGCCTACGCTAAAAAAGGCGAAACCTCCGCATGCGGAGGTTTCTTTTATCTAAAGAGACAGAATCAGGCCATTAACACCCTATCCCCCATGGCTTCTCGCCAGCCTCCTAGCCAGTATGACCGTTGATTCAGCGTCTGATAGGGACACATTTCTTTTGAGCGTCCGGCGATGCCGGCCTGATATCCACGTTGATGTGCCCGTTCCAGGCGATCTCGTTTTTGTCTCTTCATGCCTCGTTTCCCTCATCTTTGGGTCTGGTGGAAAAGAAAACAGTGATTACTAAGTGTGCAATCACACTAAACGAATACCCCGAAACATCAGACTCGTCAATGCGCAAAATTCACGCCAGTGTCATATTTGTGAACTACCCGGTAAATCATTTGTACAAAAATCATGAGTCAGAACAGGTATATCAGCTGAGAAAAAAATAAAAAAAACCGCCTCGGGCGCAGAGCCGAAGGCGGTGGAATTTACAATTATTTAAGCTTAAGGAATACGTTTCAGCTCTTGAGCGATAGCCGTCGCCTCCTGGGTCCAGGCGTTAGCCAGCACCTTCACCATCTCATCATAGCCATCCTGCGTCTGCACGGCTTCGATGTGGAACGGGCGCTTAATCAGTTGTCCCTGGTGATTCAGCAACCATTCACCGCTGACAATCACTTTACCATCGTAGCGGCCATGGAAGCCGGTCACTGTCACGTTGAGTGTGTCCTGCGTACTGCCCAAGGGCTGAGAGGCAACCACCCACCCTGGCAACTGTGTGCTGAGGTTGGCGACAAGGGTATTGCGCAACTGCTGATCTAACGGGCTAGCCCACAGATTGCTATTAGCAATGACGTATTTCACATCACTGGTTTGGTACACCACGCCATTTCCCGCCAGGTAATCCGGAACCGCTACCTGCTCAACCCACAGCAGACGGTTTCCCTGGCTGGCGGTACTCTGTACGCCGCCCTGGGCGATAGGAAGCTGGTAATAGCTTTTATTCTCTCCGCTTGAGCTGCATGACGTCAGCCAGACCGCCATCATCACCACTAGCCACTTTTTCATTGTTTCGCCCTCTTCGGCTCTGGATCTTTTTTGTCCTTCGCTTCAAACACCAGCGCGTTACTCTTATCGTTCAGCGTTTTCAGAACCGGTTGCAGTTCACGCAGAACCTGATCAAGACGCTGCATATCCGCCACCATCTTGTTATAGGCCGCGGACCCCGGCTGGAAGCCTTGCATACTACGATTAAGCTCGCGCAGAGTGTTCTGCATATCCGCAGGGAGCTGCTGCATCGACTGGCTACCGGTTATCTTATTCATATTATCCAGCGTAGTTTGCAGATGTTTCATCGTGCGCTGGCTTTCTGAAAGCGTAGTGGTCGCCTGCTCAATCATCGGGTTCAGAGGCAAATTATTAATCTTATCCAGAGCTTCCATCAGACGCTGCTGGATCTGCGCCAGGCCACCGCTCACAGTCGGGATAATTTGATAACCATTAAATTCACGCACACCCGTAATCGGTGGTTCTTTCGGATAGAAGTCAAGATCGACATACAGCGCGCCAGTGACCAGGTTCCCCGTTTTCAACGATCCTCGCAGTCCGCGCTTAAGCAACTCGGCCAGGTGGGCACCCACATCGGTCTCTTCCCCTAACTGTGCCTTCAGACGTTCAGGTTCGATACGTACCAGAACCGGAATACGGTAATCGTTGTTAAAGACCTGACGCATATTCGGTGCAAAGAAAGGCACCTTGCTAACCGTACCGAGACGAATACCACGGAACTCCAGCGGGGCACCAGGCTGCAACCCACGAATCGAATCTTTAAAGAACATCAGGTAATCAATATGGTCCGTATACAGCGAATCCTGAATACTTTTCTGATCATCATAGAGGCTGAACGTGGCCTGTTGTGCGACTGGCTGCCCTTGTTCTAACCCCTCCGGCACATCAAAACTGACTCCACCGCCGAACAGCGTGGTAAGTGACCCCATTTCCACGCGCATCCCAGCAGAAGTGAGATCGACGGCAATACCGCTGTCTTTCCAGAAACGAACGTTGCTGGTAACAAGGCGATCGTTTGGCGCATTGATGAAAAGCTGATAGCTGATTGAGCGTTTTTGCGCATCAAAGGTGCTGGTCTCAACTGACCCCACGCGATATCCACGAAATAGCACCGGGTCCCCAGGGCTTAACTGGCCAGCTTTTTTGCTGTCTAAAATTACGCGGATCCCCTTCGCATCTGGCGGCGCCAGTGGTGGAGAGTCCAGCAATTGATAATTACTGAGCTGGCTGCCTTTGTTTCCCGGCTGCAGTTCAATATAAGCCCCGGAAAGCAATGTACCTAAGCCGCTGATTCCCTCACGTCCCACCTGCGGTTTCACCACCCAAAAGACCGAGTCTTTATGCAGCAGCTTTTCCATACCCGAGTTGAGACGCGCTTTAATTTCCACATGGGTCAAATCGTCTGTTAGCGTGGCGCTCTCGACGACGCCGACATCCACGCTGCGGCTCTTGATTGTTGTCTTGCCACCCTCAATACCTTCGGCATTAGTCGTAATCAACGTAACGACTGGCCCCTGATGACTGTAGTGATAAAACAGGACCCACGCGCCGATGAGTGCAGTGACGATTGGAAATATCCACACGGGCGACCAGTTTTTAACCTTTTGCACTTTGGCTTCCCCACTTTTAGATTCCATGCTGTCAGGACTCCTCATGGCCTGGTTCTGGTTCACGGTCCCACGACAGACGTGGATCAAATGTCATCGCAGAAAACATTGTCATAATGACGACTAAAGCAAACATCAAAGCACCCATTGCAGGATAAATGTTCATCAACCCTCCCATACGCACCAACGCAGAGAGTACCGCAATCACAAAAACATCGATCATTGACCACCGACCGACAAATTCTACAACTTCATAAATCAGGTGCATGCGCTCGCTGTCGCGTTTGCCGTGCCCCTTGGCATCCCAGCACAACCAGGCAATCGCGATCATTTTTAACGTTGGCACCAAAATACTGGCAATAAAGATGACCGCCGCCACCGGATAAGAGCCTTCACTCCAGATTAAAACAACGCCTTCAATAATCGTCGACGGCAGTTTTGACCCTAATAAGTCAGTAATCATGATCGGCATAATATTGGCGGGCAGATAAAGCATGATCGACGTAAACAGAAGCGCCAGCGTCCATTGCAGACTGTTCTTACGCCGCACATATCCCGTTGTCTGACAGCGCGGGCAGACCGGCTCATCGGCGGGAAGGATCGCGGTACAACAGGAACATGAACGTAATCCCTGTCGGATACCAGGAACACCGGGTTTTAAGACTTGCTTAACCTCCGGCATCGGGGCGATATCATCCCACAACCAGCGCCGATCGACACACTGAAAGGCGCGCAGCTGAAGAACACAAAATAGACACCAAGGGATGAAACTACTGCCCACGCCGATATCACCATAGGCCATTAGCTTAACAAAGCTCACCAGCACGCCAGCGAGGAAGATTTCTGCCATCCCCCAGCTTTTTAATTGAAAAAGAATACGCGCAAGCCACGCTTTAAGCCGCCAGGGCATCTCAGCCCGATTCACCAGCAGTAAGATGGTGAACAAGCAAAAGGCGGGAACCAACTGCACAAATAATAAAAAGAAGGTACCGAGGCTGGCGTAGTCTTCCGAAAACAGAACACCGGGAATTTCCAGCAGCGTCACTTCACTGCTCACTCCAGCGACATTCATGTTCACAAACGGAAAGAGGTTCGATAAAAGCAGCATGAACAATGCTGCGATAACATAAGCAGTGGGACGCTGCCTTGGCGCGTCCCACGCAACAGTTAATGTCGTGCCACATCTCGGACATGCCGCTTTTTGACCATGCGTAAGGCTCGGTAATGCCACCAGCATGTCACACTGCGAGCATAAAATATGCTTCGCGGCATGGTGATGTTCGCACATATGCGCTCCTTTAATTATGCGCCATTCTTCAAAGACTCAAGATACTCCCAGCGCTCAAAGGCTTGCTCAAGTTCTTGTTCCGCTTCGCTCAGGTTAGCTAATACCCGCTGCGTTTGCTCATGCGGCTGGCTGAAAAATGAGGCATCAGCGACCTGAGCTTGTAACGTTTCCAGTTTAGCTTCCAGCTCTTCGAGTTGAGCGGGGAGCAGCTCCAGTTCGCGCTGTAGTTTATAGCTTAGTTTGCTGGTGCCGCGTTTTACAATTTCTGCTTTAGGAGCAGCAACTTCCTCTATTTTTTTCGCGACTGGCTGTTTAAACGCCACATACTGTGATTGCTGTTCACGAGCATCGTGGTAACCGCCTACATAACGACCAATTTTGCCGCCACCTTCGAAGATCCAACACTCCGTTACAGTGTTATCTACAAACTGACGATCGTGGCTGACCAGCAGAACGGTGCCCTGATAACCGTCAATCAGCTCTTCGAGCAGTTCCAGCGTTTCGACGTCGAGATCGTTCGTTGGTTCATCGAGAATCAAAAGATTACTGGGCTTCAGAAAAAGACGTGCCAGCAGCAGACGATTTCGCTCCCCACCAGAGAGCGCCCGCACTGGTGTCATCGCCCGTTTAGGATGAAACAGGAAGTCCTGCAGGTAGCCCAGAACGTGGCGCGGTTTACCGTTAACCATCACTTCTTGCTTACCTTCCGCAAGGTTATCCATAACGGTTTTATCGGGATCCAGTTCCGCGCGGTGCTGGTCAAAATAGGCCACTTCCAGTTTTGTACCCACATGGATACGACCGCTATCAGCCTGTAACTGACCCAACATCAGCTTGATCAGCGTTGTTTTACCGCAACCGTTAGGTCCAATTAACGCAATTTTGTCACTACGCTGTACCTGCGCCGAGAAGTCTTTTATCAGTTGCTTGCCCTTGATCTGGTAATCAACATTCTCTATTTCAAAGACGATTTTGCCCGAGCGGCTCGCCTCTTCAACCTGCATCCTGGCGGTGCCCATCACTTCGCGACGTTCACCCCGCTCCCGACGCATCGCCTTCAGCGCACGCACACGGCCTTCGTTACGGGTACGGCGTGCTTTAATGCCTTGGCGGATCCAGACTTCTTCCTGCGCCAGTTTGCGATCAAACTCCGCATTCTGTAGCTCTTCTACCCGCAGCGCTTCTTCTTTCTCCAGCAGGTACTGATCGTAATTTCCTGGGTAGGTCACCAGCTTGCCGCGATCGAGATCGACAATGCGCGTTGCCATATTGCGAATAAACGAACGGTCGTGGGAAATAAAAATGATCGTTCCGTTAAAGGTTTTCAGGAACCCTTCCAGCCAGTCGATGGTTTCAATATCCAGGTGGTTGGTCGGTTCATCCAGCAGCAATATGCGCGGATTGCTCACTAACGCCCGGCCCAGCGCAGCTTTTCGCAGCCAGCCGCCGGAAAGCGATGCCAGCTCCATGTCTGGTTCGAGCCCAAGCTGTTCCAGTACTTCGTTGATACGGCTTTCCAACTGCCACAGATTGTGGTGATCCAGCTGTTCCTGAACCTTCGCCAGTTCCTGCAGGTTTTTATCACTCGGATCGGTGATCACCAGATGCGAGATATC
This sequence comes from Citrobacter sp. Res13-Sevr-PEB04-36, assembly GCF_015672735.1. Taxonomy (GTDB): domain Bacteria; phylum Pseudomonadota; class Gammaproteobacteria; order Enterobacterales; family Enterobacteriaceae; genus Citrobacter. The sequence goes on along the minus strand of NZ_JADABY010000040.1, from coordinate 15,955 downwards.
GTGATAACGTTTGAGGTAAACCGCTTGTTCTGCAATACCTTCGGCAACGAAATCGTAGACGCTACCCTGCACATTACGCGGTGGATCCTGCTGCAGACGCGCCACAACCAGATCCTGTTCATAAATAATACGTCCGTCGTCAAGACCCTGTTCGCGGTTGAGGATCTTCATCAGCGTCGATTTACCCGCGCCATTGCGACCAACCAGACAGACGCGTTCGTTATCTTCGATATGCAGTTCAGCATTATCAAGAAGCGGCGCATCGCTAAACGACAGCCATGCACCATGCATACTGATTAATGACATTTATTTTTCCTTTCAGGCTGCGGTAATCAGCCAGCAGTTGTGAATCTGACGGTTACGGGCAAAGTCCTGGGAAAGCGTTTTTTGGGTAATTTCTTGTGCTTGCAATCCCAGTTCAGCCAAACCCTCGAGATCCATACGGAATCCACGTTTGTTGTTAGAGAACATGATCGTGCCGTCTTTACGCAGCAGACGCTTCAGATCTTTCATCAGCGCCAGATGATCGCGCTGCACGTCAAACGAGTCTTCCATACGTTTAGAGTTAGAGAAGGTCGGTGGGTCGATGAAGATCAGATCAAATTGTTCATTGGCTTCTCGCAGCCAGCCCAGGCAGTCAGCCTGAATTAAACGGTGCGCACGACCGCTCAGCCCGTTGAGTCGCAGGTTACGTTCCGCCCACTCGAGATAAGTGCGAGACATGTCGACCGTAGTGGTACTGCGTGCACCGCCGAGTCCGGCATGTACGCTGGCGCTACCGGTATAAGAGAACAGATTGAGGAAATCTTTACCCTTGCTCATCTGGCCCAGCATGCGGCGAGCAATACGGTGATCCAGGAACAGACCGGTATCAAGATAGTCGGTCAGGTTAACCCACAGGCGCGCGTTGTACTCGCTCACCTCAATGAATTCGCCCTTCTCATTCATCTTCTGATACTGATTTTTCCCTTTCTGCCGTTCACGGGTTTTCAGCACCAGTTTATTCGGCGCAATATCCAGCACCGACAGCGTGGCGGCAATGATGTCGAAAAGACGCTGACGAGCCTTTTGAGCATCAACAGTCTTCGGCGGTGCATACTCCTGAACCACGACCCAGTCGCCGTAGCGATCAACCGCGACGTTGTATTCCGGCAAATCAGCATCGTACAAGCGATAGCATTCAATGCCTTCCTGACGCGCCCATTTTTCCAGCTTCTTAATATTTTTACGCAGGCGGTTAGCATAGTCTTCTGCCACCGTTGCAGGTTTGCTGTCTGCGGTGGTTTCTGCGACGTGATAGTTTTTCTGTACGCAGTCCAGCGGGCCATTTTTAGCTTTAAACTGCTTATCAGCGCGCAATTGCAGGCTGCTGAGCAAATCAGGAGAGGCGCTGAACAGAGACAAGTTCCAGCCGCCAAACTGGTTTTTCATCGTGCGGCCCAGCAGGCTGTGCAATGCGATCAGCGCCGGTTCGCTATCCAGACGTTCACCGTACGGCGGGTTGCTGATAACCGTGCCATACGGACCTTTCGGTAACGGATTGCTCAGTTTCGCCACATCTTTGACGTCAAACGTCACCAGATCGGCAATCCCTGCGCGGCGGGCGTTGCTGCGCGCTTTTTCAATTACTCGCGCATCGCTATCAGAGCCATAGAAGTGCGATGTATAGTCCGCCAGCCCTTTACGCGCGCGAACCTGTGCCTCCGCTTTCACCTCTTGCCAGACTGCTTCATCATGCTGCGCCCAACCGTTAAAGCCCCAGTAGCCACGATGCAGACCGGGTGCGCGATCGGTTGCCCACATCGCGGCTTCAATCAGCAGCGTACCGGAACCACACATTGGGTCGAGCAGCGGCGTACCCGGCTGCCAGCCAGAACGCATCACGATGGCCGCAGCCAATGTCTCTTTGATCGGCGCCTGACCGGCACGATCGCGATAGCCGCGCTGATGCAGACCATCACCGCTAAGATCGAGTGCAATGCTGGCGGTATCTTTGTTCAGCCAGACGTTAATACGCAGATCGGGAGATTCACGATCTACATTCGGACGCGCCAGATTTTTACGGGTAAAGGAATCGACAATCGCGTCCTTTACTTTTAATGCGCCGTACTGGCTGTTACGAATGGTGTCGTTCAAGCCGCTAAAATGCACGGCAAACGTCGCTCCAGGGTTAAATATCTCTGTCCAGTCGATTGCCTGAACACCGAGGTACAGATCAAGATCGCTGTAGACCTTGCACTCTCCCATTGGCAGGATAATGCGCGAGGCCAGGCGGCTCCACATCAGGCTCTGGTAAACAAGCCGCGTGTCGCCCTTAAAATGGACCCCACCCTGAACCACCTGGCACTCCGCGGCGCCGAGGTTTTCCAGTTCAGTTTTTAACAGCTCTTCCAGCCCACGGGCCGTACTGGCAAACAGAGAATTCATAATGTCACTTTTACTCCAATAAAATTGCTGCGCATTATAGCTAATCTCGCGCCCTTGTCATAAAGTTGAAGGCTTATTTTCGTTCGAGGGACTGTACAGTGGTAACGTTAACCCGACTTTTTGTTCATCCGGTTAAATCAATGCGCGGTATTGGGCTCACGCACGCCCTGGCAGACGTTAGCGGTCTGGCCTTTGACCGCATATTTATGGTTACCGAACCCGACGGAACGTTCATCACCGCCCGGCAGTTCCCCCAGATGGTCCGTTTTACCCCTTCCCCTTTGCACGATGGGTTGCACTTAACCGCACCCGACGGCAGCAGCGCGTTGGTCCGTTTTGCCGACTTCGCCACCCAGGATGCACCAACGGAAGTCTGGGGAAACCATTTTACTGCACGTATTGCACCAACGGCTATCAATCAGTGGCTCAGCGGTTTTTTCTCGCGCGATGTGCAGTTGCGCTGGGTTGGCTCGCAGTTAACGCGCCGGGTGAAGCGCCACGATGGCGTACCGCTCTCGTTCGCCGATGGTTTTCCTTACCTTCTGACTAATGAAGCATCACTGCGCGATGTGCAGCAACGCTGCCCGGCCAGTATCAGAATGGAGCAGTTTCGCCCCAATCTGGTGGTCTCAGGGGCTGGCGCCTGGGAAGAGGACACCTGGAAGGTAATTCGTATTGGTGACGTCATCTTTGATGTGGCAAAACCCTGTAGCCGCTGTATTTTCACCACCGTTAGCCCTGAAAAAGGTCAGAAGCATCCGTCCGGCGAGCCGCTGGCAACGCTGCAAACCTTCCGCAGCGCGGTGGACAACGGCGATGTCGATTTTGGTCAGAATCTGATTGCCCGCAACAGCGGCGTGATCCGCGTTGGTGATGAGGTTGAAATTCTGGCCACCGGGCCCGCCAGAGCGTACCGTGCTGCGGAATCCGATGATACCGTCACCGAGCAGCAGCCTGATGCCAGCGTGCTTATCGACTGGCAGGGGCACACCTTTCGCGGCAACAATCAGCAGGTGTTACTGGAACAACTGGAAAATCAGGGGATCCGGGTTCCCTATTCTTGCCGGGCGGGGATCTGTGGATGCTGCCGGGTTCGGCTGGTAGAAGGCGAAGTCAGCCCACTGAAAAAATCAGCGCTTGGCGATGACGGGACGATTCTTTGCTGCAGTTGTGTACCAAAAACGGCAGTCAAGCTGGAGAGTTAAACGGCTTGCTCAAGGCTGAAACTGTCGACAGGGAGTTGCGGTTTCAGTCTGTCATTCATGATTTTAATGGCGTCACCAAGCTGCATGGTACGCCCGGCAATAACCACACCCGGCTGTGCCAGCAGACACAGGGCCGCATTTTCCCCCGGCTCAACCACTAACAGATTGACCTGTTCCTCGGTATCGCTTAAATACACGCAGGCAGCGTCGCCGACGACAGGTGACCAGCTAACAGTGTGCGCCACGAAGTGCCAGCTTTTTGGCATTTGCGGTTTCAGATAACGAATAGCTACCAACGCATTGAGCACCAGCTCCGCTTTTTGTTCTTTGGCTAAATCCAGGTCACGGCACTTTTCTTCAAAAGAAAAATAAAGCGCGGCATCATCAACGCAAAAACCGGACGGAGAGAATGCATCGGGTGTGAGCATTTTGCGCGCAAAACGCGAACGAAATAACATGCCATTGGCTAAATCGAGCATCATACGATCGTGCTCTTCATCATAATACCAGCGCCAGTTATCGTCGGGTTTAATTCGCATCAGTGTCTCTCCATTCCTTAATCATCGTCGTTACGACAGTATCCTTTTGCCGCTTCGTTTATTGCCCTAATAATAAAAGCTCAGAATGTTTAAATAAGCAACAGTAAAGGAATATAAAACAACCAGGGCCAGAAATAAAGCCCTGGTTTGTGATTAAGGTAGTATTCAGATATTGGTGATGATTTCTTTAATCAACGGCGGACCTTTAAAAATAAAGCCGGAATAAATCTGAACCAGGGAAGCCCCTGCGGATATTTTCTCACGCGCAGCAATGACCGAGTCGATACCGCCAACCCCGATAATCGGTAGTTGTCCTTTTAATTCCCGGGACAACATGCGAATAATTTCGGTGCTTTTTAATTGTAACGGTCGACCACTCAGTCCCCCCATTTGATCGCAATTTTTCATTCCCTGTACGAGGGAGCGATCGAGTGTGGTGTTGGTGGCAATGACGCCATCAATATTATGGCGAACTAAACTGTCGGCAACCTGGATCAGTTCTTCTTCAGAAAGATCCGGTGCGATCTTTACCGCCACCGGAACATATTTATGGTGGATCGCCTGGAGATCGTTTTGCTTATTTTTAATTGCCGTCAGCAAATCATCCAGTGCTTCGCCGTATTGCAGCGTGCGTAACCCTGGGGTATTTGGTGAGGAAATATTAACCGCAATATAGCCAGCATAGGCATAGACTTTTTCCATACAAATCAGATAGTCATCTTTGCCGTTCTCTACCGGGGTATCTTTGTTCTTACCAATATTGATCCCGAGAATACCGTCAAAATGCGATTTCTTAACGTTCTCTACTAGGTTATCAACGCCCAGGTTATTGAAGCCCATGCGGTTGATCAAACCTTCTGCATCAACCAGACGGAAAAGACGCGGCTTATCGTTACCCGGTTGAGGACGTGGCGTCACGGTGCCAATCTCGATCGAGCCGAACCCCATTGCACCGAGTGCATCAATGCACTCCCCATCTTTATCCAGTCCGGCGGCAAGACCGAGCGGATTCTTAAACGTCAGCCCCATGCAGGTCACCGGTTTTGCCGGGACTTTCTGGCGGACAAGCGCTTCGAGCGGCGTGCCCGTAATGCGACGTAATTGCTGGAATGTCAATTCATGAGCGCGCTCTGGATCGAGCTGAAAAAGGGCTTTACGAACGAAGGGGTAGTACATGAACTCTCCTGGATTCCCGGTGTGCAAACCGGGTGCGTATTATGTGCGATCGTGAACAAAAAGGGAATTGACCTGCGGCAATAAAACGCAAACGTTTTCTTTCCAGCCCTTCTTTTATCCAATTTTCAGCTTTTCTATCCCGCATAAATCATTTCGATAAACAAAACCTCTCTGCCAGACTGCATGAATTGTTATCAATGTTAAATAAAAACGAACAATTGGTTATAAGGAGAGATCGTCAATATGCGTGTTATTACTCTGGCGGGCAGCCCACGCTTCCCCTCTCGCTCCAGCGCCTTACTGGAATATGCACGAGAAAAACTGAACGGACAGGATGTCGACGTCTTTCACTGGAATCTGCACAATTTTGAACCCGAGGATCTGATCTATGCGCGCTTCGATAGCCCGGCGCTGAAGACGTTTATTGAACAGTTACAAGATGCAGACGGACTGATTGTCGCCACCCCGGTCTACAAAGCCGCCTACTCCGGGGCATTGAAAACCTTGCTTGATCTGCTCCCTGAACGCGTACTGGAAGGTAAAGTAGTGCTGCCACTGGCGACCGGTGGCACCGTGGCGCATTTACTGGCCGTTGATTACGCCCTGAAACCGGTACTCAGCGCACTGAAGGCCCAGGAGATCCTACACGGCGTTTTCGCCGATGAGTCGCAGGTTGTTGATTATCAGCATAAGCCGCAGTTTACGCCGAACCTGCAATTGCGTCTGGACAGTGCACTCGATACCTTCTGGCAGGCGTTGCAGCGCCGTGATGCCCAGTTTTCGCACTTGAACGCTCTGCGGGGTGCGGCCCATGCTTAATTTACTCAAGCGTCATACACCGTGGCTGGCACTGACCGGACTGCTGTCTTTTACCACACTGGTTCACGCCGCAGAGACCACGCCAGACGCCCTGCGCATTGGCTATCAGAAAGGAAGCGTCAGCATGGTGCTGGCGAAAAGCCATCAGCTACTGGAGAAACGCTACCCGCAGACCAAAATCTCGTGGATTGAGTTCCCGGCAGGGCCGCAAATGCTGGAAGCACTCAATATTGGCAGTATCGATCTCGGCAGCACTGGTGATATCCCGCCGATTTTTGCCCAGGCCGCCGGGGCCGATCTCGTCTATGTGGGCGTCGAGCCGCCAAAACCGCAAGCGGAAGTGATCCTGGTGCCGAAAAACAGCCCAATCGACACTGTCGCAGAGCTTAAAGGACATAAGGTCGCTTTCCAGAAAGGCTCCAGTGCCCACAATCTGTTACTGCGTGCCCTGCAGCAGTCTGGGTTGAAATTTACCGATATCCAGGCCTCCTATCTGACGCCCGCCGATGCGCGTGCCGCTTTCCAACAGGGGAATGTGGATGCGTGGGCAATTTGGGACCCGTATTACTCCGCTGCCTTACTACAAGGTGACGTACGCGTGTTAAAAGACGGCACCGACCTCAAACAGACCGGATCGTTTTATCTCGCCGCACGCCCCTATGCCGAGAAAAACGGGACATTTGTTCTTGGTGTGCTGGACACTTTCAGCCAGGCCGATGCCTTAACGCTCAGTCAACGTCAGCAGAGCATCACCCTGCTGGCTAAAACCATGGGGCTGCCTGAGCCAGTCATCGCGTCCTATCTGGATCACCGCCCGCCAACCACCATTACCCCCGTCAGCGCCTCTGTTGCCGCCCTGCAACAACAAACCGCCGATCTGTTTTATGACAACCGGTTGCTGCCAAAGAAAATCGATATTCACCAGCGTATCTGGCAGCCCACTCAGCAAGCAGGAGCAACATTATGAGTCTGAACATGTTCTGGTTTTTACCCACACACGGTGATGGCCATTATCTGGGTACAGAAGAAGGTTCACGCCCGGTCGATCACGGTTATCTGCAACAAATCGCGCAAACGACCGATCGTCTGGGGTTTACCGGGGTGCTGATCCCAACCGGTCGATCCTGTGAAGATGCCTGGCTGGTAGCTGCCTCTATGATCCCGGTCACTCAGCGGTTAAAATTTTTGGTCGCTCTGCGCCCCAGCGTTACCTCACCAACGGTTGCTGCACGCCAGGCGGCGACGCTCGACAGGCTGTCTAACGGTCGGGCGTTATTTAACCTGGTGACCGGTAGCGATCCACAAGAGCTGGCTGGTGATGGTGTTTTTCTCGATCACACTGAGCGTTATGAAGCCTCCGCCGAATTTACCCAGGTATGGCGGCGCTTGCTGCAGGGCGAAACCGTGGATTTTAACGGTAAACACGTTCACGTCCGTGGGGCAAAACTCTTTTTCCCACCCGTGCAACAACCCCATCCTCCGCTGTACTTCGGTGGTTCTTCCGACGTGGCACAGGATCTTGCCGCCGAACAGGTTGATCTCTACCTGACCTGGGGTGAGCCACCCGAATTGGTGAAAGAGAAGATTGAGCAGGTACGGGCAAAAGCGGCAGCTCTGGGGCGAAAGATCCGCTTTGGTATTCGCTTGCACGTCATTGTACGCGAGACCACCGCAGAGGCGTGGCAGGCAGCAGATCGCCTGATCGCCCATCTGGATGATGACACGATTGCTAAAGCCCAGGCCGCCTTCGCCAGAACCGACTCTGTGGGTCAGCAACGAATGGCGGCGCTGCACAACGGCAAGCGAGACCAGCTGGAAATTAGCCCGAATCTGTGGGCTGGCGTAGGACTGGTACGCGGCGGGGCCGGAACGGCACTGGTAGGGGATGGTCCAACGGTGGCGGCACGGATTAACGAGTATGCCGCACTGGGTATCGACAGCTTTGTGCTATCCGGATATCCACACCTTGAAGAAGCCTACCGGGTCGGCGAGCTGCTATTCCCACATCTGGATGTCTCGATCCCAGAAATACCGCAGCCGCAACGCCTGCATCAACAGGGTGAAGCGGTGGCAAACGAATTTATTCCGCGTAGGGTCGCGCAACGCTAAGGAGCCTAATGATGGCAACGCCGCAAAATAAGTGGTTACTACGCCTTGCGCCGTGGTTTTTACCGCTCGGCCTGGTCGTATTCTGGCAACTGGCATCGTCCATGGGCTGGCTGTCGACCCGCATTCTGCCCTCCCCGGAAGGTGTGGTAGAAGCCTTCTGGACGCTTTCTGTCAGCGGCGAGCTTTGGCAACATCTGGCGATTAGCTCCTGGCGGGCCGCGATCGGCTTTTCCATTGGCGGATCAATTGGTCTGACGCTGGGACTGATAAGCGGCCTGTCACACTGGGGCGAGCGCCTGCTGGACACCTCGGTGCAGATGCTGCGTAACGTACCGCATCTGGCGCTGATCCCGCTGGTCATTTTGTGGTTCGGTATTGATGAGTCCGCCAAGATCTTTCTTGTCGCGCTGGGCACCTTATTCCCGATTTATATCAACACATGGCATGGGATCCGCAATATTGATCGTGGATTAGTGGAAATGGCGCGCAGCTATGGGTTATCCGGTATTTCACTATTTATCCATGTGATACTGCCCGGCGCGCTCCCCTCGATCATGGTTGGCGTGCGTTTTGCCCTCGGGCTGATGTGGTTAACGCTTATCGTGGCAGAAACGATTTCGGCTAACGCGGGTATTGGCTATCTGGCAATGAATGCCCGCGAGTTTCTACAAACGGATGTGGTGGTGGTGGCCATCATTCTCTACGCCCTACTCGGCAAGCTGGCCGATGTCAGTGCGCAATTACTGGAACGTATCTGGCTACGCTGGAACCCGGCTTACCATACTAAGGAGGCCACCGTATGAATACCGCTCGTTTAAATCAGGGAACCCCGCTGCTGCTTAGCAGCGTAACAAAAAGCTACAGCACCAATACGGTGCTCAATCAGTTAGATTTGCATATTCCGGCGGGGCAATTTGTTGCCGTTGTCGGTCGCAGCGGCGGTGGAAAAAGCACATTGTTGCGTCTGCTGGCCGGTCTGGAAGCACCCACCGCGGGGGAATTGCTCGCGGGCACCACGCCGCTGGCGGATATTCAGCATGATACGCGAATGATGTTCCAGGATGCACGCCTGCTACCGTGGAAATCAGTCGTTGATAACGTTGGCCTGGGTCTGAAGGGCCACTGGCAAGATGCAGCCCGCGATGCACTGACGTCCGTTGGGCTTGAAAATCGCGCGCTGGAATGGCCTGCCGCCCTTTCCGGCGGGCAAAAACAGCGTGTGGCGCTGGCCCGTGCATTAATCCATCATCCAGGACTGCTGTTGCTGGATGAACCGCTCGGCGCACTGGATGCGCTAACTCGTCTGGAAATGCAGGATTTGATTGTCTCTCTGTGGCAAAAGCAGGGATTTACCGTACTGCTGGTTACACATGACGTCAGCGAAGCGGTGGCGATGGCCGATCGCGTGTTGCTGATTGAAGATGGAAAAATTGGTCTGGATTTGACGGTCGATATTCCACGGCCACGCCGACCAGGTTCAGTGCGCCTGGCGGAACTGGAAGCGAAAGTGTTGAATAGGGTGATGCAGCGTGGCGAGGCAGAACAGTCAATCCGACTGCATGGATAAACGTTCAGGACGTTGTAGGCCCGGTAAGCGTGAGCGCCACCGGGCATTTTGCCGGATGGCGGTGTTACCGCCTTTTCCGGCCTACAAAACGACAGGTCAACGTATCAAGCTAACGCTTTGGTTATCTTCTCGAACAGATCGCCGGACAGATTCTCCAGACCTTTCAGTTGCTCAAGCGCCGCACGCATCTTCGCCTGGCGTTTAGCATCATAACGTTTCAAGCGGATCAGCGGCTCAATCAGACGTGAGGCCACCTGCGGGTTACGGCTGTTCAGCTCGGTCAACATCTCGACCAGGAACTGATAGCCACTACCATCTTCCGCATGGAACGCCGCCGGGTTGCTGCCCGCAAAAGCGCCAATCAAAGAACGAATACGGTTCGGGTTGCTCATGCTAAAGGAGCGATGCTGCAACAGGCTGCGTACCGTTTCCAGCACGTTGTCCGCCGGGCTGGTGGATTGCAGGATAAACCATTTATCCATCACCAGGCCGTCATGATGCCACTTGTCATCGTACGCCTGCATCAGCGTATCGCGACACGGCAACTGTGCCGCGACCGCCGCAGACAGGGCCGCCAGCGCATCAGTCATGTTATTGGCTTCACGGTACTGCTTGCTCACCAGGGTATCTGCCAGATGCGTTTCGCCGAAAGCCAGGAAACGCAGACAAGCATTACGCAGCGTGCGTTTGCCAATATCGCCATGCTCAACGCGGTACTCTGCAAGATGGTTGGCGTTATACACGGCCAGGAACTCATCTGCCAGTTCGGCAGCCAGAGTACGGGTTAATGCCTCGCGCACTTCAGTAATCGCCAGCGGATCGATTATCTCAAACAGCTCGGCAATTTCATTCGCTGAAGGCAGCGTCAGGATCTCTGCGGCCAGCGCCGGATCAATATTCTCATCCAACAAAATGGCACGGAACGCATCAGCCACGTGTACCGGCAGCGACAGCGGTTGCCCTTGCTGATGGCGAGCAACGTTCAGCTTAATATAAGTGGCCAACAGGCTTTGCGCCGCATCCCAACGGGAGAAATCGTTACGCGCGTGACGCATCAGGAACGTTAACTGCTGATCGCTCCATTTATATTCCAGTTTTACCGGTGCAGAGAATTCGCACAGCAGCGCCGGAACCGGCTGGAAGTAGACGTTATCAAAGATAAAGGTCTGTTCCGCCTGAGTGACGTTGAGCACGGAATTCACCGGATGCCCGCCTTTTTGCAACGGGATCACTTTGCCTTCGTTGTCATACAACTCGATGGCAAAAGGAATATGCAGCGGCAGTTTCTCCGCCTGCTCCGGTGTAGCCGGCGTGCGTTGACTTATCGTCAACGTGTACTGCTCGGTGGCCGGGTTATAGTCATCACGCACGGTCACAATCGGCGTACCGGACTGACTGTACCAGCGGCGGAAATGCGAGAGATCGACGTTAGACGCGTCTTCCATCGCCTGCACGAAATCATCACAGGTCGCTGCGCTGCCGTCATGACGTTCAAAATAGAGCTGCATCCCCTTCTGGAAATTCGCCTCTCCCAGCAGGGTGTGGATCATCCGAATCACTTCCGCACCCTTTTCATACACGGTCAGGGTATAGAAGTTGTTCATCTCGATGACGCTATCCGGGCGGATAGGATGCGCCATCGGGCTGGCGTCTTCGGCAAACTGCAGACCGCGCATGGTACGCACATTGCTGATCCGATTAACAGCGCGCGAGCCGAGGTCGGAGCTAAACTCCTGGTCGCGGAACACGGTTAGCCCTTCTTTCAGGCTCAACTGGAACCAGTCGCGGCAGGTCACGCGGTTGCCGGTCCAGTTGTGGAAGTATTCGTGGCCGATCACACGTTCAATATCGAGATAATCTTTATCGGTGGCGGTATCGGTACGCGCCAGCACGTATTTGGAGTTAAAGATATTCAGACCTTTATTCTCCATCGCCCCCATATTAAAGAAGTCCACCGCAACAATCATGTAGATGTCGAGGTCATACTCCAGGCCAAAACGCTCTTCATCCCACTTCATGGAATTTTTAAGCGAAGTCATCGCCCACGGCGCGCGATCCAGATTACCGCGATCGACGTACAGTTCCAGCGCCACTTCACGCCCGGAACGTGTGGTAAAAGTATCGCTCAGGACATCGAAATCACCGGCCACCAGCGCGAACAGATAGCACGGTTTTGGGAACGGGTCCTGCCACTGTACCCAGTGACGACCGTTATCCAGCTCGCCCTGAGCAATGCGGTTACCGTTAGACAGCAGGAACGGATAGCGGGCTTTATCGGCGATAATTTTAGTGGTAAACCGTGCCAGCACATCAGGACGGTCGAGATACCAGGTAATATGGCGGAAACCTTCTGCTTCGCACTGTGTGCACAGTGCTTCACCGGACTGATACAGACCTTCAAGTGCGGTATTCGCCGCCGGGCTGATTTCATTCACGATACGCAGCGTAAAACGTTCCGGCAGGTGGCTGATGACCAGCGCCCCCTCTTCTTCTTTATACTCTGTCCACGGTTCGTCGTTCACGTGGATTGACACCAGGGTCAGATCCTCGCCGTTCAGGCGCAGAGAAGCATCAGATGCACCCTGACGGACAGCCTGGCTCACGGCAGTGACCACGGTTTTTTCAGCATCCAGGTCAAAGGTCAAGTCAATATCAGTAATCTGGTAATCCGGCGCACGGTAGTCGTGGCGGTATTTGGCTTGTGGCTGTTGTGTCATAAAAAACCTTTAGCATCTATGGTAGAGTCTCGGGTTCAGTCTATTCCTGTTGTGTAAATCGCGCTACGCAGAATGTTCATCTTTTCAGGCACAAACACCCTTTTTGCTACATTTGTATAACACGAGGCACGAATTGCCCTCGACCAGAAAGTCAGCTTATGGTGTGATCGGGCTTCAATAAATCGCTAAACAGGGTATACTCCAGCGGTTTTCTTAGTTGTTTATTGTACTAAACGCTCCCGTGAGAGGATGCTACTGCGCACCTATGACACAATTCGCTTCTCCTGTTCTGCACTCGCTGCTGGATACAGACGCTTATAAGTTGCATATGCAGCAAGCCGTTTTTCACCACTACTATGATGTACAAGTAGCGGCTGAATTTCGTTGCCGTGGCGATGACCTGCTCGGTATTTATGCCGATTCTATTCGCGAGCAGGTGAATGCTATGCAGCACCTGCAACTGCAGGAGGACGAGTACCAGTGGCTCTCCGGCCTGCCTTTCTTTAAAGCTGATTACCTCAGTTGGCTTCGGGATTTCCGCTATAACCCGCAGCAGGTGTGCGTCACCAACGATAACGGTAAACTGAATATTCGTTTAACCGGTCCGTGGCGTGAAGTCATCATGTGGGAAGTTCCGCTGCTGGCAGTAATTAGCGAGCTGGTACATCGTTACCGTTCACCAGAAGCCGGTGTGCCACAGGCGTTGGATGAACTGGAAGGCAAACTAGTCGAATTCTCTGCTTTAACGAAAAATGTCGATATGTCCCGCTTCCATCTGATGGATTTTGGTACGCGTCGTCGTTTTTCGCGTGACGTGCAGCAGGCGATTGTTAAACGTCTTCAGCAAGAGCCGTGGTTTGTGGGCACCAGTAACTACGATCTCGCCCGTCGCCTGTCATTAACCCCAATGGGGACTCAAGCGCACGAATGGTTCCAGGCGCATCAGCAAATTAGCCCCAAGCTTGCCACCAGCCAGCGCGTCGCGCTTGCCGCCTGGTTGAACGAGTACCCTGATCAACTCGGCATTGCGCTAACCGACTGCATCACCATGGACGCCTTTTTACGCGATTTCGGCGTTGAGTTTGCGACGCGCTATCAGGGCCTGCGCCATGACTCAGGCGACCCGCTGGAATGGGGCGAAAAAGCCATCGCGCATTACGAGAAATTGGGTCTCGATCCACTGAGTAAAACGCTGGTGTTCTCGGATAACCTTGATTTGAAGAAAGCGATCGAACTGTATTGCCACTTCTCTTCTCGCGTGCAGCTGAGTTTTGGGATTGGCACACGCTTGACTTGCAATATTCCTCAGGTCAAGCCGCTGAATATCGTTATCAAGTTGGTTGAATGCAACGGCAAACCGGTGGCGAAGTTATCCGACAGCCCGGGTAAAACCATTTGTCATGATAAAGCGTTTGTCCGCGCGCTGCGTAAAGCCTTCGATCTTCCGCATATCAAAAAAGCCAGTTAATCTCTCCCGGGAGTCGTTTCGACTCCCTTTTCGCGTTTATTTCCGAAATCTTTCACTCCAGCTACGAATTCTGCTTGTCTGATTGCAGATGCCAGGTAACATAGGTATCCCCCCCATTTACGGGTGGACATGTGTTTATATATCCGACTATTAACAGAGAGACTATTATGAGCGTAGTGCCTGTAGCCGACGTACTCCAGGGCCGCGTAGCCGTTGACAGCGAAGTCACCGTGCGCGGATGGGTGCGTACCCGCCGAGATTCAAAAGCTGGCATCTCCTTCCTCGCCGTTTATGACGGTTCCTGCTTTGATCCTGTACAGGCCGTCATTAATAATTCTCTGCCCAATTATAATCAAGACGTATTACGTCTGACGACGGGCTGCTCGGTTATCGTAACGGGTAAAGTCGTTGCATCTCCTGGACAGGGACAGAGCTTTGAAATTCAGGCCACCGAAGTTGAAGTGACCGGCTGGGTTGACGATCCTGATACCTATCCAATGGCTGCAAAACGTCACAGTATTGAGTACCTGCGAGAAGTGGCGCATATGCGTCCACGTACCAACATGATTGGTGCGGTCGCGCGCGTACGTCATACACTGGCGCAAGCGCTGCATCGCTTCTTCCATGAGCAGGGGTTCTTCTGGGTATCAACTCCGCTGATCACCGCTTCCGATACCGAAGGCGCCGGTGAAATGTTCCGCGTTTCAACGCTGGATCTGGAAAACCTGCCGCGTAACGATCAGGGTAAAGTCGATTTCGATAAAGACTTCTTTGGTAAAGAAGCGTTCCTGACCGTTTCAGGTCAGCTGAACGGCGAAACCTACGCCTGTGCCCTGTCCAAAATCTATACCTTTGGACCGACCTTCCGTGCAGAAAATTCCAACACCAGCCGCCATCTGGCTGAGTTCTGGATGCTGGAGCCAGAAGTTGCATTTGCCGATCTGAACGATGTTGCGGGTCTGGCTGAAGCCATGCTGAAGTACGCGTTCAAAGCCGTACTGGAAGAACGTGCAGACGATATGAAGTTCTTCGCTGAACGTGTCGACAAAGACGCGGTTTCACGCCTGGAACGTTTCATTGAGGCTGACTTCGCGCAGGTGGATTACACCGACGCAGTAAGCATTCTGGAAAAATGCGGTAAAAAATTCGAGAACCCGGTTTACTGGGGCGTGGATCTGTCTTCCGAGCATGAGCGTTATCTCGCCGAAGAGCACTTTAAAGCACCGGTAGTGGTTAAAAATTACCCGAAAGATATTAAAGCGTTCTATATGCGCCTTAACGAAGATGGTAAAACCGTCGCGGCTATGGACGTACTGGCGCCGGGGATCGGTGAAATCATCGGCGGTTCCCAGCGTGAAGAACGTCTGGACGTGCTTGATGCCCGTATGCTGGAAATGGGTCTGAACAAAGAAGACTACTGGTGGTATCGCGATCTGCGTCGCTACGGCACCGTTCCGCATTCCGGTTTCGGTCTGGGCTTTGAACGTCTGATTGCCTACGTCACCGGCGTGCAAAACGTGCGTGACGTTATTCCGTTCCCGCGTACGCCGCGTAACGCCAGCTTCTGATCCTGAATGATTCTGCCAAAGGCCAGCATTGCTGGCCTTTTTTATATCCGTCGTCCATCCAACGATTTTTCACCTACGACAGACTCACTACCCTTCCTGAGTACAACCCCTCACCCCATTCATCCTGTTACGCAATATTTCTTTGTAATATCCATGCACAAAAAATAATCAGTATTTTTATTGTGGATTAGCATTTTCTGATTAACTAGACCACTTTTTAACCATTTGCACGGCATTCTGGATGGCTAAAAATTGTTAACTGTAAAAATCGGACTTTTCATTTTTCGTACAGAAAAACGTCATTATGATAATTAAATATAAGAAAATCATATAAATAGAAATGCAGTTGATGTTTTTTAG
>NZ_JADABY010000004.1 GCF_015672735.1 Citrobacter sp. Res13-Sevr-PEB04-36 | reverse complement strand
TCTCTTCAACCGAACCGGCTGTTTGTGTGAAGTGATTCACATCCGCCGTGTCGATGGAGGCGCATTATAGGGAGTTCTCGGGCGCCCGCAACCCTTAAATTGCAGAAAAATGACTGACTGCTGCATTCCACAGCAAAACCCTGCCTTATACCCATTTACACACAGAGTTATCCACAAAGCCGTCAAAATCTCCACCTTCACATTGCGAAGAAGAGCTGAAATCGTCATGGAATTCCTTCTATATAGAAGAGAGCAACGCCCATCCGTTTTCTACTCTATATAAGCAGAGTAACCGCCAGGGCCCCATAATCGCCCTACGGCCTTTGAATTACGGCCCCCCTCAGGCGATAATACCCGCACAATCAGTGATCCTTGGACCGTGATGAGAAACGCTCTGCAACGTACTGCTATACGCAAACGCCCGATGAAGCTCGGCACCACCGTGATCCTCATGGTCAGCGCCGTACTCTTCTCCGTGCTGCTTGTCGTTCATCTGATTTACTTCTCACAAATTAGCAATATGACGCGCAACGCATTAGCGGACAAAGCCCTTGCGGTGGCACGAACCCTGGCTGACTCCCCGGAGATCCGCCAGGGTCTGCAGAAAGCGCCTAGAGAAAGTGGCATTCAAGCGATTGCCCAGGCAGTGAATAAAAGCAACGACTTTTTGTTCATCGTCATCACCAATATGCAAAGTATCCGTTATTCACATCCCGAAGCGCAGCGAATAGGCCAGCCGTTTAAAGGCGACGATATTTTGCTGGCGCTGCAAGGGAAAGAGAACGTTGCGATTAATCGCGGCTTTCTGGCTAAAGCACTGCGTGTGTTTACCCCTATCTATGATGAGAACCACCACCAAATTGGCGTCGTGTCGATTGGCCTTGAGCTAAGCAGAGTCACCGAACAGATTAATAACAGCCGCGACAGCATCTTCTGGTCCATCTTATTTGGTGTTCTGGTGGGCTTGTTGGGCACCTGGGTGTTGGTCAAAGTTCTCAAGCGCATTCTGTTTGGCCTGGAGCCCTACGAAATATCCAACCTGTTTGAACAGCGCCAGGCAATGTTGCACTCTATAAAGGAAGGTGTTATTGCCGTTGATGACAGTGGTGAAGTGACGTTGATAAACCAGGCGGCCCAGGAACTACTGGATTACCGAAAGTCACAAGACGATGCGCAACTCTCCACGCTCAGTCATGCATGGTCACAGGTGGTCGATTTTTCTGAGGTATTACACGATGGGACGCCGCGGCGTGATGAAGAGATCACCGTGAAAGACAGGCTACTGTTGATCAATACCGTACCGGTACTCAGCAACGGTAAAATCATCGGCGCCATTTCAACGTTCAGGGACAAGACTGAGGTCCGTAAACTAATGCAGCGCCTGGATGGCATGGTCAACTATGCCGATGCACTTCGTGAACGATCCCACGAATTCATGAATAAGTTGCACGTGATTCTGGGATTATTGCATCTGAAAAGTTATAAGCAGCTGGAAACTTATATAATTAAGACAGCCAACAACTATCAGGAAGAAATCGGTTCATTGCTGGGAAAAATCAAATCCCCGGTTATCGCGGGATTTTTACTCAGTAAGATTAATCGCACATCCGATTTAGGTCATACCCTTGTCATTAGCAATGAAAGCCAATTACCAGAAACCAGCAATGAAGATCAAGTAACCGTGCTGATTACCGTTCTGGGGAATTTGATTGAAAACGCACTGGAAGCGCTAGGTCAAGAAGCCAGTGGTGAGATCAGCGTATCCTTGCATTATCGACACGGCTGGTTGCATTGCGAAGTTAATGACGATGGTCCGGGGATCGCTCCCGATCGCATTGACCACATCTTTGAGAAAGGCGTCTCGTCAAAAGGAAGCGAACGGGGCGTTGGTTTAGCGCTTGTTAAACAGCAGGTTGAAAGCGTTGGCGGCAATATTTCCGTCGAATCTGAACCTGGGATCTTCACCCAATTTTTTGTACAGTTACCGTGGAATGGTGAGAGGGCCAGCAGATGATCAATGTCTTAATTGTCGATGACGACGCAATGGTAGCGGAGTTAAATCGCCGATATGTAGCACAGCTCTCCGGTTTTCATTGCTGTGGGACAGCCTCTACGCTGGAAAAAGCCAAAGAGATACTCTTTCATGGCGAGAATCATATCGACCTGATTTTGCTTGATATTTATATGCAGAAAGAAAACGGCCTGGATCTACTACCCGTTTTGCACAGCGAAGGCTGTAAGTGTGACGTTATTGTCATCTCTTCCGCCGCCGACGCCACCACCATCAAAGACTCACTCCACTATGGGGTTGTTGATTACCTGATAAAACCTTTCCAGGCTTCCCGTTTTGAAGAAGCGCTCACCGGCTGGCTGCAGAAAAAGACGGAGATGGAAAAGCATCAATACTATGAACAGTCGGAGCTTGATCAACTGATTCACGGCAGTACCTCTGGTGAGCAGGAAACGCGGCGCTTACCCAAGGGATTAACGCCTCAAACGTTACGTACCCTGTGCCAGTGGATTGATGAGCATCAGGATCAGGAGTTCTCCACTGATGAGTTGGCGAACGAGGTCAATATCTCGCGCGTCTCTTGCCGCAAGTACCTCATCTGGTTAGTCAATTGTCACATCTTATTTACCAGCATCCACTACGGCGTAACTGGCAGACCAGTTTATCGCTATCGCGTTCAAGCTGAACATTATTCACTGCTAAAACAATACTGCCAATAAACAGCATCACAGGGATTATTCGTTATATAAAAGTAACAATTATTAAAATAATGAAAAATCCCTTCACTGCTGCCAGAGACAGGGAAATACTGAGTTT
>NZ_JADABY010000039.1 GCF_015672735.1 Citrobacter sp. Res13-Sevr-PEB04-36 | reverse complement strand
TGGTCTTTTCATATGAAAGTCATCGTAATAAGTGGGGAATCAGAAGAAAGATGAGCAGGCACAGTGACATCGAAAGGAAAATCTGGAGATATTGAATACCTAAAAGTGAATCTGCATTACACTATGTGCGTTTTAATTTTTAGCTCTGACAATAGATTACGATATATAATAAAAATCGGTTTATAATATATTAATATATACATTAACACCTCCCCATCTTTTTATTTTTAAATTTCTCCCTAGTCAAGCCTTCCCTCTTAGAAATAACTATAAATCATCTATGGTCATATCTGTAACAACCCCTTAAAGAGGCATTCGTGTTTATCTATAAAGGGGTAGTAAAAATATGCACAAAGGTTGACGTAAATCAATTTGCAGCGAGTGATTTTTAATTTGTTAGCGTCTTTATGCACAGTTTGGGATTAAAAATAAAAAAGTTAGAATTGTTCATTATCCCGCTGAGGCTTATATGTAACGAGATAACTATCACCACGTTAGACAGGGGTTCTGCTCGCCGTAGGTATTGCGTACAATGCGCCTTCAATAAACTCTGAAAGTTGCCGTGGCTAACGCTATGAATCTCAATCGCTGTTGTTATTTTCTTCTTATCTGTGCCGCAATCGGCAGCCTTTTTACATCGTATCCGCTTGTTATATGGTTACTGCTCGCCAACGTAATGACGCTGATGATTTACGGCGTGGACAAAATGGCGGCACGCAAGGCGTGGCGCAGAGTACCAGAATCCACATTACTGTTGTTTGGCCTTGTCGGTGGATGGCCTGGCGCGATAGCAGGTCAACAGTTCTTTCGCCACAAAACACAAAAGCAGCCATTCAAAACTTACTTTATCATCAGCGTGTTATTGAGTATCTCCTTGATGGTAGCTGTTTATCAGCTCTTTCCATTGCCTTCCTGAACATTGGCCATGTGCGAATTATACGGATTTACAACACCAGCCTGATAAAGTCATGTAGATCGTCGCTGGCCAACTGACATTTCTTAGGTGGAGGATGAATAATCAGGTTCTCAGAGTAGCCATTAAGCATGGCAACGAACTGGCGTGTGACTCGTTGCAGGTTGGTAAATCCGCTGAACAGTTCTATAGTCGGGACTGCTTCTCATTTACAGGATCCACTGATGCGTTTTAACGGACTGACAAAAGGTTTCTTCATTTTCATTCTCGCCCTCGTGACATGGGCGTTTTTTGATGTACTGTCCCCCTACTTCTCCGCCATTTTGTGGGCCGCGATATTAACCACTATTTTTAATCCGGTGAAAAATAAACTGCGTAGCGCACTAGGCGATCGCAACGGGCTGGCGTCGCTTATCACCATTGCCATTATCTGCCTGATTGTCTTTATTCCCCTGATGGTGATCCTGTCATCACTGGCGATCGAGTTGAACGTGGTGTACACCAAGCTACAACAGAATGACACGCAATTCCCGGAAGTGGTCACCGCGATCCTGTCTTATCTTCCTGACTGGGCCAGAGGGTTCCTTACCCATCACAATCTGGATAACGTTGCACAGATCCAGAAAAAGCTCTCCGACGTTGCTTTGCAGGGCGGACAGTATCTCGCCGGCAGTGCATTCCTAATAGGCAAAGGGACATTTGGTTTTGCCATCAGCTTTGGCATCATGCTGTATTTACTGTTCTTCTTGCTGAAGGACGGGCCGTACCTGGTACGCCAGATTTTGGATTCTTTACCGCTGACTGATTTCGCCAAACAGCATCTGTTTGCCAAATTTGTCGGCGTCACGCGGGCTACGGTAAAAGGTACAGCGGTAGTCGCAGTAGTTCAGGGCACACTCGGCGGCATTGCGTTTGCCATTGTAGATATCGACGGCAGCGTTTTGTGGGGCGCACTGATGGCGTTTCTCTCGCTGGTGCCTGCTGTGGGTTCAGCCATTATCTGGGTGCCGGCGGCGATTTTCCTCTTCGCAACACAGCAGCTGTGGCAGGGACTGTTTATCGTCGGATTCTTCGTGATTATCGTCGGGCTGGTAGATAATATTTTGCGCCCATTGCTGGTGGGTAAAGACACAAAAATGCCGGATTATTTGATTCTGATTACCACCCTCGGCGGGATGGAGATTTACGGCATCAACGGGTTTGTTATTGGCCCATTGATTGCGGCGCTGTTCCTTGCCAGTTGGAACCTGTTTACCGGGCGTGACCATGAAGGTAACGTAGAAGAGATCGACAAAGCTTTCATGGAAGAAGGAAAAAACCCTCCAGATTTATAACGCTATGACGATAACAAAGGGCGGCCACAGGGTCGCCTTTTTATTTTCACGCAAAATCATACGTTTCCTATAATTTCAATCATGCACATTCATGACTTGTCGCAAAAGGAATAAACAGGTGCGAATAGCCACAATAACAAACTGGGCCTACAGCGCGACGGTATGCCTGACCATCGCTTCGGGCGTGGTCATGCTAATGGCGTCAAGCGCCGATAACACCGAACGTCAGGCGGTGGAACAACGGTATATATTCGACCAACTGACCGAAGAGGTTGAAATAGACACATGGTCGCTGTCCGATCTGGCGCGCCTGTATGTTGTCAGTAAAGATCCTGATGCACTGCAAACCTATCAACAGAAAGAAGCCTCGCTAAAAGCCGTTGAACACCGACTGACGAAGCTGAAAGACACCGGAGCAACGGGTGAAGAACTGGCGTTACTGCACGAAGGATTGCAAATTGTTGATGCGCTACAAGTCGAACAAGAAACCGCGATCAAAGGCATCGCGAGTGGAGAACAGGCGCAGGCTATCGCCCTACTCTTCGGCAAGCCGTATGAACAAGAGCTCGAACTGGCGCAGGACAAGATAGACCATTTCCGCCAGATGCTCGACAGTCGCGCACGCAATGCCATTGACGATGCCACACAGACATCCCGTACGCTGCGCACGCTGTCCGAAGTCATGGTCGGACTGACCGCGTTGCTGTTTTTGTTTGTCCTCGGATTTATTTTAAAACGCCGGGTGCTGCGCCCCGTGGTGCGTCTGAGCGACGTCGTTCATCGGCTGGCCTCGCAGGATTACGCTGTTGAAACACCTAACTTTAACCAGATTGATGAAATCGGCGATATGGCACAGGCCATCCGCATTTTTCGTGAGAACGGCCTGGTGCGACAGCGGCTGGAGAAGGAGCGTGATGCTGACTGGGCGATACGCGAACTGCTGGCGCGGATGACTCAGCGCTTACAGGGTTGCGAGAATTTTGCTGACGTTATCAATGTTGCGCAGCTATTCGCACCGAATATTGCTCCTGGCGTCGCCGGACGGCTCTACATTCTTGACCGGGAACCGTGGCAAATGCGCTGCGTTGCTGAGTGGCTTTCACCGCAGGGCAAATCGGATGCCTTCCACCCGGACGAATGCTGGGCCGTGCGTCGCGGGCAGAGTCATCCTCCGGTTCACGGCGAACCAGATATCGCCTGCTACCACCTGCCGGAATCGTGTCAGGATCATACGCTGTGCGTTCCGCTAATTGCTCAGGGTGAGGCCATCGGCCTGCTCTCGTTCCAGAACCTCAGCGATGACACCGCACCTTCCCGCGCATATCTGGAACTTATGGCCGAAGCGCTCGGACTGGCATTAGCCAACCAGCGTCTGCGCGACGCACTCCTGGAAAAAGCACTCTACGATCCCCTGACTGGCCTGCGCAATCGTCATCATCTGGAAGACACCTTGCGCACGCAGATGAGCCAGGCAATACGCAATCAGGAGCCGATCAGCTGCCTGATGATTGATATTGATCACTTTAAAGATATCAACGACCGGTTCGGTCACGAAGCGGGCGACGGTGTGATCAAAGGCGTTGCCGCCATTATTCAGCGCGCCGTGCGCGACAGTGGGATGGCGTTCCGCTACGGTGGTGAAGAGTTTCTGGTCCTGCTCAGCGACATGGGTGAAGAAGAGGCTAATCGCATGGCAACGGACATCTACAACGGCGTGCATGAGCTGACACTGCGCTTTGGCACGTCGGACATCAGCCATATCGACGTGTCTATTGGCGTTGCCAGCTACCCGCAGCATGCTCAGAGCGACAACCTGCTGCGTGCCGCAGACGTGGCCCTGTATCGCGCCAAAGAGTTGGGACGTTCGCGGATTGTGAACTTTGGTATGCTGGAGGCAAGTTAAACGCGGGCACATCCCGAATGTTATTGCCTGCGTAAGCATAAACAAATACGCAATTGCACGTTGCGTATGCCATGGTAGATCGCGAGATGACCGGAGAACAATAAGAGGACTATGCAATGAAGCACATTGATTTTTATATGATAGATGCCTTTACCGACACCACTTTTGGTGGCAATGCCGCTGCGGTATGTCCTCTTACAGAATGGTTGCCCGATGAGACATTATTAAAAATGTCTCAGCAACATAACCAGTCAGAGACCGCTTTCTTTGTCACCACCGATAACGGCTTTGAGCTGTGTTGGTTTACCACTCAGTGTGAGATAAATTTATGCGGGCATGCTACGCTCGCTGCTGCGCACGTCATCTTTGAACATCTTGACTACCCGGACACCACAATTCACTTCAATACCCAATTTGTTGGCCCGCTGACCGTAACGCGCAGTGGAGAATGGCTGACGCTTGATTTCCCCGCCTGGAATACTGAATCTGTTATACCGCCGCCTTTACTGCTGGAAACACTGGGTATCACGGAATACAAAGAAGTCCGCGTGGCGCGTGATTACATGGTCGTTATGGAGAATCAGCAGCAGGTTGCAGCAGTACGCCCGGATATTCATGCCATGCTTCCGCTAGGAAAAATGGTCTGCATTACGGCGCCAGGCGATGGGGAATACGATTTTGTTAGCCGTTTCTTCTGCCCAGGCGAGGCCGTTGCGGAAGACCCTGTCACAGGTTCGGCACATAGCATGCTCATTCCATATTGGGCTGAAAAACTGAACAAAACGCAGATGCTGGCACGCCAGGTCTCCGAACGTGGCGGAGATTTACGTTGCAAGTTAGTGGGCGATCGAGTCCATATCGGTGGTCAGGCCACAACATATCTGAT
The DNA here is from genome assembly GCF_015672735.1 of Citrobacter sp. Res13-Sevr-PEB04-36. Taxonomy (GTDB): domain Bacteria; phylum Pseudomonadota; class Gammaproteobacteria; order Enterobacterales; family Enterobacteriaceae; genus Citrobacter. Next base: position 155,784 of record NZ_JADABY010000039.1, on the reverse strand, counting down.
AGGTAAAGTGCTGTTACGCCAGAGTATGTAATAACAACAGCGGCCCAACTTTACCTCTTCATCACGTCGTGATATGTTGATCAAATGAATACAAAACACGATGTAAACAGCGTTAATTACAATCTGTGGTGGCAGCCTTCTTAAAGGCGGCCAGAATGTGTTTTCCCCATTTTAAATAACCGCCGAAAGGCGGTTATTTGCATTTGAAAGACCCCTTTCGGTTTTACGACTAAGGAGTCTGACATGAACAACAAAACGATTATTCTTACTGGCGACCGTCCCACCGGTCCGCTACATCTCGGCCACTTTGTTGGCTCACTACGCCAGCGCGTTAACCTGCAACACGATTACCAACAGTTTGTGCTGGTCGCTGATCTTCAGGGACTTACCGATAATGGCAGCAACCCGCAAAAGATCCGCGACAACATTCCCGAAGTTCTCGCCGATTATCTTGCCGCAGGGATTGATCCTTCACTCACAACAATCTGTTTACAGTCTGCACTGCCAGCCCTTGCTGAACTAACTGCACTTTATATGAACATCGTTACCGTGGCACGGGTAGAGCGCAACCCAACGGTGAAAAATGAGATTGTGCAGAAAGGCTTCGCCCGCTCACTGCCGGTCGGTTTCCTGGTTTATCCCATCAGCCAGGCGGCAGATATTACGGCCTTCAAAGCGCAAAGGGTTCCTGTTGGCGACGATCAGTTACCGATGATCGAACAGACGAATGAAATCGTGCATAAAATTAACAGCCTGTTGCCCGCACCTGTTCTAACCCATTGTAAAGCCATGTTGAGCGAAACCAGCCGCCTCCCAGGTATCGACGGCAATGCCAAAATGTCGAAATCGCTCGGCAATACGTTGCTCCTTTCTGCCAGCGAGGAGAGCATTCATCGTGCAGTGAGCGCAATGTACACCGACCCACACCATTTGAAAGTATCCGATCCGGGGCAGATAGACGGTAATATGGTATTCACGTATCTGGATGCTTTTCACCCGAACAAAGCGAAAATTGCGGAGATGAAAGCGAACTATCAGCAAGGTGGGCTGGGGGATAGAACCTGTAAAAACGAGCTGGAGGCGTGTTTACAAGAACTCATTACCCCCATGCGCGAACGCCGTGCGACCTACATACAGGATAAGGGCATGTTAATGGCGTTGTTGCAAAAAGGAAGTGAACGGGCGCACGACGTCACGCAGAACACATTAAGAGAAGTGAAGCGCGGGCTGGGGTTACCCGTTTTCTGACAAGCGCAATTTTCCGCTTTTCAGCAGCGCCATCTCTTGCTTGCAGAGCAGCACTACAGCCTGGCGACCCTTGACGCGACGGGATGTCAGGGCCCTTTTCACCGTACGGCGATTCGCGCCAGATTCCAGCATCTGAACACACATTAGAGAGAGCGCAGGGTTATTTTTCATCTAATTCACTTGATTGAGTTAGCCATACCGTTACGGCAGAAGCCCGACATTTTACGCTAATCCGGGCTCAGCATAAACCCGGTCTGCGGGCTCGTCCTGTTGCGGAATTCCCCATGTCAAAGCGAACAAAAAACAACCAGAATGATATAATTGAAGAGCGGCCATGTGCGTAATCAAGCTAAGGAGGTGCGCAATGGACAAAGCAGATGTGAAATCATTCGATATACCGGACGAAGTTCGCGAGTTTGAGAATGGAAGACTGGAACTTCTCAATATCGGCGGAGCAATCGTCGGACGTGCGGTGCTGGAGCCAGGCTGGCGGTGGGCAACATCGATCCAGTCGATTGCGGGAACGAAGAGTTGTGAAGCCCCGCATTTTCAATATCACGTAGCAGGGGTGCTGCGGGTAAAAATGGACGATGGCAGTGAATTTGATTGCCGCCCCGGTGATCTGTCACGTATCCCTCCAGGGCACGATGCCTGGGTCGTCGGGAAAGAATCGGTGGTCATTGTCGACTTTCAAGGGATGGTCGACTGGGCCAAACATAACGACGCTGGCTGTAACGACTCGCCATAGCACCACCAAAAAGCCCCGGATGCTCGCGACATTCGGGACTTTCTGGAGAGGATCTCAAAACCATTTTTAGAACCTGACAATATTAACCATTTACCCGATTAACTATCCTTTCCCAATAAGCGTCCTGGTGATGTTTTGCACATAACCTTTCAACGCCTGAGTCCAGCGCATCCCCTCACCCAGAATGGCGCGGCTATGGGTTAAGGTATGGAAATAACGCGTATCGTAGAGATTAATAAACGTCTGGTTGATGGCATTAATACTCATGTCAGTGTTGTTGTGCTGTTGCTGTTCCATCGCCTGAAGGATCCGTTGCTGGTGTACTCTGGCCTTTATTAAGCTCAGCAACGAAAACCTGCCTCGCAGGTTTCCGGCTTCGGGATCATCGTTACAGTCCCCTGCGCATACCGTTCTCATCAGCTGAATTAAAGATTTCACAGCCTTTGCCGATATCACCTTGGTTCTTGCTTGTGATGCGTTCAGTGTTCAGTGCTGTTTGCTGTAGTCCTACGGACTGATTACAGACCGCCTCTTAAAAGCCAATCCTTACTCTAAAGGGAACTCATGAGATTAAAATACTCAGCACTCTTACTCGCCGTTGCCATTACAGGCTGTGATAACAAAAATGACGTGACCGGTTGTTCCTCTGAAATGACCCAGTCAGCTCTCATGGATTTATTAAAAAAATCTGCTTATGAAGGACTCTCTGAACAGGTCGACAAATACCCTGACGTCACTAATCAGACCAAACGAAGCGCTTTGGACAAGATCAAACTGGCCATCTCTGAAATCTCCACAACCTCAAGTGATACGGGCAGCACAATGAAAACTTGTGAAGGGACCGTGACGATGACCCTACCTGCGAACGAGTACGCCCAGCTTTCTGATGCTTACAGAAAGAACTTCAACCGTAATCTCGACAAGCAAATGGAAAGCCTGTCTTTGGATAATAACGCAAACGCCTTTTCAAAACGCATCTCCTACACCGCGCAGGCGACCGACGATCAGAAAAACGTTTTTGTAAAAGCCTCTTCTGATAATCCTATATCAGTGGGTGTCGCTGTACTGACATCGCTTTCCATCATCAACCCGATCGTTGAGCAGCAGAAAATCCAGCAGGCTAAGGATGCCCAGCAGAGTCAAATTGAAGCGGAACAACAGGCACAACTCAGGGCGCAGCAACAGGCTAAGTATGAGGCGGATCAGCAAATAGAGAGGCAGACACAGCTTCAGGCGCAAGAAAAGGCGGAGCAGCAAGTTCAGCAAACCATTCCACAACAATCCTACCAGCAGCCTCAGCAGCAAAAAGCTGACAGCCTTGATCAGTCCCGAATGGCGTTTGCGAATGCCGACTCTGATTTGAATACCGCCTGGAGCACGTTAACGCCGGCGAAGAAAAAAGAGTTTCTGCCTTCTCAGCGCCAGTGGATCAAAACTAAGGATGCTATGTGCGGCAAAGTTTCAATGCAGGGAACAGATGCTGAAGTCAAAAAAATGGTCGACTGCCAGACGCAAATGACCCTTTCAAGGACCGCTTTCCTCAGAAACCAATAGCTTACACCCCTTCAAGCTGGTGGCCAGTGCTAAGCTGGCGCCAGCGTAATACGGGATAATTTCAGTCGTTTCCGCTCGCCTGTTCCCCGATGGCCAGCGTGGTCATCAAGTGCATGCGTTTGCTGTTAGAGATATGCAAGAATTAAGACATCTTGCTTTCCGGGATTACCAATGATGTTCATCGTTGCAGGCACTCAATAAAGAATTCATCGAGCATCGTCTGCAACTGGTATTGCTTGTCCGAGCGAACCGCCGAAAGGTCCGCAAGGTCCGCTGTGAGCGAAGAGCGTACATTGGCCTTGGAGGGTCTCCGGAAATTATCTAAAAGCGAATGGTATGGATTACAGGAATGCCTGCAATTCCCAACAAACTAAAAACAGCGCGAAGTCGCGATTTTTTCTGCTACTGAATAAAGTTTTCAACATTTTGGTCGTTAATTATCCTTTAGATAGTTGTTTTTCAGGAGAAGTGCAATGGCATTTACCGTCGGTGAAAACTATCCATTCAGGGACATACAGAAGCGTTATAAATCCCTGAAACCGGGCGAAAAGGGACTGTCGCAGGGCGGGTTTTTAAATCCTTCGCGTGGCAATTCCTCTACATTAATTCGCGCCATCTTTGCGCGCAGAGAGGTCAATGGCCCTCTGGATAATCTATTGTTCATTTCTGGCGATAATGCGTACCGAAACTACTTCAACCGTCTTGAGAAAGTGCAAAAGGAATGTAGTCCATTCCTCTATTTTAAAGAAAACAATGGCGAGTGGTCTTATATGGGGCATAGTAAGGTGGATCGTTTACTGGAGCCCGACTCAAAAGAATTAACCCTCTTGCTTGACGAAATGGGTTGCACGCTGGAAACGGTTGGTGAGGTGGGTGGCAAACCATTGTGGCAGCTTTCAGCATTAGGAGGGCAAGGTTTTATCAGTCCCCGTAGACTGGAATTTATAGCGGTCTTACAGCAGGACCAAAATGCCCCCATTATGCCCCCAGCGCACAGCCTGAGTAAAAAACACGCTGCAAAATCAACAAAATATAATCAACTTGCTTAATTACTCTGCGATCGCGTGAAAACATGCAGAAAAATACAATTTCCCTCTTGCCTCATTCGTTCTGTGCCGCTAATATTCGTCCCCGTTGTCACCTACAACGTTGCGTTCATAGCTCAGTTGGTTAGAGCACCACCTTGACATGGTGGGGGTCGTTGGTTCGAGTCCAATTGAACGCACCATTTTGCGTCCGTAGCTCAGTTGGTTAGAGCACCACCTTGACATGGTGGGGGTCGGTGGTTCGAGTCCACTCGGACGCACCAAATCAATTTCTTTCGATTTGGTGCTTACTCTCTCAAAAAATCCTTAATTCACATCCGATATACAGACCATGCAATTTTTTTGCATACGTCACTCCCCTGCTACGCATATTCAACGAATTTTTACTGCCCATTTCGGTGAAGACCTTCTCCCCTACGTCCAGGAACACATGAAGTCATGTGGATATAGCACTCGCGACATGATTGCCAGATATCCGATCCACACCATTGAAAATTATGGACACAGTCCCTGTATATTTCTCTTCTCGCATATGGAAGACAACCATAATATCTGGGATATCAACGATGACGCCCACGAGGGAATAAGAAAGATAATCATAACGGTGAATGTGCCTGCGATAACGTCTGGGCGGCAATTCAATAATCTGTCATATACAATAATATTATTCAGACCTCGAATTCAGGACTCGCTACATTATGTCATGCCCCGTCACGCTCTTCGCTGCAGGCAGTCTACGACTGGCCTTTACCCCGTTGATAGACCAGTTTATGTCTCTGAGCGGAATTGACATCTCCGTTGAATACGGACCGGCAGGATTATTACGCGAACGTATAGAAGCCGGTGAACCTTGTGCCTTATTTGCCTCGGCCAATCGTGCGCATCCGCAGCAGTTGCTGGCCAGCGGTAGGGCATTGTCCGCGCATACCTTTTGCTGGAACCAACTCTGCCTCACCACCCAAAGAACCGGCGAATGGCTGGATTTGCTGCGAGACCCGACCTTGCGTATTGGCACGTCAACACCCGGCTGTGACCCTTCCGGAGACTATACCTGGGCATTTTTCGACAACCTAAACGTGCTCGAACCCGGCCTTGGACAGCGCCTGCGTGAACGCGCCATTCCCCTCGTTGGCGGCCGCGACACGGTTAACGTGCCAAAAGGCGAACTAGCCAGCGCGTGGATTATTCGCCAGGGTCTGGCGGATTTGTTTATTGGCTACGCGCACTATGCAACAGCACTTACCGGGCAGTCCGATATTCGCTGCGTGACGATCCCCCCACAATATAACGTTCGCTGTGAATACCAGCTGGCGGTGCTCGACGCGTCTAAAAACGTCAAGGCACTGGTCGATTTTATCCTCGCACGCGACGGACAAGCATGTTTGACCGCCGCCGGTTTTGAACCGCTTACCGTCTGATGGTAAACAGCGGCGCGATAAACGGCGTCTGATGGGGGCCTACGCTAAATGTCCGCAGCGGTAAACCGTACGCCTCGAACAAATTATCTTCCGTCACAATATCCTGCGTTGGCCCCGCCAGCCATTTCCCCTGCGGCAACAGCAGCAGCGTATGACTGGCTATCTGTAGTGCATGCAGCGGATCGTGCGTTGTAAAGAGAATACTGCAGCCCTCGCGACACGCCAGATCGCTGATAAGCTGCAGTACCACCTGCTGATTGGCTAAATCCAGCGCGGAACAAGGTTCATCAAGCAGCAGCGTTTGGCAATCCGTGACCAGCGCCCGGGCTATCATTACCAACTGTTGCTGCCCGCCGGAAAGCGAACAAAAGGCGCTGGACGCAAGATGCGCAACGTTGAGCTGCTCCAGCGCCTGCATCGCCCGCTTTTTATCCTGCTGGCCCGGTTGAGCAAATAACTTTACGTGCTGCGCACGGCCCATCAACACGACATCACTAACGGTATAGGGAAACGGCAAATACGTATGCTGCGCCACGATACCGATCCCCCCTTCACTTTCTATGCTCCCGCCAAGCGACGGCTGCACGCCGGTCAGCGTATCCAACAGCGTGCTCTTCCCCAAACCGTTACGCCCGAGCACGGCCCAAATATTACCTTTCTCACAGCGGAACGTGAGCGGCGCAAACAACGGTGTCTGGTAGCCGTACTCCAGCTGATTTACGTTAAGTGCGGCAGATATCATCGTTTCCCCCGGCGGCTGGACTGAATCAGCAAAAAGGCAAACAGCGGCGCACCGAGCAATGCGGTGATGATCCCCAGAGGAATTTCGGCATGCAGCAGTGTGCGGGCAATGTCATCCACCACAATCATAAAACCGCCACCCAACCAGAAAGCACAGGGCAACAAACGGCGGTGATCAACGCCCACCAGCAGGCGCGCCAGATGCGGGATAACCAGACCAACCCAGGCAATACTGCCGCTGACGGAGACTTGCGCCGCAACCAGCAATGCACAGCACAACAACACGCTGCGTCGCAGAGGAACCACCGCCACCCCGAGCGCTTTGGCGTCTTTATCGTTGAGCGATAACAGGTTGATTCGCCAGCGTAACTGGTACAACAACGTGGCCGCAATGCCAACCGGCACAGCCAGCAGCCATACTTTATGCCAGTTGGCGGTCGCGAAACTGCCCAGTAACCAGAATACGATGTTGGGCAACGTCTCTTCAGTATCGGCCTGGTATTGAATCAGGCTCACCAGCGCGGCAAAAAAACCGCTCAAAATAATGCCCGAGAGGATCAGCACCAGCGTATTCTCCAGCCCCTGCAGCGCGGCAATGGCATATACCAGGACCAACGCCGCCAGACCAAAGAAGAACGTCGATCCCATCATCAGGAACGGATCAAGCCCAAGCAAAATCGCCAGCGTGCCGCCAAATGCTGAGCCAGAGGTCACCCCAATAATATGCGGGTCTACCAGCGGATTATGAAACACGCCTTGCAGCGTAGCCCCGCATAATCCCAGCGCGCCGCCCGCAAGCAGCGCCATAAAAATACGCGGAAGTCTGATGGTCCAGACGACCTGGTGCGCCATACCCTGCGAGTCTGCGTAATGGCTCAACAGTGAGAACACATCGCGCAGCGACAGCGGATATTGCCCCACACACAGCGATCCAATGCCCAACAGCAATACCACAGCAATCAGCATCGGTTGCAGAGGGAAAGCGCGATTACTTAGCGGCATCAGACTGCCAGTTCACGCGGTAAAAACGGTGGTAGTAATCCTGTGCCTGCGCGTCAACATCGACGTTTTTATAGGCATCCGGATAGAGTTTTTTTGCCATCCACAATTCACCCAGCGCCAGCGCTTCCGGCATCGGATATCCCCAGGCTTTGGCGTATTCCGGCATCAGCCAGACGCGATGATTTTTTACCGCATCGATGCCCTGCCAGTTGGGATCATTTAGAATTTCCGTCACCACTTGTGGGTAGCGATCCTGAACAAAAATCACCTGCGGGTTCCACGCTAACACCTGCTCCAGCGAAACCTGCCGCGCGCCCTTAACACTCGCCGCCGCCACATTTAGCCCACCGGCATGCTGCATCATCAGGCCCGTGTACTTTCCGGCACCGTAGGTCATGAGATCGGGATTGGCCATATAGATACGGACTTTTTGCGCCTGTGCAATCGCTGCCACCGGCGCATTAAATTTCGCTCTGGATGCAAAAACGTAGTCGATTAGCGTTTCAGCCTGCGGTTTACGTCCCACCACGTCGGCAATCAGGCGGATCCCCTGCTTTAAGCCTTCGTTGTAGACCTGCTCTTCGTCAGCCATAGTCGGGTTCATTTTGTTCTGCTGACCGGCAGCATCCCGGCGCAATGAAACAGCCACCACCGGAATCCCGGCATTCTGAATCTGCTGGATCATCTCGGCAGGCGCATAGTTGGCCACAAACACCACCTGCGGGTGGGTAGCCAGCAGGCTTTCAATATTCACGCTGGTGAGATCGCCCGGCGTCGCCAAGGTCGTAATCGTCGGCATAAAGCGGGCGAACGCCGGTCCAAGCTGTTTTTTCCAGCTCGACATCACGCCAACAATATCCTGCGCGGCATCGAGTTGAACCAGAATATTCAGCGTCTGGTGTTGCAACACCACCACCTTATTGACGCTATCGGGGATCGTGACCTGGCGGCCAAGCTGATCGGTTACCGTGCGGTCTGCCTGCGCCGAAAACGCCAGGAACATGCTGGCAAAAACCAGCACAAAAGAACGAAGAGTGAACATAGATACCATCCGGACAGGGGAAAAATCGATATGTATTAAAATATATAACGAGGTATCTGGCAACGCATTTCCAATAAATAAGGTTACTTACCGATGAAGATCAATTGACGTTGAAAAACCGGCAGGAACAAAAAAGCCGACGATATGTGCCACCGTCGGCCAGGGTTGACGCTATACGCGCACTATCACGATTTAGTGACAGATTTAATGATATCCAGCGCTTTTACGAACTGATCTTGCGGAATGGTCAGCGGGTAGAGGAAACGGATCACGTTGCCGTACTGACCGCAGGTTAGCAGCAGCAGTCCCTGCTCAAGGGCTTTCTTCTGTACCCGTTGCGCCGTGGCCGCAGAAGGCTCTCCGGTGCTGGCATCACAAAATTCCGCGGCAATCATCGATCCTAACCCACGTACTTCGGCGAGTTCCGGACACCACGAACGGGCATCGGTCAGTGTGGCGCGCAGTTGTTCACCCAGCGCCGCTGCTCGTTGGCACAGTTGCTCATCATGAATGATATCAAGCACCGCGTGAGCGGCCGCCACAGCGAGCGGGTTACCGGCATAGGTACCGCCCAGACCACCCGGTGCAGGGGCATCCATAATTTCGGCCTTGCCGACCACGCCGGACAGCGGCATACCGCCCGCCAGGCTTTTCGCCATGGTCATCAGATCGGCTTTGTGGGCGTAATGGTCCATGGCAAAAAGCTCGCCGGTGCGGGCAAAACCACTCTGGACTTCATCGGCAATCATCACAATACCGTGCTCATCGCAGATGCGGCGAATAGCGGCAACGAATTCAGGTGGGGCCACCACAAAGCCCCCTTCACCCTGGACGGGTTCGAAGATAATCGCTGCGACCTGGCTGGCATCGATGTCAGCTTTAAACAGACGCTCGATGGCTGTTATCGAATCTGCGGTGGTGATGCCCTGCAACTCAGAAGGATACGGTGCATGGTAAACCGATCCCGGGAACGGCCCGAAGCCTTTTTTATACGGTGCAACCTTGCCGGTCAGTGCCATCGTCATATAGGTACGACCATGAAATCCCCCGCCAAACGCGATCACGCCTGGACGACCGGTATGCGCGCGGGCAATTTTTACCGCGTTTTCGACGGCTTCAGCACCGGTTGTAAAGAAGGTGGTTTTACGCAAACCGTCAATCGGCGCGGCCGCATTGATCTTCTCCGCCAGCGAGACATAGCTTTCGTACGGGACAATCTGATACGCCGTGTGGGTAAAAGCCTGAAGTTGTGCTTCAACTGCCTGCACCATACGAGGATGACGGTGTCCGGTATTCAGGACGGCAATCCCGGCAGCAAAATCAATATATTGATTGCCTTCGATATCGGTAATGGTGCTGTTTTCTGCCGACTGGGCGAAAAAGTCACACATTACCCCCACGCCACGCGGGGTAGCATCCAGACGACGTTGTTGCAGGTTTTTATTGTTCATTCTCTACACCTTGTCCATAAACACATTCAGGGTTGAATTACCCTTTAAATCTAGACGCCATCTGGTACTTTAATCGAGAGCCAAATCGTTTTATTTTAAGGATCCAAATGCGTTCACTTGCCGGAGATGTGATCAAGCATGCATTTAGCCAGCAAACCGACGAGAAACTGCACCGGCGTTTGTATGCCGCCATCTGCAGCTGCATTCTTGAAGGCAGCCTGAAACCCGCCACCCGTATGCCACCTTCGCGCGATCTGGCGGGTGAGCTGGCGTTATCGCGCAATACCATCCTGCGGGTGTATGAGCAACTGCAGGCCGAAGGGTATATTTCTGCACGCACCAGCAGCGGTACGTTTGTCACCGACAGCGTGCTGGACAACCTCGCGCAACGGCCCGATAAAAAAAACGCGTCCCCAGCACAGGAAGACCGCGCCAGCCTGTCCGCCCGCTGCCTGGAGCTGCTCGGCAACGCCAGCGCCAGTCCGCGCCAGTGGGGGGCGTTTATTCCTGGCGTTCCAGATGTGCAACATTTCCCCCACCGCACGCTTAAAAAAATTCAGGACCGGTTGGCAAGACGCCTGCGCCCGGAGTTTCTTACCTATGATGCGGCGGGTGGCAACGGTGAACTGAAAGCAGCGCTGGCGGACTATTTGCGTACCGCGCGCGGCGTCAGATGTGCTCCTGAACAGATACTGATCACCGAAGGCATTCACCAGGCGTTGGATCTGGTGACCCGCACCCTGTGTAACCCTGGCGATAACGCCTGGATTGAAGAGCCGGGCTATTGGGGAATCAAAAATATTCTGCGCATCAACGCGGTTAACTTCTCGGCGATGGCGGTTGATGAACAAGGCATGGTACCGCCCGCGTCATCAGCGGTGGCCCCGAAGCTGATTTTTGTGACACCGTCACATCAGTATCCACTGGGGTCAGTGATGAGCCTGAGTCGGCGACGGCAGCTGCTGTTTCGCGCCCGAGAAACGCGCAGTTGGATCGTAGAAGATGACTACGACAGCGAGTTTCGCTTTTCGGGTCAGCCCATTCCTTCACTGCAAGGGCTGGAGGAAGAAAGTCCGGTTATCTACATCGGCACATTCAGTAAAACGCTCTATCCTGCCCTCCGACTCGGGTATGTTGTGCTGCCCAAACCGCTCGCCGCACCGCTGAAGAAAGTTCATAACGACCTTTATCGCGGCGGACACCTTCTCGTTCAGGCCGCGCTGGCAGAGTTTATCCGCGAAGGCTACTACGCCGCGCACATCCGTAAAATGCGCCAACTGTACGGCCGCCGTCGTCAGACGCTGGTGGACCTGATCGCCTCACAGCTTGGGGAGGTATATCTGGGGCCATTCAACAGTAACGCCGGGCTACATCTGATTTTACAATTGCCCGCCAATGCCGATGACAGCGCGATTGCGCAGCAGGCGAATACCGAGGGATTATTGGTGCGAGCATTGTCGCGTTACTACGTCAACGAAGAGAAACGCAGCGGTCTGTTGCTGGGTTTTGCCAGTATTGAAGAACATGAGATGGCTGCAGCGTTTTCCCGGGTGGTAGGCATTATCAAGGCAAACGTAGGATAAACGTTGCCGGATGGCGTCACTAACGCGTCTTATCCGACCTACGATAAGGTTTTTATAGGCCGGATAAGCGCAGCGCCATCAGGCATGACGCTTAGTGTGTAGCCGGTTTAAGTCCGGCAAGCTCCTCCTGACTGATCTCACCATTGCCTTCACCCCAGCTTTTGCGCACATAGTTGATCACATCGCGCATCTCAACCTCGGTCAGCAATCCGTTATACGCTGGCATCTTAAACGACACGTTTCCCCGCGTGGTCGGCGTTTCCGCGCCCTGCGAAATCACCCTGAACAGCGGGGTCGGATCGTCAACCATCACCAGCGGGTTGTGGATAAGTGACGGTGCGTTGTTATCCGTGCCCTTACCTTCCAGACCATGACAGGTAGAGCAATAGCGGTTGTAGACCACTTTTCCCGCCTGCGGTGAATTCGACCAGGACGCCGTGGTGGCCGTTCGTGTCGGCTCAGGATTGGCACTTTTCAGGCTCCGCAGATACTGTGCAATCGCTGCAGCATCTTCATCCGTCAGGTATTGCGTACTCTCACTGACGACTTCAGCCATCGAACCTGAAACCGCAGCATGCTTGCTTTTGCCAGTCAGTAACAGCGACGTTAATTCCTGCTCAGACATCCCGGTGCCCCGAAGAGACGGCGCATACCAGCCGTCAATCATCGCCCCGCTCAGGTACTGTGCATCGGCATGAGTGTAGGCTTTCTCGTTCATCGCCATTCCCCTCGGGGTATGGCAGGAGCCGCAGTGGCCGGGTCCTTCAACCAGATAAGCACCGCGCTGGATCCGCGCGGCACTGGCATCGGTACTGTTGCTGTTGCTGCCTACCGCAGCCGTTGCAGGAGCGTCGGTAAAGAGCCAGTTCCAGATATGCAGCGGCCAGCGGGCAGAAATCAGCCAGGGGATCTCATTCTCTTTATTTGCTGTCGCAGACGGCGTGACATCATGCATAAAGTAGCGATACAGCGCCTGGACATCTTCGTCGGAGAGCTTTGCGTAAGACGGATACGGCATGGCCGGGTAAAGCGGATGGCCATCTTTGGCAATGCCCTGGCGCACCGCTTTTTCAAAATCCGCGTAGGAATAGTTGCCGATGCCGTGGGTTTTGTCCGGCGTAATATTCGTAGAGAAAATATCACCGATCGGCGTGGGAAACTTTTTACCCCCTGCCATCGCGTCCCCACCAGCTGCGGTGTGACAGGCCACACAGTCTGAAATTCTGGCAATGTATTCGCCGTGAGAATCAGCGGCGGAAACCGCCGCGCTAAACAAACAGGCGACAAGAACGGTTACATTACGCATAGATCACCTCATACCCTTGAGTTCGTTAACCGCCCGCAATGCCTGATCGATCGCCGCATGTGCATACGCGCTCCAGTCAGCATCAGAGTTGGCAATCGCAATCCGGCCGATGGGCTGGCGTGCCCGCTCTACAACCTTCTCCATTTCATCCATGTCGTCGAACAGCGGGCTGGCGTAATAGGCATAGCCATGCGCCCAGCGGTTAACCGTAATAGCAGCGATATCACGTTGATTGTCAAAGCCTGTCGAGCCAAACATCTCCTGCAGCTGGCCACGGATCATCTCTTCATGCGCGGCAAACGTAGTCCCCAGCAGATAAGCCCGCCCCAGGCGGAATTGTTCTCTCGCCGGTAAGTTACTGCCCGGATAGGTTGGCACATAGACCATATGAATCACCATCGGATCGTCCGGCGTCGCCGGGTGCTGATAGCCGCCAATGCTGACCGGATAGTCGAGCTTAATGCGACTGTACGGCGCTGCCGGGGAATAAAATTCATGTACGCCGAGTTGCTTAAACGCCTGCCAGTTTTTCACCACTACGTTGGTGTACACCAGCGGCGCTTTTACGTTCAGCTTGAGGTCTGCCTGCTGTTGCTTCGGCATTTCCGGCACCAGGTACGGGATCATCATATTATAACCCGCCATGATGGCGTTTTTTGCGTGCACACGATGCAATTTACCGTCGCGCAGATAGGTTACGGACACACCGCCCGGCACGTTGGCCGCATTAATCACGCTACTGTTGAGGCGCAAACGCGTGGTGTTTTCCGGCAGATCCAGCTTGTCGTAATGCAATCTGGCGAGGACGGAATCCTCCATGGTGGTCCCCGGCAAGGCATCCGGGAGCATATATCTGACCATCATACGCGCCAGCCCCGCGTTGCCATCAGGGAAGTGATAAACATATGGCTCTTCGAGGTCGGCCAGCGACTCGCCGTCCAGCGGCGGCAGGCCTAACGCTTCCATGCCCGGTAAAGCGCATGCCCGGGCATCACTACAGGAAATGCCTTCAATGCCGATAGCAAAGAAATCGTTGGAACGCTGCTGGAAATAGAGCAGCGCCATTTTGCTTAAACCGACTTTCGTGGCCAGAAACTCACTGTAGCTGTGGGTCTCCAGCCAGCTACTTTTCTCATCAACCGTCATGCCCGGAAGGTAGTCGCCAGGGCGCACGTGCAGATCGATAAGCGCTTTTCGGTCGCTCTCACTCAATGGAAAATCATTGATAAAGTCTTCAATCTTACGACCGTTGAGGCGGTCCGGTGGAATATCGTCGGAGACAGCACGTCCCGGATCGCCGCTGACAATTTTGGTCTCGCCAAAATTCTTTTTGTCGAAAAAGACGCCGCGACTGAGTTGCCAGTCGGGATAGAAATTGACGTCAAAACTCTCTTTCAGCTTGGTAGCGCTGACGCCGAGTGTTTCCATCAGCTTTTGCACGTCCGGGCTGAAATTATGCGCTGGCGACTGAAACGACTCACTGCCGCCATAGCCGATCAGTTTTTTTCCGGCGGTGCTAAATTCGTTACGTTTGGCGTGGCCGCCAAAATCATCATGGTTGTCGAGGATCAGAACTTTGCTGTTTTGCCCGACAAGCTGACGCCAGAAACATCCGGCCGCCAGCCCGCTAATGCCGCCACCGACCACCACCAGGTCGTACTCTTCCTCGACCGGAAGCGCCGTTAAATCAAATTTTTTCTGTTCCCGGCCCAGCGCGTGAGCCATTTCAAACGAGCCCGGATGGTTGCCGCGCAGCCCCGTCAGGCTGGGCGGGTAATAACTTCCATCGATAAATTCGTGTCCTTTTCCTGCCGCTCTGACCATATCCAGAGGGGTCAGCCCCGCGGCGATAGTGACCGCCACACCGTTGAGAAAATCACGTCGGGTAATTGCCATTAACTTGTCCTTTTGTCACGCACACACTGCCCAAAAAACAGCACAAATGTTCGAATTATTTGTCGTCGGACTTGCTGTCCGTCCGCGGCGATTTACCCGCTATTCAGCGATATCGCACATGATATGTTTAACTCTAGTATATTCATCAAGGGCATAAGATGAGAGATCTTTACCATAGCCGGATTTCTTAAACCCGCCGTGCGGCATTTCCGCACACAGGGGAATATGGTTGTTGATCCACACCGTGCCAAAATCGAGGTCAATACAAAAACGCTGTGCGCGGCTGTGATTACCGGTCCAGACACTTGCAGCCAGGCCGTATTCCACATCGTTAGCTTTGTGAAGCGCCTCTTCGTCAGTTGAAAAAGACTGAATAGCCATCACCGGGCCAAATACTTCATGTTGAATGGCTTCGTCGTGCTGATGCAGGCCGGAGATTATCGTCGGCTCAAAGTAGAAACCCGGTCCAGGCCCTGCTCTGCCACCCGCTTCAATTTTTGCATGTGCGGGCAGACGCGCAATAAAGCCTTGCACCTGCTCAAGTTGGTTTCTGCTATTCAACGCACCATACAGCGCCCCCTGATCCTGCGGGGGACCAAATTTGATGCTTTTTGTTTTCTGGATCAGTTTTTCCAGGAACTCAGCATAAACGGACTGCTCGACGAGAATTCGCGTGGCGGCGGTACAATCTTGCCCGGCATTGAAAAAACCTGCGGTAGCGATCGTCTCAATCGCCTTGTCGATATTCGCGTCGGCAAATACCACGGCGGGCGCTT
The DNA here is from genome assembly GCF_015672735.1 of Citrobacter sp. Res13-Sevr-PEB04-36. Classification (GTDB taxonomy): domain Bacteria; phylum Pseudomonadota; class Gammaproteobacteria; order Enterobacterales; family Enterobacteriaceae; genus Citrobacter. Next base: position 139,973 of record NZ_JADABY010000039.1, on the reverse strand, counting down.
TGCCACCCAACTCCAGATGGGCTTTGGTCAGGTTTGCCGCCGCCGACGCGGCCACCTGTAGACCCGCACGAACTGATCCAGTAATCGAAACCAGTGAGGCCGTCGGGTTCGACACCACCAGCGAACCGGTTTTGGCTTTCCCTAATACCACATTAAACGCCCCTTTCGGGAACAGCGGTGCGGCCAGCTCAGCCAGCAGCAGCGTGCTGACCGGCGTGGTGTCACTCGGTTTAAGCACCACCGTATTGCCTGCCGCCAGCGCAGGGGCTATCTTCCACACCGCCATCATAAACGGGTAATTCCACGGCGTGACTTGCCCCACAATACCCAGCGGTTCGCGACGAATGGTTGAGGTGAACCCGGCAGAATATTCACCGGCTGCCTTCCCTTCAAGGCAGCGCGCAGCACCGGCAAAAAATCGAATGGCGTCGCAGGAAGCCGCGATCTCTTCTTTCTCAATAAAATGGCGTAGCTGTCCAGTTTCCTGACTCTGGGCGTTAACCAGTCGCTCTACATTGCGTTCGATTTCATCAGCCAGCGCCAGAAGCGCCTTTTGTCGCTGCGCGGGCGTCGATTTCTTCCAGATACTGAACGCGGCTGCGGCGGCCAGGTAGGCCTGGTCGACTTCTGCTGCCCCACCGTTGGGCGATAACGCGTACGTTTCACCATCTACCGGGCTGACCAATTCAAAAGCGTCCTCAGTGCTGCCCGCCACATAGTGTCCGTTGATAAAATGCTTCAGGGTTTTCATGACTGTCTCCTGCCTGTTAATACCTAAAGAATCTTATGTAATATATATATTGTAAAATTTTTTCAAATGCGCAACATTGACAGTATGATAAACCTCGCATTTTTAACTTAAATTTTACATTTTACGGTAAGGCTATTCATCGTCAGTTGACGCTAACGGGACACACATCCGCCTGTGCAACGGTTTTGCGCATGGGCAGGTAAAACAACGCGACCATTCAGGCCTTTCTTGCCCGGCAGGCATGTGCTAAAAATGGTTGTAGTTTCAGGGAATTGAGTGCAGAAAAGATTATGATTACTCATGCGGTCATATTTGCGCCTATCGGGCAGGTCAGTCGTTCTGACCAGATTGTGCAGCGTCTTTCAAATGCCATCATTACGGGATTGCTTGAGCCAAAAGAGCAATTGCCCAACGAAACTGACCTGGCAAAGATGATGGGCGTCTCACATATCACCATCAGAGAAGCACTCAACACGCTTCGGGCTAATAATCTTATCCATACGGTTCGTGGCCGAAATGGCGGCAGCTTCGTCTGCGAGAATATTGATGGCAAAAATAGCGCCCTGCATCCGTTTAAATCGATTGGCACCGATTACCTTTCCGATTTAGGCGAAATGCATTGTGCCATTATCAGCCACAGCGCCAGGCTGGCCTCCCGGCGCATGACCAACGCGGATATTGCTAAATTTCGCGAGTTTGTTGAGGTGTTAAGAAAGGCGGATTCGCCAGAGTTAATGACCCAGGCAGATATGCGTTGCCTGCTGGCGATCGCCGCCAGTTCGCATTCCGCGCGACTGGCAAACCAGGAGCTGCAGGTGCAGGCGGAATGGGCCTCGCTGGTAGCTATCCTCTATCGTTCGGGCTCTATTCACGCCGAGATTATTGCGCTCTATTCTGCGCTGGCCGACGCGCTGGCCGCACATAATGAGGCAGAATCGGTGCAGTTTGCCACCCAGATTATCGACACGTTTACCTATTATCTTATTGAAAAAAAGCTGAAATATAACTCGAACTGACAATCAGTGAAGGCAGGACAGACCATGAGCTCTTCGACATCTCTAAGCGCATTAATCCGTAAAATTGATGATATTACTGTCTCTACCGTAGAGTCTACCGTTGCGCTGGCGAGGAGCATCCACGAGGCGATTGCCAGTGTGCAAAAAGGCTCGGCGGAGGTGGTCCTCGACCCAACAGTGAGAGCCATTGTTCAGCAGCACATCAAACACACGCTGAATCACAATCACTATTGCTCGGGTGCCGGATTCGCCAGCCATATTGAGAATACGCCAACCCGCAAAGAGTATTGGCTATTGGAGTGGTGGTATAAGAAAGATAACGGGGTGAGTCAGGCGCATCTGGATTTAGATCAGGCCACCCAGCAGCGGCTGGATTTCAGAACCTTCGAGTGGTTTAAGCATTCTCCTCCGGCAGGTGAAGCCTATATTCACGGGCCGTATGTCGACTATATCTGCAACATTTCTTACACTCTGACCTCGGCGGTGCCCGTTTACTACCATGACCAGTTTCTTGGCGTCGCCGCCGTCGATCTGCTGGTTAGCCAGATAGAGGCAGAACTGCTCTCCTGCCCCCAACCTGACTATGTCATTCTGACCAATCTGGAAAACCGGATTATCTTCTCCAGCTGGCCGCGCTATCGCGTGGGAGAATTACTGTCACCTACGAATACCCGTATTGTGTATCAGAGCGACTACTTTATTCTTTACCACTATCAACACTGAGGGAATAGGCTCTAAGGGCCCGAAGGCCCTTTGTTTAATTATCCTGCCCCATATTGAGCTTGTTTGCGTAGGCTATCGCATCATTTTCCGGTGCCGCAGAGCGACCAAACGGACGCGTCAGGAACATGTAGATAAGCCCCGAACCTACCACAATCGCCAAACCAAACAGCACCGTCCAGCGGTCGATGAAATCACTGCTGTCGGCAGGCTGAGCCAGCAGCCAGATCCCACACAGCCCGTAAGCTAACGCCAGCACGTTAACCAAAGTCCCCCAACCACCGATGGTCCACTCGCCCGCCGGTTTCCAGCCTTTCAGGCGCTGGCGCAGCGCTGCCAGCACGACCATCTGGAAGGAAATATAGATTCCGATAACGGCAAACGCGGTAATGCGCGACAGATTATCGGGCTGGAAATAAACCCAAACACAGATAATCACCGGCAGTAAGCAACTGACCACCATGGCATTATCCGGAACGCCATTTTTAGAGATTTTGGACATCCACTCGCTTCCCGGCAGCATTCTGTCACGGGAGAAAGAGAAGATAAGGCGGCTCAGCGCAGCCTGAAGCGACAGAATACACGACAGCATGGCGATAATCGCGACGATGATAAAGACCGTCGCGCCGGTTTCCCCCAGAGCCTCGTTGAGGATAGCCGGGATCGGATCGGCCGTTTTACCGTTGACAATACTGACCAGATTCGGCGAAGCCAGCAGGTATCCCATGACCGAAATAATGGCCGAGATCGCGCCAAACACGATGCTCAGGATCATCGCAACCGGGATTTTTTTGCTTGGGTTCTTCACCTCTTCCGCAACGTTGCCGCAGGCTTCAAAGCCAAAGAACATAAACAGGCCCATCAGCGCAGCGGACATAAAGGCGGTAGAGTAGCTTCCGTCCTGGGCCAGTACCCCCATTGAATCGAAAATGACCGAGAATGGCTGCGAACGGTGGAATATCAACAGGTAAATCCCCAGCGCAATCACGCTGACAATTTCACACCAGAAACCAATTTTGGCAACCCGGGCCAGGTTTTTCGTCCCGGACATATTCACCGCCATCATCAAGAGCAGCAGCACCACGGATGTCAGCAGCATGGTGGCCGGCGTCTGACCATAGTGGAATAACGACTCGACGAAGGTTGAGGTGTACTCCGCGATTGAAGTGATGGTCACCACCAGCGCCCACAGGTAAATCCAGGCGGCGATCCACGCATATTTTTTCCCCCACAACCGTCTGGCCCAGGGATACAGTCCTCCGGTAATCGGATACTGAGAGGCTACTTCACCAAACACCAGCGCCACCAGAAGCTGACCACAGGCGACGATTAAAATCCACCATACCGCCGGCGGCCCTGCCAGCGTTACGGCTAGCGCAAACAGCGAATACACGGCGGTAAGCGGCGACAAGTAGGTAAAACCCAGCGCAAAGTTAGAGATAAGTCCGATCGAGCGGTTGAACTGTTCTTTGCCATCTTTTTGAAAATTATCGTTTTTATTATCAGGTATCTGTTCCATATCTCTTTCTCTTTTGTGGAATAGTCACAGGGGTTAACGATTAATGTATAAAAGATATTAAGTTATATGTATAGTAATTTTGTCATGATATTGTTAAAAATGATCGCGCATCACGTTCCTGAATAAACAGGCTTGTCGCATGATTGCGAAACATATTATTAACATTTTGACGAGTTATAGCGGGTTCAGAAAGGGACACAAAAGAGGCATTTAGCGAGGTTTGCCGCGCACCGGATCGATATTTCAATTCAGGAGCGCGGCGTTGGCGTGCATGTCAGGTTATCGGTTCGGACAACACCGACAAACCGAACTGTGCGATAAAGCGATCGACCGTATTTATATCCTCATCCGTTAAGATCCAGCCGGGTTTTCGGCAATAATCATCAGCAATAATCCCCCGGCGCAACAATATCGTTTTTTCAATCTGAATGATGTATTCACAATGCTGCATCCAGCGCTGAATATAGGGTAACAGCGCGTCATGCAATTGCGCGGCCTGCTGCTGCTCTCCAGCCAGCCAGTGACGATAAATGCGCACATAAATTTCGCTGAACGAACACCCCGGCATCACGCCTTTCCCCCCAGCTTCAAGCATTTGTAGCATATACAGACCGGCGTAGCCGTTCAGTACGTGGGCGTCAGGTACCTGCTGGAGAAATTCGCGCGTGTACGCCACCGGCGGATTACATTCAATCTTAAATACCGCGTGCGGATAGCGTTTTGCCACCTCGGCTAACTGCGCAGGCGTGACCGGAAATCCGGTCTCACCCGGTGCGTATTGCACCATCACGGGAATAGTCACCGCCTCCAGCACCGCAGAAATATGCGCCTGAACGGCCGCAAGTGACGGTTGCAGGAAAAACGGTGGCAAAAGCATTAGCGCGTCAGCCCCCATACTCTGATACCGCCGCGCCCGACGTACAGCGAGTTCGGTACTGTGGTCAGTAACAGAGATCGCGCGAAACACGCGGCTATCGGCCAGTTCTGCCAGAAAGATTTCTGCCAGTTGCACTCGCTCACTATCGTCAAGCTTGGGAAATTCGCTGGCAATGCCAAACAGCGTCAAACCATTAACGCCGGTGGCACTAAGATGGGCTAACAGGCGGCGAAAACTCGCCTTATCAACGTCACCTTGTGGCGTAAACGGCATTGCCACAATGGGATTTACGCCCTGAATTTTATCAACCGAACTCATGAAAAATCCTCCCTGTCAGCCAGCACGGCCCCCTGCGCTGCCGGTAACGCCCAACGGCGATACAGCCGCAGGAAGCCACGCGGGACCTCTTTGTGCACCAGTTGGCAACGTTGCTGACGTTCGTTCAGCTCGCGCTCTGTCACATTCAGCGTTAAGGCGCGCTTTGGAATATCAATGCTGATGGAGTCACCATTTTCAACCAACGCCAGCACGCCGCCATCACTGGCTTCGGGCGAAATATGCCCCACGAACAATCCGCGATTCGAGCCTGAAAAACGCCCGTCGGTAATCAATGCGCAGGAATCAGAGAGGTTCATCCCTTCGAGGAATTTCATCGGCTTATACATTTCCGGCATCCCGGGACCACCTTTCGGACCTTCATAGCGCAGAACCAGCACGCTGCCCGGCTGAATATCGCCCGAGAGGATCGTCGCCACCGCCTCATCTTCACTGTTAAAGACCACGGCTGGTCCGGTGAAGACCATCAAATGATCCGGGACTGCTGCCGGTTTCACCACACAGCCCATCGGCGAAAGGTTGCCGTGCAGCACAGCCACTCCTGACTCATTGCGCACCGGGATCGCCAGGGTATGGATCACTTCCGGGCGACGGGTGGCAGGAACCTCCCTGAGCCATTCCCCTTTTTTCTGCCCATTCACCGTCAGGCAATTGAGATCGAGCAGATTGGCGATCTCTTTTTCCACCGCCGCCACGCCACCCGCTTCCCAGAAATCGATCATGTCGTGTTCCGATGCCGGATAAAGCGAGGCAACCAGCGGCACCTGGTGACTCAGGGCATCAAATTCCGAGAGCGGGAGATGACCCAGTTCCGCTTCGGAATAAATAGCCTGTAGATGCAGAATGGCGTTCGTTGATCCCCCCGTCGCCAGTAAATAGGTCATCGCATTACGGATCGACTCGCGCGTTATAATTTGGCGGGCATTCACGCCACGCTTCACCAAATCCACTGCGGTCACCCCTGTCGCATAGGCGCACTCCCGTCGTTCACCCGAGATAGCGGGCAACGTACTGCTCCCTGGCAGGCTCATGCCCAGCACCTCCGCAATACAACACATGGTATTGGCGGTACCGTACATGGTGCAGGAACCGTGCCCCGGCTCCGCAATATCTTCAATATGGCGGAACTCAGCGTCATCGATTTCGCCGCGACGTTTCCAGCCAATGGCTTCGGTGACAATATTGCCGTCCCAGTGCTTACCTTTATATTCTGCGGGATACATCGGCCCACCGTTCACCAGAATCGCCGGAATATCGAGTCGTGCCGCCGCCATCAGCATGGCCGGAACAATTTTATCGCACGAGCCCAGCAGCACCATGCCATCAAAGCGGTGGGCGCGCATCATCACTTCTATCGAACTGGCGATGATTTCACGCGCCGCCAGAATATAGCGCATGCCCAGATGCCCTTCGGCGATGCCGTCGCAGGGGGCGATCGTGCCAAATACCATCCCCACCCCACCCGCTTCATCAATCCCTTTCAGCACATGCGCAGTCAGCTCATTGAGGTTGGCATGCCCCGCCGTCGCATTGGTGTAGCTATTGACCACGGCAATCACTGGACGGCGAAGCTGCTCATCCGTATGTCCCATCGATTTGTAGAGGGCGCGCTTTAACGCGCCATCATCACCACTGAGGACCGGGTTGAAGTGTTCGCCACCACAACCGCCGCATCCGCTGCCACAACTGCTCATATATGACCTCTTTTGGTTAATACGGTATTTTCTGCCTGCGCCGCCGTTTTTCGATCACGGGGGTTAACCAGGCGTGCCGGGATGAGGAAAATCAGCGGGGCACACAGCACCAGAAATCCCGCCAGAATGTACAGTCCACTACTGGTGCTGCCGGTGGTGTCCTTCAGCCAGCCGAGAACCGTGGGGCCAAAGAACCCGGCCAGGTTACCGATGGAGTTGACTAATGCGATGCCTGCGGCGGCGGCCGTGCCCGAAAGCAGCGTCCCCGGCAAGCTGATATAGGTGGGAATCAGTGATAACGTGCCAGACATCGCCACGCAGATCCAAGCCATCATCCAGAACGTTGAACCTTCATTCAGGGCGCTGAATGTCAGCCCAATAGCGCCAACGATTGCCGGGATCGCGATATGCCAGCGACGCTCCTGTTTCAGATCAGAATGACGACTGTTCCACAACATGAAGGCTGCGCCGAAGATATAGGGAACCGCTGCCAGCAGGCCAATCGTTAAATCATCCTGCACGCCTGAGCTTTTTATAATCGACGGCAGCCAGAAGTTAATCCCGTAGTAGCCAATGTTGAAGCTAAAGAAGATCACCGCCAGCAGCCAGACAAAGCGGTTACGTAACATCGCAGACAGGCTATGTTGTGGCATTCCCGCATTGGCGGCGTCTTTATCCAACTGGTCTTTTTGCAGATCCTGCTCAATAACCGCTTTCTCCTGGGCCGATAACCAGGTTGCCGATTTCACATCGTTGTCGAGATAACGCAGCACCACGAACGCCAGCAGGAATGAGGGGATCGCCTCAACCAGAAACAACCACTGCCAGTTATGCAGATTACCCACACCTTCAAACATTTTCAGGATCAATCCCGACAGCGGGCTGCCGATAATTGTTGAGAGCGGAGTCACCAGAATAAACAGACCCAGCGTGCGCGCCGAGCGCCATGAGGGAAACCACAACGTTAAATAGTACACAATGCCCGGGAAGAACCCAGCTTCCGCTACACCAAGCAGGAAGCGAATAACATAGAACTGAGTTGGGGTGGTGACAAACATCGTCAATGCGGATAGCACCGCCCAACTGGCCATAATGCGCGCGATCCAGAAACGGGGGCCAAAGCGCTGCATCAGCAGGTTACTGGGTACTTCAAAAATAAAGTAACCAATGAAAAAGATACCCGCGCCAATGCCGTACACCGTATCGCTAAGATTCAGCGCATCCTGCATGTGGAGTTTGGCAAATCCCACGTTCACACGATCGAGGTAAGCAAAGAAATAACACAGGATTAAAAACGGGATCAGCCGTTGGGTCACTTTACGATAAACCGCATTTTTATTTTCACTATCAAGGGTACGCGTATTCATCTTTCAGCCTCTTGAAGGGTTATTGATGCACGATCAGGTGTTTACCTGTTGCCATGCCTGCGCATAGGCCTGCGCGTTATGAAGAACCTGTTCACGACTTGCGCCCGCACGGTACAGACCGCCGCCGCAGCCAAAGCCTTTTGCTCCGCCCGTGCACCAGCGTCTCAACTGCTGTGCCTCGGCAGAAACACCGCCAACCGGCATGCAGACAACATGAGGTGGCAACACCACGCACATCGCCCGCAGGATCTCCGGGGAGATCATTTCCGCCGGATAAAACTTCAGCCCACTAGCCCCGGCCTCCAGCGCCGTAAATGCTTCGCTCGGTGTCGTCACACCCGGCAAGCTGATAGCGCCGCGTTCCCGGCTGCGGCGGATCACCGAGATGTTCATATTTGGCGAGATAATCACCTGCCCGCCCGCATCAACAACGTTGTCGACCTGTTCAGGCGTCAACACGGTACCCGCCCCGACGATAGCACGCTCGCCTACGCGTTCACGTAGCAGCGTGATCGAATCGAGCGCTCGCGGTGAATTTAACGGAACCTCCAGCCAGGTGAATCCCGCCTCCAGCAGTGCATCACCTATTTCCGGTGCGTCCTCCGGTGTCAGGCCGCGCAGAATGGCGATCATCGGCAGCGGCGTTTTCTGCCACAGTGTGGCAAAATCAAAACTGTCCATTACGTTTCTCTGTTAATTGATGTTGAAGAGACTGCATTCCGGCAATAAAACATCGATCACCATCAATGCAGCGTGTCTGAATCCCACACGCGGTCGCGGCAAGCTGGTAGCGACGCGTTAATGCTGCGCTACCCACCAGCCAGATTTGCCCGGCGTAGTCCGTAGAAAACTCCGCCCCCATTAATAAGCCGGAAAGATAGTCACCCACCGAGGAAGCCGGCAATTCCCCCGAAAGCCGCAGCGTTCGGGCAGAAAAAAGCAGTTGGCTTAACGGCTGGCCGCGACGGGCAACGTTCACGCCGCGCAAAAAAGCAGACTCATCCTCCACGGCTTCAGGCAATGCGCGTCCTAGCAGTGAATGCGCGAGAAGTACGTGGAACAACTCACCGGTCATGTAGGTTGAAAAATCGATGATCTGTCGTTGCTGAACACGGGCGTGTTTGCTGTGCGTACCGGGTAAAATCGCCTGAAAATCGTCAATCCCTTCCAGTAATGCCAGCCCGAGTAACTGGACCTCTTCACCGCGCATCACATCCGGCATTTCACCCATGGGTGAGCGACGAAGCCCCGGAATAATCCACGCCTCGCTCCCCCATGAGGTGGTGAAGTATTTGCTGCGCGAGAGCAAGCTGTCCGCCCCGGCAGGAACCGGACAGTAATCCACGTCATGCCAACCCTGCTGCGAGCCGACCATTCCGGCCATCGTGATGGCAGGCGCGGAATGAGAAAGCCAGTCGCCTAACAGCGTTTTCAGCGTCGCCTCAAACTGACCTTGCTCGACATGAAGCAGTCCGCAGTTGGCGCTGCGCTTATCCAGCACGTCTTTTCCGTTGATCAACCATGCCCGGAAGTTGGAGGTTCCCCAGTCAATCGCAATCCACGCCCTAGTCATCTTGTAACCTCAAATATAAAATCTTGTATGACAAGAATGTAGTAGATTTTATATGAGTGATCTGTGAGCGCGATCTAGAAGTGTAATAAATCGTTTTATTTACTAATCTGAACAGACATGAAATGAAGTCTTGTATACATAACCTACTGCTTTATAGTTACAATGCATGGACTCTCTTATCTTCAAGGCAAACTATGACGACGCCCCAGGCCACTATTTCCGAAACGATCACCCGCGATCTGGCAATGAAAATCATCTGCGGCACCCTGAGCGATGGGGAGATGCTCCCTGGTGAAAATGAACTTGCCGTACAGTATTCAGCCTCGCGAACCTCCGTGCGAAATGCGCTGCATGTCCTGTCAGCCAAAGGCTTGCTGTCAATTCAGGCAAAACGTCGCAGCACTGTAAATCCGCGCGAACTCTGGAGTTTTCTCGACACCGACGTGCTGGGCTGGATGGAAGAAGTGGGTATTGCGCCTGATGTCGCAGAACAGCTGGTGGTAACGCGTCTGATGTTTGAACCCAACGCCGCCGCGCTGGCCGCCGCCAACGCCTCTGCCCGCGATTTGGCCGCCATTGAGGAGGCCTGGACGCTGATGTCGCGTGGGCAACAGCAGGATAAGATTGCCCTGTTTGAAGAAGGCGATCTGGCCTTTCACACCGCGCTGTTAAAGTCCTGCCATAACCCATTTTTAATGTCGATTGGCAACGCGCTCTCGGCAGCTATGATGCTGTCGTTTAAACAAACACAGGAGGCATCGGTCAGGGAAACGGAGCATGCTGTAGAACAGCACCGCCTGCTGCTGGAAGCCATTCGCCTTCGTCAGGGAGTTACGGCGCGGGAGTGCATGCGGGATATCATCCTGAGCGCCGCCAACCGACATCTGTGGACCACGCTGCCGGAAAAATACACACATCTGATTTGACAGACGCCTCTAAATCGCAAGAATCGCTGCCATTCAGCAACATTTTTGCAATATAATAAGGGGATGTTAAACACTGAACCTGAACGGGTGACTGATGGAAATTGATCTCGATAATCTGGTCTTTGATGGACTGGATGAAGCGCAAGAGCGTAATGCGGAACGTCTGGAAGATGCAGACAAAAAAGCACAGGAAATGATTGCAGATAATGACTGCGGCGATGCCTGCAAAATCTAATCCCTGAACCGGCGTAATGCCGGTTTTTTTATCTCCAGTCAGCGCGTATAGCGCAATGCTTCAATCAGCTGTGCAAAGGCAGCGGTGTGTTGTTTGCGGCTGGGATAGTACAAATAATAACCTACAAAAGGCGCACACCAGTCTTCCAGCACTTTCTCCAGCGCCCCGTCCGCTACCGCCTGTTCGACGGTATCTTCCGGCACCAAAGCAAGCCCCATCCCGGCTATCGCGGCAGTAATGCGCGCAGGAAGCGTGTTAAAAATAAGCTGTCCCTCAACCCGCACACGCAGCTCCTGACCGTCTTTGGTAAATTCCCAGGCGTACAGACCGCCCAGTGTCGCCATGCGCATATTGATGCAGTTATGCTGCTGCAGGTCGTGCGGCGTTTGCGGTTTACCATGGCGGATAAAATAGTCCGGAGCCCCCACCACCACCATCCGCCAGTCCGGGCCAATCCTGACGGCAACCATGTCTTTTGCCACCTGTTCACCGAGACGAACGCCCGCATCAAAACGACCAGCCACAATATCTGTCAGGCTGTTATCGAGGGTCAGTTCCACATTAACATCAGGGTAAGTCTGCAAAAACGGTTGCAACGCGGGCCAGACGGTAGAGTGCAGCGCATGCTCCCCGAGCGTAAGGCGTATATTGCCCGCCACGCGCTGGCGAATATCAGTTAAGGCTAACAACTCAGCTTCAATATCATCAAAACGGGGACTAATATTGTTGATCAGCCGCTCCCCGGCGTCGGTAGGCGCAACGCTACGCGTGGTGCGGGTCAGCAGACGCACATCCAGCCGTTCTTCAAGTCCGCGAATCGCGTGGCTTAACGCCGATTGCGAAACCCCAAGTCTGGCCGCAGCCCGAGTGAAACTGCGTTCACGGGCGACGACAATAAGATAATAGAGATCGTTAAAATTATCGCGAAGCATGCCTGACCCCAATTCACCATCGGTTATGGGCTTATGGTACAGGTCCTGGAGGGAATACAGTAGCGCTTGCGAATAATTTGCATTGTATTTACCCGTTATTAACAGTTATTTCACTAATGTCATTTTGTATATAGATAAGAATTTTTTCTTATTTTGCGCCATCGAAAAGTTATGGGAGCGTGAATAGCACAAACCAATAACTACAGGGATTTCATATAATGATGGCAACGAAAATTCACAGCGCTAAAAAATCAATCCTGGCACTGAGCATACTGTCCGCGTCGGGCATAATGGCTTCGCAGGCTCAGGCCGATCAACTGGCTGATATCAAAGCTGCAGGCGTGGTGAAAATCGCAACGTTCGACGCTAACCCACCGTTTGGCTCTATTGATGCGAAAACGCATAAGATTGTCGGCTACGACGTTGATTTTGCTGAAGCGCTGGCAAAATCCCTCGGCGTAAAACTGGAGCTGGTGGCGACCAATCCGGCCAACCGCATTCCACTGTTACAATCCGGTAAGGCCGACTTAATCGTTGCTGACATTACGATTACACCGGAGCGGGCGCAGGTCATCGACTTCTCGGTGCCTTATTTTGTCACCGGACAGCAGTTCCTGGTGCCCGCCAAATCCCCGGACAAGCTTGATGATTACAGCAAGGCACGCATCGGCGCGGTGAAAGGCACTACCGGAGAACAGGCGCTGCACCAGCGCTTCCCACAGTCACGAGTACTAGCCTACGACGACATTCCGCTGGCGTTGACCGCGCTGCGTAATGGCAATGTTCAGGCCATCACCCAGGACAGTACTATTCTGGCAGGATTGTTAGGTGGTGCGCCGGATAAAGCGGACTTCAAAATTTTACCTGATCTGCTGAGCAAAGAAGAGATCGGCGTAGGGGTGAAAAAAGGCGAAACCGGGCTGTTAAACGCGGTAAACAACGAGCTGCTGAAGCTTGAGTCAACCGGTCAGGCGGCCAAAATCTACGATGTCTGGTTTGGGCCTGAAACCAAAAGCCCGCAGCCCCGCGCCTTTAAAATAGAAGCCAAGTAACATGCTCTCAGGTCTGTTTCCTCGCTCCGCAGCGCCAGCTGCGGATTTTACGCCGCTGCGTCAGGCGCGGGTCGAACTGCGCAATGTACATAAACAGTATGATGCGCACACGGTGTTAAATGACGTCAGCCTGACGGTGGAGCCCGGTGAAGTGGTCACCATACTGGGTCCTTCCGGCTCCGGGAAATCTACGCTTATTCGCCTGATCAATCAGCTTGAGTCACTCAGCGGGGGCGAAATTTTCATTGATGACCAACCAATCGGTCAATTGCGCGGCGCGGCCTTGCGTCAGTTACGCAGTCGCATTGGCTTTGTATTCCAGCAGTTCAATCTTTACGCACATCTGACGGCGCAGCAGAACATCTCGCTGGCGCTGGAATATGTTCACGGCTGGAATAAAACAGATGCGAAACGGCGTGCGCTTGAATTGCTGGAGCAAGTCGGACTGAGTGAGAAAGCCGAGGCCTACGCCGCGCAGCTTTCCGGCGGTCAACAACAGCGTGTTGCCATCGCCCGCGCCCTGTCCTCCTCTCCACAGATTGTCCTGTTTGATGAACCCACCTCCGCGTTGGATCCCGAAATGATTGGCGAAGTGCTGCAGGTGATGAAAAACCTCGCCCATAGCGGCATCACGATGATTGTCGTCACCCACGAAATGCATTTCGCCCGCGAGATTGCCGACCGGGTAGTTTTCATTGATGGCGGCGACATTCTCGAAGTGGCTCCACCCGAGGCATTCTTTACCCGCCCACAGCACCCGAGGACCCGGCGGTTCCTGAAAAAAGTGCTCGACCCGTTACATCAGGAGTCATCGTTATAATGCACGTAATGGACTGGCAGGGAGTGCTGAGCGGGCAACCCCTGCAATGGATAATGTCAGGTTTTCTGACCACGCTATGGGTGACGCTGGCGGGGATCGTACTCGCCACATTGCTGGCTATCTTACTGCTCGGCCTGCGCCTTTCGGGTAATCGCATCGCCGGTGGCATGGTCAGCGTGTGGGTTTCTGTTTTTCGCAACACGCCGTTACTGGTACAACTGATGTTCTGGTATTTCGCCGCATGGAACTTGCTTCCACGGGGGGTAATTACCTTCATCAATGCAGAACATTCGTGGTCCATTCTGCCAGGAGATGTCTGGTGGTTAACGCCGGAGTTTCTCTGCTCGGCCTGGGGACTGGGGATTTTTACGTCAGCTTTTTTGGTGGAGGAAATTGCCTCCGGTTTACAGGCGGTATCCAGCGGGCAGCAGGAAGCCGCCGTGGCGCAGGGGTTTTCTTCCTGGGCGGCCTTTCGGCATATTCTGTTGCCTCAGGGCCTGGCGAACGCCTGGCAGCCGATCGTCGGGCAGTATCTCAATTTGATGAAGCTCTCATCGCTTGCCAGCGGTATCGGCTTCGCCGAACTGACCTACCAGGTGCGGCAAATCGAGAGTTATAACGCCCACGCACTGGAAGCGTTTGCCGTCGGCACCGGGCTGTATCTGCTCACCGGAGTTGTGCTGGGAATGTTGCTTACGCGACTTGGACCACGGCCCGTATCGGCAAAGCAATCTGCGGTGAAAACCCACATCTTGAGCAACCGGAGTCCACAGCATGATCGCTAATATTTCGGTGATTACCGACAATCTGGACTATCTCCTGTGGGGACGCGCAGTCGAGGGGCAGCCGGGTGGCGTCCTGCTCACGTTACTGATGGCATTGGGTGCAGCAGTTCTGGCGCTGCCAGCAGGAATACTACTCGCCTGCTGTGCCTGGAGATTCCCGGGCATGGTGCGCACGGGGCTATTTATCTGGGCGGAGTTTATTCGCGGCATTCCGCTCATTTTTGTCATTTTCTGGATGTGGTACCTGTTACCTATGCTGACCGGCAGCGATCTGCCAGGGGCGGCGACCGTCACGTTTGCGCTGGCCTGGTTTACCGCCGCCTCGGTGATGCACTCTGTGTATTCGGGCTTAAACGCGCTGCCTGGTGGCCAGCATGAAGCTGCGGTGGTTCAGGGATTCCGTCCGTTTCAGGCGCTATGGCTGATTTTACTGCCACAGGTGCTGCGTAATATTCTGCCATCGCTGACGGGGATTTTTATTGGGTTACTAAAGGATACGTCGCTGGCGTTTATCGTCAACGTCCCTGAACTGACGACGGTTGCCGGGCAGGTGAACAGCCGCGTGCAGATTTACCCGGCTGCGATTTTTGTCTTTACCGGACTGGTCTACTACCTGCTGTGTTTTGGGCTGGAGAAAGCAGCCAGGCATCGGTTCGCGCTAAAATAACGCTACAGCTCAACAGGCCACAAACTGGTGGTCGTTGTTGAGTCGGTATTTCACACCGGCGAAGATATTATTCTCACCCTCGATGGCCACGGCAAACCGCATTCTCTCCCCGTCGTGATAGGCAAGTGCGGCACATCCACCGGGGCCGAGAATAATTGAATCGACCTCGCCGGTACTGGCAACGACCGCATTTTCACCGCTGGCAATAATGTGCACATTGTCAGCACAGTTAGCAATCTTTGACTCAGGGCCAAAGCTGGCAATCTGCGTGAGATCGCCGCTGCTGGCAATACGGCTGCGCTCGCCCAACGAGCTAATGCGCACACGCATGCCGGTACTGGCGATGCGCGTGCCGTTTCCCACGCTGCTGACGCGCGTGGAATTTCCCGCGACCGCGATTCTGCTGCGATTGCCGGAGCTGCCGACATGCGTATTGTACCCCACGCTGCCAATGCGGGCGCTGTACCCCGCGCTGGCAATCTGTGCGGCGTACCCGGCGCTGGCGATTTTGACGTTATCACCTGCACTGCCAAGGCTGTCGCTGTCCGTTGCACTCGCCAGCTGTCTGCCGTTGTCGTCTGCCGTTTCTGGACAGGCCAGGCGCGCCATGGCGCAAACATCCTGCTGCACAAAACCTGCTTCATCCAGCCATTTAGACCAGCCATATTCCACGAGGCTGCCCGCCCAGTCGCCTAAGCCCTCTCGCTCAAGCGCACGGTGAACATCCGCATAGCTGCCGCCGTCGGGAAACATACGTAGAAACCAACGATATATCACGGGCCCGACGCGCCAGGCCCGTAAATCACTACAAGTAATCATCATCGCTTAATGCCGGTGATAGCCATCCACCATGCACCTGAAGGTTTCGCCCGGTGTGCGTCCCGTGGTGCAGAGATAAAGATGTCCAAAAATGAAAAACAGACTCACTATCGCCAGCGCAAAGTGCGCCTGCAGCAACCAGTAACGCACGCCCGGGAACAGATCGCCCACCGCTTGCGGATACAGCGACAGCAAACCGGAAATCAGCAACAGCGGTAACAGTCCGTACATTACGCCGACATAGGCCGCCTGCTGTAACGGGTTGAACTTAGACCGCGTGGACGCCGGGAACGGGTGTGCCTCACCCTGCATAATGCCAAACAGATAAAACCGAGTCTGTCGTTGCGCTCGCCCAATCCAACCCTGGCGTTTAATCATATAGTGATGCCCATTGCCACCGAGCAGGTTGATCAGCACAAAGCCAATCCAGCACGCCAGCAGCAAGAAGCCGCAGATTTCGTGCACAGAATGCAGGCTTTTCATTACCGGGGCGCTGACGACAGAAAAGTGGTTGACCAGACCACTGACCAGCAATAGTAAAAACAGCAGCGCATTCGACCAGTGCCACAGGCGGACCGCCTTCGAGTACAGATAGACCTTCTCACCGTGCCCGGATGACGCTTTATTGGCAGAGCGAAAGCGCAGCATGGCGTGTAACGCCAGCACCAGCCACATCCCCACCAGCATTAACCCGGCAGCCACCAGCCAGACGGGCCAGTAGTCGGGCTTAAACAAGGGGACGTACTGCGCCAGTTGCGCGTGAAACTGTTCGGCATTCTGCGACGCGTTCATACATTATCCTTTTTAATCAAATGTTGACCGAACCGACGATACAGATGGGGTTTCCCGGCGCCTGCCAACTGATACTCGTAAAACTTGTTGTCGCGCAGCCAGGCCTGAACCTGCGGGCTGTCTTCACGTCCAAATATCAGCGCATGTTCCGGGCACGCATTCACGCATATAGGCGGGAAGCCTTTTGCCAGACGCGACTCGGCGCAGAAGTCGCATTTATCTGCCACTTTGGTTTGCGGATTAAGATAGCGAACCTGATAAGGACAGGCCCCTATGCAGTAGCTGCAGCCAATGCAACGCGCGGCGTCAACCCGCACAATTCCATTCTCATCGCGCCAGGAAGCACCGGTCGGACACACCTCAATACAGGGCGCATCGTCACAATGCTGGCAGGACTGACGGAAATAGTGATACAGGGTTTCGTTGTCGTTATCCGACACCGGAATATGGGCAATCGACAAACGGCTACCCTGGGCTGGAACATGGTTGGTTTTTCTGCACGCTCGGGCGCAAATATTACAGCCGTTGCACAATGACTCATCGTGGATCATGACATAACGAACCGCTTGCGTATTTTTGGTACTTGCTAACAGGGTTTGGCCCGGGCCGGTGAAAAAAATCACCGTCCCCATACCAATGACAAATTTTCGTCGGGTGAAGGACATCGGGTTATCCTCTAATGCTGTGACAGTGATCGTCCACACGTTCCATGACATTTACCTGATCAATTCAGGGGTTCTGGTACTGCTCAACCTCAAGCCATTCACACAGGCCGTACGCCTTGCCGTAGCGCATAAAGCGCTCGCTAAACAGATAAGGTTCCGCATTCGACGCTTCCACAACGCGTATATCTGCGTAATCCGGGTGCGTTTCCATGGCGGTCAGCGCCGCAGCTATCTGTTGAGGTGCAAAGTGATACGGCGACTGTCCGAGCATGGCGACCTTATACGGGCGAGGATACGTTCGGCAGTCAAAGCGCACCGCCTCGGCGATCGCCCGGCAGATATCGTTTTCCACCACCTGCACGCACATGTCGGCGTAATTGGCCGTCATGGTCTGCGTCGAGTAGAAATACACATCTTCCGCACCCTGCACGCAGGTAATATCCGCACTGCCCGCCTGCTCACGCATTGCGTCCAGCAGCGGCGTAAGGTCGGTTTCAGGCATTGAATAAGGTGGCTGCAAAAACACACCACGTGTCACCAACTGGCCCGACGCGGAGTGCTGGCGGATAAAATCCGCCATTATCGACTCCGCCGTCACCGGCTCTTCGACCTGCGGCGTGTTGCTGTGCTCTACGGCCGGGTGTAACGCCTGTAGCCACTGTCGTTTTTGGCTATCCACCTCATCAGGAAGCGCTATACACGCTTCCTCATTGGCGACCAGAACGTCGCTCACGTTAGTCATCTCGCGTTCCTTACGCCGGCAGCAGATTCTGCGCAGCCAGATCGGCTGCCACATCCTCAAGACCGAGGCGATTCAGGGTTTCACGCGTTGGGCAGCCGAGTTCCGGGTCCCAGCCCATTTCCTGATAGAACATCGTCAATGACTGGCGCATATCTTCCCGATCCATTTTGTCGGTCCCTTCGGTAAACACCGGGATCTTAGGATCTTTGTCGAAGACCCAGGAGCAGATAAGATCGTGTTCATTACGCATATCTTTGGTTTGCATCAGTTTCACCGTATAGGCACGATGCAACGTAAAAATACGCTCGGCGGCGAGATCCAGGCTTGCCTGCGTTGTTTCATCACCGGTTACCGCCTGGAAGAATTTCGCTTCCAGACTCAGATCCCCACGATAGTTTCGACTCTTCAGCGGCGACACCGTCATCGGCCAGACCCAGTTGCACAGCGTGACGGCGTTATGCAGACAGACCTTCAGCAGCGTCCATTTGGCATATTTAATTTTGGCGGCGTTGATTGGGGTGTAGTTTTTGGTTTCGTCGTAGGCATCCTGTGAGCCAAACAACTCACCCGCCACTTCACGCTGCAATTTCAACGGCAAACCAGAGCCGATGAAGTTGATGTGGGTGTGCGCCATGCAGTCACGGTTAAACATGCAGTTGGTGATCGCCCCCACCTGTGCCGAGGCTTCGTTGGCATGGTGAACAGGAAAACCAAACGGCGACCACAGTTTGTTTTTGGCATAGCCCCAGTACTCGTCGCCTAAATTCCAGCGTTCGGCAATGGCATATGACCCATCTGCAAGGTGGCTGAGTTCACCGACGCGATGCGCCAGGCGGTAGTAGAAATCTTTAATAAAATTAGGATCGCCCGCTTCCAGCTGATCCCAGCGGATCTCGGCATACTCCTCGGCCGGCAGCACGCGTTTAAAAACGCCTTTGGCGTAGCAGTAGGTGAAATCACGGTGCAATTGCCCGTAGTTACACCAGATACCGTAGTCGTCGAACAGGTTCAGGCCAACCAGATTCCCCACCACGCGGCCATCATCTTTCTCGTCAAAATCTTTCGGGCCGTTCGGGAAAATAGTGGTGTGCACGAAGTTCGCCACGCAGGTGTTACCGCCTGTACTCGGCACACCAAAATCTTTAACACGCGGGACGTTGAGCTGGGTCATACAGCGAATCGGGCACGAGTGACAGCCGCTCATTTTGACCGTGTATTTTTCTGCGGCCGGTCCGAGATCGAACACCGATTTGTAGGTACGAAAGCCGACGGTATTTTGGTTGCCTGGTGGGATTTCCCCCGTTTCAATCGGGCCGCCTTCTGCCGCGCCCCAAAACAGCCCTTTACGCGCCGTCCAGCGTGAGTTCGGGGATGAATATTCAGCCCACGCCTGTGGGGTGCTCGGTACCACATGGTTGTTGTTAGCACCGATAAGCTCGGTCATCATGTAGTCGTTCAGCCGCTTCATCTCTTTGCGATCGGCGATGTTGACCCCTTTTGTGCCTTCAACAGCAATGGCTTTCAGGTTCTTCGAGCCCATCACCGCACCGGTGCCAGCGCCGCCGCTGTGGTTGCGACTGTTGATCATGCAAGACAGTGGCACCAGATTTTCTCCCGCCTGACCAATGGCGGTAACGCAGGTTTCCGGGCTGGTAATGCGGCAAATTTCTTCGGTCGTAGCGCGTGTACCCTTGCCCCACAGGAAGTCGGCTTTTTCTATGCTGACCTTGTCGTCTTTGATATTGATCCAGACAGGCGATGCAGCCTTACCTTCAATCACAATCGCGTCATAGCCGGCAAATTTCATTTGCGCTGCAAAGAAGCCGCCCATATGGGCATCAACGACTAAATTACCTTTGGTAAAGGTCGATAATGAGGTGATATTGACGCGTGAACTGCAGGGTGCGCCCGAGCCAGTGAGGGGACCGGTGGCGAAAACCAGTTTATTCCCTTCATCAAAAGGTTTTGTGCCTGGCGGGACTTCGTCGTACATAATTTTATAACCAAAGCCCATCCCACCGACAAATTTTTTA
This sequence comes from Citrobacter sp. Res13-Sevr-PEB04-36, assembly GCF_015672735.1. Taxonomy (GTDB): domain Bacteria; phylum Pseudomonadota; class Gammaproteobacteria; order Enterobacterales; family Enterobacteriaceae; genus Citrobacter. The sequence goes on along the minus strand of NZ_JADABY010000039.1, from coordinate 119,652 downwards.
AATTTACTGGAATCTTCCACGGTGATATTACCCGTGGTGAGATTGACCCGTAAAATATTACCTGTCCAACCGTTAGCCATCATTTTTTCCTTTGCTAGAAGGTTTAATAGATATACCCGTCATACTTCAAGCTGCATGTGCGTTAGCTACGTTCCTTCACCCCAGTCACGTAGTTATCTATGTTCCTTGGGGTTCACTTACTTGTTGCTTTCATACAACTCGAATTATTTTGGGTAATTACCCGTCATTTTGCTGGCCGCATTTCCGTGTAGAGCGGCAATATTTTTGGCAATTAATGACGCGTATCAGGCAAGCCTGCGATCCATCAAACGGTAATCTCTTTCCATTCGATAATTTTTAATGCCCCAGTCGGACAGGCATTGGCGCATTCCCCACACAACACACATTTTGAGGATTTTTTAGTTTCGGTATTTACAGTCGCCATCATCCAGGGACAGGCTGTGGTACACGCGCTACAGCCAATACAACGCTTGTGATCCACCGCAATACAACCGTCTTCCTGTTTCCAGGTAATTGCGCCAATTGGGCAGACAGCCATACATTGCGGATCTTTGCACTGACGGCAGGTGTCGGCGGTGTAGTTTAAATCGCCGTACAGTCCGCCACCGGAACCGACACCGTTGTCACCAAAGAAGAAATTGCGATGGATTTTGATACGGGAAAAGAAGGTGCCAACGGCGCCATCGTTATAATTCGTACAGGAAATTTCGCAGCGGTGACATCCTGTGCAGCGTGCACGTTGTGTCACCAGCACCCCTTTCGGCGTGTTAATCAGCCCGACAGTGCCGCTATCGACATCTTCCTGCTTACAGCCAAAAAGTGATAACAGTGCGGGGGCAATGGTTAACCCTGCCAGACCTTTTCCTGATATCCGCAGAAATTCAAGTCGCGTTAAACCACAATCTAAAAATGGACGATCAACCTGGTTCATTTATTTCGCATCCTCTTCGCAAACGCTGTAGCAGCAACACATCCAGTGCTCATGTTTATACGCGCCGGGCAGGCCAAATCGGGCCACTGATGTTGCCGACAACACGTGATATTTTTGCCCTAACCTGATCGCATCAATGACGGTGGCTAAACGGAGTGAATCTTTACCCTCAAGACAGGAATAACCCTTTAGGGTTAGGCGGATAAATAATGTGGTTATTCATAGCCTGTAACCTTGATCGTTATCAAGTAAAAACGGGAAGGAGAACAATTAATGCGGAGTGATATTTATTATCATTAAGGCAGATTGAAATAGTATTTCATCTGCATTACACATATTTGTGATTACACCTCCAAATATAAGCGTATACTTTAATCGCTATATAAAAAACAACACAGCGATAAATACTTTTTTCTGCACTTTTTATTTTCAATGATGAATTATATATATTGATAGAATACCGTGGCAGAATTACAGGGCGGTAGCCTTTCTCCACCGCCCTTTTCAGGATTAACCGGCTAACGCTTTAATCACCGTCTCCATGGCCTGTTTTTCTAACTCACTGCGTTGCACGCGCTGATTGGCGAGGGTGGTTCTCAGTACACCGGCAATGACGATATGCTTAGGCTCTTGTCCCAGATCGCGCATTTCCAGTACTACTTTACCAACAACTCTGCACATCTCGCGGTACAGTTCGTCATCTTTGGTCTGATTGCCCATATTTGCCTGCTCGTCATTAGCTCAAACCAACAGCATATATCAGTCTGGCTTATTAGACAAAAATCAATGAAAATCAAATAACTGTCATGAATCTACAGAACCTGCTGGAGTCGATTAACCAGCTCGGCCAGGCTCCCCGCCTGCATTTTTTCCATCACTCTTGCCCGGTGGACTTCAACGGTACGGACCGCAATATTCATTGCATCTGCGATTTCCCGGTTCATCAATCCTTGTGCCACCAGGCCGGCCAGTTGGCGTTCCTTTGGAGTGAGCTGTTGGTAGCAGGCGACAATATCATGACGCGTGCATGCCGTAATGGAAACCTGTAGAGCATGCTCCAACGCGGCCTGAAGCGGCCCGGCAGAAACCGGCTTTTGCAGAAAATCGACCGCTCCACGTTTCATTTGCGCGACCGCCATCGGCACATCGCCATGCCCGGTAAGAAAGACCACCGCCAGCGTGCTGTCGCGCCGTCGCATCTCGTCATGTACACCTTGTCCATCCAGTCCCGGCATACGCATATCCAGCAATACAACCCCTACCTGATGCAAATTGACTTCGCCCAGGAAGGTTTCCCCCTGGTGCCAGCACCGGACCTCGTACCCCAAACTTTCCAGTAAAAATGCGCAGGCCTGGGTGACGGCTACATCGTCATCCAGCAGATGAATGATCGCCACAATCGCCCCCTTTCTGTGTTGGCTTAAAATGTAATATTACCGCGACACCCGCCCGACCATCCGGAGCCTGCTGATTGTTGATGCGAATCTCGCCGCCGGCATAGCGCACCAGACGCTGGCAAATCACCAGCCCCAGCCCCATTCCTTCTTTGCGGGTAGTCATAAACGGTTGGAACGCCTGATAAAGCTGAGTTTCATCGATGCCTCCAGCGTTATCCTGTACCTGAATGCTGATCCCCTCGTCCTCATGTTGAGCGGTAAACCACACCGTGCTGGCCCCCGCCTGAGCGGCGTTAAGCACCAGATTCGCCAGTACTTGTTCCAGCAGAACGCTGGGCAGCGTCAGCGTTAAGTGTGTGCTGACCGTCGTTTGCAGCGTGACGTCAGGGAATTGCTGTGCCATACGCAATAATTGCCAGACGTGGTGGACAGCATCACGGATGTTGATCGCCTGCCAGTCATCCGTCATTACTGGATTGCCCTGGGCCTGGCTGACCCACAGACGCAGATTGCGCAACGTATCGCCCCCCCGCTGTGCCTGAGCATCTATCTGTTCAAGCGCAGGTAACAGCGGATGCTGTTGATCCTGACCGCGCAGGCGAATCAGGCAGCCTTGCGCGTAGTGACGGATAGCCGAGAGCGGCTGGTTAAGTTCATGGGCAAACCCGGACGTCATCTCACCGAGGACGCTCATCTGGCGCGCGGTTTCCAGGGCTTGCTCCTGCTTGCGCAACAGTACATTGTTACGCTCCAGCAGCCTGCCGCGACGACGGACCAACAGCATCACCCAGATATAGTTGAGTGTGAGCAACAGCAGAACCACCGCTGCGGCCCCCATGACCAGTTGATGCTGGATAAACCAGCTTTTGATATCCAGCCACAGTTGACGCTGCTGCGGGTGTTGTCGAACATCACGTAGTAACGTTTCTACCTCGCGGGTCGAGGCGGGAGCTCCCCAGCGAAAAGGCGCATCTTGTGGGGCATTAAACAGCACCCGGGTGACGCGATCGGCAAGTTCATCACTCACTGCGGGCAGTGCGGCGAAGGACCAGTCAGGATAAAGCGGCGTGCTGCTCAGGCAGGGAATCGACGTCGGATGGTTGAGCACCACCTTAAAATCGGCTTTATGGATCAGCCCTTCTTCATCCATTTTTTCCAGCAGACACACCGGAACAATCACCGCCTGAACGGCTTTCTCACGCAATAAATACACTAACGCATCGGCAGGAAAACCGGTGAACCTCAGGCGCAAATCGCGCTCCGGGCGCAATCCCGCATCGATAAGCGCTTTATAACCCAGCAAATAGCCGCCAAATGCCTGGGCATCGATCGCCCCAACCGTTTTGCCGATCAGATCGTGTGCCGACGCGATCTCTCCGTCACGCCTGACCAGGATCGCACTACCAATCACATTGCTGGTCGCTTTTCCGCCGCGGGTGGAGCGTAAGGATGCCAACCAGCGTAGCGCTGCGCGGTTGTTTAACTGCACAAACTGCGCCGGATTGGTCACCACAAACTGCACGGTTCCCCGGTTCACGGCATCTTGCATCTGGTGCAGGTCCAGCGGTTGAATATGAAACCGTTCACCGGCGATTTGCTGATTCAGCAGGGTTTCCAGCGGCTGCCAGTGATTACGTGTGGTGACCTCCCCACGCATGGCTAAGACGCCAATGTTCCATGTCAGCGCCCAGGCCGCTCCGCTCAGCATCCACAACGCTGCCAGCACCGTCAGGCAATGTACTACTTTACATCTCACGCCGTTATCCCTGTCATTTATGTTGTTTTAGATCAACAACAAGCCGGGTATGTGGTTAACCACAATAGAGTACCCCCCGCCACGATTTTTACACTGTAAATCATCAAGATTCTTTATTCATCACACGCAAACCAACGGCGTGACCAATGTTTCGTTGTTGCATTGTGACGGGAGAAAATATGGACAGCAGTAAACGGCAGTTTCTCCAGCAACTGGGCGTTCTGACCGCAGGCGCATCCCTGGTTCCCCTGGCTCAGGCCGAGTTTCCCTTCTCGCCAGAACGCCATGAGGGGTCGCGCCAGCATCGCTACGCTATGTTGATTGATCTGAGGCGGTGTATCGGCTGTCAGGCCTGTACCGTCAGTTGCGCCATTGAAAACCAGACGCCTCAGGGCGCGTTTCGTACCAACGTCAACCAGTATCAGGTACAGGTTGAGGGTCAGCAAAGCGTCACCAACGTGCTGCTGCCGCGCCTGTGTAACCATTGCGATAACCCACCTTGTGTGCCCGTTTGTCCCGTGCAGGCCACCTTTCAGCGCGAAGATGGCATTGTGGTGGTCGACAATACGCGCTGTGTGGGCTGCGCCTACTGCGTGCAGGCCTGTCCGTACGATGCACGGTTTATTAACCATGAAACGCAGACCGCCGACAAATGCACATTTTGCGTGCACCGCCTGGAAGCCGGGCTGCTCCCGGCCTGCGTGGAGTCCTGTGTGGGCGGCGCGCGCATCATTGGCGACATCAACGATCCGCACAGCCGGATTTCACGCATGCTGCACGAACACCATGACACCATCAAAGTCCTGAAACCGGAAAGCGGCACCTCGCCTCACGTGTTCTATCTGGGGCTAGATGACGCCTTCATCACCCCGTTGATGGGACGTGCTCAACCCGCTCTGTGGCAGGAGGTTTAAATGACCCATTCACTGATTATCGAAGAGGTGCTGGCCCATCCGCAGGAGATAAGCTGGTTGCCCTGGGCGGTACAGTATTTCTTTTTCATCGGCATTGCCGCCTGCGCGGCGCTGTTCGCCTGCGTGCTCCACTGGCGTAAAAAAGCGCAGCCGCAGCTAGAAAACCTGACGCTGCTGATCGCCCTGACCTGTGCCATCACCGCCCCGCTGGCGCTGACCGCGGATCTGCATCAGACCGCGCGCGTCTGGCATTTTTACGCCTGGCCGACACCGTGGTCATGGATGCCGTGGGGAGCACTGTTTTTACCGTTGTTCACCGGGTTTCTCGGGCTGTGGTTCCTGGCGCAGCAGGTTAAACGGTTTACGCGTAAAAGTTACAGCGTCACTAAATGGTTAGCCGTCGGCAGCGCACTCTCAGCCATTGGATTATTGGTGTATACCGGCCGCGAAGTCTCCGTCGTGCAGGCGCGTCCCATCTGGTTCAGCTATGCCTTCCCGCTGGCGATGTTCCTCAGCGCGCTGCAAACCTTCTTCGCCTTGCTTATCGCCAGCGTAAACCGTGACAGCACACTGCCGCGCAAGCTGGCATGGGGGCAGATTGTCACGTTGATCGTCCTGGCCATTGTGATGGCGTGGTGGGTGAGCGGCGATACGCTTTCCGGCTCAGCTATCCGCCAGTGGCTGGATGTCGCCGCGTCTGCACGACACTACGCCATCGGCTGGGTAGTGCTGTGGGCTGCCTCACTGGCTCTTTGCGGGTGGGTATTACGTCGCCCATCGCCATTACCGCTGCGCATTACGCTGGCCTTCAGCGCCATGGCGCTGTGCTGGCTGATGCGCTGGACGATACTGATTCAGGTGCAGACTATCCCCAAATATAACGCGCAATTTAATCCTTATACTCTGCCCGGCGGCACGGATGGCTGGCTGGCCATCGTGGGCACCTTTGGCCTGTGGATTGCGCTACTCATTATTGTTCATGAAAGCCTGAACGCGATCGCAAGGAGAATGCAACATGGCTAATTTAACCCGTCGTCAGTGGCTTAAAGTCGGTCTCGCCGTTGGCGGGATGGTGACCTTTGGCCTGAGTTATCGGGATGTGGCAAAGCGCGCGATTGACGGTTTGCTGGATGGCACCTCGGGGAAAATCACCCGCGATCGCATCTTCGGCAATGCGCTTCCCCCCGAAGCCAACGCCCAGCCGCGCTGGCAGCAAGATCCGCAGCAGGTGATCGCCATGACCCAGTGCTTCGGCTGCTGGACCCAGTGCGGTGTGCGGGTCCGCGTCGACAGCAACGCGGGGAAAGTTCTGCGCATTGCGGGCAACCCCTACCACCCGCTGTCGCATGAACATCACCTTGATTCGTCGGTTCCGTTTGCCACGGCAATGGAACAACTGGCGGGCGAAAGCGGTCTTGATGCGCGTTCCACCGCCTGCGCCCGGGGCGCAACCCTGCTCGAAGGCCTGTACAGCCCGCTGCGAATTCTGGAGCCGATGAAGCGCGTCGGTAAACGTGGCGAAGGTAAATGGCAGCGCATCAGCTTTGAACAGCTCATCAAAGAGGTGGTGGAAGGCGGCGACCTGTTTGGCGAAGGTCACGTTGACGGCCTGCGGGCCATCCACGACCCCATAACCCCGTTAGATGCTAAGCACCCCGGCTTTGGCCCGAAATCCAATCAACTGCTGGTCACCAATACCAGCGACGAGGGACGAGATACGTTTATCCGCCGTTTCGCACTGAACAGTTTTGGAAGTAAAAACTTCGGCGCGCACGGTGCGTATTGTGGGCTAGCGTATCGGGCCGGTTCCGGCGCGTTAATGGGCGATCTGGATAAAAACACCCACGTCAAACCGGACTGGGATAACGTCGAGTTCGCGTTATTTATGGGCACCTCCCCGGCGCAGTCCGGCAACCCATTTAAGCGCCAGGCTCGCCAACTCGCCAGCGCCCGCTTACGCAATGATTTCGAGTATGTCGTTGTCGCACCCGCCCTGCCATTAACCACGGTACTGGCTGACGATCGCGGTCACTGGCAGCCCGTAAATCCGGGGAGCGACTCGGCTCTGGCAATGGGAATGATCCGCTGGATAATCGAAAAGCAGCGTTACAACGCCGATTACCTCGCCATCCCTGGCGTCCAGGCCATGCAACAGGTTGGAGAAAAAAGCTGGACCAACGCCACGCATCTGGTGATTACCGATGAGATCCCAACGCTTGCCGGACAGCATCTCACGCTTGCCCACCTGAACACCGACGCGCCTGGCGAACCGCTGGTCGTTAACGAGGCCGGTGACATGGTCGCAGCCAGCAGCTGTCAACGCGCACAGCTGTTCGTAACCCGCGAAGTGACGCTGGCCGACGGACAGACCGTGACGGTGAAAAGCGGATTCCAGCGACTGAAAGAGTCCGCCGAAAAGTTGTCACTGGCGCAATACAGCCAGCAGTGCGGCGTGTCGGAAGAAAAAATAGGCGCGCTGGCGGACGCCTTTACCCGTCACGGACGTAAAGCAGCGGTGATCACCCACGGCGGGATGATGGCAGGCAACGGATTTTACAACGCCTGGGCGGTGATGATGCTGAATGCGCTGATTGGCAACCTCAGCCTCGAGGGCGGTGTCTTTGTGGGCGGCGGTAAGTTCAACGGTGCCACCGACGGACCGCGCTACAATATGGACAGTTTCGCCGGAAAGGTGAAGCCGAAAGGCCTGAGCATCGCGCGCAGTAAAACCGCCTATGAATCCTCGGAAGAGTACCGTAATAAAGTGGCTGCCGGACAATCGCCCTTCCCGGCGAAAGCCCCATGGTATCCGTTTGTCGCCGGGCAGTTGACCGAATTACTCGTCTCGGCGCTCGAAGGCTACCCGTATCCGCTAAAAGCCTGGATCTCCAACATGACCAACCCGTTTTACGGCATTGCGGGGCTGCGTGGCGTAGCGGAAGAAAAGCTCAAAGATCCGGCTCGTCTGCCGCTATTTATTGCCATTGATGCTTTTATGAACGAAACCACCGCGCTGGCGGATTATATTGTTCCGGATACCCACAACTTCGAAAGCTGGGGATTTAGCGCCCCGTGGGCAGGCGTGGCCAGCAAAGCCTCCACCGCCCGCTGGCCGATTGTTGCGCCCGCCACCAGCAAAACCGCCGACGGCCAACCGGCATCCATGGAGTCATTTTGCATCGCGGTGGCAAAACGCATCGGGCTGCCGGGCTTTGGCGATAATGCCATTACCGATCCACAGGGCAATCACTATCCGCTGAACCGCGCGGAAGATTACTACCTGCGACTGGCCGCCAACATTGCGTTTATGGGCAAATCGCCGGTCGCCGAAGCCGCACCGGAAGATATCTCGCTGACCGGAGTGACGCGGATCCTACCGGTCATCACCGACACGCTAAAAGCCGACGAAGTTCGTCGCGTGGCGTTTGTCTATTCGCGCGGTGGTCGTTTTGCGCCAGATAAGAGTGGCCGCACCGATAACCGTGTCGGTAATGCGTGGGAGAAACCTCTGCAAATCTGGAACGCGGATGTCGCCGCGCACCGCCATGCGATCACCGGCGAGCGCTACAGCGGCTGTCCGGCCTGGTATCCTTCCCGCCTCTCCGACGGGCGTTCGGTGGACGAATTGTTTCCGCAGCAGGAATGGCCACTGAAGATGATCTCCTTTAAGTCCAATACCATGTCCAGCGCCTCGGCGGTGATCCCACGTCTGCACCATCTCAAACCGGTGAATCTGGTGGCGCTCAACCCGCAGGACGGCGCGCGTTATGGTGTGTCGCATGGCGATACGGTACGCATCATCACGCCAGGTGGACACGCGCAAGCGCAGGTCAGCCTGCTCAACGGCGTTATGCCGGGCGTTATCGCAATTGAACATGGTTACGGACATAAAGAAATGGGGGCGGCACAGCATACGCTTGACGGAGAGCCGATGGCGTTTGATGAAAAGATTAAATCGGGGATTAATATTAACGATTTGGGTTTTGCCGACCCTACGCGTCAGGTGGCCAATACTTGGCTGGACTGGGTCTCAGGAGCTTCTGTGCGCCAAGGGCTACCGGCGAGAATCGAGCGAGTGCAACTCTAGCGCCGAATGGCAACGCTACTGCGTTTTACCCGGCCTACAGACGTTGTAGGCCGGGTAAGGCGAAGCCGCTTCCCGGCAGAAAGTGGATCAGTTATTTACCGGGATCACCGCGCCTTTATATTTGGTGCGGATCCAGTCCTGAATTTCTTTTGAGTGCAGTGCGTCAACCAGCGCCACAATATCCTTTTTCTTCTCATCGCCGCGATGCACGGTAATGATGTTGGCGTACGGGTTGTTTTCACCGCTTTCGACGGCAATCGGATCTTTCACCGGATCCAGCCCGGCATCGATGGCGTAGTTGGCGTTGATCACCACCGCATCGCCTTCATCGTTGTTATACATCTGCGGCAACAGTGCCGCTTCAACGTTAGGCAGGAACTTCAGCTTTTTCGGGTTCTCAACGATGTCACTGATGCGCGCGGTGACTTTATCAACGCCTGGCTTGAGCTTAATCACGCCCTCTTTTTCGAAAATCGACAGAATACGCCCTTCTTCGGACACCGCGTCACGCATGATGATCTTTCCACCCTCCGGCAAATCTTTCAGCGACTTCACCTTTTTCGAATAGATACCAATCGGCTCAATGTGAATTGCCCCGGCGCTGACGAAATCATAGGTCTTATCACCCGCATGATCCTTCAGTACGCTGTTCAGGTACGGAATATGCTGGAAGTAGTTGGCGTCAATCTCACGACCCGCCAGTGCGGTGTTTGGCAGAATGTAGTCCTGGAACGGTTTAATCTCCAGCTCGATCCCCTGCTTTGCCAGGATCGGTTTCGCCTGTTCGAGGATCTCAGCGTGCGGCACGTTGGACGCGCCCACGGTCAGCGTGTCTGCCCACGACGCAAAGCTCAGGGCGCTTAAGGTGGCGGCGGCGAGTAATGTCAGTGATTTTTTCATGATAATGGTTTCCGTATTTTATTAGCGTTTATCTAACAGAGAGGTGATCACATCGCCGCAAAACTGGATGATGAAGACAATAACCAGAATGGTCACCGTCGCCACCAGCGTAACGTCGCTGTGGTTGCGCTGGAATCCTTCCAGATAAGCCAAATTCCCTAAACCACCGGCACCAATCACGCCAGCCATTGCGCTGTAGCTAACCAGGGCAATCAGCGTCACGGTGATACCGGACACCAGAGCGGGTGATGATTCCGGCAGTAAAACCCGAAAAATAAGCGTACTCAGACGTGCCCCCATGGAGCGGCTCGCTTCAATAACGCCTTTATCTACTTCACGCAGGGCAATTTCGACCAGACGGGCATAGAACGGCGCGGCGCCCACGATCAGCGCGGGCAGCGCAGCATTTGCACCGAGAATGGTGCCGACCAGCGTTTTGGTAAACGGGATCAGCAACACGATCAAAATGATGAACGGGATTGAGCGGAAAATATTCACAATCAGCGAGATAGCGCTGTACAGCGTACGATTATGAAACAGGCCACCACGCGCGGTCAGAAATAGCGCCAGTCCGAGCGCAATACCCAGTACAAAGGTCGCCACACCGGAAAGCGCGGTCATGTAGAGCGTTTCCTGAGTTGCCGCGAACAGTTGGTCCCATTTCAGATGGGGAAACAGGGAATCAGCCATGTTGGATAACCTCGCCGTCAACGTCGCTGTGGCGCAGATCGGCCAGAATATTGTTGAGTTGTTCTTCCGTGGCCACCACGTGTACCCATAGTTGACCAAACGCGCCATGGGCGGTTTGCGTCATCTTGCCGTGCAGAATGTTAAACGGCAGGCCGTAGCGCAGGGTCAGCTCCCCGACCACCGGCCGATGGGTACGCTGTCCGGTAAACGTTAACTTAATCACCGAGCCACCCAGTTCGCTGGCCAGCTGCGGATTAAACTCATCTTCCTCGGCATATTGACTTACCTGGCGGACAAACTGACGAGTGATCGGTTGCTGCGGGTGGGTAAAGACACTGAGCACATCGCCCTCTTCAACTACTTTGCCGTTTTCCATTACCGCCACACGATCGCAAATTTTGCGCACCACGTGCATCTCATGGGTGATCAGCACAATGGTTAATTTGAAACGACGGTTAATATCGAGCAGCAAATCCAGGATCTGATCGGTGGTTTGCGGATCCAGCGCGGAGGTCGCTTCGTCGCACAACAGCACGTCCGGGTTGTTGGCCAGCGCGCGGGCAATCCCGACACGCTGTTTTTGCCCGCCGCTAAGCTGCGACGGGTAGGCGTTTTCACGACCATCCAGCCCGACCAACGCAATAAGTTCGGCCACCCGCGCATTAATTTTTGCTTTTGGCGCACCGGCGATTTGCATTGAAAATGCAATGTTTTCGCTGACGGTTCGCGACCACAGCAGGTTAAAGTGCTGAAACACCATGCTGATTTTCAGCCGTGCCTGGCGCAACGACTCCCCGCTCGCCGCAGAAATATTGTGACCATTGATGGTTACGCTGCCGGAAGTTGGCTGTTCAAGGCCGTTAAGCAGGCGAATCAAGGTGCTCTTACCGGCACCGCTGTAGCCAATAATTCCGTAAATCTGCCCCTGTTCAACCGTCAGGTTGACGTCATCGACAGCGGTAATAGCAAGCCTGCCTGGCGTAAATACTTTCGAAATATTTTTCAGGACAATCATGTCGTTTGGGTATCCGCTGCTGCATATTGTTATCCTGCTAAGGCTTTTAGCTGTTTAGCAGTATGGATGTCCAAATGAGTGTAATCAGGGAAATAAGCTTTTGATATGAATTAAAAAGCATTTGATATAACTTTATGGAATAACTGTTTTTGTCATTCCCTTCGACGGGATCAAGAATGCAGAGAGATACGTGTTGTTGCGCAACAGACCACCGCTGCGGACAACCTCTTTATCCATAGCAATGAACAAATTCGTGAATATTTTATTGTGAAACTGCACAGAACACTTTTGAAACGCTGTTTCCATTTTCCTTTTGGATAATTTTCAGCGTATAATGCGCGTCAATTGTCTCTTGAATGGTTTCAGCACATTGACCTGTAAAACTCAACGACTACAAAACTCTCCTACCCGTTGGGCTGAAACGCAAGCACACATTCCTCTGCACGCTCTTTCGATGTCACCTATCCTTAGAACGAGGCATCACAACTTTCGTAACTCAGGTTTAGCTTCCCATCCGTGCGCGACGGAAGCCAGATTTCCATATCCTTCTCAACTTAAAGACTAAGACTGTCATGAAAAAGACGAAAATTGTTTGCACCATCGGTCCGAAAACCGAATCCGAAGAGATGTTAACCAAAATGCTGGACGCGGGCATGAACGTCATGCGTCTGAACTTCTCCCACGGCGATTACGCAGAACATGGTCAGCGCATTAAGAACTTGCGCAACGTGATGAGCAAGACTGGCAAGAAAGCTGCCATCCTGCTGGACACCAAAGGTCCGGAAATCCGTACCATTAAACTGGAAGGCGGTAACGACGTTTCGCTGAAAGCGGGCCAGACTTTCACGTTTACCACCGACAAATCAGTTGTCGGTAACAACGAGATCGTTGCAGTTACCTATGAAGGCTTCACCAATGACCTTTCCGTCGGCAACACTGTGCTGGTTGACGATGGTCTGATCGGCATGGAAGTTACCGCAATCGAAGGTAACAAAGTTATCTGTAAAGTGCTGAACAACGGCGACCTGGGCGAAAACAAAGGCGTTAACCTGCCGGGTGTTTCTATCGCGCTGCCAGCACTGGCTGAAAAAGACAAGCAGGACCTGATCTTTGGTTGCGAGCAAGGCGTTGACTTCGTTGCGGCGTCCTTTATCCGTAAACGTTCTGACGTCGTTGAAATTCGTGAGCACCTGAAAGCACACGGCGGCGAAAACATTCAGATCATCTCCAAAATCGAAAACCAGGAAGGCCTGAACAACTTCGACGAGATCCTCGAAGCGTCCGACGGCATCATGGTTGCGCGTGGCGATCTGGGCGTAGAAATCCCGGTTGAAGAAGTTATCTTCGCGCAGAAGATGATGATCGAAAAATGCGTGCGCGCACGTAAAGTGGTTATCACCGCGACCCAGATGCTGGACTCCATGATCAAAAACCCACGTCCGACCCGTGCTGAAGCCGGTGACGTGGCAAACGCCATCCTCGACGGTACCGATGCGGTCATGCTGTCTGGTGAATCCGCTAAAGGTAAATACCCGCTGGAAGCCGTTTCAATCATGGCAACCATCTGCGAACGTACCGACCGCGTGATGACCAGCCGCCTGGACAACAGCCATGACAACCGCAAACTGCGTATCACCGAAGCCGTTTGCCGTGGTGCAGTAGAAACCGCTGAAAAACTGGAAGCTCCGCTGATCGTCGTGGCTACCCAGGGTGGTAAATCGGCTAAAGCTGTACGTAAATACTTCCCGAACGCGACCATTCTGGCGCTGACCACCAACGAAGTTACTGCTCGCCAGCTGGTTCTCAGCAAAGGCGTGGTGCCGCACCTGGTGAAAGAAATCGCCTCTACTGATGATTTCTACCGTCTGGGTAAAGAAGTTGCGCTGCAGTTGGTTGAACGCGGCCTGGCACAGAAAGGCGACGTTGTGGTGATGGTTTCCGGTGCGCTGGTACCGAGCGGCACCACCAACACCGCATCTGTTCACGTGCTGTAATAATTCCATCGGGAATTAATTTGCCTAAAAAGCGCCCTTGCGGCGCTTTTTTTATTTTTGTGATAGCCACTATTAATAAAAAATCAAATCGGATTTCACTATCTAATTAGAGATTATCTAAGATGAATCCGATGGAAGCTTTCTGTTTTCACTCGGGTTTTTAGCCGTTTTTGCACAATTCGATGCTTCTTTGAGCGAACGATCAAAAATAAGTGCATTCGCATCAAAAAAATATTCTCAACCTAAAAAGCTTTGTGTAATACTTGTAACGCTACATGGAGATTAACTCAATCTAGAGGGTATTAATAATGAATCGTACTAAACTGGTACTGGGCGCGGTAATCCTGGGTTCTACTCTGCTGGCAGGTTGCTCCAGCAATGCTAAAATCGATCAGCTGTCTTCTGACGTTCAGACTCTGAACGCTAAAGTTGACCAGCTGAGCAACGACGTGAACGCAATGCGTTCCGACGTTCAGGCTGCTAAAGATGACGCAGCACGCGCTAACCAGCGTCTGGATAACGCAGCTACTAAATACCGTAAGTAATAGTATCTGTGTAATAGAAATGGCGCACATTGTGCGCCATTTTTTTTGCCCTTCATTTCCCCTTCCCTGTTATTGCATCGTCCGCACATCCCCTGCTTCTGGTACGCCATTCTGTGCCGACTTCACCTCTGGCCCGTTGGCCGCAATCGGTGTCTGCCCGACCGTGACAGTAACCGGATAACCTGCCCGACGATACAGCGCCCGATCCACCAGCCCCGGATCTACAGCTGTACTGTCTTTAAACTGGGTAAAACCTGCTGGCAGCACATACGGCATGGTCTGTACGTTTTGTTCTTCCTCCGGTGACAAGGGACGGTGCACTTCAACATAACGCATGCCGTTTGGCTCGATGGAGTATTTTATCGGCTCGTTAATCACTCTGACCGGTGTGCCGGTCCTGACCTGAGCAAACAGGGCTTTGATGTCCGGCGCGTTCATGCGGATACAGCCAGAACTGACGCGCAGGCCTACGCTGTCGGGTGCGCTGGTGCCGTGGATGAGATATTCACCATTTCCATGCGCCAGACGCAGTGCGAAGCGTCCTAACGGGTTATTGGGTCCGGCGGGTACAACCGGCGGTAACGTAATACCGCGCTCCAGAGAGCGTTTACGGATGCCTGGCGTCGGTGTCCAGGTCGGATTAGGGATTTTCTGCCCAACCCGGGTTTCCATCACCGGCGTTTCCAGCCCCTGCAAGCCAATACCAATAGGGAATACCTGAACGATATTCTCTCCCGGCGGGAAGTAATACAGACGCAGCTCCGCCAGATTCACAATAATGCCTTCGCGCGGCGCATCCGGTAACAGCAGTTGCGAAGGAATCGTAATCAGGGTCCCAGGGCTGGGTACCGGGGCGATCGTATTATTCGCTTCGAGGATCAGCATCGCGGCGGTATCAAACCGGCGGGCTATCGCCTGCAAGTTTTTATCGCCCTCCTGCACGGTGTAGGTTTGATTCTGTCCGACAAGACGACTGTTCGCCGCAGGCAAAGGATAATCGACCGCCCAGGCGGCCTGTATAGCGCTGTAAGCGCCAATTAGCATTAGAGTAATAATAGACGCGCGTTTCATACTCACTCACCCCCCTGGCGTTATTGCCGGATAACGGCTGGTGCGTTATTCGGCGTACGAGTCATTGCGTTAATCTGCTCAGCGTCATCCTGCAAGACTTGCCGGATGACGTGTTTTATCAGTTTAGCTAAGAGTTGCCGCTTGCGTACGAATAGCGCGAATCATCGCTTCCAGTCCCTGTGAACGCGATGGCGTGAGATGCTGTGCCAGCGCCATTTTTTCAAACCACGGGCGCACATCAAAATTCACAATATCCTCGGCAGTCATTCGGTCATACAAAATAAATACCACGGCAATGAGCCCTTTCACAATTGCCGCGTCACTGTCGCCCTGTAATTTAATCCTGCCGTCAGCGTCCTGACGCATTGTTATCCATACCTGACTCTGACAGCCCTGAATGCTATTTTTCTCGCAGCGATCGTCAGCATTTAACTCTGCTAAACGCTGACCTAATTCAATGATATACAGATACTTCTCTTCCCAATTCGCGCAGCGCATAAAATTACGCAACAACTTATCTCTATCCGGTAGCGCAGCCATAACGCCTCCCTGTTATCCCAGTAAGTGATGAATGCGTTTAAGTCCTGTCACCAGACGGTCAACCTCTTCCTGGGTGTTGTACATGGCAATCGAGGCCCGGCACATAGCAGGGACGTTATAATACGCCATCAGCGGCATGGCGCAGTGATGCCCGGTGCGCACGGCAATGCCATAGTTATCAAGAAAACTACCAACGTCGTAGGCGTGGTGCTTACCGAGGTTAAACGCGATGACGCCCAGGCGGTCCTGCGGGCCGTACAGCGTCAGTTCCGGCACGCTGGCCAGCTGTTCCAGCGCATAGCGCATCATGAACTGCTCGTACTCGCTGATGTCATCCAGCCCCAGCGAACTCACATATTCAATGGCAGCCCCCAGGCCAATAATACCGCCGGTGTTGGGCGTTCCCGCCTCAAAACGCCAGGGCGCTTTCGCCCAGGTCGTTCCCTGGCTCAGGCTAACCGTGGCTATCATTGAACCGCCGCCTTCCCAGGGCGGCATATCTTGTAGCAAAGACTCGCGGGCATACAGCACGCCGATACCGGTGGGGCCGTACAGTTTATGTCCCGAGAAGACATAAAAGTCGCAATCGAGCGCCTGCACATCCACCTTATGGTGCATCACCGCCTGCGCGCCATCGACCAGCACTTTTGCCCCGTGCTGATGCGCCAACGCAATCATCTCTGCTAGCGGGTTTTCGGTACCCAGCACGTTGGATACATGGGTAATCGCCAGCAACTGAGTGTGCTCGTCGAACAGGGACGGCAGGCTATCCAGTTGCAAAGTGCCATCATCATTCAATGGGATGACGCGTAGCTCAGCGCCCACGCGGGCACACAGCATTTGCCATGGTACGATGTTGGCATGGTGCTCCATCTCGCTAATAATGATGTTATCACCCGCCCGCACATTGCTGGCGCCCCAACTGTTAGCCACCAGATTAATGCCCTCGGTCGTACCGCGCACAAACACCAGTTCTTCAGCGGAGCGGGCGTTAATAAACAACGACGCCAGCTTACGCACATTCTCCATTTTTTCCGTCGCCTGAGCGCTTAAGGTATGAATACCACGGTGAACCGCCGCATAACCATGGCGGTAAAACTCAGCTTCGGCATCAATCACCTGATTCGGTTTTTGCGCACTGGCGGCGCTGTCCAGATACGCCAGCGGCAGGCCGTTCACTTCTCGCATCAGGACCGGAAAGTCAGCCCGTACTTTTTCAATCGGAAATGTCATGCTACGCCTCCCGGCAGGCGTTGAGCTATACGCGCCAGAACCTGTTGTTTAAGCGTTTCATCGCCCAGGGCTTCCGTCAGCTCAGCGGCAAACGCATAGAGAATCATCTGTTGAGCATCCTGCTGACCGATCCCACGCGAGCGCAGATAGAACATCTGCTCATCGTCGATCCGCCCTACCGTCGCGCCGTGGCTGCATTTCACGTCATCGGCATAGATTTCCAGCTGCGGTTTGGTGTCCACTTCCGACAACTTACCGAGCAGCAAATTATTGTTTGTCATCTGCCCGTCGGTTTTAATCGCGTGCTGCGCCACGTTGATCAGACCATTGAACACCGCCCGGCCTTTATCGCTAACGATGGTTTTATGCAGCTGACGGCTATTGCAATAGCCTTTGTTGTGCTCAAGCCAGGTCCGGGTGTCGCAGACTTCGTTTTTCACCGGCATCGCCAGACTGTTAATCCGCAGCGTGGTGTTTTCGCCGTTCAACTGGGTGCTGGTGTTATGGCGCAATACCGCATCGCCGAGCAAAAAGCTGTGGCTCACCGCCGTGGCATCTGCGCTCAGCTGAATGTCGTTATGGGCGAAGTGATGGCTGACCGGGTTTTCAAACGCCAGCTTGATATGCTGCAAGTGGGCATTGGCCTCAACGTTCATCGTGATGCGCGCGCCGGTAAAGTGCCTTTTCTCGTTGAGGCTGACATAGTGTTCGATGAGGGTAGCTTCTGCACCTTCCTCCAGTTCAAGGTGGTGGCGATAATGCGCGGTATTGACGTCATCGCCCGCCACTCCCTGGGTGATGTGCATCAGCAGCAGCGGTTTCGTCGGGCGCTGATTACGTTTCACCTTGATATGCGTCACGCTGCGCGACAGGCTTTCCGTCAGGTGCAGAAAAACCTCCGGCTGAATCGGTGCCGGTAGCGACAGGTGCGCTTCGTCAACGGTAATGTCAAAGCCGCTGCCGTCCGCGCTGTCGCTTAGCGCTTCGCAGAATTTCCCGTCGACAAATACCAGCCGCACAGCATCAATCCCAGCCGCCAGCGCCTCGCACTGTGCCAGGCTTACCGCGGCAAAATGGCTTACAAACTGACCGCTGGCTAATCCTTCCAGCGGCGTGTATTTCCAGTCTTCATGCTTACGCGTAGGCAGCCCCAGACGCAGCATCTGCTGTAAGTGTTGCTGCGCGTGCTGCGAGCGGGTTTCGCCCTGCAACTCAAACAGGTGATGCCACTGCTGCAGCACGTTACTGCTGTTCACTAAGCCAGCCATATCCTTGCTCCTCCAGCTGTTTAACCAGCGTGAAATCGCCGGACTTAACAATGCGCCCCTGATACAAAACATGGACGTAATCGGGTTTGATATAATCAAGGATGCGTTGATAGTGGGTAACGATAATGAACGAACGCTTGCCGTCGCGCAGCGAATTGACGCCATCGGCAACAATCTTTAGCGCATCAATATCCAGCCCCGAATCAGACTCGTCGAGAATGCACAGCTGAGGCTCCAGTACCGCCATCTGCAGAATGTCATTACGCTTTTTCTCGCCGCCGGAGAAGCCGACGTTCACCGAACGAGTGAGCAAATCTTCCGGCATCTTCAACAACGCGATTTTCTCTTCCATCAAATCCTGGAAGTCGAATCGATCCAGTGCTTCTTCACCACGGTAACCGCGTACCGCATTAAGCGCGGTTTGCAGGAAAAACTGATTGCTGACACCGGGGATTTCTACCGGGTACTGAAACGCCATAAAGATGCCCTCACCGGCCCGGTCTTCCGGCGACAGTTCCAGTAAATCTTTACCGTTAAATTCCACCGTTCCCCCGGTGACAGCATAATCATCACGCCCGGCCAATGTTGCCGACAGCGTACTTTTCCCTGAGCCATTCGGTCCCATAATGGCGTGAACTTCACCCGGGCGGACCTCAAGGCTCAGCCCGCGCAGGATCGCCTTCTCTTCGACGCTGACCTGTAAATCTTTAATGCTTAACATGTGCTTTCCTTAAGTTTTAACCGACGCTGTGTTCAAGGCTGATGGCGAGAAGTTTTTGCGCTTCCACAGCGAACTCCAGCGGCAGTTCAGAGAACACGTCTTTACAGAACCCGTTGACGATCATCGAGATGGCGTCTTCTTCGCTGATACCCCGCTGCAGACAGTAGAACAGCTGATCTTCCCCAATGCGTGAGGTCGTGGCTTCGTGTTCAAGCTGGGCGCTGTTGTTGCGACACTCTACGTACGGGAAGGTATGCGCCCCGCAGTCCGCGCCAATCAGCATCGAGTCACACTGGGTATAGTTACGGGCGTTGGTGGCCGTCGGCATGATTTTTACCAGGCCGCGATAGCTGTTCTGGCTGTGTCCGGCGGAGATC
Source organism: Citrobacter sp. Res13-Sevr-PEB04-36 (assembly GCF_015672735.1). GTDB lineage: Bacteria > Pseudomonadota > Gammaproteobacteria > Enterobacterales > Enterobacteriaceae > Citrobacter. The sequence continues at coordinate 100,192 of NZ_JADABY010000039.1, read as the reverse complement.
CCTTTCGAGATAATGGTCGATTTGGTGTTCTTGCCGATGTGGATCATCTTGGTGCCGGTATCGGCCTGCTGATGGCCGCTGGTCAACGCAACGGAGTAGAATTCGCCGATGGAGTTGTCGCCGCGCAAAATACAGCTTGGGTATTTCCAGGTGATGGCCGAGCCGGTTTCCGACTGGGTCCACGACATTTTGCTGTTTTCTCCTTCGCACAGTGCGCGCTTGGTAACGAAGTTCAGAATGCCGCCGGTATTACCATCGCCGGGGAACCAGTTTTGCACCGTCGAGTATTTTACTTCAGCATCTTTATGGATAATCACTTCGACTACCGCAGCGTGCAACTGGTAGCTGTCGCGCACCGGTGCAGAACAGCCCTCAATGTAGCTGACATAGCTGCCTTCATCCGCCACCAGGATGGTGCGTTCAAACTGGCCTGTTTTTTCCGCATTAATCCGGAAATAGGTGGAAAGCTCCATTGGGCAGCGCACGCCTTTCGGCACATAGATAAACGTGCCGTCTGAGGCAACCGCCGCATTCAGCGCGGCAAAAAAATTGTCGTTGCCCGGCACCACGGTACCGAGATATTTCTTCACCAGTTCAGGATGGTCATGAATAGCTTCGCCGAACGAACAGAAAATAATGCCCTGCTCCGCCAGCTTTTCACGATAGGTGGTCGCCACCGACACCGAGTCAAAAATAGCATCGACCGCCACTTCTCTACCTTCACGTACCGGCACGCCGAGCTGTTCGAAAGCGTCCTCAACCTCTTTGCTTAAAAATGCATTCGCGCCCGTTTGTTGTACCGCTCCCGGTTCAGAGACGCAGGTTTCATCGCAATTGCCGCAGGAAGGCGCGGAGTAATAGCTGTAATCCTGGTAATTCAGTTTATCGTAATGCGCTTTTAACCAGTGCGGCTCCTCCATGGTCAGCCACGCCTTAAACGCGTCCAGGCGAAACGCCAGCATCCAGTCCGGTTCGTTGCGTTTCGCGGAAATCGCCCGCACGACATCTTCATTGATGCCTTTAGCCAGTTCATCGGTTTTGAGTTGGGTGAAGAATCCCTCTTTGTAATTGAGGTGTCCGCCAGCCCAGGTGTTGACATCGTCAGTTGCTTCAGTGTTACGCGACATAGTACCGCCTATACCCCAAAACTTTCGCCACAGCCGCATTCGTTCTGGGCTTTCGGGTTATGAAATTTAAATAACTGATTTAATCCTTCACGAACAAAATCGACTTCAGTTCCGTCAATAAACGGCATCGCCTGCAACGGCACATACAGCCTGGCGCCATCCGTCTCAAACAGCAGATCGTCTTTTTCTGGTTGGCTGACGGTATCCAGCACATAGCCAAACCCCGCACATCCTGTTTGCTTCACGCCTAACCGCACGCCCAGCATATTGGGCTGTTTTGAAACCAGCTCACGAATATGCGCTACTGCGGCTGGCGTTAACGTCAACCCACGCCATGTAAAATCGTCCGGATTAAATGTTCCTGAATGCAATTCCATAGGGTTACCTCGAGTCATTAGCCTGCATGCTACAACACCATGTTAGTGATAATGATTATCACTTCAACCCCTCATCAGCAGGGGCATTCGGGTTAACCGCCCTTTTTGAATACTTTTATTAAGCATAGACCCTGCAGCGAGGGTTTACAGAGATGGATTATTTTGTTCAATACTTTGATAAATAATGAATTAATGAGGGGAAATCGGCGAGACAGGTCAAAAATCAAAAGATGTATAGAAAATGACTATTTCTATGATAGCAATCACCACACGCGTTACCGACTACAGCTAACAACCGGCAACCATCCATCTCCATTTCTAACCTGCCCATATGCTGGCGTTATATTATTTTCAAGTTGATAAATTATGGACAGAATGACGTTCAGATTATAGCGCGTGATCTGATTGTGTTGTTTAGCATAAGACGAGCATGTTTCAACCAAGTTAAAGTTCGCATACTCGTGTAGCAATGCTAAATTTGGCTCAATTTCTACAGAAAACTGTTTATCATCGGGTGAGGTAAAAAGATATATATTCGCATTTTTATGTTTATCTTTATTGATAACGTCGATCAGTAGATTATCTAATTTTGTTATCTTCTCCGGCGATGCTACCGATATAAAACTGCGGCACGGCGGTGATGATATTTTGAATATTATGTTTAAGGCCATAATACAACGACATCGACCCTCCCTTGGAAGCACCAAGAATGGTCGTATCTGCGGGTTTTACAAAATCAATCACCCCCTGAATGAGCAGGCTGATCCCCTGTTCTATATCGAAGTTCATTTCATTGCATAAGTAATAAGCCGGCAGACCGCCAAAGTCATCTTTAATCCACAAGATGGCGGAATGGCAGTGGTCGAGCATGGTAAAATCATAAACGGTAGGATCCGGGATATTGAATCCTGACATAACGATCAACAGATGCCGGCAATCTCTTACCGCAGGTTTGAACCGATAATGAATGGATATTTGATTCTTAAAATTGAAAACAAGATTTTCTGCCACGATGTAAACCCGGTTAACATATTAATATTACCAATATCAGCACACCCGATGATATCAGTGACAACACACCAGTGAACTTGCCCCGTCATTTTCTCATCGGTATAAAGCGGATGTGTCAGGCATAGACTTAAATGTCATCCCCACATTTTAGATAACAGCTGTAAAAAATCAGAGCAAAACTCACTCGCGGTAAGCAGACAATAAAAAAACCCTTAAGGCTGCTATGTTAGCAGCCTTAAGGGTTCCGGCCCCATCCGGCGCTTATCTCCGGCACTCACGATGGCTTAGCTCTTGAAGGGGCGATAAGAATGGTCTCATATCCTGACGCGACTTTTTTAACACAAACTGCGTTTTGTCTATTTTATAGGCAGACACAGCTCATATATTCAGACCAGGGTTTCTTGTAGAGCATCCAATAGCAGACGCAGCCCTGCTGGTTGATGCTCACGCGACAGATATAAACCATAAATCGGCAGACATCGCGGCTTGAGCTGGGGCAAAAGCCGGATCAACCGACCTTGTGCCAGTCCTTCACGCGCCTCTTGTTCTGGCACCAGCGCAATGCCCATCCCGGCCAGTGCCGACTCACATAATAGCGCAGAGATCCCCGCACTGAGATTTCCCTTTATTGCCACCGATACGGCATCGCCCTGCTCATCGTGAAAGTGCCAGGATTTTCCAGCGAAACCGCTGTAGTAAAGGCAATTGTGTTGGGCGAGTTCATCAAGATTTTGCGGAGTGCCATGCTGATGCAGATAGTCCGCGGAGGCGCATAACACCGACTCACAATCACCCAGACGGCGGGCGATGGTGCCTGGTTCAGGGTTATCCGTGATGCGGATTGCCACATCAATGCGTTCACCGACCAGACTTACCGGTTGATTATTAATGTCGGCTTCAATGCGCAATTCAGGGAAACGCGCCAGAAAAACGGGCAACATCGGTGCCAGAATATGCATCGCAGTAAAATGGGCACAGGCCACACGAAGCGTGCCGGAGGGTATCTCTGCCGCGCTAGCGGCGCTGATATCCAGCGACAGCTGCGCCAACGACCGCGTCTTCGCTAATGCCTCTTCCCCTGCCGGCGTAATGGTCAGCCGGCGCGATGAACGGTGAATCAACCTCGCACCCGCCCATTTTTCCATCTCGTCGAGATAGCGGCTGACCATCGGTCTGGAAAGCCCCAGCGCGCGTGCTGCGGCGCTCAGGCTGCCCAAATCACAGATGTGGTTAAACACCGTTGCCGCCATTACTCTGTCCATCGCATCCCATCCGATCGTTTTATGAAACTCAGCATGTCCTGATAGAGGAATTCTAACAGATCCAAATATCCGTAAAATAAAGAACAAGAAAAAGACATTTCATCTGCAAAAGGTTATCCCCCATGAAAGTGAACGCCCTGGCTCTGCTATTGCCCCTGTTGGCCTCACCGGTTTTCGCCGCGCCGCTCCAGCTTGACGTCTACAATCCGCAGGTAAAAGCCATTTTCCCGGTATCCTCAACGCTGGTGTCCGGCCCGACAGAGGCCATTCTATTTGATGCGCAATTCAGCACCAAAGACGGTGAAAAGCTGGTACAGATGATTCGCGACAGCGGCAAAAAGCTAAAGGCCATTGTAATCACCTCCGGCGATCCGGATTTTTATTTTGGTCTGCAGCCCATTGTTAGCGCCTTTCCCGAGGTAAAGGTTTTGGCAACACCGCAGGTCGTCGAGCACATTCGTGCCACCAAAGAAGCCAAACTGCAGTTTTGGGGCCCGCAGATGAAAGACGGCGCGCCAACGACGCTCATCGTGCCGCAGGTCACTACGCAAACACGCTTTACGATTGATGGTGAAACGCTGGAACTACACCACCCTAATGATTATGCGGCGTATATCTGGATCCCGGCTAACCGGGCTATCCTCGGCGGCACCGGCGTGGCTTCCGGCATTCATGTCTGGACCGCGGACACACAGTCTCCTGCACAGCGCAGCGCATGGCGCAACGTGCTGAGCGAAATGCAAACCTTACGCCCAACCGAGGTGATCCCCGGTCACTACATCGGTGAACGTCCGGCAGGCGATCAAGCGATCCGCTTCACCGGTGATTATTTGCACGCTTTTGAGCAGGCGCTGGCCGCGAAACAAGGGTCTGCGTATGTGATTAAAACGATGAAAGCCGCGTGGCAAGGGCTTGCAGACGACAGCTCGCTGGAGCTGAGTGCGAAGGTTAATACGGGCGAGATGAAATGGTAAGCCTGATTTAAGGCAAAAAATAACCCCGAACAGATGTCGGGGTTTTCATCACGATAAGCATACCGGAATCAATGAACGCCGTGCCGCCAGGCAAAATAGATCTCTTCTTTGAGTTCAGTCGAAGAGAGCGCCAGTAAATCAGCAAACTCCAGCTCTAATTGTTTCAGTCTTTTCAGATACTGAGCCGGTGAAAGATCGCTGTTATCACGACGTATAAATTCTATTGCCAGTTGGGCCGGGTCTAATTGGGTAGACATATCATCCTCGCTTGTGTTCAAAACCTGCACAGTATAGCACCTTTCCCTGCGCAGATAATGACCAAACGCAACATGCGTCACAAAATAGCGGTCGTCAGACGCGAGGTACAGCACAACCGTCCCTGTTCATCGAAGATTTCGATTTGCCAGACCTGATGGCGAGAACCTGTATGAAGTGCGCTGCACACCCCTCTGACGCGTCCTTCCCGGGCGGAACGGATATGGTTGGCGTTGATCTCCAGGCCCACCACCTTTTGCTCGCCCTGGGTGCATAAATAGCCGGCTACCGAGCCAATGCTTTCGGCCAGCACCACCGACGCGCCGCCGTGTAACAAACCGAAAGGCTGTTTAGTGCGGTGATCCACCGGCATCGTGGCTTCCAGCGTGTTGTCACCAATATGCTCAAACCGAATATCGAGCAGGCCAACCATATTTCCCTCACCCATGGCATTGAGCGCCTCGAGTGAAACTTCACGTTTCCAGATCATCCAATAATCTCCAGCAGTGCCTGTAATGGGTGGCGAACGCCCGTGCCTTCCACGCGTTTCACCTGGCTGCGACAAGAATATCCCGCCGCCAGGCAGCGGTTGCGCGGTAATCGCTGCATCGCCTGGTGCCATGATAACTCATAGATACCCAGCGAGTTCTGGTGATTCTTCACTTCATGACCGTACGTGCCCGCCATGCCGCAGCACCCGACGCTGACATTTTCCAGCTTCGCGCCAAACCGGGCAAAAATGGCCGCCCACTGTGCAGGCGCACCCGGCAGGGCTGTTACTTCGGTGCAGTGTCCAAAGAAATACCACGGCTCACCCGCAATAGCAGCAGGCTGCTGAGAGGCCAGGACGGTTGACAGCCACTCGTTCACCAACAGTACATGGAAATCTCCGCGCTGCTCGCCAAGCACCAACTTGTATTCATCGCGATAACACAGCACCAGCGCCGGGTCGACGCCGACCATCGGGATGTTTAGCGTCGCCACCCGATTCAGAAACTCGGAGGTCTTTTTCGCCGTTTTGGCAAAACGGTGTAAGAAACCCTTAATATGCTGTGCCTTGCCATTGGGCGAGAACGGTAGCAGGACCGGCTGTAAACCGAGCTTTTCCACCAGGCGGATAAAATCGGCCACCACCTGCGCATCGTAATAGCTGGTGAACGGATCCTGGACCACCAGCACCGTGCGGGCCTTCTGTTCCTGACTCAATAGCTCAAGCTGTTCCAGCGTCATATTGGCGCAGCGGTGTCCGACCAGCTGGCGCTGTAGCGACGGCGCGGACAACAGCGGCAGATCCACCATGCCGATATGCTTTTTGGCAAGATTGCGTACCAGCGGCTGGTTAATGAAGAAGTTGAACGTTTTCGGCGCGCGCGCCATTAACGGCGCATAGCTCTCGACGGTTGCCACCATGTGATCGCGCAGCGGGCGTAAATAACGCGTGTGGTACAGTTGCAGGAAACGAGAGCGGAACTCCGGGACGTCAATTTTGATCGGGCACTGCGTGGAACAAGCTTTACAGGCCAGACAGCCGGACATCGCCTCTTTGACTTCATGCGAGAAATCGTACTCCCCCTTGCGCGCATGCCAGCTGTTACGCGTGCGGGCAATTAACGTGCGCAAGCTGGCGCGTTTTTCCGGTAACTCTTTTTCCAGATGAACGGGATCGATACCACGATCGGCCAGCAGGCGTAGCCATTCCCGCACCAACGTAGCGCGTCCTTTAGGCGAGTGAATGCGATTGAGGCTGATTTTCATCGATGGACACATGGGACTATTGGCATCGAAGTTAAAACACAATCCGTTGCCGTTACACTCCAGTGCCCCACGCCACTCCTGCCTCACCGCCAGTGGGATCTGGCGATCGTAGGTACCGCGTTTAACCGCATCGACCTTCATCATCGGCGCGTCGATGCCTTCTGGTGGGCATATTTTGCCAGGGTTCAGACGGTTTTGTGGGTCAAACACCGACTTCACTTTGCGTAATTCACCGTACAATTCATCGCCAAAGAATGCCGGACTGTATTCCGCGCGGAATCCTTTGCCGTGTTCGCCCCACAGCAGACCACCGTATTTTGCCGTCAATGCCACCACATCATCAGAAATGCGCTTCATCAGCACTTCCTGCTGTGGATCGCACATATCCAGCGCCGGCCTGACGTGTAGCACCCCGGCGTCCACATGACCAAACATGCCATAGCTCAGACCGTGGCCGTCAAGCAGCGCGCGGAACTCCGCGATATAATCCGCCAGATGTTCAGGCGGTACGCAGGTATCCTCCGCGAACGGAATCGGCTTGGCGGCCCCTTTTGTATTTCCCAGCAGACCGACGGCTTTTTTCCGCATCGCGTAGATACGCTCCACGCCCGCCAGCTCAGTACACAACTGCCAGCCAATGACGCCCGCTTCCTGACGGGCAATTAAACCGTCCAGGCGTTCACACAGTGCGCTGACCTGCGAATCAATCAATGCTTCGTCGTCACCGGCAAACTCGACGATATTCAGCCCCAGCATCTCTTTATTCGGCACATCGGTAATCAATTCGCTGACTGAATGCCAGACAATGTCTTCGCGCGCCAGATTCAGCACCCTGGAGTCCACGGTTTCTACCGAAAGCGCACGCGCCTCGACCATCACCGGGGCATTGCGCAGAGCGGAATCAAAAGAATCATATTTGACGTTGACCAGCCGTCGCACTTTCGGCAATGGCGTGATATCGAGGCGAGCCTCGGTAATAAACGCCAGCGTGCCTTCAGAGCCGGTGAGGATGCGGGTTAAATCAAACTCGGTCATCTCATCGTTAAAGACGTGCCGCAGATCGTAACCGGTTAAAAAGCGATTCAGCTTCGGAAACTTATCCACGATCAACTGGCGATTGTCACGACAGCGCTGGTAAACGGTCTTATAGATGCGCCCGATGGTGGTATTGGTATTGCCGAGCATTTCAGCGAGTTCCACCGGCATCGGCTGCGTATCAAGGATATCGCCGCCCATCAGTACCGCACGTACGCCCATCACGTGGTCGGAGGTTTTTCCGTATACCAGTGAGCCCTGTCCGGACGCATCGGTGTTGATCATCCCGCCAAGCGTTGCCCGGTTACTGGTCGACAATTCTGGTGCGAAGAAATAGCCGTACGGCTTCAGATACTGGTTAAGCTGGTCTTTTATCACCCCGGCCTCGACCCGTACCCAACCTTCCTGCGGATTGATTTCAATAATGCGGCTCATATAACGGGACATATCCACGATAATGCCCTGATTCAGCGCCTGACCATTGGTTCCCGTACCGCCGCCACGCGGGGTAAATATCAACGAGGAAAAGAGAGGTTCTGCCGCCAGACGGGCGATCAGCGCCACATCCGCCGTTGAACGGGGGAAAACCACGGCATCAGGAAGTAGTTGATAGATGCTGTTATCCGTCGACATTGTCAGACGGTCGGCATAGTTCGTTGCCGTGTCGCCCGTAAATCCTTGCTGCTCCAGCGCCTGCAAAAAATTGAGCACCAGTTGAACGACACCAGGTGCCTGAGAAATTTGTGGAATCATTATAGTGACCCTTTCCTGCGGTCTGTGTTGTGAATTTAATCGTTTGCGTGTTGCTTTGTTTGTTGTATCACATTTTTTTCTAATACGCCCAGCAGATTTAAAGGCAGAATCCACCTGTTAAAAACCGCTGAAATTGCTCATCATTATAGGGTGTGGTTTAAGCGTTCACGTCGCGTCAACGTCCTGACGTACAGAAAAGGTGAAAAAGTATTTATGGTAAATTTCCGTCAGCCCAGGGATATCGCACAAGTGCTGCTCTCGGTGCTGTTTTTAGCCATCCTGATTGTGGCCTGTCTGTGGATTGTGCAGCCCTTTATCCTTGGTTTTGCATGGGCTGGAACCGTGGTCATTGCGACCTGGCCCATTTTACTGCGTATACAGAAATTGTTATGGGGGCGTCGTTCTCTGGCCGTACTGGTGATGACCTTGCTGCTGGTCCTTTTGTTTATCATTCCCATCGCGCTATTGGTCAACAGCATTGTTGACGGTAGCGGACCGTTGATCCATGCGGTGACTGCGGGCGATATGACGCTGCCGGATCTTGAGTGGCTGAACAGTATTCCGTTAGTGGGCGCCAAAATCTATGGCGCATGGCACAGTCTGCTGGATATGGGCGGCGCGGCGATTATGGCCAAAGTGCGTCCTTATATCGGCACAACCACTACCTGGTTTGTCGGTCAGGCCGCACATATTGGTCGCTTTATGATGCACTGTGGTCTGATGCTGCTGTTCAGCGCCCTGTTGTACTGGCGCGGCGAGCAGGTGGCATTAGGGATTCGTCACTTCGCCTGCCGTCTGGCCTCTAAGCGTGGCGATGCCGCCATTCTGCTGGCGGCACAAGCGATCCGTGCGGTGGCGCTGGGTGTGGTAGTAACCGCGCTGGTGCAGGCCGTCCTCGGCGGTATTGGTCTGGCGGTAACAGGTGTGCCGTACGCCACGCTGCTGGCGGTGCTGATGATCCTGTCCTGTCTGGTGCAACTGGGCCCTCTACCAGTACTGATCCCGGCCATCATCTGGCTGTACTGGACGGGTGACTCCACCTGGGGCACGGTGCTGCTGGTCTGGAGTGCCGTGGTCGGTACGCTGGATAACGTGATCCGCCCAATGCTGATTCGTATGGGCGCCGATTTACCGCTGATCCTCATCCTGTCGGGTGTCATCGGTGGGTTAATTGCCTTCGGCATGATTGGCTTGTTTATCGGCCCAGTGGTCCTGGCTGTATCCTGGCGTCTGTTCTCCGCATGGGTGAACGAAGCCCCTGCGCCAGGTAACGACCCGGACACAATCCTCGAAGAAATCGCTGAAATCGAAAACAACAAATAACTCTGAAATCAGGCGGCGTCGCCGCCTGATTGTTTAATGCAGCTTACTGATGCTTCACCATTCATAGCCCCAATCCCACGCTTTCTGCCTTAAAAACTCTCATTTGTGTCGCAATTTCTTTACAGTTTTTAAACTATTGAGATGAATCTGATCGACGTGAAAAATCGACATGCCTACTATTGTCTCAAGGCTTTAGATCAACACATTGATTTATAAGCATGGAAATCCCCTGAGTGAAACAACGAATTGCTGTGTGTAGTCTTTGCCCATCTCCCACGATGGGCTTTTTTTTTATTTTTCTACCTGCGCTAACTGACATGCAACCTCACCATCAGCAACTTACAGCTTTGCACCTTTCCCCTGCTCTTATTGATAAAACTCCGCATATTCACAGCCTAATAACAAATAATATTGCACAAGATAGTGTGACTCTCTTCAAGTTGAAATATCCACAGTAATGCTATTACTACTCCACCGTTTTTATTAAGTGATGAAATGATGAACGCATTCGAATTGCAGGCATTCCGCCATCTTTTTGCGCTATCGGTTGAGGAAAGTGCAATTTATATCGCGTTGGATGGCAATGTTATCGCCTGGCTGCAATGGGAAAATGGTGAACGTGATATCCCGGAGAACATCGTGCAGCGTTGCTCAGAAATGAAAGCGAAACGCAGATTGCGAATTAACGCGATCATCGAAAAAATAAACAATCGTATTGGTAATAATACGATGCGTTTTTTCCCCGACCTGACGTCTTTTCAGGCAGTGTATAACAACGATAATTTTCTCGACTGGAAAATTTATCAATCGACGGCTGTTGAACTCTATGCTCACGATCTCGAGCGTTTGTGCTAAGAAACCGCGACGCCACACCCTTTAGCCTCTTCGCTGAGTAACACATTATGAAAAATACCTATTTCTCCACTGCGATAGGGCTGTACCTTAATTATCTGGTACACGGTATGGGGGTCATTCTGATGAGCCTCAATATGTCCTCACTGGAACAACAGTGGCAAACCAATACGGCTGGCGTTTCAATTGTCATTTCCTCTCTCGGCATCGGTCGATTAAGCGTCTTATTACTGGCAGGTTTACTCTCCGATCGCTATGGACGTAGACCGTTTATCCTGCTCGGTATGATCTGCTACCTGTGTTTCTTTGTAGGTATTATTAATACGCACAGCATTTATATTGCCTACGCGTTTGGTTTTTTAGCCGGGATGGCAAACAGTTTTCTTGATGCAGGAACCTATCCCAGCCTGATGGAGGCGTTTCCTCGCTCCCCCAGCACCGCCAATATTCTGATTAAAGCCTTTGTCTCGAGCGGACAGTTCCTGTTGCCGATGATCATCAGCCTGTTGGTGTGGGCCGAGCTTTGGTTTGGTTGGTCCTTCCTGCTGGCGGCGGGCATGATGCTTGCCAACGGCGTATTTTTATTTCGTTGTCGATTTCCAGTACATCCGGGGCACCAACCCGCTATCAAGCGTATACCAGAAACGACGGTGGCTAAGCATCATTGTTCCCTGATCGATCTTGGCAGTTACACCCTGTATGGCTATATCTCAATGGCAACCTTTTACCTGGTGAGCCAGTGGCTGGCGCAGTATGGACAGTTTGTTGCCGGAATGTCATATACCTTATCCATCAAGCTGTTAAGCATTTACACCTGCGGTTCGCTTCTGTGCGTGATGATCACCGCCCCACTGGCAAGAAAGGCCGAACGTGCGCCGTCCCTGTTGATGCTTTACACGTTTATCTCACTTATCGCGCTGCTGACGGTCTGCCTGCATCCCGCGCCAGTGGTGGTGATCATCTTCGCCTTTGTTATCGGTTTTTCATCTGCCGGCGGCGTGGTGCAAATCGGGTTAACGTTGATGGCGGCACGCTTCCCATATGCCAAAGGAAAAGCCACCGGGATTTATTACAGTGCGGGCAGTATAGCCACCTTCACCATTCCTCTGATTACGGCACGACTCTCACAAACCGGCATTGCCCATATTATGTGGTTTGATACCGGCATGGCCGCGGTTGGCTTCCTGCTGGCACTGTTTATTGGATATCGCAGCCGCATGGCGTCAAAGCATCCGTTAAAAATGGCACCACTTGCCGAATAGTATGGTTGCAATATTGTTCACCGCTTCTGCAATATAATTGGGTGAGCATTTAAAACATCAGCAAAACGATAGCAGGAAGAATTAATTTCACACTTTAGCATGCAATATACCTGGTCACTTAAACGTCATGCTATGTAGGTTCGATATCCGTCAATCGGTATAGTAATAACATTGTCATCGTCATTAGAATTAGCGCGATGAAAAAAGAACAATTTAAAAATCCGCAAGGAGATTTGCAACATGTCTCAGAACAAGGCCTTAAATACGCCATTTCTTCTGGCGATAATCTGTATTTATTTTAGCTATTTCCTGCATGGTATTAGCGTCATTACGCTGGCACAAAATATGACCTCTCTTGCAGAGAAATTTTCCACCGACAATGCCGGGATCGCCTATTTAATTTCTGGCATCGGTTTGGGTCGACTGGTCAGTATTTTATTCTTTGGCGTACTCTCCGATAAATTCGGCCGTCGGGCCATTATCTTGTTAGGCGTCATTCTTTATATGCTGTTCTTCTTCGGTATTCCCGCCAGCCCAAATCTGATGATTGCCTTTATTCTTGCGGTTTGCGTTGGTGTCGCCAACTCCGCGCTGGATACCGGTGGCTATCCGGCATTAATGGAGTGTTTCCCCAAGGCCTCCGGTTCGGCAGTTATTCTGGTAAAGGCAATGGTGTCGTTTGGGCAGATGATCTACCCGATTATTGTCAGCACCATGCTGCTGAATCATATCTGGTACGGCTACGCGGTCATTATCCCGGGCGTTCTGTTCGTGGTGATTACCTTCATGCTGCTCAAAAGCCGCTTCCCCAGCCAACTGGTGGACGCAGGCGTGGCGAAGGATCTGCCGCAAATGAACAGTAAGCCACTGGTGTGGCTGGAAGGCGTGGCATCAGTGATGTTCGGTGTCGCCGCATTTTCGACCTTTTACGTTATCGTGGTCTGGATGCCGAAATACGCCATGGCCTTTGCCGGAATGGCGGAAGCCGATGCGTTGAAAACTATCTCTTACTACAGCATGGGTTCCCTGGTCTGCGTGTTTATTTTTGCTGCACTGCTGAAGAAATTAGTCCGTCCGATCTGGGCCAACGTGTTTAACGCCGGGCTGGCAACCATTACAGCTGCAGTTATCTATCTGTACCCCTCACCGCTGGTGTGTAACGCGGGCTCATTTCTCATCGGTTTCTCTGCTGCTGGCGGTATTTTACAACTGGGCGTATCGGTGATGTCAGAATTCTTCCCAAAGAGCAAAGCCAAAGTCACCAGTATTTATATGATGATGGGAGGCGTTGCCAACTTTATTATTCCGCTAATCACCGGATACCTGTCTAACATCGGCCTGCAATACATTATTTTGCTCGATCTGGTCTTTGCCCTACTGGCATTTATCACGGCCATTATCGTCTTTATCCGTTACTACCGTGTATTTGATATACCCAAAAACGATGTGCGGTTGGGCGAACGTTATTTTCAATAAAGAGTTCACAAGGAGTTAAAAATGGATGTTACTGCAAAATATGAACTGATTGGTCTGATGGCCTACCCAATCAGACATAGCCTGTCACCAGAAATGCAAAATAAAGCGCTGGAAAAAGCCGGACTGCCGTTTACCTACATGGCATTTGAAGTCGATAACTCAACATTTGCAGGTGCCATTGAAGGATTGAAAGCATTAAAAATGCGTGGTACCGGCGTCTCTATGCCCAATAAACAGTTGGCATGCGAATATGTCGATGAATTAACCCCCGCCGCTAAACTGGTCGGTGCCATCAATACCATCGTTAACGACAATGGCTATCTTCGCGGCTACAACACCGACGGCACCGGCCATATTCGCGCCATTAAAGAAAGTGGCTTCGATATAAAAGGTAAAACCATGGTACTGTTGGGCGCAGGTGGTGCATCAACCGCTATTGGCGCACAGGCTGCCATTGAAGGCATTAAAGAGATTAAACTGTTTAACCGTCAGGATGATTTCTATAACAAGGCGCTTGAGTTCGCTAAGCGCGTGAATGAAAACACCGATTGCGTGGTGACCGTTATCGATCTGGCCGACCAGCAGGCCTTTGCCGACGCCCTGGCCAGCGCAGACATTTTGACTAATGGCACAAAAGTCGGCATGAAACCGCTGGAAAATGAATCTATTGTTAGCGATGAGTCGCTGCTACGCCCGGACCTGCTGGTGACCGAATGCGTCTACAACCCGCATATGACCAAGTTACTGCAGCAGGCACAGCGTGCCGGTTGCAAAACGATTGATGGTTACGGCATGTTGTTATGGCAAGGGGCTGAACAGTTTAAGTTGTGGACCGGGAAAGACTTTCCGCTGGAATACGTTAAGCAGGTTATGGGGTTTGCCGCCTGACGGGCAACGATCTGTAATTTTTTAAAGGGTAATCAATGAAAACCGTAACCGTAAGAAACCTCGTGATTGGCGAGGGTGCGCCGAAAATCATTGTTTCGTTGATGGGTAAAGACATCGCCACGGTGAAAGCTGAAGCGCTGGCCTACCGCGAAGCAGACTTCGACATTCTGGAATGGCGCGTTGACCATTTTGCCGACGTCTCCTCCATTGACGCAGTGCTGGAAGCAGCCCGTACGATCCGTGACGTGATGGATGATAAACCGCTGCTTTTCACCTTCCGCAGCGCCAAAGAAGGCGGTGAACAGGCACTGTCTGTTGCAGACTATATTGCGCTTAACTGTGCGGCAGTGGATAGCGGTCTGGTGGATATGATCGATCTGGAGTTGTTTACCGGCGATGAGCAGGTTAAAGCCACCGTCGAGCATGCGCACGCGAAGAAAGTCCTGGTGATTATGTCGAATCATGATTTCCATAAAACACCGGCAGCTGAAGACATTATCCAGCGCCTGCGTAAAATGCAGGAACTGGGCGCAGATATCCCGAAAATTGCGCTAATGCCGCAAAACAAGACGGATGTCCTGACGCTGCTTAGCGCTACGCTTGAGATGCAAGAGCACTACGCCGACCGCCCGATTATTACTATGTCGATGGCCAAAACCGGCGTAATTTCGCGACTGGCGGGTGAAGTTTTTGGTTCTGCGGCGACCTTTGGCGCAGTAAAAAAAGCCTCAGCGCCCGGGCAAATATCTGTCTCCGACCTGCGTAGCGTACTGACAATTTTGCATCAGGCTTAATATCAGAATATTTCTGAACTGTTTTAAATAATCCCCTGCCCCATTATTCGCGTCACTGCGAATATCGGGCAGATGGTTAACTGCATTCAAAATATGCACATTATTTTTATCGAATTAAACGATAGGCAGCCTCACGCCTGTAACCTGGAGTTTATATGAAACTAAACAGACCTGAACGTATTAATGGTCGGGTGCCGGTATTATCGGCAACGGACGCAGTTAATTATATACCTGATGAAGCCACGCTCTGCATATTAGGTGCCGGCGGCGGTATTCTGGAGGCCAGCACGTTAATTAGCGCACTGGCCGAAAAATATAAAACTTGCCAAACTCCGCGTAATTTATCGCTAATTAGTCCGACGGGATTGGGCGATCGCGCCGACCGGGGTATTAGCCCGTTGGCACAAGAAGGATTGGTCAAATGGGCGCTATGCGGACATTGGGGACAATCACCCCGGATCTCCGAACTCGCCGAAAAAAATAAAATCGCCGCCTATAACTACCCCCAGGGCGTATTAACGCAAACACTACGCGCAGCAGCAGCCCACCAGCCGGGCATTCTGAGTGATATCGGTATCGGCACGTTTGTTGACCCCCGCCAGCAGGGTGGCAAGCTCAATGAAGTGACCACCGACGATCTGATCAAACTGGTGGAGATAGACAATAAGGAATACCTCTACTACAAGGCCATCGCGCCCACTATCGCCTTCATTCGCGCCACCACCTGCGATAGCGAAGGCTACGCTACGTTTGAAGATGAAGTGATGTACCTCGATGCGTTGGTGATTGCCCAGGCCGTGCATAATCACGGTGGCATCGTCATGATGCAGGTACAAAAAATGGTCAAGAAAGCCACTCTTCATCCCAAAGCGGTGCGTATTCCGGGCTATCTGGTGGACATCGTGGTGGTCGACCCTGACCAGACCCAACTGTACGGCGGGGCACCTGTTAACCGCTTTATTTCCGGCGACTTTATCCTTGATGACAGCCAGCAAATCGCCCTGCCGCTCAACCAGCGTAAACTGGTGGCCAGGCGCGCCCTGTTCGAAATGCGCAAAGGCGCAGTGGGTAACGTAGGGGTCGGTATCGCTGACGGCATTGGTCTGGTCGCACGCGAAGAAGGCTGCGCCGACGACTTTATTCTGACGGTAGAAACTGGTCCAGTGGGCGGTATTACCTCACAAGGCATTGCCTTCGGTGCCAACGTTAACACCCGTGCCATTATGGATATGACCACCCAGTTCGATTTCTACCACGGCGGCGGTCTCGACGTGTGCTATTTGAGTTTTGCCGAAGTAGACAGCCACGGTAACGTCGGCGTGCATAAATTCAATGGCAAGATTATGGGCACCGGCGGATTTATCGATATTAGCGCCACCTCGAAGAAAATTATTTTCTGCGGCACACTCACTGCCGGAAGTCTTAAAACAGAGGTCGCCGACGGTAAATTAAATATTGTCCAGGAAGGTCGGGTGAAAAAATTCGTCAGCGCATTACCTGAAATAACCTTCAGTGGAAAAATCGCCCTTGAACGCGGTTTAGATGTGCGTTACATCACCGAACGTGCCGTCTTCACATTAAAAGAGGATGGTCTCCACTTGGTAGAAATTGCCCCTGGTGTTTCCTTACAAGAAGATATTCTGGACAAAATGGATTTCGTCCCAGTTATTTCTCCTGAGTTAAAACTCATGGACGAAAGATTATTTATCAATACCTCAATGGGTTTCGTTTTACCCAACGCCGCCAATTAAAAGGAGTACCTAATGGACTTTTCGTTAACGGAAGAACAAGAGCTGTTGCTTGCCAGTATTCGCGAGCTGATCACCAGCAATTTCCCGGAGGAATATTTCCGCACCTGCGATCAGACGGCCACCTACCCGAAAGAGTTTATGCGTGCCCTTGCGGATAACGGTATTTCAATGCTGGGCGTGCCGGAAGAGTTCGGCGGCATACCGGCAGATTATGTCACCCAAATGCTGGCGCTGATGGAAGTGTCAAAATGCGGCGCCCCGGCATTTTTAATCACTAACGGGCAGTGTATTCACAGCATGCTCCGTTTTGGTTCCGCCGAGCAGTTGCGTAAAACGGCTGAAAGCACCATGGAGACCGGCGATCCGGCGTATGCGCTGGCGTTAACCGAACCGGGCGCAGGATCTGACAACAATAGCGCTACCACCAGCTACACCCGTAAAAACGGCAAAGTGTATCTGAACGGACAAAAAACCTTTATTACCGGTGCTAAAGAGTACCCGTACATGTTGGTACTGGCGCGCGATCCGGAGCCTAAAGATCCGAAGAAAGCCTTTACGCTGTGGTGGGTCGATTCCAGTAAACCAGGCATTAAGGTGAATCCGCTGCACAAAATCGGCTGGCACATGTTAAGCACCTGCGAAGTCTACCTCGACGACGTTGAAGTTGACGAAAGCGATAGGGTCGGCGAAGAAGGCATGGGCTTTCTCAACGTGATGTACAACTTTGAAATGGAACGTCTTATCAACGCCGCGCGCAGTACCGGCTTTGCCGAATGCGCCTTCGAAGATGCCGCACGTTACGCCAACCAGCGTATTGCTTTCGGCAAGCCGATTGGCCACAACCAGATGATCCAGGAAAAACTGGCGCTGATGGCGGTTAAAATCGAAAATATGCGCAATATGGTGTTGAAGGTCGCCTGGCAGGCCGATCAGAAGCAATCGCTGCGTACCAGCGCTGCGCTGGCAAAATTATACTGCGCCCGCACGGCGATGGAAGTGATTGACGACGCGATTCAAATTATGGGCGGTCTGGGTTATACCGATGAAGCCCGCGTTTCTCGCTTCTGGCGCGATGTACGCTGCGAACGTATTGGCGGCGGCACGGATGAAATCATGATTTACGTTGCGGGTCGGCAGATCCTGAAAGATTACCAGAACAAGTAAGGGTCAATTGCCCGGTAGGCGTAATGCTTACCGGGCGCCAAGAAAACCGGGAGCTAAATCTCCGGCATCAGACACTCCTGCTCAAGCAGATTGTTTTTAAACTGCTTGCGATAATCGCTGGGAGAACAACCCACATGTCGCTGAAAGAGTTTGGCAAAGTGATCGACATTTTCATATCCTACCCGCCACGAAATTTCTGCCAGTGATGATTCTGTATTAGTCAGAGTAAATTTAGCCTCCGTCATTCTCCGTTGAATAACATAATTAATCGGTGAAATTCGATACTCTTTGGTAAATTCATGGCAAATATAACTTACGCTGGCACGGAATTTTTTCGACAACTGCTCAAGCGTTATTTTTTCACGGAAATTATTATTTAAATACACCAACACATCTTTAATTAAAATATCTTTCTTAATATACCCCTGCTCCGAACGATATGCATTTTTGAAATTTTCATAATACAGTACGGTTAATGCATATGCGAAAGCATAATAGGCCGCCGAAGTCGGATTATTTTTGCTCTGTGGCAACATAACACTCAGCTCGTTAAAAATACTCTTAATCACCTCCTTCCCCTGTCCGGCGCTAATCACCGGGCATGAATGAGCCTGCAGCAACTGGTTATCCTGCCAGCCATTAAAGCGAAACCCTGCCAGGGCGCAAGTGTAGGTGGTAGCCGGTGCGCTGCTGTCAGACGCAACCGCATGCAACCGGCCTTGTTCTATCACCACAATATCGCCAGCATGTGCAACATACAGTGATGAGTCGATAATGAATCTGGCGACACCTTTTTTAACATAAATGAGCTCGGTTTCATTGTCATGAACATGGTGACCTGACTCCCAGTTCGGATCGTCACTAATGACGAACCGTGAAAACACAGGGGTCTTCCCCTGCTCAAAAAGGGTTTCCATGGCATTATCAAAACAGCGTTGATACATGACAGCCTCCACATTAGGACCGGAATTTTGGGATAAGTAATAGCGATAAAATAAAGTGACTGAACATGTTATACAACGTTATTTCAACCTAACGGAACAAAATTATTGGTGCCACTTGCAAGATGATACGCGTTGCTATAATACGTTATCTTCATCGTTTGTTTACGTTTTGAAATTAATCAAACGCGTAAATGTTAGTATTTGATCGCTAGTTATTTACATAACAGAAACATAAATAATCAGATACTGATTAAAAACATGATGCATTTCGCAATTTATTCCCCTTGCTCTCTTTTTCTTTTTATTTCTGCCGCCGATAACGTTTAAGCCTCGCTTATCAGTAAAGCCTCCTGTCGACACTTTTTTTTGCAAGATTGTTGGAAGCGAAAACAGATTGTCCCGTCGAAAATGCCCCTCGCCTGCCGCACACTATTTTCAGTCAACTTTCCCTACTAGCGATAATGACGCTCCCCGTCATCATCTGAACATGACTCACCGGAGATGCCATGAAAATAGTCACCTGCTTTAAGTTGGTCCCTGAAGAACAGGACATTGTTGTTACCCCGGAGCGCTCACTTAACTTTGACAGAGCCGAAGCCAAAATCAGTCAATTTGACTTAAACGCCATCGAAGCCGCAACGCAGATGGCTGTAGAAGGTGACGAAATCGTCGCCTTAACGGTTGGCGGCTCGCTGTTGCAAAACTCCAAAGTCCGTAAAGATGTCTTGTCCCGCGGCCCGAACAGCCTGTTTATGGTCCAGGATGCACAACTGGAACATTCACTGCCCAGAGACACAGCGCAGGCGCTGGCCTGCGCCGCAACGAAAATTGAATTTGATCTGATGTTATTCGGTGAAGGGTCAGGCGATATCTATGCGCAACAGGTAGGCTTGCTGGTGGGCGAACTCCTGCAGTTGCCCGTCGTCAACGCGGTGAGCAAGATAGAACGTCACGGCGAGCGAATTCTGGTCGAACGCGCGCTTGAGGATGAGATTGAAGTGCTTGAACTTCCGCTCCCCGCTGTAATTTGCGTTACGTCAGATATCAACACGCCGCGCATTCCGTCAATGAAAGCCATTCTTGGCGCTGGGAAGAAATCCGTCACCCCCTGGCAGGCCAGCGATATTGGCTGGACGCCTGTGCCGCCGTTAGCGGAACTGGTGGCAATAACGGTGCCACCACAAACCGAGCGTAAACGCATCATTCTGGAAAATGACTCAGCGGACGCCATTGCTGAACTGGCCGACCACCTGAAAAAAGCCCTGAATTAAGCCCAACGGAGAGAAAACATTATGAGTAAATTAGCTAACGTCTGGGTATTTAGCGATAACGCTGAACGCTACGCAGAATTAATGACCGGCGCGCGTCAATGGGGTGAACAGGTCCATATCATTGTGCAAGGTAGCGAGCAGGCCAGCCAGGTTCAGCCACTCGGTGCTGATAGCGTCATCGTACTTGAGCAATCCTCCGCGTTACAGCGCGTTGAAAACTATGCCGAAACCGTCACTTCGCTGCTGCAAGATCACAACGGTTTACTGCTGATGCCCGCCACCAAGCGTGCGAAATCCCTTGGCGCGCGTCTGAGCATTCAACTTAATGCGGCAATGGTGAATGACGCCACCTCGGTAAGTCTTGATGCTGGCGCACTGTTCGTTGAACACCGTATGTATGGCGGACTGGCATTCGGCAAAGAAAAGCTCAATAGCAACCTGACCATTATCACGCTCGCTGCCAGCGTACTGGAGCCGATCGAGGCCAACCCAGCGCACACCTGCCCGGTTACCGCTGCGCCGTACATCACCCCACGCCATGAAATTATGTGTCAGGAGCGTCGCGCCAAATCCCTGAGCAGCGTGGATCTCAGCAAAGCCAAACGCGTGGTGGGCGTCGGTCGCGGTCTGGTGGCGCAAGCCGATCTGGAGATGGTACATAAACTGGCGGCCGTGCTGGGTGCGGAAGTCGGTTGTTCACGCCCGATTGCCGAAGGCGAAAACTGGATGGAGCGCGAACGCTACATCGGCGTTTCCGGCGTGTTGCTGAAGTCTGATCTGTACCTGACGCTGGGAATCTCAGGGCAAATCCAGCATATGGTCGGCGGTAATGGCGCAAAAATTATCGTCGCCATCAACAAAGATAAAAAAGCCCCGATTTTTAATTATGCCGATTACGGCCTGGTCGGCGATATCTACAAAGTCGTGCCGGCCCTTATCGAACAGTTAAACCGCTAATCCCTCATTTAATCCACATCTCCCGCTGTGCTCACAGCGGGGAAGGAGCATAAGCATGTCAGATGAAAAATTTGATGCCATTGTGGTTGGTGCTGGCGTGGCGGGAGCGGTGGCCGCCTACGTGATGGCGAAAGCTGGACTCGACGTGCTGGTCATTGAACGCGGAAATAGCGCGGGCAGTAAGAACATGACCGGCGGGCGACTCTATGCACACAGCCTTGAAAGCATTATGCCAGGATTTGCCGAGGAAGCGCCTGTCGAGCGTAAAGTGACGCGCGAGAAAATCTCCTTTCTAACCGAAGAAAGCGCCGTCACGCTCGATTTTCATGGTGAAAAAAACACGGCCGCAACGCAGGATTCGTACACGGTTTTACGCAGCCGTTTTGACCCGTGGCTAATGGATAAAGCCGAACAGGCGGGCGCACAGTTTATTCCAGGCGTACGCGTCGATGCATTACTCCGAGAAGGCAACAAAGTCACTGGTGTACAGGCGGGTGACGATATTCTGGAAGCTAACATCGTCATCCTCGCCGACGGTGTTAATTCCATGCTGGGGCGTTCGCTCGGCATGGTCCCGCCCTCTTCGGCACACCACTATGCCGTCGGCGTTAAAGAGTTGATTGGCTTGCCACCCGCCGTCATTGCGGACCGTTTCAATCTTTCAGGCAACGACGGCGCGGCCTGGTTGTTTGCCGGTTCCCCGTCAAACGGGTTGATGGGGGGTGGCTTCCTTTACACCAACCAGGATTCGATTTCTCTGGGGCTGGTCTGCGGTCTGGGCGATATCGCCCACGCAACGAAGAGCGTTCCGCAAATGCTTGAAGATTTTAAACAGCATCCAACCATTCGTCCGCTGATTGCCGGGGGTGAATTGCTGGAATATTCGGCGCATATGGTGCCGGAAGGCGGTCTGGCAATGGTGCCTGAACTGGTCGATAACGGCGTGATGATCGTCGGCGATGCCGCTGGTTTCTGCCTGAATCTGGGGTATACGATCCGCGGCATGGATCTGGCTATTGCCTCTGCTGAGGCAGCGGCGAAAACGGCTATCGCGGCGAAAGAACGCCAGGATTTCTCGGCCAACAGTCTGATGGGCTACAAACATGCCCTTGAGCAGGGTTGCGTCATGCATGAATTACAGCATTTTCGCAAAATCCCGGCGTTGATGGAAAACCCGCGTCTGTTCACCCAGTACCCGCGCATGGTGGCAGATATCATGAGCGAGATGTTCACCGTTGATGGACGTCCGACACCCCCAATGCGCAAAAGGATCATGCCCCATGTAAAACGCATTGGGTTAATGAACTTACTGAAGGACGGCATTAAGGGAGCAACTGCACTATGAACCAGGACAACACCGTGAACGTTGACGTCAAACTGGGCGCTAATAAATTCAACGTTGATGAAGGACATCCGCACATTATTCTGGCCGCCCACCCGGACCTGAATGAGTTTCGCAAACTGCTCAATGCTTGCCCTGCCGGGCTGTACAAGCAGGACGATGACGGAAATATCCATTTTGACTCAGCTGGATGCCTTGAGTGCGGAACCTGCCGGGTGCTATGCGGCGAAACAATCCTCGAACAGTGGGAGTATCCGGTCGGCACATTTGGCGTCGATTTTCGTTATGGATAACGGATGTTGTAGGTTGCAGGTCGGATAAGGCGCAGCCGTCATCCGGCAAGACGTATGCCGCAATCATCCAGGGACAAACCAATGAGTGTCAGATTAACGTTCAACGCCGAGCGTCGTCACGCCTGGCGACAGCAAGGACTGTGGGGAGATGCCTCACTGGGCGATTACTGGAGCCAGACCGCCCGGGCCGTACCAGATAAAATTGCCGTGGTCGATAATCACGGCGATGCCTACACCTACGCCGCACTCGATCGCGCCGCCAGCAGCCTGGCCACCTGGTTTTTAGCCAGCGGCATTCAACCCGGCGATCGGGTGGCCTTCCAGTTGCCGGGCTGGTGTGAATTTACCGTGATTTATCTGGCTTGCCTGAAAACCGGCGCCGTTTCCGTACCGCTACTGCCCGCCTGGCGCGAAGCAGAGCTGGTATGGGTGCTAAATAAATGCAAGGCGAAGATCTTTTTTGCGTCAACCCTGTTTAAACAGACCCGCCCGGTGGATCTGATCCTGCCCTTACAGAATCAGTTGCCGCACCTGCAACAGATTGTCGCCGTGGATAAACTGGCCCCGGCAACTGCTTCACTGGCGCTAAGCCAGCTTCTGAGCTCCCCCCCGTTAACCCACACCGTTAGCGTACACGCCGACGCGTTAGCCGCCGTGCTGTTCACCTCCGGCACGGAGGGTATGCCGAAAGGGGTAATGCTGACCCATAACAACATTCTCGCCAGCGAACGGGCCTACTGCGCCCGCCTGAACCTCAACTGGCAAGATGTTTTTTTAATG
Organism: Citrobacter sp. Res13-Sevr-PEB04-36; assembly: GCF_015672735.1. Taxonomy (GTDB): domain Bacteria; phylum Pseudomonadota; class Gammaproteobacteria; order Enterobacterales; family Enterobacteriaceae; genus Citrobacter. The sequence goes on along the minus strand of NZ_JADABY010000039.1, from coordinate 76,546 downwards.
CCAGCACCGCTGGGGCATGCCACCGGTTTTCTGCACGGCGTCACGGCCCCTTTTTTAATTGGCGCACGCAGCGTGCTGCTGGATGTTTTTACCCCAACCGCCTGTCTTGAACTGCTGGAGCAACAGCGCTGTACCTGTGTCCTCGGCGCTACGCCCTTCGTCTATGACATGCTGTGCTGCGTGGAAAAACAGCCTTACGACCTCTCATCATTACGCTTCTTCTTATGCGGTGGCACCACCATTCCGCAGAAAATTGCCCGCGAGTGTCAGCAGCGCGGCATTAAGTTATTAAGCGTTTACGGCTCGACCGAAAGCTCACCGCATGCGGTGGTGAATCTCGATGATTCGCTTTCCCACATGATGAATACCGACGGCTACGCCGCTGCGGGCGTCGAAATTAAAGTGGTTGATGAGGCACGTAATACGCTGCCGCCTGGCGTGGAGGGCGAAGAGGCCTCGCGCGGGCCAAACGTGTTTATGGGCTACCTTGATGAACCCGAAATGACCGCCAGAGCACTGGATCAAGACGGCTGGTACTACAGCGGTGACTTATGCCGCATGGACGAGGCGGGCTACATTAAGATTACCGGACGTAAGAAAGATATTATCGTGCGCGGTGGCGAAAATATCAGCAGTCGTGAGGTCGAGGATATTTTATTGCAGCATCCACGTATTCACGACGCCTGCGTGGTGGCGATGCCGGACGAGCGTTTAGGGGAAAGGTCGTGCGCTTACGTGGTACTTAAACCTCCGCATCACTCGCTGTCGCTGGAGTCGGTAGTGGCCTTCTTTAGCCGCAAGCGGGTAGCAAAGTACAAATATCCTGAACATCTGGTGATTGTCGAGAAATTACCGCGCACAGCCGCCGGTAAAATTCAGAAGTATCAGCTTCGCCAGGACATTATTCAGCGGTTAAGCAGGGAGAACGTTGCAGACTAAAATGCCGGAGGCGATGCTAACGCATCTTATCCGGCCTACGTTGAAAGCAAACCGTAGGCCGGATAAGGACTTTACGCCGCCATCCGGCAGGGTATTATTACTTGTTCAGTTCCGCCAGGCTCAGCCAGGTCTGTACGACAGTGTCCGGGTTCAGCGACAGGCTGTCGATCCCCTCTTCCATCAGCCAGGCCGCGAAGTCTTCGTGGTCAGAGGGGCCCTGACCGCAAATACCCACGTATTTACCCTGTTTCTTGGCCGCGCGAATCGCCATCGACAGCAGCGCTTTCACCGCGTCGTTACGCTCATCAAACAGTTCAGACACCACGCCGGAATCACGGTCCAGACCCAGCGCCAGCTGCGTCATGTCGTTCGAGCCGATAGAGAAACCGTCGAAGTACTCAAGGAACTGCTCAGCCAGCAAGGCGTTGGATGGGATCTCACACATCATGATTATCTTCAGCCCGTTTTCACCGCGCTTCAGACCCTGACGAGCCAGCTCTTCCACCACCGCTTTGGCCTGCGCCACGGTACGCACAAACGGCACCATCACTTCAACGTTGGTCAGTCCCATCTCGTTGCGCACGCGCTTCACCGCGTCACATTCGAGTGCGAAGCAGTCGCGGAAGCTGTCTGCCACGTAACGGCCCGCCCCACGGAAGCCCAGCATCGGGTTCTCTTCATGCGGCTCGTAACGCTCTCCGCCGACCAGGTTGGCATACTCGTTGGACTTAAAGTCTGACATCCGCACAATGACGCGTTTTGGATAGAACGCCGCACCCAGCGTCGCGATCCCTTCGGTCAGACGACCGACGTAGAATTCACGCGGCGAATCAAAACCTTTCATCATCGCGCGGATTTCGTTTTGCAGTTCCGGCGTCTGGTCATCAAATTCCAGCAGCGCGCGAGGATGCACGCCAATCATGCGGTTGATGATAAATTCAAGACGCGCCAGCCCGACACCTTCGTTTGGCAGGCAAGCGAAGTCGAATGCACGATCCGGGTTACCGACGTTCATCATCACCTTCAACGGCAGATCCGGCATGGTTTCGACGCTGGAACTCTTAACGCTAAAGTCGAGCATGTCGGCATACACGTAGCCGGTATCACCTTCAGCACAGGAAACGGTCACATTCTCGCCTTCCGTGATGCGATCTGTCGCATCACCACAGCCTACCACCGCCGGGATCCCCAGTTCACGGGCAATGATTGCCGCGTGACAGGTACGACCGCCACGGTTGGTGACAATCGCCGCCGCTTTTTTCATGATCGGTTCCCAGTCCGGGTCGGTCATGTCGGTGACCAGAACGTCACCAGGTTCAATGCGGTTCATTTCACTGATGTCATGAATGACCTTCACCGGACCGGCACCGATGCGGTGGCCGATAGCACGGCCCTCAGCAATGATTTTACCCTGCGCATGCAGCGTATAACGCTCCATCACCTGGCCGCGAGAACGAACGGTTTCCGGACGCGCCTGCACAATAAACAGCTTGCCGGTGTGACCGTCTTTCGCCCATTCGATGTCCATCGGACGACCGTAGTGCTTCTCAATTTGCACCGCCTGCTTCGCCAGTTCCTGCACTTCCTCGTTCGTCAGTGAGAAAATATCGCGCTGTTCCTGCGGCACATCTTCGATCGTCACCTGTTTGCCGTGTTCCTGAGTCGGCGCGTAGATCATGCGGATTTTTTTCGAACCCATGGTACGACGCACGATAGCCGGACGGTTAGCCGCCAGGATCGGTTTGTGCACATAGAATTCATCCGGGTTAACGGCCCCCTGCACTACCATTTCGCCCAGACCCCATGCGGAGGTGATAAACACCACCTGATCGAAGCCGGATTCGGTGTCGATAGAGAACATGACGCCTGAAGAGGCCAGGTCGGAGCGTACCATCCGTTGAACGCCAGCTGAGAGCGCCACGCCACGGTGGTCATACCCCTGGTGTACACGGTAAGAGATTGCGCGGTCGTTAAACAGCGAGGCAAAGACGTGCTTGATGGCCACCAGCACGGCATCAAAGCCCTGGACGTTGAGGAACGTTTCCTGCTGACCGGCAAATGAAGCATCAGGCATATCTTCTGCGGTGGCGGAGGAGCGCACGGCAAAAGAGGCCTGGGCATCATCAGCAGAAAGCTGCGCGTAGGCATCGCGGACGGCATTTTCCAGCTCAGGCTGGAAAGGAGTGTCGATAATCCACTGGCGGATCTGCGCCCCGGCTTTGGCAAGCTCGGTAACATCGTCGATATCCGTTTTATCCAGCAGTTCATAAATGCGCTGGTTTACACCGCTTTGGTCCAGAAACTGGTTAAACGCATCGGCGGTCGTTGCAAAACCATTCGGTACGGAAACACCCATACCGGAAAGGTTAGTAATCATTTCACCCAGGGAGGCATTTTTGCCTCCAACTCTGTCTACATCATTCATGCCGAGTTGGTTATACCAAAGCACCAGCGGTGACGAGCCATTGTTGGACATCGAACAATCCTTATATATGAACGAGGTTAGGAAACTCAATTTTTGCGTAATTATCTTGGCATATTTACCGCGGCGAAAAAAACGGTGAATCGTTCAAGCAACTTTATTTTTTATTTTTTCAGATTGTTTCCGCATTTGCGCAAACCCACGAGCGGCACGGGATCACCACAAAAACAGTCGGTCTAAACATTCGTTCCGAAAAATGAAATGTACTTTTCAGTAAATATAAAAATACCGTTTCATTTTATAAAATGACGACAACAATATTCGCTTCTGACGCGTTTTAATTTATGCTTTCAGAGAATTATATCTGCCCCCAGGATGCGCAAAATGGATAATGCTGTTGATCGTCACGTATTTTATATTTCTGATGGTACGGCCATCACCGCAGAGGTATTGGGACACGCGGTGATGTCGCAATTTCCGGTCACGATCAGCAGTATTACGCTGCCGTTTGTTGAAAATGAGAGCCGAGCCCGCGCGGTGAAAGACCAGATTGACGCCATTTACCAGCAAACGGGCGTACGCCCGCTGGTATTCTATTCCATCGTATTGCCGGAAATTCGCGCGATCATTTTGCAAAGCGAGGGCTTCTGTCAGGATATCGTCCAGGCGCTGGTCGCCCCGCTGCAAGATGAGATGAAACTCGACCCGACACCAATCGCTCATCGCACGCATGGACTGAATCCCGGCAACCTCAATAAGTACGATGCGCGCATTGCCGCCATTGATTACGCCCTCGCCCACGATGACGGTATTTCGTTGCGCAACCTCGATCAAGCGCAGGTTATTCTGCTCGGCGTCTCCCGCTGCGGTAAAACGCCAACCAGCCTGTATCTGGCAATGCAGTTTGGCATTCGGGCGGCGAACTACCCCTTTATTGCCGACGATATGGATAACCTGGTGCTCCCCGCGTCGCTAAAACCGCTGCAACATAAACTTTTTGGTCTGACCATTGATCCGGAACGCCTGACGGCGATCCGTGAAGAGCGTAGAGAAAACAGTCGTTATGCCTCGCTGCGTCAGTGCCGGATGGAAGTGGCCGAAGTTGAAGCGTTATACCGTAAAAACAAGATCCCATGGCTTAACAGTACCAACTATTCGGTAGAAGAGATTGCCACCAAGATCCTCGATATTATGGGGCTGAATCGCCGCATGTACTAGAATGCTAGTGCATTAGTTCATTTTTTGTTAGCATAAACTCTGGCTTGCGAGGTGTGACACGCCTCGCACTTGAAATCAGCAGGGATTGGTTTATCGTGATGCGCATCACTTCCCGGTAGTCCTGCCGTTGAAGCAACAAATTTCTGAGACACGTAATGAACCGAACTGATGAACTCCGTACTGCGCGTATTGACAATCTGGTCACTCCCGCTGAGCTGGCGCAACGGCATCCTGTGTCGTCCTCTGTCGCTCATCACGTGACGGATTCCCGACGCCGGATAGAAAAAATACTGAATGGCGAAGATCCTCGTTTGCTGGTGATCGTGGGTCCCTGCTCGATTCACGACCTCGATGCGGCCCTGGAGTACGCCACGCGCTTGCAGATGCTGCGCACCCAACACCAGGCACGCCTGGAAATCGTGATGCGGACCTATTTTGAAAAACCGCGCACCGTCGTCGGCTGGAAAGGCTTAATTTCCGACCCGGACCTGAACGGCAGCTACCGCGTTAACCACGGCATTGAGCTGGCGCGTAAACTCCTGCTACAGGTCAACGAGCTGGGGGTCCCTACGGCCACCGAATTCCTCGATATGGTCACCGGCCAGTTTATTGCCGATCTGATCAGCTGGGGTGCTATCGGCGCACGTACCACCGAAAGCCAAATCCACCGTGAAATGGCCTCTGCGCTGTCCTGCCCGGTCGGGTTTAAAAACGGGACGGATGGCAATACGCGTATCGCCGTCGATGCTATTCGCGCCTCCCGCGCCAGCCATATGTTCCTCTCACCGGATAAAACCGGTCAGATGACTATCTATCAGACCAGCGGCAACCCTTACGGGCATATCATCATGCGCGGCGGTAAAAAGCCGAATTACTTTGCAGAAGATATTGCTGCCGCCTGCGACACGCTGCACGAATTTTCGCTACCGGAGCACCTGGTAGTCGATTTCAGCCACGGCAATTGTCAGAAGCAGCATCGCCGTCAACTGGACGTGTGCGATGACGTCTGTCAGCAAATTCGTAATGGCTCAACGGCCATTGCCGGGATTATGGCAGAGAGCTTCCTGCGCGAAGGTACGCAAAAAATCGTCAGCGGTCAGCCACTGGTTTACGGTCAGTCCATTACCGACCCGTGCCTGAACTGGGAAGATACTGAACTGCTGGTCGAAAAACTTGCGGCTGCGGTGGATAGCCGCTTCTAACTTTTTCGCCGGGTAGCATAACGTTGCCCGGTGACAATCCCTTGTTTTACCCCTATTTATTCCCTCGTTTTTGCTCAAGAACCGCTCCCGTCACAATTTTTTCACAAAAAGGCTTGCCGCAAATTTTCACTTTGATGATAATGATTATCATTGTTACATTGATTGCTATTTTTAAACACTATGTCACGTATGGATAACACAACGGCAACGCCTGCAAAAACAAAAACACCGCCCTCTGCCCCCGCCGCTGAGCGTCGGATTGACAGTAAAAGTCTGTTAGGTAACGAGGGACGCGTGATTATTGAGCATGACGGACAGCATTATCTGCTGCGTCAGACCCATGCCGGAAAACTGATTTTAACGAAATAAACCCACACTTTTCGCCAGCCACCCAGGTTATCCCCAGGCAGCCAGCGCTTTTCGAGTTTCTAATGGAGAGTTGCTATGCTTTACCTGCACACCGCGAGTATACGCCCATCGTTGCTGGCGCTGGCGATCGTCTGCAGTCTTCCTGGTGCCGCGTATGCGGCAGTTGAAGATATGACCGTTACCGCCACTGGCAATGCCCGCAGCGCCTTTGAAGCACCGATGATGGTCAGCGTCATCGACGCGACGGCCCCGGAAAATCAAACCGCCAGCTCCGCCGCCGACCTGCTGCGCAGGGTACCCGGCCTGACACTTGACGGCACCGGTCGTACCAACGGTCAGGACGTCAACCTGCGTGGCTACGACCGACGCGGCGTACTGGTGCTGGTCGACGGCGTGCGTCAAGGCACTGACACCGGACACCTCAACAGCACTTTCCTCGATCCGGCCCTCATCAAGCGTATTGAAGTGGTGCGCGGTCCGTCCGCACTACTGTACGGCAGCGGCGCGTTGGGCGGCGTCATTGCCTATGAGACAGTGAATGCCAGCGATCTGCTGGACGCAGGGAGAAACAGCGGTTACCGCGTATTTGGCACAGCCGCAACGGGCGACCACAGCCTCGGGATGGGAGCCAGCACATATGGCCGTACCGATACGTTGGACGGGCTGCTGTCATGGTCCAGCCGTGATCGTGGTGACATACGTCAGAGCAACGGTACTACCGCGCCAAACGACGAGGCGATTAACAATATGCTGGCGAAAGGCAGCTGGAAAATTGACGACGCCCAGACGTTGGCTGGCTCGCTGCGCTATTACAACAACGATGCACAGGAACCTAAAAACCCGCAGGCCAGCGACGCGAACAGCAGCAACCCAATGACTGACCGCTCGACGATCCAGCGCGATGCACAACTGACCTACTCACTAGCCCCGGCAGATAATGACTGGCTGAATGCCAACGCAAACATTTACTGGTCTGAGGCGCGTATTAACGCACAAAACCCGGATGCCACCGGCGAGTTTCGTAAGCAAACCACAAAAGGTGGGAAGATTGACAACCGCACTCGTCTGTTTAGCGATGCTTTTGCGGCGCATCTGCTGACGTATGGCGGCGAGCACTATCGCCAGGAACAGCGACCGGTTGGCGCAACCACCGGTTTTCCACAGGCGAAAATTGATTTCAGCTCCGGCTGGCTACAAGACGAAATCACGCTGCGTGACCTGCCGGTGACCTTGCTGGGCGGCACGCGTTATGACTCTTATCGCGGTAGCAGCGACGGTTACGCGGATGTTGATGCCGATAAATGGTCTTCCCGTGCCGGAATGACCGTTTCCCCAACCGACTGGCTGATGCTGTTTGGATCTTACGCCCAGGCCTTCCGTGCGCCAACCATGGGCGAAATGTACAACGATGCGAAACACTTCTCCATCGGCCGTTTCTACACCAACTACTGGGTGCCTAACCCGAACCTGCGCCCGGAAACCAACGAAACGCAGGAGTATGGTTTCGGTCTGCGCTTTGACGATCTACTGCTGGCAAGCGATGCCCTTGAATTTAAAGCCAGCTATTTTGACACGAAAGCGAAAGACTATATTTCCACCCGCGTCGATTTTGCCGCCGCGACAACTATGTCTTACAACGTTCCTAACGCCAAAATCTGGGGCTGGGACGTGATGACGACCTACACCACCGATCTGTTCAGTCTGGATCTAGCCTATAACCGCACGCGCGGCAAAGACACCGACACCGGTGAATATATTTCCAGCATTAACCCGGACACCGTCACCAGTAAGCTAAACGTGCCTGTTGCACATAGCGGTTTCTCGGTTGGCTGGCTCGGCACCTTTGCCGACCGCTCAACCCATATCAGCAGCAGCTACACTAAACAGCCCGGTTATGCGGTCAACGACTTCTATGTCAGCTACCAGGGACAGCAGGCGCTGAAAGGCATGACTACCACACTGGTACTGGGTAACGCCTTTGACAAAGAGTACTGGTCACCGCAGGGCATTCCGCAGGATGGACGCAACGGCAAAATTTTCGTGAGTTATCAGTGGTAATCACTTTCCCCCAATTAGCCGGGGTAGCAATCTGGAAGGAAGAGACAATGAATCATTACACACGCTGGCTGGAACTGAAAAAAGAAAATCCTGGCAAATACGCACGTGATATTGCGGGGTTGATGAATATTAGCGAAGCCGAACTGACCTTTGCGCGCGTTGGTCATGACGCCTGGCGCTTACGTGGCGAAGTGCGCGAGATCCTCACCGCACTGGAGGCCGTAGGCGAAACCAAATGTATTTGCCGCAACGAATATGCGGTGCATGAAGTCATCGGCGCGTTTACGAATCAACACCTGAACGGTCATGCCGGACTGGTACTCAATCCGCGCGCCCTCGATCTGCGCCTGTTCCTGAATCAATGGGCCAGCGCATTTCACATCAGCGAAACCACCGCTCACGGCGAGCGCCAGAGCATTCAGTTTTTCGATAATCAGGGCGACGCGTTGCTAAAGGTCTACACCACGCAGCATACCGATATTGCTGCCTGGGGCTCGCTGCTGACCCGTTTCATCTTCGCGGAAAACCCACCGCTGATGCTGCAAACACTCGAAACCGCCGTTTCTGGCGTTAACGCAGACGCTACGGCGGTAGATGCAGAGTGGCGCACCATGACCGATGTGCACCAGTTTTTTGGCCTGCTGAAACGCCACAACCTAACCCGTCAGCAGGCCTTTCGACTGGTAGGCGACGATCTGGCCTGCAAGGTGACTAACGGCGCGGTGGCCCAACTGCTGGAAACCGCACGTCAGGATGGCAATGAAATCATGGTATTTGTCGGCAACCGCGGTTGCGTGCAGATTTTTACCGGTGTGGTGGAAAAACTGGTGCCAATGAAAGGCTGGCTGAATATTTTCAACCCGACCTTCACGCTGCATCTGCTGGAAGAAACCGTCGCCGAAACATGGGTTACGCGTAAGCCAACCGCCGACGGTTATGTGACCAGTCTGGAACTGTTTGCGGCAGACGGTACGCAAATCGCCCAGCTATATGGGCAGCGTACGGAAGGAGAACCGGAACAGAAACAATGGCGTACGCAAATTGATGCCTTAATACCGGAAGGACTGGCCGCATGAAAAAACTGTGGATCCTGATTGCGCTTCTGCCACTGGCGGCACAGGCCACTCCCGATGAAAAAGTGGTAGCCCTTGGTGGTGACGTAACAGAGATTGTCTACGCGCTCGGCGCACAGTCATCCCTTGTCGCGCGCGACAGTACCAGCCAATGGCCAGAAGCGGCAACCGCATTACCGGACGTGGGTTATTTGCGTCAACTCAATGCCGAAGGGATCCTCGCCACCCGCCCTACTCTGGTTCTGGCCAGCGCACAGGCGCAGCCTTCATTGGTGCTCCAACAGGTTGAGCAAAGTCATGTCAGCGTCGTTACGGTACCGGCAGGTAACGCGCTCAGCGTGATTGATGAGAAAATCAGGGTCATTGCGCAGGCGACCCACCGAGAAGCACAAGGCGAGGCGCTACGCCAAACCTTACGCCAGGCGCTGGCTGAATTACCTTCATCTGAACTCAACAAACGCGTGCTGTTCATTCTCAATCATGGCGGAATGACCGCCATGGCTGCCGGACAGCAAACCGGGGCCGATGCCGCCATTCGTGCCGCCGGTTTGCGCAACGCTATGCAGGGCTTTACCCGCTACCAGCCCTTGTCTCAAGAAGGGGTGATTGCCAGTCAGCCCGATCTGGTGGTGATTTCGCAAGACGGCGTCAAGGCGATGGGAGGGGAAGAGAGTCTGTGGGCGTTGCCAGGGCTGGCGCAAACGCCTGCTGGTCGCCATAAACAGGTGTTGCAAATTGACGATATGGCTTTGCTCGGCTTTAGCGTGCGTACGCCGCAGGCCATCCTGCAACTGCGCGCCAAAGCAGAGCAATTACCCTGATGTCCTGGCGTATCACCTGCTCTTTGTGGATGCTGGCCACTACGCTGGTCGTGATGACAATTGTAGCCACCGGTTTTGGCGCGTTGCATCTGCCGGTGAGCTTGTTCTGGCGCGAGGGAGATGGCGCGCTGCGTCAAATCTGGCTCACTATTCGACTGCCGCGCGTGCTGCTGGCACTGGTAATTGGCGGTTCACTGGCTCTGGCGGGCTGTGTAATGCAAGGACTGTTTCGCAATCCGCTTGCCGACCCTGGCCTACTGGGGATAAGCAGCGGCGCCGCCTGCGCCGTCGCCTTGTGGGTGGTATTGCCGGTAACCTTACCCGCGCTGCTGATGCTGTATGCCCCGATGCTGGCGGCGTTTCTCGGCGCACTCGCCGCCACCGTGGTGATTTTTATCCTCAGTCAACAGCGCGATAGTTCACTGTCACGCCTGTTGTTGGTGGGTATTGCCATCAATGCACTGTGTGGAGCGGCAGTCGGTGTGTTGTCGTGGGTCAGCAATAATGCGCAACTGCGCCAACTGTCACTATGGGGGATGGGCAGTCTGGGTTCGGCGCAGTGGTCAACGCTACTGGCGGTCACCTCGCTGATGCTGCCCACTGTGCTTGTTGTCTGGCGCTTAGCCCCGGCGCTGAATCTGCTGCAGCTCGGTGAGGAAGACGCGCACTATCTTGGTGTCGATGTGCGATGGGTCCAGCGTATTTTACTGTTATGCAGCGCGCTGTTAGTTGCCGCCTCCGTCGCGGTCAGCGGCGTGATTGGGTTTATCGGCCTGGTTATTCCGCATTTGGTGCGCATGTGGCTCGGTAGCGATCATCGGGCGGTGATCCCAGGCTCTGTATTGGCGGGGGCATTATTACTGTTGATCGCCGATACCCTCGCGCGAACAGCCGTTGCACCTGCTGAAATGCCAGTTGGTCTGTTGACCAGCATTCTTGGTGCACCGTGGTTTTTGTGGCTTATTTTTCGGCAGCGAGGAGTACATGGCTGAACATTTTATCGCCGAAGATCTGAATTATCGCGTGGCAGGCAGGTCGGTGATTCGCGACGTGTCGCTGACGCTTACAAAGGGTGAATTGGTGGCGTTGATCGGCCCAAACGGCGCGGGGAAGTCCACGTTACTGCGCCTGCTGACCGGTTTTCTTACTCCGGCAACCGGGTACTGCTTACTGAACGGGAAGCCGCTAAATGACTGGCACACGCAGACGCTGTCTCGCCATCGCGCAGTCATGCGTCAGCAAACGCAGGTGGGCTTTGACTGGCAGGTTGAGGCCGTAATCGCCATGGGGCGAGCCCCCTGGACCCAACGGCCCGAACCAACGCTTATCGCTCAGGTGATGGCGTTAACCGGATGCACTCCACTGGCTGGCAGGCGCTACGCCGCGCTTTCTGGTGGCGAGCAGCAGCGTGTTCAGCTTGCTCGTGCGCTGGCGCAGTTGTGGCGCAACGGCGCGCCGCGAGGCTGGTTATTCCTCGATGAACCTACCTCAGCGTTAGATCTCTACCACCAGCAACACCTGTTACGCTTGTTAGCGTCGTTAACCGCTGCGGGGGAGTTACATGTATGCATCGTCCTTCACGATCTCAATCTTGCCGCGCTGTGGGCTGATAGAATTATCCTGCTCCATGACGGACGCATTGTTTCTCAGGGGACGCCGGAAGACGTTTTACAGGCCGATGACCTGATGCGCTGGTACGGTGCCCAGCTACACGTTGGCCTGCACCCGGCCAACGCGTCGCCACAGGTTTTTCTCGCCCCTTAACTTGAACAACTAACTTCCAGCCGCTTACCCCAGTCAGGTGGACGGCTGACATAGTCATCATCCCTGTCGGTAAACGGCGTGCGCAACGCGATGTGTAAGCGATGTAGTTCGGCGTAATCCCCCTGCTCTGCCTGGCTTATTGCCCGCTGCGCCAGCCAGTTGCGCAACACCATTGCCGGATTCACTGCTTTCATCTGCGCCTGTCTTATTTCGTCAGCCACGTTATCCTGCTGCAAACGTAAACGATAGCGCGCAAACCAATCATCAAATGCCGTCCGGTCAATAAACTCATCGCGCAACGGCGATGACGCGCTGTGCTGCTTCGTCTGACTCAACATACGAAACGTTCGCGTGAAGTCGCTTTTTTCTCGTACCATCAGGCTAAACAGTTCGCTGAGCAATTCGTTATCGTTTTTTTGCTCGCTAAAGAAGCCCAGTTTTTGTCGCATCCGCTGCCCATAACGGGTCAGCAGCGCCAGCTGATAGCTATCCAGCGCGTCATTGAGCGCATCGACCGCAATAAAAGGCGACAGGGTTTGCGCCAGACGCTGCAAATTCCACAATGCGGCAGCTGGTTGATTATCGAAACTGTATCGCCCCTGGTGATCCGAATGGTTACAGATAAAATCAGGCACATAATCATCCAGAAAACCGAAGGGACCGTAGTCCATCGTCAGCCCCAGAATCGACATGTTGTCGGTATTCATCACCCCATGCGCAAATCCTACCGCCTGCCAGTCGGCGATTAACGTCGCGGTACGCGTGACCACGTCCTGAAACCACAGTTGATATTTATCCGCCTCATCCTGCCAGTGCGGCCAATAATAGCGGATCGCAAAATCGGCCAACTGGCGTACTTTTTCCGGTTCACGACGATAGTAGAAGTGTTCAAAGTGACCAAAGCGCATATGACTTTGCGCCACGCGGATAAGCATCGCCCCTGCTTCCACCGTTTCGCGGTAGACCTGCGTGTCGCTGGTAACAACCGACAGCGCCCTGGTGGTGGGGATCCCCAGATAATGCATAGCTTCGCTGGCAAGGCTTTCGCGAATCGTCGAACGCAGTACCGCACGCCCGTCCCCCATACGGGAATATGGCGTGAGTCCAGCCCCTTTCAGATGCCAGTCAAGCGTCGTGCCATCGGCAAGCAGTTGTTCGCCCAGCAGGATCCCGCGCCCGTCACCCAACTGGCCTGCCCAGACGCCAAACTGGTGCCCGCTATAGACCTGTGCCAACGGCGACATGCCGGGAAGCAGCGATTCACCGCCCCAAACCCCTGCGCCATTTTCACTCTTAAACAGCGCAGCCGGGATCCCAGACTGCTCAGCAAGAGCATCGTTATGCCAGATAACGCGCGCATTTTTCAGGGGAGTGGGCGAAAGTGCAGTATACGTTGCTGGCAATTCATCACGCCAGCGGGTGGTAAAAGACAGGGTCATAGGGCCTCCTGTCACTAGTGTAGACGGTTAATGGAGGGTTAAACACCGGCAAATACAAGGGTTATCCCTGTATCAACGAGATTATCTTCGCCGGTGAAACCGCTGGCCATAACGCCCCCTGCATGGCGCTGAATCCGAGGGGCAATGCCCGTTCAAGCATCTCTTGCGTATCAATGCCGCTAATGATTATTGATTCACAGCTTGGGGATATTTGCGCCAGGATAGCGCGCATAAAGGGCTCAAACGAATTTTGCGCAATCCGTTGTTGAATAAAGTTTTTATCCATTACGACACGTTTGAAAAGACCATCAAAAATTGCACGTGTAGATATGCCCGCAGCACCAAAGTTGGTCAAAATTAATGGAAAACGTGCCGCTAATGCCACCAACGTTTGATTTTCTTTACCCTTGTTTAACTCGGGAAAACTTTCATTAATGGTGAACTCAATAAATGAAAATCGTTCAATACGTGAAGTATATTCCGCTTCTGATAATAAAGTATTAGCCACTGCCGGAGTTAAATTAATCCAGACTGGGATCTTACGTTGAATAAAAAAATGTTGGCATGTTTCGATTAATTCGAGTTTTTCACTAAATAGTCGACACTGCTCATCGTCAGTCATCCGGGTCATAACCAACTCGGTCGGCATGCGCACGACGCCATCAGCGCTGACAAAATGGGTGATGATGTTTACGTATTCAAGGTCGCCTCTTTCACTTCTCGCAGGAAGAAAAGAGAACTCAGAATGATATAAATTATCCAGTGAAACTATCATTGTGCCAGCCCCGTTGCATGGGTGTAACCCGGCATCCTGTAGCGAAGGATGGAAAAATACGTCATATCAGATACAAATAGAGGCCCTTTCATTTTTCCCTTTTTAGCCAGTAAATCGAATCCTTTTTTTTAGCTTATCCTGATTATAAGCCAATATCCAGCTTTGTACTTTTTAATAACTCGGCATAAATCATATTTTTAGTAAAATACTCTCTTAATGCACAGGGTTATTGTCAGTATAGTAGCAGAAGTGAAAGTTGACTTTTAAATGACAATGATGAGGCCGCCTCATACGCAACCGACCCCATCATCTGAGATGACTAAATACGTCGCGCCTGCCAGAAATTTTTACGCCAGTAGACATTATCAAGAGACGAACGCATCACTCCCCGACTGGTTGACGCATGAATAAATTGATTATTGGTATCGTAAATACCGACGTGTAAGCCGCTTTCCCCCGAGCCAGTTTTAAAGAAAACCAGATCGCCTGGCAGCAATTCGTCTTTATCTATTTCAGTACCAATCTTTGACTGCGTGCGCGTATCGCGCGGCAGTTGTAAATCGAACTGATCGCGCATCGTCATCAATACAAATCCAGAACAATCCACGCCGCTACGACTCATACCGCCGTATCGATAGGGTGTGCCACGCCAGTTCTGTAACTGGTCGTTAAGACCGGCTATCACGGCAATAGAATCCGATAACCGGGCATTGGGCGCAGGAGCACGATGACTACTGCACCCTGCCAAAAACAATACTGTGATGAAAAGAAGCCAAAAACGCATTCAGGACGAATCCTCTATTTTTTATTCTTAAGTCAATTTAGCGTGGAAATTATGTGGTTTTCAAGAACCCATTTAACTTAAGTGGTTGATATGAGCATTCTGTGGCCTTCGATATCCAGGCGTCGGAAGTTTACGCCATAGGCCTGAGAGAGATTAGCCGGTGTCAGTACCGCATCGCGTGAACCACTGGCCAGTAACTTTCCGCGCTTGAGTAACCAGGCCTTGTGCGCATGACGCAGCGTATGGTTCAGGTCATGGCTGCTCATCACAATCGCTATCCCCTGCTGGCACAGCTGACTCAATAGCCTGTCCAGCGCATTTTGTTGCGCAACATCCAGACTGTTCATCGGCTCATCTAACAGCAGCAACTGCCCGTGCGGGTTAGCCTGTGGGCAAATTTGCAGTATCACCGCCGCAAGGCGCACCCGTTGCCATTCACCGCCGGAGAGTTGGTTAACCCCACGTCCGAGTTTGTCACCCAACCCCAGCGCGTCGGCCACCTCTTGCAGCAGATCGGTTCGCGCTTTATCGGGCTGATGCAGCGTCAGGAAATGCCAGACCGGCATTGCAAACGGGGGATTTTGTTGTTGCGCAAGGTAAGCGCGGTGTTGCGCCAGCTTTGCGGCAGGCCAGTCGTCAAGCGGCACATCACCGAACACAACGCTTCCCTCACCGGTCGTTAACCCCGCCATCCGCGCCAGCAGCGTGCTCTTTCCGGCACCGTTAGGCCCGACAAGGTGCAGGATCTCCCCTGCCCTGATCTCGCCAGAAAGCGGGCCGAGCCGGGTCGATTCCGTCACATCCTGGAGCCGCATCAAGGAAGGCATTATTTTGCCAGCGCCGCGTTAATATGTTCAACAAGGATGGGATCTTCAGGCGTCATATCGGGTGAAAAACGCTGCACAATCTGACCATCGCGACCGACTAAAAACTTCTCGAAATTCCACAGAATATCGTCCGGGTGGAGCGGCGCGCGGCCTTTGCTCGCCATACGCGCATAAAACCCACTGTCGGCAGGAGCCACGGCGGTGGGCGCGGCTGAAATCAGTTTCTGATACAGCGGATGGCGCGCTTCACCATTGACGTCTATCTTGCTGAACATCGGGAAAGTAACGCCCCAGGTGGTACTGCACCAGGTTTTAATTTCCTCATCGCTACCCGGCTCCTGGCCGAGAAATTGATTACAGGGGAACCCCAACACGGTAAATCCCTGCTCGTGCCATGCTTTCTGCAAATTTTCCAGTTGTTCATACTGCGGCGTTAATCCACATTTTGAAGCAACATTCACAATTAACAGGACTTTTCCGGCATACTCCCGCAACGAAACGACTTCCCCGTCGATAGTCGTCACTTCTGTATTGAAAATAGTGTCTTGCATAGCATCTCCTGTTGGATAGTCAGCGATCGATTTTCAGTGTTTAATCATAGTCCGAACCGCGGTCTTCTAGCGCCCGGATTTTAGCAATAACCAGATAAATACCGGTGCGCCCATGGTTGCCGTCACAACACCTATAGGCAGCTCAGCCGACGCCAGAACCAGACGCGCAACAACATCTGCTAACAGTAACGCAATGGCACCCGCCAGCGCGCAACCAGGCAGTAATACGCGGTGATCGGTTAATCCACACAGTCGCAGGATATGCGGAATAACGAGACCGATAAAACCAATGGCACCGGCAAGCGCCACGCTAACGCCCACCATCCAGCCGGTGGCAACTACAAGCAGATTGCGCCAGAACCATAAAGGCAGTCCCAACTGGCGCGCAGAGGTCTCCCCCAGCGCCAGCATATTCATCGGCTGCGACTGACAGCAAATCCACAGTAAAACCGGAAGCAGCGCGATCATCAGCCAGGCCTGTTGCCAGTCAACGCCGCCAAAGCCGCCCATCATCCAGTACATTAGCTGTCGCAAGTCAAAAGAGGTAGAGAAGTAGATAGCCCATGTCATCAACGCGCTACAAATAATACCGAGCGCCACACCAGCGAGTAGCAGCCGACTGGTAGACAGATGACGGCGAGCAAAACGCAGGAGGATAAGCGTGATGATAAGCGCCCCGGCAATCGCACACAGACCCAGAGCCCAGCCGGGCAGTTTACCCTGCCCCAACAGCACCGCAGCGATGAGTCCAACCCCTGCGCCGTTAGACACACCCAGCAAGCCTGGTTCGGCTAACGGGTTTTCAAATAACGCCTGCATCACGGCTCCGGAGAGTGCCAGTGCAGCACCAACCAGCAGTACGGCAAGCGTACGAGGAAGTCGAATTTGCCAGACAAACAGATCGCCACGGGCGCTAAACCAGTCGCCGGGCGCAATCCACAGTTCTCCTGCGCACAGGCTGAGGATTGTTGCCAGCAGCATCAGCGCTGACAGAGACAGTATCCAGCGCACATTTCGTCGCTGTTGTTGATGGGCGAAAGTCAGCATGTTTTCCATTCTGCTGAAAAGAGATGGGGGGATTTTACGGTGCTGATTCGGTAGTGGAAAGGAAAAAGGCCGCAGAGCGGCCTTTTTAGTTATACGCGTCATCTTTTATGCCACCGGTTTGCTGGCGGCACAAAAGATTTAACATGTTGTTAAATCACTCTTCTTTCGGCGTTGCGTTTTCGACCCGACTTTTTAACTTCTGTCCGGGTCTGAAGGTCACCACGCGCCGTGCTGTAATGGGAATATCTTCGCCCGTTTTCGGGTTACGGCCCGGACGTTGATTCTTATCACGCAGATCGAAGTTACCAAAACCAGAGAGTTTCACCTGCTCACCGTTTTCCAGAGCACGACGGATCTCTTCGAAAAACAGCTCGACCAGTTCTTTGGCATCCCGCTTGCTAAGCCCAAGCTTATCAAACAGATATTCTGACATTTCAGCTTTTGTAAGCGCCATAGGTTCAATCCCTCAATGATGCCTGGAATCGCTCTTTTAATGCCTCTACACATTTGGCGACGGTAGCGGCAATCTCCTCTTCTTCAAGTGTACGGCTGGTATCCTGAAGGATCAGGCTGATAGCGAGGCTCTTATAACCCTCCGCAACACCCTTACCGCGGTACACGTCAAATAAGTTTACGCCAACTACCTGATTTACGCCAACTTTCTTACACTCGGATAAAATATCCGCAGCGGGAACGTTTTCTGCCACCACTACGGCGATATCACGGCGGTTCGCCGGGAAGCGAGAAACTTCACGCGCTTGAGGCACCACGCGGTCTGCGAGCTTGTTCCACTCCAGTTCAAAGACCAAAGTGCGACCGTTAAGATCCAGTTTACGTTCCAGCTCAGGATGAACAACCCCAATGAAACCAATACGTTCACCTTTCAGATAAATCGCCGCCGACTGCCCCGGATGCAGCGCCGGATTGGCTTCAGCTTTAAACTGAATGTCACCCAGTTTACCGGTCAGGTCGAGAACGGCTTCCAGATCGCCTTTCAAATCATAGAAATCAACAGTCTCTTTTGCCAGGTCCCAGTGTTCATCATGACGGTTACCGCAGATCGCACCCGCCAGCATCAGATCCTGACGGATCCCGAGGTTAGCCTGGGTATCAGGCACAAAACGCAAACCCGTTTCAAAAATACGTACGCGGTTCTGCTGACGGTTCTGGTTATACACAACTGTAGACAGCAAGCCGGTCCACAGGGACAGACGCATTGCCGACATGTCGATTGAAATAGGGCTTGGCAGCAGCAGCGCTTCTTCACCCGGGTGCAGCAACGCCTGAACTTTTGGATCGACAAAGCTGTAGGTGATCACTTCCTGGTAGCCTTTGTCATTGAGCATGGTTTTGACACGCTTCAGCGATAAATCCGCTTCACGATGCGTCCCCATGATCAGCCCTGCCTGAATTGGCATATTAGGGATATTGTCATAGCCGTATACGCGGGCAATTTCTTCGACCAGGTCTTCTTCGATTGACATGTCGAAACGCCAGCTCGGTGCAACGGCCTGCCACTCATCCTGACCTTCCGTCACGTCACAACCCAGACGACGCAGAATATCACTCACCTGCTCATCGGCAATATGATGGCCGATCAGACGATCCAGTTTGCTACGGCGAAGCGTAATGGTTGCGCGTTTTGGCAACGTACTTTCGTTCGTTACGTCAATAACCGGACCGGCTTCACCGCCACAGATGTCAATCAGCAGACGCGTTGCACGCTCCATAGCTTTGTGCTGCAGCGCCGGATCGACACCACGCTCGTAACGGTGAGAGGCATCCGTGTGCAAACCGTGACGACGCGCGCGGCCGGTAATGGACAGTGGGCTGAAGAACGCACATTCCAGCAGAACGTTTTGCGTCTCATCATTCACACCAGAGTGCTCACCACCAAAGATGCCGCCCATCGCCAGCGCTTTGTTATGGTCAGCAATAACCAGCGTATCCGCATTCAGTTTTGCTTCGCTACCATCGAGCAGTACCAGGGTTTCACCCTCTTTTGCCATGCGCACAACAATCCCGCCTTCAATGCGGTCTTTGTCGAAGGCGTGCATCGGCTGGCCCAGTTCGAGCAGCACATAGTTAGTCACATCAACCACAGCATCAATGGAGCGGATCCCGCAACGACGCAGCTTCTCTTTCATCCACAGTGGCGTTGGCGCTTTAACGTTGATACCTTTAACCACACGCCCCAGGTAGCGCGGACACGCGTCAACGGCTTCAACCTGGATTGGCAGTACGTCGGAAACCGTCGCCGCAACAGGGGCGATTTCCGGCTCAACCAGCGGGGCTTTATTCAGTACCGCGACATCGCGCGCAACACCGATGATGCCTAAGCAGTCGGCGCGGTTTGGCGTGACGCTAATTTCGATGGTGTTATCGTCAAGCTTCAGATATTCGCGGATATCGGTGCCAATCGGCGCATCCGCTGGTAGTTCGATAATTCCGTTATGGTCATCGGAAATACCCAACTCAGAGAACGAGCACAGCATCCCTTCTGATGGCTCACCGCGCAGCTTGGCGGCTTTAATCTTGAAGTCGCCCGGCAGTACGGCACCGATGGTCGCCACCGCGACTTTCAGTCCCTGACGGCAGTTAGGCGCGCCACAGACGATATCCAGCAGACGCTCGCCGCCCACATTAACTTTGGTGACACGCAGTTTGTCTGCGTTCGGATGCTGACCGCACTCAACTACTTCACCGACCACTACGCCATTAAACTCACCGGCAACGGCTTCAACACCGTCGACTTCAAGGCCAGCCATGGTGATCTGGTTTGACAGCGCATCGCTATCAATTGCCGGGTTTACCCATTCGCGTAACCACAGTTCACTGAATTTCATTGTTTTATCCTGCCTTTATTTAAACTGTTTGAGGAAACGCAGATCGTTTTCGAAGAAAGAACGCAGATCGGTGACGCCGTAACGCAGCATGGTCAGACGCTCCATACCCATACCGAAGGCAAAGCCGGAGTAGATTTCTGGGTCGATACCAACGTTACGCAGGACGTTCGGGTGCACCATACCGCAGCCCAGCACTTCCAGCCATTTGCCATTTTTTCCCATCACGTCAACTTCCGCAGAAGGCTCAGTGAACGGGAAATAGGAAGGACGGAAACGTACCTGCAGATCCTCTTCAAAGAAGTTACGCAGGAAATCGTGCAGCGTGCCTTTCAGGTTGGTGAAGTTGATGTTGGTATCAACGATAAGCCCTTCCATCTGATGGAACATCGGGGTGTGCGTCTGATCGTAGTCGTTACGATACACGCGGCCCGGCGCAATAATACGGATTGGCGGCTGTTTTTCTTTCATGGTGCGGATCTGCACACCAGAAGTCTGGGTACGCAGCAGACGCGTGGCGTCAAACCAGAACGTGTCGTGGTCAGCGCGCGCCGGGTGATGAGCTGGAATATTCAGAGCATCAAAGTTGTGATAATCATCTTCGATTTCCGGCCCCGTCGCCACGGTAAAGCCAAGCTCACCGAAGAAACTTTCAATCCTGTCGATAGTCCGCGTGACCGGATGCAGTCCGCCGTTTTCAATACGACGGCCCGGCAGGGAGATATCAATGGTTTCTTCTGCCAGACGCGCGTTCAGCGCAGCATTTTCTAAATCAGCTTTACGCGCGTTCAGCGCCTGCTGTACCTGCTCTTTGGCTTCATTGATAACCGCACCTGCTGCCGGACGCTCTTCAGGCGGTAGCTCGCGCAGGGTAGTCATTTGCAGGGTCAAGTGCCCTTTCTTACCCAAATATTCGACGCGGACATTGTCTAACGCGGCAACATCTGAAGCCTGGTTAATGGCGGCCGTTGCACTGGCAACCAGCTCTGCGAGATGTGACATGGTTTTCCTCGTTATGTGGCGATATTCATAGTCGCACGTATATACACAATATCATTCAAGTTGCATCAAGACGGCAAAGAGCAAATGCAGCCACACAAGGGCCGCTTGAAGGATAACGTGTATAAAAAAAGCCTCCACCAGGGAGGCTTTTAGGCGCTGTTTTCCGTTTCTTCTTTCACGCGCTAGCCTCCTGGATTCAGGTGCTAAAGTAAAAAAAGAAGCGGAAAATAGCAGCATTCATGCTTGCGTTACCTTGTGTGGTAAAAACTGGACAACCTTTATTGAAAAGGCTTACCGATAAATTGTCAACTAATTGATTGAACAACAAATAAAAGAGAGGGAGCCAGGCTCCCTCTTTTCACCGGCTTATGCCAGAGCTGCTTTCGCTTTTTCAACCAGAGCGGTGAACGCTACTTTGTCGAATACTGCGATGTCAGCCAGGATCTTACGGTCGATTTCAACAGAGGCTTTTTTCAGGCCGTTGATGAATTTGCTGTAAGAAATACCGTTCTGACGTGCTGCTGCGTTGATACGCGCAATCCACAGTTGACGGAACTGACGCTTTTTCTGACGACGGTCACGATAAGCGTACTGGCCAGCTTTGATAACAGCCTGGAAGGCAACGCGGTATACGCGAGAACGCGCACCGTAGTAGCCTTTAGCTTGTTTCAAAATTTTCTTGTGACGTGCACGGGCAACTACACCACGTTTTACGCGAGCCATATGTGCTCTCCTGTCTCTATATTCTTAGTAAAAAATTAATTAAACGTTAACGGCTTATGCGTACGGCAGGCACGCGATAACCAGACCCAGATCGCCTTTAGACACGAGGCCTTTTGGACGCAGGTGACGTTTACGCTTAGTAGATTTTTTGGTCAGAATATGACGCAGGTTTGCGTGCTTACGCTTAAATCCACCACCACCGGTTTTTTTGAAGCGCTTAGCAGCACCGCGTACGGTCTTAATTTTTGGCATTTTAATAACTTCCACTTCGCATTGTTAATAAACGAAACATAGGCGAACAAAACCTGCGAAGCCCGTAGGCTCCACAGGAATTGCTACTTGAAGGCCTTACTGTTTCTTCTTAGGAGCGAGCACCATGATCATCTGGCGGCCTTCGATCTTCGTAGGGAAGGATTCGACCACTGCCAGTTCACTCAGATCGTCACGGACGCGCGTAAGCACTTCCATACCGATCTGTTGGTGAGCCATCTCACGACCGCGGAAACGCAGCGTGATTTTAGCTTTATCACCCTCTTCCAGAAAGCGTACCAGGCTGCGGAGTTTTACCTGGTAATCGCCATCGTCGGTGCCAGGACGGAATTTAATTTCCTTAACCTGGATAACTTTTTGCTTTTTCTTCTGTTCCTTAGAAGATTTACTCTTTTCATAAAGGAACTTGCCGTAGTCCATAATACGACAAACTGGCGGTTCGGCGTTAGGGCTGATTTCAACTAAATCTACTCCAGCTTCTTCAGCTTTTTCGATAGCTTCTCTCAGACTCACAATACCCAAAGCTTCGCCTTCCAGACCTGTTAAGCGAACTTCCAGGGCGCGAATCTCGCCATTGATACGATTCGGACGTGCCGTTTGAACTCGTTTTCCGCCTTTAATACCTTATTCCTCCAGTTGTTGAAGACTGCGGCTGCGAATCTCTTGTTGCAGCTTCTCGATCACTTCACTTACGTCCAGGCTGCCCAAGTCTTTGCCACGACGGGTACGCACGGCAACTTTGCCTGCTTCTACCTCTTTGTCGCCACAGACCAACATGTAAGGGACACGACGTAAAGTGTGCTCGCGGATTTTAAAGCCTATCTTCTCATTTCTCAAGTCTGCTTTTACACGAATACCCGCATTTTGTAGTTTCTGCGTTAATTCGTTGACGTATTCAGACTGCGAATCAGTAATATTCATGACCACAACCTGAACTGGCGCAAGCCAGGTCGGGAAGAAGCCAGCGAACTCTTCGGTCAGGATACCAATGAAACGCTCCATTGACCCAAGAATTGCGCGGTGAATCATTACCGGCACCTGACGCTCGTTGTTTTCGCCAACATAAGAGGCGCTCAGACGAGACGGCAGAGAGAAGTCCAGCTGTACAGTACCGCACTGCCATGCACGATCGAGACAGTCATACAGGGTAAATTCAATTTTCGGACCGTAGAAAGCACCTTCACCCAGTTGGAACTCAAATGGGATATTGTTTTCTTCCAGCGCAACGGCTAAGTCCGCTTCAGCACGATCCCACATTTCATCGCTACCGATACGTTTTTCGGGGCGAGTGGACAGTTTGACGACGATTTTCTCGAAGCCAAAAGTGCTATACATATCGTAGACCATACGAATGCAGGCGTTAACTTCATCACGAATCTGCTCTTCGGTACAGAAGATATGTGCATCATCTTGAGTAAAGCCACGTACGCGCATCAGCCCGTGCAGTGCACCTGATGGTTCATTACGGTGACAGCTACCAAATTCCGCCATACGCAGCGGCAGATCACGATAGGATTTCAGACCCTGATTGAAGATCTGAACGTGGCCTGGGCAGTTCATCGGCTTGATGCAGTATTCACGGTTCTCTGAAGACGTGGTGAACATCGCATCTTTATAGTTGTCCCAGTGCCCTGTTTTTTCCCACAGCACGCGGTCCATCATGAACGGGCCTTTCACTTCCTGATACTGGTATTCTTTCAGTTTCGAACGAACGAAAACTTCCAGTTCACGGAAAATTGTCCAGCCATCGTTATGCCAGAACACCATACCTGGCGCTTCTTCCTGCATATGATACAGGTCAAGCTGCTTACCAATTTTACGGTGGTCGCGCTTAGCTGCTTCTTCAAGACGTTGCAAGTAGGCGCTTAGGGCTTTTTTATCTGCCCATGCAGTACCGTAAATACGCTGCAGCATCTTGTTGTTGCTGTCGCCACGCCAGTATGCCCCTGCGGTCTTCATCAGTTTAAAATGATGGCAGAAACGCATGTTCGGCACGTGCGGGCCACGGCACATATCGACGTATTCTTCATGATGGTATAAGCCAGGCTTGTCATCATGGGCAATATTTTCATCAAGAATAGAGACTTTATAGGTTTCGCCACGCTTCACGAATGTTTCACGCGCTTCGTACCAGCTGACTTTCTTCTTAATGACATCGTAGTTTTTTTCAGCGAGCTCGTGCATCCGCTTTTCGAGCGCGTCGACGTCTTCCTGGGTTAACGTACGGTCAAGATCGATATCGTAGTAAAAACCGTTGTCAACAACCGGTCCGATCGCCATTTTGGTGTGCGGCCAGAGTTGTTTGATCGCGTGCCCTAACAGGTGCGCACAGGAGTGACGAATGATCTCCAGACCTTCATCATCCTTGGCGGTGATGATGGAGAGTTTCGCATCATGCTCAATCAGATCGGAAGCATCAACCAGCTCACCGTTTACACGGCCAGCAATAGTGGCTTTCGCCAGACCTGGACCGATGTCCAGCGCAACATCCATGGGACTTACAGCGTGGTCGTAATGGCGTTGGCTGCCATCAGGAAGAGTAATAACAGGCATGTTATATCCTTATTTGCAGTGGTGACCCACACGTAAGATCACATACAAAGTTTCAATATTTAAAATTATCAAAAAGGTGTGGGCTGATTCCCGCTTCACTCTGCGAAATATGTCACGCATTACCCTACTGGCAACACCGTAACCTACACCCGCTTTTTGATAACACCGTTTGACAGTGTACACGGCATTACGGGTCGTTCAAAGCAACAATCAACGCGCTATCTATGATGTAAATCAATTCACTGGCACCCTGCCGTCTTTGTTACACTATGCGGCAATCATCATCGCAGGACAGGAAAGAATCATGCCCAAAAATCGCGTTGCCAAAAAACACTGGAAGATGGTTGTGGTACTGCTCGTCATTTGTGCGGCAATGTTGATGCTACGTTGGGCTGCGATGATCTGGGGCTAATTGCCAAATCGTCACTGTTACCTTTTCTGGCGTAGTCCGCAGACTGTTTGTCGTTTGTCTTTATGACAACGTCACCCTCTTTTTCAGGTCAGTCTATTCAGCAATTAAATAGAATACATCTGAACGTGAATTGATAGATAAGTGCTAAACAAATTCTGATCGAATAATAAAAACACGGCACTTTAATTAATAAAATCCGGGCCATTAATTTGACCCGGTTGATAACTACATTCGGTAGCCGAGTGAAAGTGTCGTGCGGCGGTCGGTGTGTTCCGGCGCTGTTGCCGGTGGTTCTGAGTTCCAGGTGACGTTATAAGCCACCTTCAGGCCAAAGTGTTCATTAATTGCCACATTTAAGGCCGTTTCAGAGTTAAGCGTCGTATCGTCAGCACCAAACACCGACACACCTTGTGTGAACTTGGTGGTGTCTGTCATCTGCCACGCATAAGCACCAGATGCATAGCCCAACGGCTGCGTTTCGGTTGTTCCATCGGTGTGTTCGTCATAACGTACACCAGGGCCGAATTCGAAACGGAAACTGTGCACCGGACCATTGAGGAACTGACGACCATAACCTGCGGT
Source organism: Citrobacter sp. Res13-Sevr-PEB04-36 (assembly GCF_015672735.1). Taxonomy (GTDB): domain Bacteria; phylum Pseudomonadota; class Gammaproteobacteria; order Enterobacterales; family Enterobacteriaceae; genus Citrobacter. Next base: position 50,872 of record NZ_JADABY010000039.1, on the reverse strand, counting down.
CAGCACGTCACGCTCATGATAGCCATTGTAACGATCGGTTAACCAACTGGCCTGTCCGAAGAGGTAATCATAGTCGGTCATATTGAAACGACTACGGCCACCTGCGGCATATTTCTCCGAAGAGCGTTCATCATTCGAGGAGGTATTGCTGGCATTGCCCCACAGAGACCACGCCGTGGTTTCACCGTACCAGGTCATGGTAGTGTCTGCAGTTAAAGAAGAACTTTTTGTGTTGCCTGACTGGGCGAGGTATCCCGCGTTCAGGTTACCTTCAAAAGGTTTTTTCGCGCTGGAGGGGTCATCCATGACAGTAAAAACGGAATCATCGGCGGCGGCATGCATTGACGCAAACACGCCCCCCATCAGCACGAATGCTGCGGGTACTGTCTTCAAAAGCTTCATTTATAAAGAGTCCGTACAACAAAAAAAGAGACCATTACGGTCTCGGAAACTTTCATAGGGATCAATGACAAAAGCCCCTTGAAAGGTAACAAATTATAAAAAGACTCGAATAACATAGCAATAATTTCTTATTTCATTTTTTGAATAAGAGCGTTCTTAAACCGTAATTTTATTTATATATCTTTGCCGGGATGATTTTAAATAAAGATGCGATAAATCATGTTGTTAATTACTTCACTTTCGTCATATTAAGTGCCAGACTGAGGACAGCCTAACAGGAGGTAAAGATGGTACGTATCTATACGTTAACACTTGCGCCCTCTCTCGATAGCGCAACAATCACCCCGCAAATCTATCCCGAAGGAAAACTTCGCTGCACCTCGCCGGTTTTTGAACCTGGCGGTGGTGGCATCAACGTGGCGCGTGCTATCGCGCATCTTGGCGGTAACGCAACGGCTATTTTTCCGGCAGGCGGCGCCACCGGGGAACACCTTGTGTCATTACTTGCCGATGAAAATGTTCCCGTTTCTACCATTGAGGCCAAAGACTGGACCCGGCAAAATCTTCACGTCCACGTCGAATCCAGTGGCGAGCAGTATCGATTTGTTATGCCAGGGGCGACACTCTCGGATGACGAGTTCTACCAACTTCAGGATCAAGTGCTGGAAATTGAATCCGGTGCGCTGTTGGTAATCAGCGGCAGCCTGCCACCCGGAGTAAAGCTTGAAAAACTCACCCAACTTATTACTGCGGCACAAAAGCAGGGCATTCGCTGCATTGTTGATAGCTCAGGTGATGCATTAGCGGCTGCATTAGCCCTCGGTAATATCGAATTAGTTAAACCCAACCTCAAAGAACTCAGCGCATTGGTTAACCGCGAACTCACGCAGCCAGATGACGTGCGCAAGGCCGCAGAGGAAATTGTGCACAGCGGTAAAGCACAGCGTGTTGTCGTCTCGCTAGGACCGCAAGGGGCGTTGGGCGTTGACAGCGAAACCTGCGTACAGGTCGTGCCACCACCAGTGAAAAGCCAAAGTACCGTCGGTGCGGGAGACAGCATGGTCGGCGCGATGACGCTTAAACTGGCACAGAGCGCACCATTTGAAGATATTGTTCGTTTTGGCGTCGCGGCAGGTAGCGCGGCAACCCTCAACCAGGGTACGCGTTTATGTTCGCAGGGCGATACGCAAAAAATATACGCGTATCTTTCGCGGTAATACTTCCCCCTTATCATCAGGGGGATTTACCAACAAAACTGTCGACATACGTGTTATGCGTCTATGCTGAAAAATCACGTGATAACAAAGAAGTGGATCATGTGAAACTCAACAGAGCTGTACCCTGGCGAAGTATGTAATAGCAACAAACATTACGTGCCTTTTTAGCGATGATGCATCCACGGTGTGCGTCAGTTCGTGTTTTTTTACCGCATTCTTGCGCTAACCTTATGATCTGGCAGACAACATGGGGAGAGACATCATGTGGCAGGCTATCAGTCGTCTTTTAAGCGAGCAACTCGGTGAAGGCGAAATCGAGCTGCGTAATGAACTGCCCGGCGGTGAGATCCACGCCGCATGGCATTTACGCTATGCGGGGCGCGATTTTTTCGTCAAATGCGATGAAAGGGAGCTGTTAACCGGCTTTACGGCGGAAGCCGACCAGCTGGAGCTGCTTTCCCGCAGCAATACCGTTTCAGTCCCAAAAGTCTGGGCGGTCGGTGCAGACAGAGACTACAGCTTTCTGGTGATGGATTTTCTCCCTCCCCGTCCACTTGATGCCCACAACGCCTTTATCCTCGGACAACAGCTTGCGCATCTTCATGAGTGGAGCGATCAGCCACAGTTTGGCCTCGACTTCGACAATGCGCTCTCCACCACGCCACAACCCAATACCTGGCAACGCCGCTGGTCAACCTTTTTTGCGGAGCAGCGCATTGGCTGGCAGTTGGAACTCGCGGCCGAAAAGGGGATCGCGTTTGGCAATATTGACGCCATTGTCGACCACGTTCAGCAGCGTTTGTCATCACACCAGCCACAGCCCTCACTACTGCATGGCGATTTGTGGTCGGGAAACTGCGCCCTTGGCCCTCATGGTCCCTACATCTTTGACCCCGCCTGCTATTGGGGCGACAGAGAGTGCGACCTGGCAATGCTGCCGTTACATACCGATCAGCCGCCGCAAATTTATGACGGCTATCAGTCGGTTTCCCCCCTGCCGCTGGATTTTCTCGACAGGCAGCCTGTCTATCAGCTTTATACGCTGCTGAATCGGGCGATTCTGTTCGGCGGGCAACATCTGGTGGTGGCGCAGAAAGCGATGGACAGGTTACTGGCGGCTTAACGGATATATAGCGGATGTTCTTTGCTAATCAGGCCCGTAGCTCTCGCGCGGGCCTGATAGTGACGCACTTACAAAAAGCCCAGCAGAGAAAAGAAGAAATAGCCAATCACGATAACAATCACAGGCAAAATATAGAGCGGGAATATTTGCAGGAAAATCGTGTGGTGCGGCACGACAATACGCGACTCAATTTGCTCACGCGACAGCCCTTCACTGCCCTTCGCCTGCTCCAGAATCAGCTGATCTTCAACGCCTTCACGTAAAAAACGAGCCTGACGGCTCATGCGAGCGCCCGAATCCTGCATCGCCAGTCCGATAAAAATAAGAATAAAAATCAGCCAGAAAACGAGATTCAGTCCGCTTTGGAAATCAGGTGTCGGTGAGTTATACCAAAACAGATTCAGAAAGGGTGTATTTACCCGCATCATGTCAATCATCACGTGGGCAAAGTCGAGCATCACCGCGTTAATCCCCTCCTGCTTTTCACTGTGCGCATACATAAACTTCAGTACTGAAACCAGCGTTGAAATCAGCGCCGGGATGAAAATTACCCATCCCACCAGCCTTTTCAAGACAGCAATGCGTCCAGCTTGTTGATACGTCATGAGTTCCCCTTGATAAAGACGTGTCATTTTGGCCTAAGTTTACCCGCTGATAACCATTTTCGCCTGATCTTTAAAGGCGGTATAATCGAGGATTAACCATAATGAACGCTGAGAGCCGGTTCAACCAGACTCTTAATCCCTGCTGTTTCATGTTCAAAGGAGAGGTTGTGATGTCAACCCCGCGTCAAATTCTTGCTGCAATTTTCGATATGGATGGATTACTGGTCGATTCAGAACCGCTCTGGGATCAGGCTGAACTGGATGTGATCGCAAGTTTAGGCGTAGATATCACCCGCCGCCATGAACTCCCCGATACGCTGGGGCTGCGTATCGATATGGTTGTTGATCTGTGGTTCGCCCAGCAACCGTGGAGTGGCCCTTCTCGCCAGGAGGTAACAGACCGCATTATCACCCGTGCTATCGCCCTGGTTGAAGAGACAAAACCGCTGCTGCCAGGCGTACGTGAAGCCGTGGCGCTGTGTAAATCGCAAGGCATACTGGTGGGACTGGCATCGGCCTCGCCGCTGCATATGCTGGAAAAAGTGCTGACGATGTTTGACCTTCGCGGCAGTTTTGACGCGCTGGCCTCGGCAGAGAAATTGCCTTACAGCAAACCGCACCCTCAGGTCTACCTTGATTGTGCAGCCAGGCTGGGAGTAGATCCGTTATCCTGCGTGGCGCTGGAAGACTCGGTTAACGGTATGATTGCCTCTAAAGCGGCACGCATGCGCTCTATCGTTGTACCTGCACATGAGAATCAGGACGATGCTCGCTTTGTTCTCGCCGACGTTAAACTCACCTCACTGGCCGACCTCACCATCGCGCATCTGCGCGGATAATTCCCTGATGGGCAATGATTGTATTGCCCGTTTTGCCAGGTTAGTCATATTTTTGAAACGTTGTTTCATTTTTAATTGTATTTCCTGCCAGCCTCTCCTATTCTTTCACCCACAGCACGCGTTAAAACTATTTGATAGCCGAGGTGAATATGATTTTGGATGCTTTTCGTCTTGAGGGTAAAGTGGCTATCGTCACCGGATGTGATACCGGGCTTGGGCAAGGTATGGCGGTCGCGCTGGCGGAGGCTGGCTGCGACGTGGTCGGCGTCAATCGTAAAATTCCTTTACAAACCGCTGAGAAAATCCATGCGCTCGGGCGACGCTTTCTAACCATTCAGGCCGACCTCAGCCAGCAGGACTCGCTGAACGAGATCGTGACGCAAACAGTCTCCTCCTTTGGTCGGATCGATATTCTGGTCAATAACGCGGGAACCATTCGCCGCGAGGACGCCCTGAACTTTAGTGAGCAAGACTGGGATGATGTGATGAACCTGAATCTCAAATCCGTTTTCTTCTTGTCACAAGCTGTCGCCAGGCAATTCCTGACCCAGGGTCAGGGCGGAAAAATCATCAATATTGCGTCGATGCTCTCGTTCCAGGGCGGTATCCGCGTACCTTCCTACACCGCATCAAAAAGCGGCGTGCTGGGGATAACCCGCCTTCTGGCCAATGAATGGGCCGCTCAGGGTATTAACGTCAATGCCATTGCTCCGGGATATATGGCGACCAACAATACACAGCAACTGCGCGACGATGCCGACCGTAACCAGCAGATTGTCGACCGTATTCCGGCCGGACGCTGGGGTACGCCTGACGATCTGAAAGGCCCGGCGGTATTCCTTGCCAGCCGCGCCTCTGACTACATTAATGGCTATACACTGGCCGTCGATGGCGGCTGGCTGGCGCGTTAATCGCCTATTTGTGACAAAGGGTTACAACGTCACCTCTTCCGCCTACTGTATAAAACCCCTATACTGTATGAATTGACAGTTCATTGGGTTTAATCATGACGGCGGAAGGCCACCTCCTTTTTTCTATTGCCTGTGCGGTATTTGCCAAAAATGCCGAACTGACGCCCGTTCTCGCGCAGGGTGACTGGTGGCATATTGTCCCTTCAGCTATTTTGACCTGCTTGCTGCCCGATATCGATCATCCCAAATCGTTGCTGGGGCAGCGTCTGAAGTGGGTCTCAAAGCCTATTGCCCGGGCATTTGGTCATCGCGGGTTTACACATAGCCTGCTGGCGGTATTTGCCTTGCTGGCGACATTCTATTTGAAGGTACCCGAGACCTGGATAATCCCGGCGGATGCGTTACAGGGGATGGTACTCGGCTACCTTAGCCATATTCTGGCCGATATGCTGACTCCGGCCGGCGTTCCTCTGCTGTGGCCCTGCCGCTGGCGCTTTCGCCTGCCGATCCTCGTACCGCAAAAAGGCAACCAGCTGGAGCGTTTTTTATGCATGGCGCTGTTTGCCTGGGCTATCTGGATGCCACAAACTTTGCCTGAAAATAGTGCGGTGCGCTGGTCATCGCAGATGATTAATACGCTACAAATACAGTTTAATCGTTTTATAAAACACCAGGCTGATTAAGAAATCGGCCAAAATGTCATTTTTGGCATAAACAATTCCATTTGAATATAAGAGGCAAGTCACAGTTCTGCTAATCTTGCGCCAACAGAATCACTGTAGTTCGGTGATACATAAAAAAAGATCAGGAGAACGGGGATGAACTTTCCATTAATCGCGAACATTATCGTGTTCGTTGTACTGCTGTTCGTGCTGGCGCAAGCCCGTCACAAACAGTGGAGTCTGGCCAAAAAAGTACTGGTTGGTCTGGTCATGGGCGTGGTATTTGGCCTTGCCCTGCACACCATATATGGCTCCGACAGCCAGGTACTGAAAGATTCCGTACAGTGGTTCAACATTGTCGGCAACGGCTATGTCCAACTGCTGCAAATGATCGTCATGCCGCTGGTATTTGCCTCTATCCTCAGCGCCGTTGCGCGTCTGCACAACGCCTCTCAGCTGGGGAAAATTAGCTTCCTGACCATCGGGACGCTGCTGTTTACTACGCTTATCGCCGCGCTGGTCGGGGTGCTGGTCACTAACCTGTTCGGCCTGACGGCAGATGGACTGGTACAGGGTGGCGCTGAAACCGCCCGTCTGAACGCCATTGAAACCAACTACGTGGGTAAAGTTGCCGACCTGAGCGTGCCGCAATTGGTGCTGTCGTTTATCCCGAAAAACCCGTTTGCCGATCTCACTGGCGCTAACCCAACCTCCATTATCAGCGTCGTTATCTTCGCCGCTTTCCTTGGCGTCGCAGCCCTGAAGTTGTTGAAAGATGACGCGCCGAAAGGCGAGCGCGTATTAACTGCCATCGATACCCTGCAAAGCTGGGTAATGAAGCTGGTTCGCCTGGTGATGCAACTGACGCCGTACGGTGTTCTGGCACTGATGACCAAAGTGGTTGCAGGCTCCAATCTGCAGGACATTATTAAGCTGGGCAGCTTCGTGGTGGCTTCGTACCTCGGTCTGGGCATCATGTTCGTGGTACACGGTATTCTGCTGGGTATTAACGGCGTGAGCCCGCTGAAATACTTCCGTAAAGTTTGGCCGGTGCTGACGTTTGCCTTCACCAGCCGCTCCAGCGCTGCGTCTATTCCGCTGAACGTGGAAGCACAAACCCGTCGCCTGGGCGTGCCTGAGTCGATTGCCAGCTTTGCTGCCTCTTTTGGCGCCACGATTGGTCAAAACGGTTGTGCGGGCCTGTACCCGGCAATGCTGGCGGTGATGGTTGCACCAACCGTGGGGATTAACCCGCTCGACCCAATGTGGATTGCGACGCTGGTCGGTATTGTGACCGTTAGCTCCGCCGGTGTTGCGGGCGTGGGTGGCGGTGCAACGTTTGCCGCGCTGATCGTGCTGCCGGCGATGGGCCTGCCGGTTACGTTGGTCGCTCTCCTGATTTCCGTAGAACCGCTGATCGATATGGGTCGTACCGCGCTGAACGTGAGCGGTTCCATGACCGCCGGTACGCTCACCAGCCAGTGGTTGAAGCAAACCGACAAAACGATTCTGGACAGTGACGATAACGCCGAACTGGCGCACCGTTAAACCGGTTTCCTGAAACGTAAAAAAACGCCGGAGTATCACGCTCCGGCGTTTTTTTTATATCCCATTACTCGCTCAGTTCGTTTTCCTGACGGATCTGGTTGGCCCAGCGTTGCGCCGACTCCGGCACCGTAAACGCAGGCGAACGTTGAAACGCCTCTCCCATTAAGACAAAAGCGACATATTTTCCACGCAGTATCCATACGTCACGAAACGCATCCATTTTTATCGCATGCTCTGGTGGCGCGGGCTCCACACGCGGAACGTAGCTGATAACCTTGCGATTTTGTTGGCGAAGAGGTTTCATAATCAGTTGCTTCACTAAAGACAAATTCTAAAAATCAGAAAAACGCTATCTTAGCCGATTTTGCGCCCTGCCGTCCTGCCTTGCGTACGCTGTTTGCCTTGTTCATTGCAGTATTCTCCTTCAACGGAACCCGGCCCAACTGGATGCGTGGTCTATAGTTAATGTTTTTGACAGTAACAACGACCCTTTCAGCAATGAAAACAGGAGACGAGTTCATGTCGCAGAATGACAAGCATCCACTCAATCACCCGGCGCCGGTTCATGATGCCAGCGAATCCAGACCAGGGCTTGATTCTCTGGCTCCCGCAGACGGCTCACATAAGCCACTCCCTAAACCCACACCGCCGGGCATGCAGCCTACTTCCCCCGGTAGCGCAAAGGCCCCCGACACTTTTAATGACAAACTCAACTCACTGGAGCCTTTCCGTAAAGGCAGTGAAGATTTTGCCCTGACCACTAACCAGGGTGTGCGCATCGCAGACGATCAAAACTCATTACGCGCCGGAAACCGTGGGCCGACGCTACTTGAGGACTTTATTCTGCGTGAGAAGATTACTCATTTTGATCACGAACGCATTCCGGAAAGAATCGTCCATGCCCGTGGCTCCGCCGCGCATGGTTACTTTCAGTCCTATGCCGATTTAAGTGCCGTCACCAAAGCCGACTTCCTGTGCGAGGCAAATAAGATAACCCCGGTTTTTGTGCGCTTCTCCACCGTCCAGGGCGGCGCCGGTTCAGCAGATACGGTCCGGGATATTCGCGGATTTGCCACAAAGTTTTATACCGAAGAGGGGATATTTGACCTGGTAGGAAATAATACGCCGGTGTTTTTTATCCAGGATGCCCATAAATTCCCGGACTTTGTCCACGCGGTTAAACCAGAACCGCACTGGGCCATTCCGCAAGGGCAAAGCGCACATGATACCTTCTGGGATTACGTCTCTTTACAGCCAGAAACACTGCATAACGTGATGTGGGCTATGTCAGACCGCGGCATCCCTCGCAGCTATCGCACGATGGAAGGCTTTGGTATCCACACGTTTCGACTGATTAACGCGCAGGGCAAAGCCACCTTTGTACGTTTCCACTGGAAACCCCTGGCCGGCAAAGCCTCTCTGGTGTGGGATGAAGCGCAAAAACTGACCGGTCGAGACCCTGACTTCCACCGTCGCGATCTGTGGGAAGCCATCGAAGCCGGTGATTACCCGGAATATGAGCTGGGACTGCAACTGATTGCGGAAGAGGACGAGTTTAAATTCGATTTTGATCTGCTCGACCCGACAAAGTTGATTCCAGAGGAACTGGTTCCGGTTCAGCGTGTCGGAAAAATGGTGCTTAACCGTAACCCGGATAATTTCTTTGCCGAAAACGAGCAGGTCGCGTTCCATCCTGGTCACATCGTCCCCGGCATTGATTTCACCAACGATCCGCTGCTACAGGGCAGACTGTTTTCGTATACCGATACGCAGATCAGCCGTCTGGGCGGACCTAACTTCCATGAAACTCCGATTAACCGCCCGACCTGCCCGTATCACAATTTCCAGCGTGACGGCATGCATCGTATGGATATTGATACCAACCCGGCCAACTACGAACCAAACTCGATCAATGATAACTGGCCGCGCGAAACGCCACCTGGCCCTAAACGCGGGGGTTTTGAATCGTATCAGGAACGTATTGAAGGCTGTAAGATCCGGGAAAGAAGCCCCTCTTTCGGCGAATACTATGCGCACCCGCGCCTGTTCTGGCTCAGTCAAACACCTATTGAGCAGCAGCATATTGTTGGCGGATTCAGTTTTGAACTGAGCAAAGTCACCCGCCCGTATATCCGCGAGAGAGTGGTTGAACAACTGGCGCACATTGATACCCGCCTTGCACAATCTGTTGCCGACAACCTCGGTTTTGAACTGACCGACGAACAGCTGAAAATCGCCCCGCCTGCGGACGTCAATGGATTAACTGACGCCCCATCACTCAGTTTATACGCAGGGACACAAGGCGAGATCAAAGGCAGGATAGTGGCCATTTTGCTGAATGACGAGGCCAGATCGGCCGATATGCTCACCATTATGCAAGCACTCCAGTCCCGCGGTGTGCATGCAAAATTGCTCTATTCGCGGATGGGGAACGTGGTTGCCGACGATGGCTCGGTGCTGAACATCGCCGGTACCTTTGCCGGTTCGCCATCACTGACCGTGGATGCCGTTATTGTGCCTTGCGGCAATATTGCGGATATCGAAATGCGCGGCGATGCCCGTTACTATTTACTCGAAGCGTACAAACATTTGAAACCTATTGCGCTGGCAGGCGATGCGCGTCAGTTGAAAGCCGTGCTGCAGGTTAGCAATCAGGGTGAAGAAGGGATTGTTGAAGCGGACAGCGCAGATGCGCAGTTTATGGATACCTTGCTGGCGCTCATGACCGCGCACCGCGTCTGGTCTCGCAGCGGAAAAGTCGACACCATTCCGGCCTAAAAAAATGCGGCGCATTGACGCGCCGCAAACTCAGGAATTACACGTTCAGAAAACTGCCGAGACGATAACCGCGCTCCGCAATAGCATATTTCAATACCGGAGACGTCAGCACATCAAGTTCAGTTAAGCGGGGGTAACAGTAGGCGCTTTGTCGAATGATGTTATCGACAAAGGCCGGGTGGCACATCACTTCCAGCGAGGACTCGCCCCTGTCTGCAGAGGCGTCGAGCACCTGCAAAAACAGTTCTTCGGAAATCGCCTCGCCGTAAAACTCGCTGCTAAATCCCTGCGACGTGCGCAACGTAATCGGTAAGTCAGAGGCCTCAAATACTGCCTGGCGATCGATACGTAATGCAATACCACGCTGGGCCGCAAAATCCGCCACTACAGGGAAAATCTGTGGAAACATATGCACATGGTGATGGCTATCCAGATGCGTCGGCTCCCGACCAAACAGGTCGATGAAACGCTGATACTGTGCGGCCAGCTCGTGCGAAATTTCATCCAGCGGCAAGGTGTCCTCCTCGGCCATCTGCCAGATCCATTTCCCCAGCAGTCCGTCGCGAGTCAGTCCCGGCATTGCCGTCAGCGGCTTCCCCAACGTCAGCACAAAATGCATGCCAACAGCCAGTTCAGGAAGTTCGCGACTCAACTGCACCGCATGGTCAATGGCCTCGCCGTTGACCAGCGCCGTTGTCGAGGTGACAACGCCATTGCGACACGCCTCAACAATGCCATAGTTTTGCCCTTTACTCAGGCCAAAATCATCCGCATTCACAATCAGTACGCGTTCCATAGCCGACCTCAATCAGTGTTGTTCGCTTTTGAGTTTCTCAATGCACCCGGCAAAGTTTGGCAGCCATTTTTCATGGGCAAGGATCAGTTCCCGCGCCAAAATTTCGGCGTCGCGGTCAGAATGCACCAGCGGGCTCAGATTTAACGCCAGCAGCACATCATTAAATTCACCGCTCAGAGCCGCATTACTCGCCGCCACCTCAAAACCTTTAATCGTATAGATCAGGCCAAGCACTTTCTCATCAAAATGCGTGATCCGTGGATGCGGGGTCGCGCCATTGCGCCCCAGCGTACAGGTCATCTCAACCGCCCAGTCCGCAGGAATGTTGTCTACATGACCATGGTGAGGAATGTTGACATAGTGCTCGGTCTGCTTGTCGTTGTAGATGGCATTGATCACTTCACACGCCGCATCGGAGTAATACGCCCCACCGCGCTGCTCAAGCTCCTTCGGTTTCACATTCAGTTCAGGATTTTTATACAGCTCAAAAAGTTGTTTCTCCACTTTTTGCACAACCTGCGCGCGTGCACCGCCCTTATAGTATTCACCCATTTCAATCGCCAGCATCTCTTTTGGCTTGAAGTAGTAAAGCAAATACGAGCACGGCAGCAGTTTCAGCGAGCGAATCAATCCTTCGCTAAACGGCAGGTCGAAAATGTTCTTCACGGTGGACGCTTTTAGTTGACCCGAGGCCACGCCGTCGAGCAGTTCGTCGAAACATGACTTGCCGTTGACCAGCACATCTTTAATAAACACCATATGGTTCAGGCCGAAAAGATCGATAGATAAATCATCGCTCTCTTTTAACGCCAGAACGTCGGTAATAAACATTTTCATGCCAATCGGAATATTACACACCCCGATGAATCTCTTGAAATTCGTATGGCGATAGACAGCTTCAGTCACCATCCCGGCCGGGTTAGTAAAGTTAATCACCCACGCATTCGGGCACAGTTCTTCAACATCTTTCACGATGTCAAAAATAACCGGAATAGTCCGTAAGCCTTTAAACAAGCCGCCCGCGCCGTTTGTCTCCTGGCCCAGATAACCGTGGCTCAGCGGGATTCGCTCGTCCTGTTCGCGGGCTTTAAGTTGTCCAACGCGCAGCTGCGTGGTCACAAAGTCAGCGTCTTTCAGCGCTTCGCGACGATCCAGCGTTTTATACAGCTTCATCGGCACGCCGGCTTTGTCGATCATGCGCTGACACAGGTCGAAAATAATATCCAGCTTCTCTTTACCGCCGTCGACATCAACCAGCCACAATTCAGATACCGGTAATTCATGATAACGCTTAATAAAGCCTTCAAGTAACTCAGGGGTGTAGCTGCTCCCGCCACCAATCGTGACGACTTTTAATTTCTGGCTCATACTTTCTCCCTTCAGTGTCAAAACACTGACGTGTATTACGCTCCGCCCGAGCGTCAGGAATAGCGTGGCAGTCCCGGCATTATTCTGGGCAGACGTATAAAATGAATAATCGATGAATATGATTTACTGATTAAATTCAGTTAACTTCTTCCGGTAGCTATTAGGTGTAAAAGACGTCAGCTTTTTAAACGTTTTAATAAACAGGCTTGGGCTGCTGTAACCAGACTCATACGCAATATCCGTGACCGAATAGTTGGTCATTTCCAGCTGTTTTTTAGCAAAATTGATGCGGATTTCATTAATAATCTGCATCGGTGTTTTACTGTAGTAACGCTGGGTAGCGCGCGTCAGATACTCCTGAGACTTTGCCGACAGTTGGACCATATTTTCCAGCGCATTCTCGCTAAACTGGCGTTTGTCGTGCATTGTCTCCACGGTGGTTTTCAGCCATTGTGGCGTATCATCCAACACTTGTTCCTCACGATGATGCCGTAACCGGTTAATAATGTAGAAGGTGACCACTTCTACAAATTCATCCAGCCCGCTCTCACGAAAATTAAGTGATGCAATGACCGTTTCGATATAGGTGAGAAAGGAGTTATTCGCCCGATACACCTGCGATGCAACAAAACAAAACGGCAATAAAGGATGATAGTGCTGTTCAAAAAAACGTCTACTGATACCGACGTTAAGGATCCGCGTGGCACCGAAATCATAGAAACTTTGGTGATGCGATCCCAGTGGGATAAAAACAAAGTCACCACGTTCCAGCAGCACACGCTTACCGTTGATTTCCTGATAATAGCGACCGGTTAATACCAACGTAAATTCATAGTAGTCATGCTGATGCAGTCCACTGATACTCTCAGTTTTGTTATAGATAAACACATGGAAATTCTTGCCATTAAACAGCTGCTGCTCATAAACGGTTTTGATTTCCGGTGCGTTAATCTGTAATTGCATCATGCACTCCTCGCTATTTCAGCTTCTCGTGAAGCTCAATCAGTTCTGTCACCAGCTCGCGTGCCAGCATTGAGGTCATCAGGTGATCCTGCGCGTGGACCAGCACCAGACTCACTTTCATTTTACCTTCACCCTGATCGCCTTCAATCAGTTTGGTTTGTACGAGGTGCGCTTCGTTCAGCGCCATGCGAGACTGATCCATCATTGCCTTCGCCGCCTCAAAATCGCCCTGCTTGGCCAGCTTAAGTGCACCATATGCCAGGCTACGCGCCTGCCCCGAATTGATGATAAGCCCCATCACCACTTCTTCAAGTTCTTCAGTTTCTGACGCTGTATCCACGATATTTTCGATATCCAACATACTCTTTTCCTCTGGTTCAGTCCGGCATGACCGGGGGGCCATGCCGGATTAAATTTAGAATTTCAATGCGTTAGCGATATCTTCTTCGCTTTCTTCTTTATCAATAACGTTCTGTGCTTTGTTGGCGACAACGACGAATGGCAGATATACCAGCGTGGCAACCCCAAGGTTGAACAGTGCCACCAGCAGAGCAGCAACGCTACCGTTGGTGTTAAAGAACGCGCCTAACCCAGTTGGCATCGTCCACGGTGCAATATTAGTAATCGGTGGAATAATGCCAGTGTAGTAGGCAGCCAGCATAATCGCGGCCAGAATCGGTTGAACCAGAATGAACGGGATGAACATGACCGGGTTCATGATAATTGGCAGACCGAACAGAATCGGTTCGTTAATCTGGAAGATGCCTGACGGCAGAGCCAGTTTCGCCACCTGACGATAATCCGGACGACGGGAGGCCAGGAAGATAGCAATAATCAGGCCCAGGGTTGCACCGCTACCGCCAAGGAAGATATAGGAATCCAGCATCGGTTTCGCCCAGACGTGGAATGTCTTACCGGCTTCCAGCGCTGCGTCTACGGAGCCAAACTGTTGGTAGATAGAGATGTTTTCCAGCGCCCATGGCGTCATGATACCGCTGTCCAGCGCGGTCAACGCCAGTGAACCGTGAATACCAAAGAACCACAGCAGCGGAACAAAAATCACGTAGGCCCAGCCCACCACGCTGCCCAGCGATGCCAGCGGAGTCGAAATAGAGTCCATGATGATCTGGTGGAAGTTGGTGCCCCAAATTGCCAGTGCCCAGCCGATGATCCCCATAATGGAGAGAATGATAAAGCCAGGAATCAGTGCCGAGAATGAGCGCGAGACCGAGGCTGGGACGCTATCAGGTAATCTGATAACCCAATTACGACGGACCACAAAGGTGAACATTTCTGCGACGGCAAGGCCGATAATAATACCGGAAATAATGTTCGCCCCACCCAACCAGTTGGCGCCAACGGCATAGGCTTCGCCGACGCTGTAAGGTGTCACGGTCATAAATGCCGCCACGGAGAGCAAGCCGGCGGCCAGGGAGTCAACCTTGCGTTCATCCGCCATCGCCATCCCGATAAAGAATGGCGCCATTAATGACATAATACCCAGCGTACCGTTATAAACGTTCCCACCGATGCCTTTTAGACTATTGAGATTCTCAATAGTAGAAGCATCAAGTCGGACACCCATTGAATAAAAAAACGACCCCTCCCCAAAGCTCAGGAAAACGTTATTGATTAATACAAACATAGCCCCTGCGAGGGTTAACGGCATTAAACGAATAAAACCGTTTTTGATTGCATTAACGTGTGGTTGCTTTCCAATTTTTACAGCAAAAGGAAGGAGTACCTTTTCAAGTGAAGCAATAGCGTTACTCATAGAAAAATACCCTTAAATACCGCAATTAAATATTGCGGTGAATGTTAATGAAATAACTCTTTGACGGGAAATTTAAAAAATATAATTAATTTGCTGCGGCTTTTTTAATTGCTGAAACTGCAGCCTTAAGCACGCCTAAACCATCGACTTTGCCATACAACAGCGAGTCAATCACTTCTACAGGCTTGTTAGGTAACAAGCGCTGAATTTCGGGTAACATATAAGCAATTTGCGGACCTAATAACACGACGTCAGCAACAGGGCCTTTTTCCCCAGCCAGTGTTTCAGGGAATGCTTCAATAATAACCGGGACTTCGTATTTCTCTGCCTGCGCACGCATCTTCGAAACTAACAAGGAAGTCGACATGCCCGCAGAACAAAACAGATAAATGTGTTTCTTTTCCATAAAAACGATCCTCATAAGCGATTATCTGTTAACCAGACACTCCGCAAGCCATCACCTGCATCCATGCTCTGGGTAACTTGCGTCAGCTAAATTACTTTTTTAGGTGGCTGAAATGAGTATACGGGATTACATCCGGGGATGGTATTTCCTTGACCAACTAAATTGTCTCTCATTGACCTGGCGCTATGACTCCTCTCACATTTCAGGCAAATAATTCGCGGCAATAAATAAGATCGTGCCGCACAAAAAAACCGGCACGATGGCCGGTTCTGTTGAGTGCTCAGGCAATAAGCAGGTTTACTGCTTAGCCGCCTGCGGGTCAGTGTCATACTCGGCGCAGGTCTGGTAACCAGAATTGATCACATGTCCTGTATCATCTAATGCCACAAAATAGGTCTCTGCTTTACCATCTCGTTGACCCAGGATGTAAGTCTGACACGTCCCTCGAGCATGGACCATTGTCACTTCAGAAGACGGCTTGCCGGCAATCTGAGCTACCTGCGCCCGGCTCATCCCTTTCTTCACATCTTTCACCACGGGCTGAACAAATTGGTCTTTTGTACGATCGTAAGCCGTACAGCCTGCCAGCATAGTCAATACCGCCGCTGCACCCAGAATTCCTGTTAGATTCTTGTTCATTTTTCGTCCTCTTGTTTTTCAGCGTGTTATATAAGCCTGGAGCACAACAACGCATTTTTCAAGCGAACAGTCGATACTCAGACCATTTCGGAAAAATCTATTAAAACAAAATACTGCGATATCAGGCTGCATCCCTTGTCGTTTGGGCCTCAACGCGTTAGCTTTAACAGAGAATATTTTTATCATTTTATTTTTCGGAGGGGGTTAGATGACTCTGCAGCAAGAGATAATCCAGGCACTGGGCGCGCAGCCAAATATTAATGCAGAAGAGGAAATTCGCCGCAGCGTAGATTTTCTGAAATCGTATCTGAAGACCTACCCCTTCTTGAAATCACTGGTATTAGGGATTAGCGGCGGTCAGGACTCAACGCTCGCCGGAAAATTATGCCAGATGGCTATTTCTGAGCTGCGTGAAGAAACGGGTAACGACGCGCTGCAGTTTATTGCCGTGCGTCTGCCTTATGGTGTACAAGCCGATGAACAGGACTGCCAGGACGCCATCACCTTCATTCAGCCGGATCGCGTGTTAACCGTCAATATTAAAGCAGCGGTGCTGGCCAGTGAGCAGGCATTACGTGAAGCCGGTATTGAGCTGAGCGATTTTGTGCGCGGCAATGAAAAAGCCCGTGAACGTATGAAGGCACAGTACAGCATCGCCGGAATGACCAGCGGCGTGGTGGTGGGTACCGATCACGCTGCAGAAGCGATTACCGGCTTTTTCACCAAATATGGCGATGGTGGCACCGACATTAACCCACTATTCCGCCTCAACAAGCGTCAGGGGAAACAGCTGCTGGCCGCGCTGGGTTGCCCGGAGCATTTATATAAGAAAGCGCCTACCGCCGATCTTGAAGACGATCGCCCTTCTCTGCCCGATGAAGCCGCCTTAGGCGTAACATATGACAATATTGATGATTATCTGGAAGGCAAAATTCTGGATGATGCTATCGCGAAGAAAATTGAAGGCTGGTATATAAAGACGGAACACAAACGTCGCACGCCCATTACAGTGTTTGACGATTTCTGGAAAAAAGCGTAACCCTCTTTCCCACATAAAGCCGGATAGCGGTGAGTTCGTGTCTGTCCGGCTTTACGCCGCTTTTTTAATCAACCCCCTTCGGCTATACTGGATGTATAACCAGCAGCCGGAGTAAACCGTGGTACGCCGTCAATCAGCCCCTCGTCTTGTATTTGAAGCAGCTGCAATTTATGAATACCCTGAGCACCTGCGCCCCTTTTTGCAAGCGCTTCCGGCCGCGCCCGGTGTTTACCTGTTTCACGGCGAAAGCGACACCATGCCCCTTTATATCGGTAAAAGTATCAACATTCGTAGCCGGGTGCTGTCGCATCTGCGTACAGCAGACGAAGCGGCCATGCTGCATCAATCCCGGCGTATTACCTGGATTTGCACGGCTGGCGAAATGGGTGCCCTTTTACTGGAGGCGCGGCTAATTAAAGAGCAACAGCCTTTATTCAATAAACGCCTGCGCCGCACTCACCAGCTTTGCGCCCTACAGTTAACCGGGCAAAGGGTTCAGGTCTCCTACGCACGCAATGTTGATTTCTCGCATGCCCCAAATTTATTCGGCCTGTTTGCACACCGCCGCGCAGCGCTGCAGGCATTGCAGACGATCGCCGATGAGCACCAGCTTTGCTACGGTTTATTGGGACTGGAACCTCTGAGCCGCGGTCGGGCATGCTTTCGCTCAGCGCTTAAACGCTGCGCCGGAGCCTGCTGTGGGAAAGAAAGTCCCGAGGCGCATCATCTGCGTCTGATGGCGGCACTGGAAAGGCTGCGCGTGAACTGCTGGCCGTGGAGCAATGCGATTGCGCTGAAAGAAAGCCGCGCTGAAATGACCCAGTACCACATCATCAATAACTGGCTGTGGCTGGGTGCGGTTTCATCACTGGATGCAGCCGCTGCACTGGCACGTATGCCTGCCGGCTTTGACCATGATGGTTACAAAATTCTCTGCCAGCCAGTAATGTCTGGTCAATATGACATTATTGAACTTGATCCGGCGAATGCCCCGGCAGCCAATTAATCTCACTAAACAGCAGCTTCCCTTCCGCTTTTAACAACCGCAGCGTGTGCTTGCCGTCGTGCCAGCATGCGCCCTGGTCCGCCGTCAGTAACTTATCGCCCAACTGCCAGGCTCCGCTTAACACAAACACCACACCACCGCGCGAACCAAAGGTGGTAAACGTTCGATCCGCAACCCTGACTTTGGCCTGGCAGACATCACGACGGGTCATAATATTGAAGTCCATCGACATCTGCCCTTCCGTCAGTTTGGCTTTGACTACCCGATCGCCCGCAAAGGTAAACGGTTGATGCTGTTTCAGAGTGTGGCTGAAGGGATTGGCGCCTTCCAGGGTCACTTCGCCCCCTTCCAGCAGGGTAATCACTCGCTCAACGCCCGGGAAAAGAGAAAACTCACCGTTCGCGGCAATGGATGCGATACTCGCCCGCCAGTGAAAATCGCGGGTCGCTGGCGGAAAACAACAAATCTCTCGCGTTTCACCCGCACCATTGCGCCAGAGATTGACCGGCATTTTGCGGATATCAAAGTATTCCATCATCCCTCCAGAAAGGCGCGGTACGTCAGCATGACGCTCCCTGACCGCCATAAGTTCACTCTGCACATTTATTGTTATCGGCAGCAGAGTTGATTTGCCTTAGCGAGGATCCCGGCGTTTTAAGAAAAAAGATTAACACGCTGATCCAGGTAGAATTTTCGCAGGCTTCAGGAGGATAGCGTGTCGGTTGCAGGGTGCAATAGGCTGGAAAGAAAAAACCGCCGATCCTGCCCACCTCGTTAAACGTTTTGTGGACAAGACCGGCGGTCTTGAGTTTTGATTCGCGCCGTCCTGAGCAATGCCCAGACACAGCGCGAATAATGTAGTGTAGACGCTAATCGGTTACTCAGCAGCCTCTGGCATTTTACCTTTCTGCGCCGCGCGTTCTGTCAGACGCTTCTCAAAATTGGCATTAAACTGTTTTTTCTGTTCCGGCGTCAGGATGTTGTAAATCTTGTTCTGGGTTTCCATATGCGCCAGCATATTGGCTTTGCGCTGTTCTTCCATCTTCGCAATCTGCGCTTCGGCTTTCGCTTTGTCGAAGCTGTCACTGGCGATGATATCGTGCATTGCGCGGCGTTCTTCCAGCGGTGGACGTTTCATCTGATCGCGCTGGCCTTTCATAATGTCGCGGATCTGCTGTTTCTGCGCATCAGTCAGATTCAGATCTTTAAACATCATGTCGTGGTGCGGGCCAAACTTGCCGTTATGGTGCATCATCGGTTTGGCATCGGCCGGAGCGGTAGTTGTGGTATCAGCGGCGTGAGCCAGATTTGCAGCGCCGAGCGCCAGAGTAGAGGCAACAAACAGAGCAGTCAGTTTACGCATAATTTCTATCCTTCCTTTCAGTTATTCTGACGACATTCTTACGATACTTATCTCATCGGATGTCGTGTTGACGAGATTAACTTTACCGATAGAAGCGTCAATTAATCAGAGCAACGGTAAAACAATGAAAGTATAAAAAACAAACTTTCACCAATTATGAAGAAAAAAAGAATAAATTACGCAGAGTTGCAATAAAATATTACAACAGGATGATTTTGAAAGGATTATGGAGAACTATACCTGAAGCCTGATTATTAATAAAGCAACTTACCAGGAATAATCCGTAATGACAAAAAAGGGCACGCAAAAATAATCCCTCAGAAACATCCCCGAGGGAAAGATATTGGTTATAACCTTTCCAGCATCAGCCCCGCGCGTAAACCGCAGGCCACATTTGGATTAGGAAACAGCACATATTCAACGTCATGGGTAACAACAAAACGCTCATCGCCGTCCTGTGCCAGCAATGTGCCCTCGTTAAAGGGGGTAAAATTCAGCGTCTGGTTGTCCATATGAAGAACGAAATCGTCACTGTGTCGCGTGATTTGCGACACCACGCGATAGCGTAGCGGCGTGGTTTGCGTTGATGATGCACGCTCACCTTGCAACAAAGCCGCCAACGCCTCCGCCGTGTAAGCAAACTGCGTCAAATCGTTTTGCCCGAACGCCAGGGCCTTACCCAACTCCAGCGTACAGGCCAGCGCACCGAAATGCTCACCGCTGAAATGGGTAAACGTCCCGCCTGGTGTCTGGTGAAAAACCAGCGCCTCCAGTCCCGCATCCCCCAGCCATGACAGAAACCTTTCGTCCCAAGGCACGTTGCGCTGCGGCAGTACGCCAAAGCGCAGATGATGCGAGCCGCGAATGGCGGTGTGCAGATCCAGATGCCAGCGCACGGACTCCCTGGCGCGCGAATAAAACGCTTCCAGGCACAGCTCAAGTTCGCGGGCGCGCCGCGTTTCACCGCTCTCGACAAATATCTGCCAGCGTCCGCCAAACATACGGTTCATGTCGCTATGGCAATAGCGCTTCCCCTCCGCCAGCGCCTGCGGATTGCCCAGAATCACCAGCAACCGCCATGTCAGCGTCAACTCGCCACGAAAAAGTGCGGACAGCAGCGCATCCAACATCTCAACCGGTGCCGTTTCATTGCCATGAATACCTGCAGAGATCACCAGCGAACGATCAACCTCGGCGACCGGCGTCAGCTCCAGCATCCCGTGCCCTGTCCACCGCCAGCTAAAACTATGAGCCTCACCGTGGGTGATATCCGGCAAGGTTCCCGCGAGGGTGATGGCCAGAAAATTATCCATAGCGTACCCGCTCCTGCTGGAAAGAATACACCGAGCCGAGATTGAGCAGTTGCGTCAGTGAATCCAACGCTTCACGCCCTTCACGTAACAATTGAGGGTCAGCAAGATCTGCGGCGGTAAGCCGATCCCGATAGTAACGATCGACCCAGTTATTGAGCGTATTGAACAACGAATCGTTCATCATTACCGCCGGATTCACCGCCTGCAGTTCCTGTGGCGTTAGCACTACTCTCAGTCGCAGGCATGCCGGGCCGCCGCCGTTAGACATGCTCTCGCGCAGATCGAAGACACGCAGATCGTCAAGCGGATTATCCGCGTCCAGTAGACCGTTCAGATAGCGCCACACCCCCGCATGCTCCCGACACTCCTGTGGTAAAACCAGCAACATTGAGCCATCATCACGGCTCAACAACTGGCTGTTAAACAGATACGTTGCCACCGCATCCGCCACCGACACTTCCGCAGCAGGCACTTCCAGCGCCGTAAACCCATCAACCTGAGCGCGTAGCTGGCTCAACAGCGCCTGCTGTCGGACAAACGCCTGTTCATGGCAAAACAGCACCTGGCGATTCGACACCGCGATCACGTCGTTATGGAACACGCCACTATCGATAACCTCCGGGTTTTGCTGGGCAAAGATAAGCTGATGCGGATTAACCTGGTTCAGCCGCGCCACCGCTTCGCTGGCCTCTCGCGATTGTCTGGCCGGGTAGCGCCTCGGCTGTGAGGCATTCCCCTCCTCGCGACCGTAAACAAACAACTGCACGCCAGGTGCACCGTAATCTCCGCCAAGCCGATTGTGGTTGGCCGCCCCTTCATCACCCAGCAGCGCCACCTGTGGTAGCGCGCTGTGGACCGCAAAAGCATGCTCATCACGGAATATCGCCCGTAATAACGCTGCGGTAGTCGGCGCTTCCAGTGAACGGTGAAATTTGTTGTTCAGGTTCGCCACCGTCAGATGTACTTTCCCATCCAGTGAATCGGCAGAAGGACAGACCGTGGCCGCATTCGCCACCCACATCGGCGAGGCCGAACTGGCGCTGGAAAGCCAGTGTGGTGCCTGACGCGCCACCTTTTCCAGGATCTGCTCGTCGCTACCGCTGAAGCCGAGCTGACGCAGAACCGGAATATACGGACGTTCATGCGGCGGGATCACCGCCTGAGGAAACCCGGCATCCGCCAGCGCTTTCATCTTTAATAAGCCCTGCTTCGCCGCCAGGCGGGGATTCGACACCTGAAAACGGTGTCGGGTCGACGCCTCATTGCCAAACGATAATCCCGCATAATGGTGGGTTAACCCCACCAGCCCATCGAAATTGACCTCACGCGCTTTCATCGTTTTTCTCCACGAGAAAAATCCAGACCCGGGCTCAGCGTCGCAGGCAACGTTAATGCCGGTGATTCCAGACTCGCCATTGGCCAGGCGCAATAATCTGCGGCATACCACGCGCTGGCACGATGGTTTCCTGAAGCCCCCACTCCGCCAAACGGTGCCGTACTCGCCGCCCCGGTCAACGGTTTATTCCAGTTGACGATGCCCGCCCGCGCTTCCAGCAACAGCTGGTCAAACTGATTGCGATCCGGTGAGACCAATCCGCATGACAGACCAAATCGGGTGCGGTTCGCAAGGCTTATTGCCTCGTCGAAACTGTCATAGCGCCACACGCCGAGCAGTGGACCAAACACCTCTTCATCCGGCACATTGGACACACCGGTGAGTTCAATAATACCCGGCGCCAGCAGTGACGTGCCTGCTTTTATCCGTCGCGGCGCCAGCAAGGTACGCCCACCTAACGCCTCAAGACGCTGCCAGGCATCACACACGTGTTGCGCCGCCTGCTCAGATATCAGTCCGCCGATAAACGGTTGCGGCTCGTCATCCCACTTGCCGGGCAGTAAACGCTGGCTGACCTCAACCAGGCGCGCCAGAAACGCATCGCCCTGCGCCCCTTTTTTTACCAGCAGACGGCGGGCGCAGGTGCAACGCTGCCCGGCGGTGACAAACGCCGACTGAATAGTCAGATGCACGGCGGCATCAATATCTTCCGGGTTCTCAATAATTAACGGGTTGTTGCCCCCCATCTCCAGCGCGAGGATTTTTTCCGGCTGCCCGGAGAGTTGTCGATGCAGTTGATAACCGGTATTGGCGCTACCGGTAAACAGCAAACCGTCAAGGTCTTCCAGCGCGCTCAGCGCCTGCCCGGTTTCTCGTCCACCCTGCACAAGGTTTAGCACGCCCGCAGGGAGCCCCGCCTGCTCCCACAGTTTGGTCACTGCTTCACCGGTCCACGGCGTCAATTCACTGGGTTTAAAAATCAGCGTATTGCCCGCCAGCAGCGCCGGAACGATATGACCGTTGGGGAGATGACCGGGGAAGTTATACGGACCAAACACCGCCAGCACGCCGTGCGGACGATGGCGTAACGTCGCCGCGCCATCCGGTAATTCGTTGTGTTGCTCCCCGGTACGCGTGTGGTACGCCTTCACGGAAATGGCGATTTTATTGATCATCGCCGTCAGTTCGGTGGCCGCTTCCCAGCGTGGTTTTCCGGTTTCTCTGGCGATAATGGTCGTCAGCTCGGCTTTGTTGCTCTCCAGCAATGTGGCGAATTTTTCCACCACCGCCTGACGCACGGAAAAGGGTTGCCTGGCCCAGCCCGCAAACGCCGCACGTGCGGCGCGGCATGCCTGCGCCACCTGTGTAGCATCTGCATCATGGCCTTGCCACAGTACATCACCGCCCACCGGATTAGTTTTAACCCGACGCTCGCCCTGGCCCGTTACCCAGTCGCCGTTTATCCATAAAGTCATGCTGTTTTCTCCTCTGCACAAAGACGAACGAAACGGACATGGTCACCCGCATGGCACTTCAGGGCATCCAGCTGCGCCGCCGTCAGCACCAGCCGCTGGGTATGCGGATCGGCGCGCACCAGCATGACGCGGAAGTTGTGGTAGTTTTCATTCGCCACCAGGCAGGCCGGATACTCGCCCGGCGCTGGCTGGCCTTCAGCCACCTCCACCAGTCGGCTTTTCCGAATCGCCCGCACCCGGTCGATATCGCATTCCAGCGTCGGTCCGCCGTCGAAAATGTCGACATAGTTGCGATAGCGGAAGCCTTCTTTCTCCAGTACCGCACGCGCCGGGGCCGTTTGCGGATGCACTTCGCCAATCACGCTTTGCGCTTCATCCGACAGGAAGTGGGTATAGATAGGATGCTTGGGCATCAATTCGGCAATAAAGGCTTTTTGCCCGGTGCCGCAAAGAAAATCGGCCCGGCTAAACTCCATCGAAAAGAAGCGTTTTCCGAGGCTCTGCCAGAACGGGGAGTAGCCGTGTTCATCAATCACACCGCGCATCTCGGCCACCACTTTTTCATTAAACCGGTCGCGGAATGCCGCCATAAACATAAAGCGCGATTTCGACAGCAAATAGCCGTTGCCCTCTTTACGCCAGTCCGGATCAAGAAACAGGGTGCAAAGTTCGCTGCTGCCGGTGTGATCGTTACTGAGAAACAGCGTCGGCAGCGCGTTATAGACGTTCAATTCCTTCGAGGCATGGACCAGCGTCCCGACGCGATAGTTGTACCAGGGGTCGTTTAGCCCGACCGCCACTTCAATCGCGCAGATCCCGGCCACGGTACCAGTGGCACTGTCCTCGAGTACAAAAACGTAGCCTTGCTCACTTTTTGGCAGGTCGCCCTGCCAGGTTTGCAGTGAACGCTCAATACGCGCCATCAGCGTGGCTTCGTTAGCCGGAAGCGAGGTCAACCCACCGCCGGTCTTACTGGCCAACTGCATCAACGCCGTAATATCGGCGCGTTCAATGGGACGGATCACCATCATGATGAACCTCCTGCTTTAATACGTTCGCAGGCCAGCGCAAAGCGATCCAGTCCGCTGGCAACCTCTTCTTCGCTGACGTTCAGCGCAGGCGCAAAACGCACCACGTTACCGCCAGCAATCAGCACCATCACACCGACATTGGCCGCCTCTTGCGAGATAAGCTTCGCTTTACCGGCAAACTCCGCATTCAGCACACAGCCAATCAGCAGACCCAGTCCACGAACTTCACTAAACAATCCCAAACGTTCGTTAATGGCGTTAATACGCTCCACAAACCAGTCGTGACGCTGTTTTACGCCAGTGAGGATTTCCGGCGTGTTAACGATCTCCAGCAGTTTCCCGGCCACCGCAGAAGCCAGCGGGTTTCCGCCGTAAGTGGTACCGTGCGTGCCCACCGTCATAACGCTTGCGCATGGTTCGGTCGCCAGCAGCGCCCCGATAGGGAACCCACCGCCCAGCGCTTTGGCCGTGGTCAGCAGATCCGGCGTTACGCCGTAGTGCATATAGGCATACAGTTCGCCGGTACGTCCCACGCCAGTCTGCACTTCATCAAAAATCAGCAACGCATTGTGGCGATCGCAGAGTTCGCGCAGCCCCTGCAAAAAGGCCTTTGTCGCAGGCACCACGCCGCCTTCACCCTGAATCGGCTCAACAATAACCGCACAGGTGGTGTCATCAATCAGCTGGCTGGCAGAGTCGAGATCGTTATACACCGCATGGCGGATATCCGGCGGCAATGGCGCGAAATCCTGCGAATAGGCCGGCTGCCCCCCGGCGCTGACGGTAAACAGCGTGCGGCCGTGGAAGGCATTTTTAAACGCGACGATGCCGCTTTTCTGCGTGCCGAAACGGTCGTGGGCATATTTTCGCGCCAGTTTTAATGCCGCTTCGTTGGCTTCTGCGCCGGAGTTACAGAAGAAGACACGCTCGGCAAAGGTGGCATCAATCAGTTTTTTCGCCAGCCGCAGTACCGGCTCATTAGTGTAGCCGTTGCCGGTATGCCAGAATTTACCGGCCTGGTCGTTTAATGCTTCGCGCAAAGCCGGGTGTGCGTGACCCAGCGCGTTAACCGCAATGCCTCCCGCGAAATCGATATACTCTTTGCCCTGCTGATCCCACAGACGCGAGCCTTCACCGCGAACCGGCACAAAAGGAGCCGGTGCGTATACAGGCATCATCCATTCATCAAAATTTTCACGCGTAACTGACAGAGACATAGCGACCTCTACGGTAAATAAAAAGTTATTTATATGTTAATAAATATAGTGTTTGCGGTGTAAATGTAGAGTGCAGAGTTCGTGCCAGCCAGCGAAAAATATGCATAAACGTGATGAGGTAACGAAATATCAATGAGTTATGAAGTGGTTGTATTCACTATACGTGCATATAAAGTGAATACGTTCGCCTGAAGGGTGAATAATTAGAGGAAAAAACGCAATTCTATTCAGTCGCCAAATATAATTCTGGAATTGTGATCGTATACGAAATTTTTCGGAAATTATTGCCCCATTCTGACGCGCATCGCGCCAAAACAGTGCAGTTTTTGCCCCATCGTTAACACCATTAGCAATCATTGTTGGAATCAGGTGACAAGAAGCAGTCAGCCTGCGGAAATTCTGCTACCATCCTTGCACTATTCATCTTGCAAAGTGGCAGCGACTATGAAATTTGTCTCTTTTAATATCAACGGCCTGCGTGCCCGTCCTCATCAACTGGCAGCCATTGTCGAAAAACACCAACCGGATGTGATTGGCTTGCAGGAGACAAAAGTCCACGACGACATGTTCCCTCTCGAAGAGGTCGCAAAGCTGGGTTACAACGTTTTCTATCACGGTCAAAAAGGTCATTACGGCGTCGCGCTGCTGACGAAAGAAACGCCCATTTCAGTGCGTCGTGGCTTCCCGAACGATGACGAAGAAGCCCAGCGCCGTATTATCATGGCCGAAATCCCGTCTCCACTGGGGAATATCACCGTGATTAACGGCTATTTTCCGCAAGGCGAAAGCCGTGACCACCCGCTGAAGTTCCCGGCCAAAGCTGCGTTTTATCAGAACCTGCAAAACTATCTGGAGACTGAACTGAAGCGCGACAATCCGGTGCTGATCATGGGAGATATGAATATCAGCCCGACCGATCTGGACATCGGCATTGGCGAAGAGAACCGCAAGCGCTGGCTGCGTACCGGCAAATGCTCCTTCCTGCCGGAAGAGCGTGAGTGGATGGAACGACTGATGGGCTGGGGTCTGGTGGACACGTTCCGTCACGCGCACCCGGACACCGCCGACCAGTACTCGTGGTTTGATTACCGTTCAAAAGGCTTTGACGATAACCGTGGTCTGCGTATCGATCTGCTGCTGGCGAGCAACCCGCTGGCGGAGCGCTGCGAAGAAACCGGCATCGACTATGAGATCCGCAGTATGGAAAAACCGTCCGACCACGCGCCGGTATGGGCTAAATTCCGCGTCTGATCGCCTGAGCGTTGTCACTCTCCGGGCCTTGCCTGGAGAGTCAGTGTAGCCTGAGCAAAATCAAAAAAACCACGGTAATACATTGTTGCCAACGGGGATTTATTATATCTTCGCGCGCACTTTCGCTGGCGAAACACATTCTTGCCCCGTGTTACAGGAGACCCCTCATGAAAAAGAAGTTCGCATAAAGCAGAATACAGACTGCTGATCGTTGCGCTACTCCTCTGTATCCTGGTGGGCGTTCTCCATTATTCTGGCCTGAGCGACCTGATAACCCATTTTCAGCATTTGCAAGATCTCATCCGCCAGAGCGGTATATACGGCTACGCGCTGTATATTCTGCTATTTATCGTCGCTGCGCTGTGTCTGATACCCGGTAGCATGCTGGTGATCGTCGGCGGTATCTTGTTTGGCCCGCTGGTGGGGACGCTTGTATCGCTGTTTGCGGCCACCCTGGCCTCGGCGCTGTCGTTCTTACTTGCCCGCTGGCTGGGTCGCGATCTGCTGCTGAAATACGTCGGGCATACGGCCACCTTTCAGGCGATAGAAAAAGGCATTACCCAAAGCGGTAGCGATTTTCTGATCCTCACCCGACTGGTACCGTTATTCCCGTACAACATCCAAAATTATGCCTACGGGCTGACCACCATCCCATTCTGGTCATTCACCGTCATTTCTGCGCTCACCACCTTCCCCGGCCTGTTCATCTATACGCTCATGTCGCATGAACTCGTCAGCGACGGCATCACCCTGGCGTTTATGGTTAAACTCAGTATTGCTGGCATTATTTTATTTACCCTGGTACAGGCAGCCAAAGCCTGGGCCCGCGTGAAGCATCTTGATCCCTCTGTCCAACGTGAGTTAGCCGATAAAACATGAAGCTGAACAAAACGCACGTCATACGCTATTGCCGGGCCGGACTGATTCTCCTGCTACTGCTGGCGCTGATCGCCTGGGTATGGGTGCCCGGCGTTAGTGATTTTGTCAGTCACAGCCTGGCGGCATTCGCCACGGTTGACCAGCACGCCATTGAAAATCTCATTCGGTCATACGGTGCTCAGGCTGCGGTGGTATCGTTTTGCCTAATGATCTTACAGGCCATTATCGCCCCGCTCCCGGCGTTTGTGATCACCTTTGCCAATGCGTCATTGTTCGGCGCATTCTGGGGAGGCGTACTCTCCTGGACCAGCGCAATGGCTGGCGCGGCGCTATGCTTTTTCATCGCCCGTGTTTTTGGTCGTAGCACGGTGGAAAAACTGACCGGAAAAACGGTGTTGAATAGCATGGACGCCTTTTTTGCACGCTACGGCAAACACACTATTCTGGTCTGTCGCCTGTTACCTTTCGTTCCCTTTGACCCGGTCAGTTACGCCGCCGGTCTGACATCGATCCGCTTTCGTCATTTTTTCCTCGCCACCGGCGTTGGTCAGCTACCCGCGACACTCGTCTATTCCTGGGCCGGCAGCCTGTTAACCGGAGGAACATTCTGGTTCGTGACCGGGCTGTTTGTGTTATTTGCGCTGACTGTGGTTATCTCCGTGGCGAGAAGCATTTATCTTGAACGGCACAGAAAACACGTCTGAGGCCCCCCTTAACAACTGGAGAGTGTATGCGTTATTGCTTATTGTGCCTGAGTTTGCTGTTTTCTCCGCTGGCGACCTTCGCGCAGGACCACAGCTGGCAGCAGATCAAAAACGACGCCCGCGGCCAGACGGTGTGGTTCAACGCCTGGGGAGGCGATAACGCAGTGAACCAATATCTCGACTGGGTGAGCGGCGAGATGAAAACACATTACGCCATTAACCTGAAAATCGTGCGTCTGGCCGATGCCGCCGACGCGGTTAAGCGTATTCAAACCGAGACGGCTTCCGGGCGCAAAACCGGCGGCTCCGTCGATTTACTGTGGGTGAACGGTGAAAATTTCCGTACGCTGAAAGAAGCCAACCTGCTGCAAACGCAGTGGGCACAGACACTGCCCAACTGGCGCTACGTTGATACCCTGCAGCCTGTCAGCGAAGACTTCTCCATCCCCACAGAGGGAGCCGAGTCACCGTGGGGCGGCGCGCAGCTTACTTTTATCGCTAACCGCGATGTGACCGAACAGCCGCCACAAACCCCGCAGGCACTGCTGGCATTTGCCAAAGCGCATCCTGGTACGGTGACCTACCCGCGCCCCCCGGATTTTACCGGGACTGCATTTCTTGAGCAGTTGCTGATGGCGCTCACTACCCAGCCACAAGCGTTGAAAATGGCGCCCGATACCGCGACGTTCGCTAAGGTTACGGCTCCGCTGTGGCAGTATCTTGACAGGCTGCATCCGTTTTTATGGCGTGAAGGTAAAGACTTCCCGCCTACGCCCGCACGAATGGATACGCTGCTGAACAATGGCGTACTGCGCTTCTCACTGACCTTTAACCCCGCACACGCGCAACAAAAAGTTGCCAGCGGTGAACTACCCAAAAACAGCTACAGCTTTGGTTTTACGCAAGGCATGATTGGCAACGTGCATTTTGTCACGATCCCGGTGAACGCCAGCGCCAGTGCAGGGGCGAAAGTCGTCGCCAATTTCCTGCTCTCTCCGGAGGCGCAACTGCGTAAAGCCGATCCCGCCTACTGGGGCGACCCTTCGGTTCTCGATCCGCAAAAATTACCCGCTGCACAACGTGAAGCTCTACAGGCACGGATCCCCAAAGGGTTACCCACCGTGCTTCCTGAACCCCATGCGGCCTGGGTAAACGTACTGGAACAAGAATGGCTACGCCGTTACGGTACGCATTAATCCTGCTGATATGGGGCGTCATGGCGGTGATTTATTTGCCGCTGGCGCCTGCCACCGTCACGCTGTTCACGCCTGCGCTCTCCATCACTCATTGGCTGGCGCTGTTTGCCGATCCCCAGCTGCCGCAGGCGCTGATGGCGACGCTGGTTTCCGTGACGCTGGCAACCCTCGGCGCATTGGTCATTGCCTTGCTGGCGATCCTCGCCGTGTGGCCCGGCGCGGGCTGGGCACGGCTGTACACCCGACTGCCCTGGCTGTTGGCGATTCCGCACGTCGCGTTTGCCACCAGCGTCCTGTTGCTGTTTGCCGAAGGCGGTCTGCTGTACCGCGCGCTGCCTTTTCTTACCCCGCAGGCTGACCGCTACGGGATCGGTCTGGGCATAACGCTAGCCGTCAAAGAGAGCGCTTTTTTGTTATGGGTGCTCTCGGCCCTGCTCAGCGAAAAGCAGCTTGCCCGGCAGGTGACCGTGCTGGACTCGCTGGGATATAGCCGCCTGCAATGCCTCAACTGGCTGGTATTACCCGCCATCGCGCCGGCACTGGGGAAAGTGATGCTGGCGGCCACTGCATGGTCATTGTCAGCGGTGGATGTGGCGATCGTGCTGGGTCCGGGCAATCCGCCAACGCTTGCGGTGTTGAGCTGGCAATGGCTCACTCAGGGCGATGCCGACCAGCAGATAAAAGGCTCGCTCGCCAGCCTGCTGCTGGTACTGCTGCTGTGCGTGTATGCGCTGGTTGGTTATCTGCTCTGGCGCAGCTGGCGGCGTACCCTGCCGGGGATTAGCGGGAAGCGTCAGCATTTTTCATCCTATCCACTGGGGCGATCGCTGGCGCAATTTGTGCCCGTCAGCGGCGTACTCTGCCTGCTGGTTCTGGCCCTGGTTGCACAGTATTCATTCGTCGATAGCCAGACGCTATTCACCAGCCTGCAAGTGGGATTGATTGCCAGCGCACTGGCATTAATCACGCTGCTGCTATGGCTGGAATGGGGGCCACAACGAGGACATCGTTGGGTCTGGTTGCCGATTATTCTGCCTGCACTGCCGCTAGTCACCGGACAATATACGCTGGCGCTTCACGCACAGCTGGATGGTCAGTTGTTGACCGTTGTCTGGGGGCATCTGCTGTGGGTCACACCGTGGATGCTGTTTATCCTCAAACCGGCGTGGCAGCGAATTGATCCGCGGTTAATTTTAATTGCGCAGACACTGGGTTGGTCGCGGGAGCGCATCTTCTGGCAGGTGAAATGCCCGCTGCTGCTGCGCCCGGCGCTGATTGCTTTAGCGGTGGGCTTTTCCGTCAGTATCGCCCAGTATATGCCAACCCTGTGGTTAGGGGCCGGACGCTTTCCCACGCTGACCACCGAGGCCGTGGCATTGAGTAGCGGCGGCAGCGCGGCGCGGCTTGCCTCACAGGCGCTCTGGCAACTGCTGTTGCCGCTATTGGTTTTCGCACTGTCCGCGTTACTCTCCGCATGGGTTGGCCGCTGTCGACAAGGACTCCGCTAATGCTAATCGTGAAAAATGTTTCGCTACATCTGGGGCCTTGCGTGCTGCTCAACAAGGCCAATTTTGAAGTTAACAAAGGTGACATTGTCACCATTATGGGTCCCTCCGGCAGCGGCAAATCATCGCTGTTCTCGTGGATGATTGGCGCACTTTCTCCAACGTTTCAGTCGTGTGGCGAGCTGTGGCTTAACGATCGGCGCATCGACTCGTTGCCCACGGCGCTGCGCCAGATTGGCATTTTGTTCCAGGATGCCCTGCTGTTCGACCATTTCAGCGTGGGGCAAAATTTGCTGCTGGCACTCCCCGCAAACCTGAAAGAATCGGCCAGACGCGATGAGGTCGAGCTCGCCCTTGAGCGTGCCGGGCTGGCGGGGTTTTATCATCGCGATCCGGCGTCACTCTCCGGCGGGCAACGATCGCGTATCGCCCTGCTGCGCGCGTTGCTGGCTCAACCGCAGGCGCTGCTGCTGGATGAACCATTCAGCCGACTGGACACCTCGCTTCGCGACGCGTTTCGCCAGTGGGTCTTTGCCGAAGTGCGCAAGCTGGGCATTCCCGTGGTACAGGTTACCCATGACGCGCAGGACGTTCCGCCCGCGGGCCGCGTTTTGCAGATGGCAAACTGGGCGTGAATGTGGCGATATGCTGCATTAACGCAATGATTTTATCGGGCTGGCGGCACAGAATGTCGTCTTCTTTTTTTCAACGTCGGGCTATTCGATGAAACGTGTTTCTCAAATGACCGCGCTGGCACTGGCTTTAGGGCTCGCTTGCGCTTCTTCCTGGGCTGCTGAAACAGCACAGACGCTCACCCTCCACCAGTTACAGCAGCAACAAGGCGCGGCGATCGATACCCGTCAAAGTGCGTTTTATAACGGCTGGCCGCAATCACTCAATGGCCCTTCCGGTCATGAACCTGCCGCACTGAACCTGTCAGCGGCCTGGCTCGACAACATGAACGACGAGCAACTCACTGCCTGGGTTAAACAGCATCAGATAAAAACCGAAGCGCCGGTGGCATTGTATGGCAGCAAAAGCGACATGCAGGCCGTTAAAGCGCGCCTGCAGAAAGTCGGCTTTAGCCAGCTTTCCACGCTCAGCGATGCGCTGCAGGATCCCGCC
This sequence comes from Citrobacter sp. Res13-Sevr-PEB04-36, assembly GCF_015672735.1. Taxonomy (GTDB): domain Bacteria; phylum Pseudomonadota; class Gammaproteobacteria; order Enterobacterales; family Enterobacteriaceae; genus Citrobacter. Next base: position 18,401 of record NZ_JADABY010000039.1, on the reverse strand, counting down.
CGCTTACAGCGCCTCCCACACTTCGAACAGCTGGTCTACCCACAGTGGCTGCACGACCTGCAACAAGGCAAAACCGTTACCGCTAAACCGGCCGGTGACTGGAAAGTGATTGAAGCGGCCTGGGGGGCACCGAAGCTCTATCTGCTCAGCCATATTCCGGGTGCCGGATACATTGATACCAACGAAGTCGAAAGTGAACCGCTGTGGAACAAAGTCTCCGACGCGCAACTCAAAGCGATGCTGGCTAAACATGGTATTCGTCATGACACGACGGTGATTTTGTATGGCCGTGATGTCTATGCGGCGGCGCGTGTCGCACAGATCATGCTGTACGCGGGCGTGAAAGATGTTCGCCTGCTCGACGGCGGCTGGCAGACGTGGTCCGACGCAGGATTACCGGTCGAACGCGGCACGGCGCCGACGGTTAAACCGGAGCCTGATTTTGGCGCAACGATCCCTGCCCAGCCGCAGCTGATGCTGGATATGGAACAGGCGCGTGGCCTGCTGCATCGTCAGGATGCGTCGCTGGTTAGCATTCGTTCGTGGCCGGAATTTGTCGGCACCACCAGTGGTTACAGCTACATTAAACCAAAAGGTGAAATTGCGGGGGCTCGTTGGGGCCATGCGGGCAGCGATTCCACGCATATGGAAGATTTCCATAACCCGGACGGCACCATGCGCAGCGCAGACGATATCGCCGCGATGTGGAAGCAGTGGAACATCCTGCCGGATCAGCAGGTTTCCTTCTACTGCGGTACCGGCTGGCGCGCCTCGGAGACGTTTATGTACGCCCGTGCGATGGGCTGGAAAAACGTCTCGGTGTATGACGGTGGCTGGTACGAATGGAGCAGCAATCCGAAAAACCCAGTTGCCAGCGGCGAGCGTGGTCCGGACAGCAGCAAGTAAAACCGTCATTATTGCCTGATGTGGCGTTTTCGCCACATCAGGCAATGCTATACGTTACGCCTGACGCTGGACCGATTTCAGCGTCAGATAGCCGCTCCAGATCCGCGTTAATGTTGTCAGCCAGCACAGCGCACCAAATACCCACGCCAGCACGGCAAAATAATCCGGGAACAGGCAGCCCAGCACGAACAGCAATATCGTCTCGGTGCCTTCAGTCAACCCGCCCAGATAATAAAACGATTTATGCGCATAACCGGGGTTATCAATCTGATGCTTCGCCGCCAGCGCAGCAAAAGCCAGGAAACTGCTGCCGGTGCCGATAAACGCAAACAATAACCAGCTGCCCGCCAGCGCATTCTGCTCGGGTGCAGCCAGAATAAAGCCAAACGGCACCAGCGCGTAAAACAGAAAATCGAGTGAAATATCGAGGAATCCTCCGGCATCGGTCAGTCCCCTGCGCCGCGCCAGCGCGCCGTCCAGCCCATCAAACAGGCGATTAAGCACAATGGCGACCAGCGCCGCCGAATACCAGCCTAATGCCAGAAACGGCAAGGCCAGCACGCCAATGGCGAAACCGATGAGCGTCAGACCGTCCGGCGAAATACCGGGTTTATCAACCATGCGCGCGCACTGATGTAGCAGCGGTTTTAACCGCGGATGAAGATGGCGGTCAAGCATGTGGGCGTCCTTTGAAACTGTCGCAGAGTCCCTGTGAAGGAATATCCAGCGCGGCGTTAAAGCGCGCCGAGAGATTTTGAAAGGCAATCAGCGCGGTCATTTCGGTAATCGTGTCGTCGGTAAAATACTGCCGCATTTGCGTCTTCAGCGCATCATCAAGGCGCGGCGGCGTGGCGGTCACCGCATCCGCATAGGCCAGCGCCACGCGCTCTTCTTCACTAAACAGCGCTGACTCTTGCCAGTTCGCCACCTGCAACACTTTATCCAGCGCTCCGCAGCGTTCGGCCAGCCGTAAGCTGTTGGCATCCACGCAAAACGCGCAATGACACACCTGCGACACGCGCGTCATCAATAGCGCGCGCATCACCGGGGTTAATCGCGCCCGTTTACGCTCCAGAAATCCGACAAACAGCGCGACCAGCCAAAACAGAAACGGCATACGCCCCCACCAGCGCGTGGGATGCAGCACGTCGCCGTAATGTTTTTTCTGCGTCGCGACAAGCGGTTTCAAACTGGAAGGGATACGCGTCAACGGTTTTACCCACGCCTGAGGATCGTTCAACGGTGACTCCTGAATACTTTAGATAAAACAAAGATAGCGATAGTATGTCACTTTCTGCTGTTAGATCTTGATGAATATGATGAAAACCCTCGACGTGGTCGCCGCTATCCTTGAACGTGATGGCAAAATTTTACTGGCTCAGCGTCCGGCGCATGCAGACCAGCCGGGGATGTGGGAGTTTGCTGGCGGTAAGGTTGAGCCCGGCGAGAGTCAACCGCAGGCGTTAGTGCGTGAACTGCGCGAGGAGCTCGGTATTGAGGCAGCCGTTGGGCAATACGTTGCCAGCCATCAACGCGAAGTGTCAGGCAGGATTATCCATCTGCATGCCTGGCATGTACCAGATTATCAGGGCGAACTGCACGCGCATGAGCATCAGCAACTGGTGTGGTGCCTACCTGAAGAGGCGCTGGCGTATCCGCTGGCACCTGCCGACATCCCGCTATTACAGGCGTTTATTCTTTTACGCGACGCCAGACCAGCGGGTTGGTGCTGATCGTTTTATCATCACGCTGGCATTGCAACAACACGCCATCCGCCTTGATCACCGCGCCTTCCGAATAATTTTGATCCTGATAAACGCAGCACTGATTACAAGGCTGCGCCCGCTGGCCGCTGGAACTGAATACTTCCGGCGGCACATTAACCTGCACATCCGGGCGATAAAGCTGATTTGCCAGTGCCGTGCTGGAGAGTAAAACCAGCGCACCTGCCATAATAAAACGGCGCATATTCTTTCCTTTTAAACTGACCTCTATGCTCAGTATAACGGTATAAACCGGCAGAAACTTTAGTCCCTTACCTCATCGTTTTTGGTTATGACCTATGTCGCAATATTAATTTCCTTAGCGGGGTTAATTTTTTCTTGCGTCCCGTCACACTGCTGATGTTATAGTCAAAAACTGCAAAACACTTAACACAAACATCAAAAATATAACCATATCAATACATAAGAGGTTCTTATATCTATGGATCAGACATGTTCTCTGGAGTCATTTCTCAACCATGTGCAAAAGCGCGACCCGAATCAGACCGAGTTCGCGCAAGCCGTTCGTGAAGTCATGACAACGCTGTGGCCGTTCCTCGAACAAAACCCACGTTATCGTCAAATGTCATTGCTGGAACGTCTGGTTGAACCTGAGCGCGTGATCCAGTTCCGCGTAGTCTGGCTGGACGATCGTAATCAGGTACAGGTTAACCGTGCGTGGCGCGTGCAGTTTAGCTCGGCGATTGGTCCTTACAAAGGCGGTATGCGTTTCCATCCGTCGGTAAACCTGTCGATCCTGAAATTCCTTGGCTTCGAGCAGACCTTTAAAAACGCCCTCACCACGCTGCCGATGGGCGGAGGTAAAGGCGGGAGCGATTTCGATCCAAAAGGGAAAAGCGAAGGCGAAGTGATGCGTTTTTGCCAGTCCCTGATGACGGAGTTGTTCCGTCATTTAGGGCCAGACACTGACGTCCCGGCGGGTGATATCGGCGTGGGCGGGCGAGAAGTTGGCTTTATGGCCGGGATGATGAAAAAACTCTCCAACAACAGCGCCTGCGTCTTCACCGGCAAAGGTCTGTCGTTCGGCGGTAGTCTGATCCGCCCGGAAGCGACCGGCTACGGTCTGGTGTACTTCACCGAAGCCATGCTTAAGCGCCATGGTCTGGGCTTTGAAGGGATGCGTGTTGCTGTTTCCGGCTCAGGTAACGTGGCGCAATTCGCCATTGAGAAAGCCATGGAGTTTGGTGCCCGTGTGGTGACCGCCTCTGACTCCAGCGGTACCGTGGTTGACGAGAGCGGCTTCACGAAAGAGAAACTGGCGCGTCTGTGTGCCATTAAAGACAGTCGCGATGGCCGCGTGGCGGATTACGCCCGTGAGTTCGGTCTGACCTATCTGGAAGGTAAGCAACCGTGGTCAGTGCCGGTGGATATCGCCCTGCCGTGCGCCACGCAGAACGAACTGGATGTGGACGCTGCGCAGATGCTGATTGCCAACGGTGTCAAGGCCGTTGCGGAAGGCGCAAACATGCCGACCACCATCGAAGCCACCGATCTGTTCCTCGAAGCGGGCGTACTGTTTGCGCCGGGTAAAGCTGCCAACGCCGGTGGCGTGGCGACATCCGGCCTGGAAATGGCGCAAAACGCCGCGCGTCTGGGCTGGAAAGCAGAAAAAGTCGATGCGCGTCTGCACCACATCATGCTGGATATTCACCACGCCTGCGTCGAGTACGGTGGCGAGAGTAAGCAGACCAACTATGTGCGCGGCGCCAACATCGCGGGCTTCGTGAAAGTTGCCGACGCGATGCTGGGACAGGGTGTGATTTAATTCAGCGCTGTCGCTGCGTAGGCCGATAAGCATCGCGCCATCAGGTATTACCGGATGCAGCACCAGTGCTTTACCCGACCTACAAACTACATTGCCTTATTACAGGCCTGCCTCCTCTGAAGGCGGGCTTTTTTTCGCCGGGCGTTTTCGCGGCGCACTCTTTTTCTTCTCCGCGCCAGCCGGCGCGGTTATCCCGCGGAATCGGCGCACCGGCGTACGTTTAGCCTGGTCTATCAGCTGATACAGCGTGTCCACCAGCGGCTGCATAAAGTCCTGATAGCGACACTGTTTTTCACTGATTTGCGTCAGGATCGATTCCCAGTGCGCGGTCATATCCGGACGCGTTGCCATTTCTGGCAACGAATGGAACAGCGCCTTTCCGGGATCCGTTGAGTGTATATAGCGGCCCTTTTTCACCAGGAACCCGCGCTTAAACAGCAACTCGATAATCCCCGCACGCGTGGCCTCCGTTCCCAGTCCGTCGGTAGCGCGCAGGATCTTTTTCAGATCTTTATCCTGCACAAACCGTGCGATCCCGGTCATCGCCGACAACAGCGTCGCGTCGGTAAAATGGCGCGGCGGCTGGGTCTGGCGCTCCACCACTTCGCCCTTTTCACACAGTAGCTCGTCATCACGAGCCACCACCGGCAGCGGTGTGCCGTCGTTTTCTTCGTCGCGTTCTTTGTTACCCAGCAGCGTACGCCACCCGGCTTCCGCCAGGAAACGGGCTTTAGCAACAAATTTGCCTTTGGCAATATCCAGTTCAATAACGCACTTGCGGAACACCGCATCCGGGCAGAACTGCATCAAATACTGGCGCGCAATCAGGTTGTACACCTTGGCTTCATTATCATTCAGATTGATGGATGAACTGCGCGCAGTGGGAATAATCGCGTGGTGCGCATCAACCTTTTTATCGTCCCAGCAACGATTACGCGTATCGGGATTGACCGCAGGCTGCGGTAATAAATCCGGGGCGTGCACGCTAATCGCATTTATCACCGCATGGCGACCGGCAAAGTGTTCTTCCGGCAGATAGCGGCTATCAGAACGCGGATAGGTAATCAATTTGTGGGTTTCATACAGCTTCTGGCAGATATCGAGCACGTTTTGCGCGCTCAGTCCGAAGCGTTTAGCGGCTTCAATCTGCAACGCCGACAGCGAAAATGGCAGCGGTGCGGATTCTGATTCCCGTTTATCGTTATAGCTGGTGACTATCGCTGGCTGACCGTTGATGCGGTTCACCACATGCTCCGCCAGCGTACGATTCAGTAAGCGCCCTTCTTCATCCTGATAAGGTTCACACGCTTCACTCGGCTGCCAGATAGCGGTAAACCGCTCGTCGGCAGGCGTGACGATATGCGCTTTGACCTCAAAGAAATCTTTGGCGACGAAGTTTTCAATCTCTTCATCACGGCGCACCACCAGACCAAGCACCGGCGTCTGCACGCGCCCCACGGACAGCACGCCCTGATAACCTGCGTTGCGCCCAAGAATGGTATAGGCGCGCGTCATGTTAATACCGTACAGCCAGTCGGCACGCGCCCGCGCCAGCGCAGAAACGCACAATGGGATGAACTCGCTGTTAGCACGCAGACGAGAAATTGCCCGCTCCACCGCTTGTGGGTTAAGGTCGTTAATCAGACACCGTTGCACCTGATGACGCTTTTCCGGCGCCAGTTGCAGGTAATCCAGCACTTCATCGACCAGCAACTGTCCTTCGCGATCGGGGTCTCCCGCGTGAATGACTTCACTGGCCTCATGCAGAAAACGCTTGATGACGTTGAGCTGTTTGGTGACAGAGGGACGCGGCTGCAGTTGCCACTTTTCCGGCACAATCGGCAAGTCGACCAGACTCCAGCGTGCATAGCGACTGTCGTAGGCGTCTGGCTGCGCCTGTTCAAGCAGGTGACCGATACACCATGTCACCACTTGTCCATTTCCGCATTCAATAAAGCCGTCACCTTTGCGATGTGGCTTAGGGAGTACATCGGCAATCGCGCGCGCCAGACTCGGTTTTTCGGCAATAAACAACCGCATCGAATTAACGGATCTCAACCATGGCGCGACCGCCACGAGCTTCCACCAGTTCACCAATCGCGGTGAGATCAATGCCAAACTGCGCGGCAACCGCTTTCACTTCAGCCTCAGATTCCGGCGTTACCGCCAGCAGCAGGCCGCCGGAGGTTTGCGGATCGCACAGCAGGTCTCGTACCGCCTGCGGCATCTCACCCATCAGATGCCCGTAGCTGGCAAAGTTACGCTGCGTGCCGCCCGGTACTGCGCCCTGCGCGATGTACTCTTCAACGCCAGGCAGTTTTGGAATATCCTGGTAAACGATTTGCGCCTGAACGCCCGCGCCCTGACACATTTCGCTCAGGTGTCCCAGCAGGCCAAAACCAGTCACGTCGGTCATGGCTTTCACGCCTTCAATGTCCGCAAACGCTGCGCCCGCAATATTCATGCGGCACATCACTTCCGTCGCCAGCCCAATATGCTCAGGCTTGAGCAATGATTTTTTCTCGGCGGTGGTCAACACGCCAATGCCTAGCGGCTTGGTGAGGAACAGCTTGCATCCCGCTTCTGCGGTGCTGTTTTTCTTCACGCGCTCGGTCGGGACCACGCCCGTCACAGCGAGACCAAAAATGGGCTCCGGGGCGTCAATAGAGTGACCACCCGCCAGCGCAATGCCGGCCTGGCGACAGGCGAAACGTCCGCCTTCGGTCACTTCGCGGGCGATTTCCGGTGCCAGCTTATCGAGCGGCCAGCCCAGAATCGCGATAGCCATAATCGGTTTGCCGCCCATCGCGAAGATATCGCTGATGGCGTTGGTCGCGGCAATACGGCCAAAATCAAACGGATTATCGACAATCGGCATAAAGAAATCGGTGGTGCTGATAACGCTGGTGCCATTACCCAGATCGTACACGGCCGCGTCATCGCGGGTTTCATTCCCCACGAGTAAATTCGGATCAACAAACTTCGCCTGCTCACTGTGCAGGATGGTTTCCAGCACTTTGGGGGAAATTTTACAACCGCAACCGGCTCCGTGGCTGTATTGCGTTAAACGAATAGCGTGCTCGCTCATGGACATCTCCTGTCATTGCAATCGGGCTATGGTACCGCTCATTCCATGATGTGGTAAGAGTGACTGTCTGAATTCGGGCGTCTTTGCTCATAATCCAGACAGTTTAGCCCCTAAAATCAGAAATACTGGACGAATGCGCTCGGATCGGCAGGGTTAATCGTGGTGGATGCTTTAAGCTGTGGCGTGCCCAGATAGAGGAAGCCGACAATTTTATCCTGCGCGCGACAGTCAAATGCCTCGCGCACTACCGCACTTTCGGTTAATGCACCGCTGCGCCAGATCCCGCCAAAGCCTTGCGCAATCGCCGCCATTTGCATGGCCATTACCGCGCAGCCCGCCGACATTTCCTGTTCCCACAGCGGGACCTTGTCACTTTCTTCACATTTCGCCACCACCGCAATAATCAGCGGTGCACGAAACGGCGCAGTACGCGCTTTTTCGACGGCCTTTTCGTCGCCCTCTGCGGCAATAGCCCCTTTTTCGAGCACCGCGCTAAAACGCTCACGCCCTGCCCCTTCAATCACAAAGAAACGCCACGGCTGCAGCGATTTGTGGTCCGGGGCGCGCATCCCCGCCCGCAGGATATTTTGCAGTTGCTCACCCACGGGAGCGGGTTCAACAAGACGAGAGGCGCTACGGCGGGTAAGAAGTAATTCGAGTGCATCCATTTGCTTAACTCCAATAATGAAATTTGTTCACAAAATTAACACGTGAGCGGATTTTGTTACAGCACCGGCAGTGATTCCTGCTGACAAGTGCCTGCGGGGTCATTACGATAGCCACATCTTAACGCCTTCTCTGATAAAACGGGGGGGCGTGTTGTTCATCGGTAGGGAGAATACATGCGAACCCTGTGGCGTTTTATTGCCGGAATTTTTAAATGGACGTGGCGAATACTGAATTTCGTCCGCGAATGTGTACTGAACCTGTTCTTTATCTTTTTGGTCCTGGTGGGCGTGGGGATCTGGATGCAGGTCAGCAGTAGCACCTCCAGCGAACACGCGGAGCGTGGCGCACTGCTGCTCGATATCTCCGGCGTTATTGTCGATAAGCCCTCAAGCACCAGCCGCTTAAGCGTCATCGGACGTCAGCTGTTTGGCGCCAGTTCCGATCGCCTGCAAGAAAACTCACTGTTCGATATCGTTAACACCATTCGCCAGGCAAAAGACGATCGCAACATCACCGGCATCGTGATGGATTTAAAAAACTTTGCCGGGGCCGACCAGCCGTCCATGCAGTATATCGGCAAAGCACTGCGCGAATTCCGCGACAGTGGAAAACCGGTATTTGCCGTGGGCGATAACTTCAGCCAGGGACAGTATTACCTCGCAAGCTTTGCCAACAAAATTTGGCTCTCCCCGCAGGGTTCGGTTGACCTGCACGGCTTTGCGACCAACGGTCTGTATTACAAGTCTCTGCTGGATAAACTAAAAGTCTCCACCCACGTTTTCCGCGTCGGTACCTATAAGTCCGCCGTCGAACCGTTTATTCGCGACGATATGTCCCCGGCCGCACGTGAAGCCGACAGTCGCTGGATTGGCGAGCTGTGGCAGAACTATCTCGATACCGTTGCCGCTAACCGTCAGATCCCGGCGCAGCAAGTGTTCCCGGGCGCACAGGCGATGCTTGACGGTCTGACGAAAGTGGATGGCGATACCGCGAAGTACGCCCTCGACAATAAACTTGTCGATGCCCTCGCCTCCAGCGCTGAAGTGGAAAAACTGCTGACTAAACAGTTTGGCTGGAGCAAAACAGAGAAGAACTACAGTGCCGTCAGCTATTACGATTACACGCTAAAAACCCCGGCTGATACCGGTGACAGCATTGGCGTAGTCTTCGCCAATGGCGCAATCATGGACGGTGAAGAAACACCGGGCAACGTCGGCGGCGACACCACTGCTGCACAAATCCGCGAAGCGCGTCTCGATCCGAAGGTAAAAGCCATTGTCCTGCGCGTTAACAGCCCGGGCGGCAGCGTAAGCGCTTCAGAAGTGATCCGCGCCGAGCTGGCTGCGGCAAAAGCGGCGGGTAAACCGGTGGTGGTTTCCATGGGCGGTATGGCGGCATCCGGCGGTTACTGGATCTCAACCCCGGCAAACTACATTGTGGCGAACCCCAGCACCTTGACCGGTTCCATCGGCATCTTTGGCGTGATCAACACCGTTGAAAACAGCCTCGATTCCATTGGTGTGCATACCGACGGCGTAGCAACCTCGCCGCTGGCCGATATTTCTGTCACCAAGGCGTTACCACCGGAAGTGCAGCAGATGATGCAACTGAGCATCGAGAACGGCTATAAGCGCTTTATCACACTGGTCGCGGATGCACGTAAGACAACGCCGGAGCAGATTGATAAAATCGCTCAGGGCCACGTCTGGACCGGTCAGGATGCAAAAGCTAACGGTCTGGTCGACAGTCTCGGCGATTTCGACGACGCTGTAGCAAAAGCGGCAGAACTGGCGAAACTGAAACAATGGCACATTGAGTATTATCAGGACGAGCCCACGTTCGTTGATATGGTCATGGACAGCATGTCCGGTTCCGTTCGCGCTATGCTACCAGAAGCCATTCAGGCCATGCTCCCGCCACCGCTGGCCTCTGCGGCAAGCGTGGTAAAAACCGAAAGTGATAAGCTGGCCGCGTTTAATGACCCGCAGAACCGTTATGCATTCTGCCTGACCTGCGCCAACGTCCGCTAACTCTTGACCCCTCTTCGGGATGAAGAGGGGTTTTTCTTTGAGACAGAAGAAAAGTCATGCACAAGAAATCGATTTACGTTGCCTATACCGGCGGTACCATCGGTATGCAGCGCTCAGAACAAGGTTACATTCCGGTTTCCGGTCATCTTCAGCGCCAACTGGCATTGATGCCTGAATTCCACCGCCCCGAGATGCCAGACTTCACTATTCACGAATACGTCCCGCTGATGGATTCCTCCGATATGACGCCAGAAGACTGGCAGCATATTGCGGAAGATATTAAAGCTCACTACGACGAATACGATGGTTTTGTGATCCTGCACGGCACCGACACCATGGCGTTCACCGCCTCAGCGCTGTCGTTTATGCTGGAGAATCTGGGTAAGCCAGTTATTGTGACAGGGTCACAAATTCCGCTGGCGGAGCTACGTTCAGACGGACAAATCAATTTGCTGAATGCGCTGTACGTAGCGGCCAATTATCCGATCAATGAAGTCACCCTGTTCTTCAATAATCGACTGTATCGCGGTAACCGCACTACCAAGGCACATGCCGACGGTTTTGATGCGTTCGCCTCACCTAACCTTGCACCTTTACTGGAGGCCGGGATCCACATCCGTCGTCTGGGCACCCCACCCGCGCCGCACGGTGCAGGCGAGTTGATTGTGCACCCTATCACCCCGCAGCCGATTGGCGTGGTGACGATTTATCCGGGAATTTCCGCCGACGTGGTGCGTAACTTCCTGCGCCAGCCAGTCAAAGCGTTAATTCTGCGCTCTTACGGCGTGGGCAATGCCCCGCAGAATAAAGAGTTCCTGAAGGAGCTTGAGGATGCCAGCTCGCGCGGTATTGTGGTGGTTAACCTTACGCAGTGCATGTCCGGCAAGGTCAACATGGGCGGTTACGCCACGGGGAATGCACTGGCGCATGCAGGCGTAATTGGCGGTGCGGATATGACCGTTGAAGCAACGCTGACCAAGCTGCATTATTTGCTGAGTCAGGGTCTGGACACGCAGGCCATCCGTGACGCGATGACGCAAAACCTGCGTGGTGAACTGACGCCGGATGATTAAAGGAGGAGTGACGATGGCACGAGCATTACTGCTGGTTGATATACAAAACGATTTTTGTGCCGGAGGCGCACTTGCCGTTCCAGAAGGTGATAGCACCGTGGATGTCGCCAATCGCCTGATTGCCTGGTGTGCACTGCGCGGTGAGAAGGTTGTTGCCAGTCTGGACTGGCATCCGGCCAATCACGGCAGCTTTGCCAGCCAGCATCAGACCGCCCCCTACACGCAGGGACATCTGGACGGTCTGGCGCAGACATTCTGGCCGGATCACTGTGTACAGAACACGCAGGGAGCAGCCCTGCACCCTCTGCTGAATCAGCGCGGCATTGATAAGACGTTCTATAAGGGTGAAAACCCGCGGGTTGACAGCTACAGCGCATTTTTTGATAACGGTCGCCGCCAGGCAACGGAACTGAATGCGTGGCTTGTGCAACAGCGTATTACCGACCTCATCATCATGGGGCTGGCAACCGACTACTGCGTGAAATTTACCGTCCTTGATGCGCTGGAACTGGGCTATACGGTGAACGTCATTACCGACGGCTGTCGAGGGGTGAATATTCAGCCGCAGGACAGCACGCAGGCGTTTATGGAAATGGCCGCGGCGGGCGCAACGCTGTTTACGCTGGCAGACTGGGAAGAAACTCAAGGGTAGAACATCGCCTGATGGTATCGCCATCAGGCAAGTAATCACCCAAAGGTTGAAATATCTTCCAGTGAAACCTGGCGGGTTTCAATGCCAAAACAAAACAGGATCAGCGCACATACCACCAGCATGACACCCAGGACGATAAACACGGTAACAGAGCCATATTGAGTCAGTAATAGGGCGACGCCATACGGTGTAAAGACGGCGACAATTCGCCCCACGGCATTCACAAAACCTGAACCACGTAATCTGAGATGCGTTGGCCACAGTTCCGGGACATATACCGCAGAGGCAAAACAGACATACATATATAAAAAGAAAATCATGACCAGACCACAGCTTAAAATCGCCCACTCCTGCGTTTGAATCGAATAAAAATATCCCAAAAACGCAATAATAATTAACAGCAACGAGCCAAATAGCCGTCGCGGAAAGCGGTCGATAATCAATGCTGCAATAAAAATGCCTACCGGTGCGCCAATCATGATAATCGCAGTCATCAAAATGGACTTCGTTACATCAATACCCGAGTTTACAAAAATAGTCGGGATCCATACGGTAATGGTATACAGCGAGATATTCATCGCGATCAATACCGTAATAGCCACCAGCGTCCGACGCAGCATCTGTCCTTTAAATAACAGCCAGAATGACCCATCTACGACACAGCGTTCGCTCTTTCTCATCGCTATTGTGCACAGTGGTAATGTGATTTGCTTTTCTGTCTCTACTTGCAACTCAACATCGATTAAGTGCTTCTCCGCCATCTCCTGTTGACCTTTACCCGCCAACCACCGGGGAGACTCAATAAAGTATTTTCCAGAAATATACCAGGCCAGCAGCATTCCCACACCCCCGACTAAAAACATCGCTCGCCAACTTAAGTATGCGATGACAACCACGCCAACCGCCGCCGACAGCATCGGCGACCAGTTACCAACAAAAGACAGACGCGCAGACCATTTTCCGCGCACCACCGGTGGAATAAACTCAGTGAATGAGGCATAGCCCACCATAATCAACGCTCCCATGCCAATACCCATGAGACCGCGAAAGAAGATCAGCCAGTACATGTTGGGAACAAAAGATGCGGCAATTGCAGAAATGCCTACCATCAATAGATTCATACGAAATGCTTTGCGGCGACCAAAATAATCACCAATAAATCCACCACTCAGCGAACCGATGAAATAACCAAACATCAGCGCAGAAGTAAACGCTGCATTAAGATAATTATTTGACCAGCCATTACTAACCAACTTTGCCAGCACCACGTTACCGGAATAACTGAGAAAACCTGTCAGTAATAAACCAAAGCTAATAATACCAAAAATACGAAAATGAAATCGTGAGAAAGGTAAGCGGTCTAGTCTTGCACCGATATGTTCATATTGTTCCATCTGGATGCCTCAAATGCTGCAAAATATAAAGCAAGTCATTTAGGAAATAGGCGGCAGAAAATACTGCCGCATTTTTATCATCATTTTATTGGGCAATAACCGGATGCAAGCTAAAACGCTATCGATATCACAATCCCGTTGTTAGTATACAAGTTGGATATTATTTTTCTTGCAAAAGGAAACCCATTCCGCACCCGGTGCTTTATCTGTTATTATGTAATTAATATGACTAAGATCCACCAACTGAACAAATGCTTTACGATCGAACTTGGAGTGATCGACCAGCAGGGCTACTTCAGTGGCCTGGCGAATCATGGTTTTTTTGATCTCCGCTTCAGCTTCGTTTGAGTCAAGCGCACCACTTGTAATATCCAGCCCTTTACAACTCATCACCATAATATCGACGTGATATCGGCTAATAATCTCTTTAGTGATACGGCCTTGAAGTGAAAGCGTATTTTTATTTAACTCCCCTCCGGTTGAAACCACATTGATCTCAGACTGTGCCAGTTCATGAAAGGCTTCCGCCGAATTAGTTAATAATGTGAGGTCGTTACGTTCCTTCAGAAGCTTTAATAATTCCATTGCGGTACTGCTGGAGTCAGCCGCCATGGTGGTTTTGTTTTTAATAAACGGCAAGGCATTACGAGCAACCGTCTGCTTCTCTTCGTAAAAAGATTTGGCTCGTTTATAAAAATGAATATTATCAGACAGCGCGGCCGTGTTTAAGACCGCACCGCCATACGTTCGGGTCAGAAAACCTTCATCTTCAAGTTTTTCAAGATCGCGGCGAATCGTTTCTTCTGTAACCTGAAAAATAGCGCTCAGATTGGATACCGTTACTTTCTTGTCGTTGGCTACCCTTTGTTTGATAGCCTGAATTCTGTCTTTTGCCGCCACGATTACACCTCTGTTTCCTTCAACATCATGATAAGTTACCAGTATCTCATAGGCCATGTTTATTTTCAAAACAACATGTCTGAATCACAGATTTTATAGTTTTTTACACAGAAACAGAGGTGTTTTCTATTTACCTATTTATTATTCAATGCTTCTGCCATTTCTCTCATCAATAATGAATCGTCGTCGGTTAACGCGATCGTCAGGGCTTCGACATTTTCACGTACCTGTTCAGGAGCCGTCGCTCCGCTTAACAGGGTGATTAAGTTGCTTTGCTTTAAAATCCACGCCAGCGCCAGCGCGGGGATCGTGCAGCGATATTTAGCGCAAAGCGGCTGCCAGCGTTCGAGCATGTCAATCACACGCAGCATATTTTCACGCTGGAACCAGACTTTGTTGGCCCGCGCACCACCGGGAACATAATCACGCGTGATGGTTCCGGTGAGCAACCCTTGCTCTAGTGGGGAATAGACCTGCACCACGATGCCGTGCTGCTGACAGAGCGGCAGTAGCTCCGCTTCCAGCGCCCGATCGAGGATGCTGTACTTGGCCTGCACGATATCCAGTTCACCGTGCTTGACGTACTCCCGGATATGTTCCGCATCCACATTCGCCGCACCGATAGAACGGATTTTCCCCTCTTTCTTGAGCGCGTTGAGCGTATCCACCGTTTCCGCAATCGGCGTAAAACAGGGTTCTACCGACTGCCAGTGGGTCATATAAATATCGATACTGTCGATACCGAGTCTCTGCAGGCTAGCCTCCACCTCTTCGCGAATCGACTCGGGTGTGAGATTTTTATACAGCTGACGGTCACCCACTTTATTAAACAGGCTGCCTTCACGCTCCCAGACAATACCGCATTTAGTTTCGACAACAATCTCGTTGCGCGGCAGCTTTTTCAGCGCCTGACCGACAATCACCTCACTATTACCGAAGTTATAGCCTGGCGCGGTATCAATCAGATTAATGCCGCACCGATGCGCTTCGATAATGGTGTCGATGCAAACCTGCAAATCAAGATCGCCGTTCCATGCCGGGCCGCCGCCGATAGCCCAGGTGCCCAGTCCCATGCGGGAGAGCGTAATATCCGTACTGCCTAAAGGTATCATTTTCATCTGCTGCTATTACCCTTCGTATTCGTCGAGAAGTTGTTCAACCAGCTTTCTGTTCTTCACACCCGTCGTGGCGCCCACGCTGAGTACCGAGATCGCAGCCGTCGCGTTGGCAAACAGCGCGCAGTCGCGCATTGGTTTGCCTTCAAGCAGCGCGGAGATAAACCCCGAAGCAAAATTATCGCCCGCACCGATGGTGTCGATAGCGGTAATTCCCGAAACCGCTGGCACCGCCATTTTCATATCAGCGCGCTTGATAAAGCAGCCTTTCTTACCGGTTTTAATCACTACCGTTTTCACACCGCAGTGCAGAAAACTGTCGGCGATTTCATCCAGCGTCTCTTTCCCGGTTAGCAGTTTCGCTTCGTCGAAATTGGGAAACAGATAATCGACATAGCTCAGCGCTTCGCGAATATCGTCCAGCGTTTCATTAAGTCGCGGCTTAATCATGTCGGCGCAAATGATCAGCTGATGCTTTTTTGCCTGAATAAAAATCTCCGTTAAGGCCTTACCGTCCAGTAATGGACTATTAAAGATACTTGCCAACGACAACAGCTTTGCTTGCGAGAAACGTTCAAAATCAACATCGTTAATATTCAGCTTCCACAAGCTACCGTTGCGGTTGGTGACAAAAGTGCGTTCACCATCGGCGGTCACTAAGCCCACATTAATGGAAGTATCAATATCCGCATCCTGTTTCAGACTCTGAATATCAATATTCTCCCGTCGACAGTGGTCAAGAATAAAATACCCGGCAGCATCATCACCGACCCGGCTCATCAACGCCGTGCGATGACCGAGGCGAGAAATAATCGTCGCTTCATTAATTGCATCTCCCCCGGTGGTCATGGCAATGCGTTCTAACGGGTAAGAGTCTACATCAAAGATATTTTTACTTACCGGTTGCAAGGGAATATCAACAATGGCCGCCCCTATGCAAATAACCTCGATCTTATCCATATTGTCATTCCGCTTTACCGTCTGAACCAAACAGTTTGATTTTCTCCAGCGCGCGTTCTTTGACTGCTTTGCGTACTTCGCGCTCGACGTGCAGGAACGGCTGGTCCTGATTCTCTTGTACCGCAACCATTGCGGCCTGACACAGTTCAGTGTGGATATTGATTTTCGAAATGCCTAATGAAATGGCTTTCTTGATATCCGCATCGCTGATGCCGGAAGCACCGTGCAGCACCAGCGGAACGGATACCGCCTGGCGTACGCGTTTAACCACGTCAAAGTTCAGTTTCGGTTCGGAAGTGTAGACGCCATGCTGGTTACCAATCGCCACCGCCAGCGAGTCGCAGCCGGTACGCTCAACGAACTCAGCCGCCTGGCTTGGATCGGTGTAGTGATAGCCGGCCAGCGCTTCTTCATATACCGTTTCATTACCCACATGCCCTAACTCGGCTTCCACAGGAATACCCAGCGGATGGAAGAAATCAACCGCCTCTTTGGTCAGACGAATATTTTCCTCGAAATCAAAAGCCGAAGCATCACGCATCAGTGAATTCATGCCGTGGGTCCAGGCGTTATGGATAATCTCCATACTGCGCCCGTGATCCCAGTGGGTGATCACCGGTACCGTCGCCTTTTTCGCCATGGAAACCATCATATGCGAAAAATCTTCAAACGAGGTATTGCCGACAAATCCGGTGCCGAATGAGATAATAACCGGCGATTTTGCCTCTTCCGCCGCATCAATCACCCCCATTAACATTTCCGCATTCCACACGTTAAAGTGGGCGATAGCGTAATGTTTATTCTGGGCATCGTTTTCCCAATATTTAATATCTGCTAGCATGGATATTTCTCCCTTTTCAATTAATTAATGATTAACTTTAATAACGCCTTTAATAATGTCGCGTTTGTTATTCACTGATTCATCAAACGCGCGCTGTACATCTTCGTATTCGTAGATATGCGTCACCATCGATTTCACATCGAAGCGCCCGGAGGAAATGGCTTCAATGGTGACCGGATAGCGGTTGGCATAGCGGAAAACGG
The DNA here is from genome assembly GCF_015672735.1 of Citrobacter sp. Res13-Sevr-PEB04-36. Lineage (GTDB taxonomy): Bacteria > Pseudomonadota > Gammaproteobacteria > Enterobacterales > Enterobacteriaceae > Citrobacter. The sequence continues at coordinate 1,021 of NZ_JADABY010000039.1, read as the reverse complement.
TCTGAATCGAGACTTCACGGTTTATTTTGAGGAAATTAATCGCTGAATCACCGGGCACCGTACCGACAATCATGATTTTGCCGCCGCGCATCACCAGATACGGGGCCTGCTTAACGGTGATCGCCGAGCCTGCGGTTTCAAAAACAATGTCGGCACCCATCTCTCCAGAAAACTGCAGACAGCGGGCAACCGTGTCTTCTTTTGCTCCGTTGATGATGGTCGTCGCCCCAAGCTGTTCGGCCATAGCCAGACGTTTTTCCAGCACATCAACGACCGCAATATCGGTTGCACCCAGGCATTTACAGGCTTGCAAGGTCATTAAGCCAATACAGCCCGCCCCCATAATGACGATTTTCTTGCCCGGTTTAACATCCGCCAGCATCGCAGCGTGCATCCCTACTGCCGCAGGCTCTACCAGCGCCCCTTCCATGATGTCCATATTGTCGGGCAGCTTGTAGGTGAAGCTCTCCGGATGGCACAGATAGTGCGTTAGCGCACCGCGATAGTTTGGTTGGGTGGCCATAAAATCGACGTCCGGGCAGATGTTGTATTTACCTTCCAGACAATAACGACAGTGGCCGCACGGCACGCCGGGCTCGATATTGACTCGGTCGCCAGGTTTGAATTTGGATACGCGATTCCCTACCGCGACCACCGTACCGGCGCATTCGTGCCCGAGGCCAATTTCCTGATTCGGATCTTTCGGCGGAATAAAAGGACCCGATTCAAAACCGTGAACATCTGAACCACAAATACCGACATACTCAATTTTAATCAGCACTTCATGCTCTTTCGGTACCGGCATATCGGCGGTAATAATTTTCATCGTGCCGGGCGTTTTTAATATTGCTTTTGAATTTTGCATTTTCTTTCCCATCAATATTATTTACTGGTAGCGGCATCAATACCGAGACTTTCGACAGAGACGCCTTTAGTTTCAATTCCGATAGTAGCAATGGCAATGGCGACAATAATAGAGACCGCCCCTAGCAGGACAAATACCCCCGTCACGCCATAACCG